>JBHJGV010000041.1:0-36929 GCA_050331455.1 Alphaproteobacteria bacterium
GGGCACCCCTCCTTCATCGGGCTGCCGGACTACGACTACCCGCCGCGCCCGGCCGACCCGCGGGTCGTCAACATTTCCATTCCGCTGACGGACTATGCCGCCGGCCTCGATGAACCGCTGACCCGCCGTTATGCGATCCGCCATCGCCTGCAAAAGACCAATCCGGAGGCCGAGCGGTCGCCAGCGAAAAAGCCCATCATCTTCTATGTGGACCCCGGTGCGCCGGACCCTGTCCGCGATGCCTTGATCGAAGGGGCAAGCTGGTGGGCAGAGGCCTTCGAAGCTGCGGGCTTTGAGGACGGCTACCAGGTGAAGGTCCTGCCCGAAGGCGCCCATCCCCTCGATGCCCGGTACAATGTGATCAACTGGGTCCACCGCCAGACCCGTGGCTGGTCCTACGGACGGCCCATCATCGATCCGCGGACGGGCGAAATCGTCAAGGCGGTCATCACGCTCGGCTCGCTGCGGGTGCGCCATGACCGGCGCATCTTCGAAGGCCTGCTGGATGCCCGGCGCACGGGCACGGGAGGGCCGGACGATCCCATCGAAATCGCCCTGGCACGCCTGCGCCAATTGTCCGCCCACGAAGTGGGTCACGGCCTCGGCTTCGTGCACAATATGGCGGCGAGCGCCGATGGGCGCGCTTCGGTCATGGACTATCCCGCCCCCCTGGTGGGTCTGGCGGGCGAAGGCCTCGATTTCTCCAAAGCCTATGACACGGGCATCGGGGAATGGGACAAGGCCACGGTGGCTTATGTCTATCGGGAAATGCCCGAGGGTGCCGGCGGCGCCATGGCGCTCAACGCAATGGCCCGGGAGGCCCGCGCCACTCACCTGTTCGTGGCCGACGCCCATGCCCGCCCCGTCAGCGGCGCCCATCCCCAGGGCAGCGTCTGGGACAACGGGGCCGATGCGGTGGCCGAACTGAAAACCGTGCTGGAAGTGCGCCGCCGGGCCTTGCGTGATTTCGGCCTCGACAACCTGCCCCAAGGCGCGCCGATCTCCCAGCTCCGTGAAGTCCTGGTGCCGATCTATCTCTATCACCGCTATCAGATGGCTGCGGCCGCCAAGGCCATCGGCGGACTGACCTTCAGCTATGGCGTCGCCGGCGGCAATGACCGCTCCGGCACCGGGGCCGACGCCATGGCCCCCGTTCCGGCGGCACAGCAGATGGCCGCCCTCGATACCCTTCTCACCACCGTCACGCCGGATCACCTCGCCCTGCCGTCCGGGCTCGTCCCCCTGCTCCAACCGGTCAACATCAATTGGTACATGGGCCGCTACACCCGGGATGAGTTCCGCAGCGATGCCTATCCGGTCTTTGACGGGATCCAGGCGGCCACCGTGGCGGCCGGCCTAACCTTTGACGCGCTCCTCAACCGGGAACGCCTGGTCCGGATGATGCAGTTTCACGCGCGCGAACCCGATCTGCCCGGGATCGACGCCCTTTTCAAACGGATCGCAGAGACGGTGTTCGCTCCGCTCGATGGCGACCCGCACCGGGCGTTGCTCCAACAGGCTGTCGCGGGGCGCTATGTGCAGGGTCTGGCCGACCTCGCCGACGGCGCTCCAGCCCTGCTCGCCGCCCGCGTCCGGCGGCACATGGAGAGCCTCAAGACGCTGATCCGGGAGCGGACCAAAACCCGGCCCGACGACCTGCGCGCCGACCTGATCGGGACCATCACCCGCCAGTTGGAGCGCCCCTTCGAGGCCCGCACCACCATGGCGCCGGCGCACCGGACCCCGCCCGGCAGCCCGATCGGCGCCTCCGGCCCCATGGTGATCGGCGCCTCCGGCCCCATGGCCATGGTCACCTGCGACACCTGCTGGCTGTGCGAGAGCGATCTTTGAGCGGACGCGCCCCGGCGCATAATGGGAGGGCAAGCCATGGCCTGGAACGACGCCCTTGAGGATCTGGCCCAGCGGCGCCAAGCGGCGCGGGCGCAAGGGGGCGCCGAGGCCGTCGCCGCCCACCACGCCAAAGGACGCCTCACCGTCCGGGAGCGGATCGACACCCTGGTCGATCCGGGCCGCTTTTTCGAGCATGGTCGCATCGCCGGCGAAGCCTCCCATGACGAGACCGGCACGCTCACCGGCTTTACCCCGGCCAATTACGTGGTCGGCATCGGCGAAGTGGACGGGCGCCCCGTTGTCATCGGCGGCGAGGACTTCACCCTGAAGGGCGGCTCGCCCAATGCCGCCGGTCTGCGCAAAAGCGTCTATTCCGAAAGCCTTGCGCTCCAGGCCCGCCTGCCGCTGGTGCGCCTGCTTGAAGGCGGCGGCGGATCCGTGCGCGGATCGGGCGGCGGCAAGCGCCCCGCCGGCGAGCCCGTGTTCGCCGCGCCGCGTTTCGCCTCCATCGCCCAGGTTTTCCAGCAGGTACCCGTGGCCTCGGCGGCCCTCGGCCCCGTGGCCGGGTTCCCCGCAGCGCGGCTCGCCGCGTCCCATTTTTCCGTCATGACCGAGAGCGCCAGCATCATGGTCGCCGGCCCGGCCGTCGTGGAGCGGGCCCTGGGGGATCGTCTGACCAAGGAAGACCTGGGCGGGGCCGCGGTGCATGCCCGCTCCGGCGTGGTCGATGCGGTCGCTCCGGACGAACCGGCCGCCCTCGATCTTGTCCGGCGGTTCCTGTCCTATCTGCCGTCCAATGTCTGGGAGCACCCGCCCGTTCAAGAAACGGACGACCCCACGGATCGCATCGACGAGGCGTTGCGCGCCATCGTGCCGGAGGACCGGCGGCGGGCCTTCGACATCCGCAAGATCGCCCGCTCCATTTTCGATCGGGACAGCTTGTTCGAGATGGGCAAGGCCCATGGCCGGGGCATCGTGACCATGCTGGCCCGTCTCGGCGGGCGTCCCGTGGGCGTGCTCGGCAATGACTGCCGCCATTTCGCCGGCGCCATGACCGCGGACGGCGCGCAAAAATGCCGGCGCTTTATCGATCTGTGCAATCAATTCTCCCTGCCGGTCATCAGCCTGGTCGACGAGCCGGGCTTTATGATCGGCCCGGAGGCGGAGCGCCTCGCCACAATCCGTCACGGCACGGCGGCGGTGGTGGCCACGGTGGGTTCCAGGGTGCCCTGGGCAAGCGTGGTGATCCGGAAGGCCTTCGGTGTCGCGGCGGCCGCCCATTTCGGGCCCCAAGCCTATGTGCTGGCCTGGCCCTCCGCGGAAATGGGCGCCTTACCCCTCGAAGGCGGCGTCGCCATCGCCTTCGGCCGGGAGATCGCGGCGGCGGAGGATCCCGAAGCCCGGCGCCAGGAGCTCGAGGCTGCGTTGGCACAGGGCTTGAGTCCGTTTCCGCGGGCCGAAACCTTCTCCCTCCATGAGGTCATCGATCCGGCCGAAACCCGGCCCATGCTGGCCGCATGGCTCGGCTGGGCCGCCCGCCCCACCCCTCGGGCATCGGGGCCCTATTGCCCGGGGCCACGCCCCTGATTGATGCATTTCAGCCACGCATGAATGGACCGCGCGTTGGGGGAGCGGTACACTTTTGACAAAATTGTCGTCCCTGGTCGTGCCGTGTCTTTGGGACAGCGTCTTGGACGACACCGCATTGGGGAGTGACCATGGCAACCGACACAATCCGGAAAACCAATGGGTGGATGGGCCGCGGCCTCGCGACGGTCCTCGCGCTCATGACCGCCGCCGGCGGGATCAGTGTGGTCCCGGCGGCCGCCGAACAGGCGGCGAAAAAGAAGGTCATCGAAAAGTTCACCCCCGCCATGGTGGGCGAAACGCTCCAGAGTTACGGGCTGTCCTTTGAAACCCAGCGCGACCGCTCCGGCGACCCGCTGCTGATCGTCAAGCCGGGCCCTTTGGTTCACGACCAGGGCATGGCGGTGATCTTCTATGGCTGCGACGGGGCCGACGCCTGCGATACCTTCTCGCTTTACACGTTCTTCAAGACCGACAAACCGCTGGAGGCGGAGAAATACCATATCTGGAACGATATCTTCCGCATCCGGACATGGACCAAGGCATTCCAGGACAGCGACGGCGACACATGCCTTGTACTGAACGTCAATGCCGTCGGCGGTGTCGGCCGCCCCTCGCTGGAGTTTCTGTTCAGCGTATTCCTGACAGAGGTCAATGCCTTCCGCGACGCGATCCAAGGCAAGAAAACCGCGACGAAGACGGACGGATCGGTGCCAAGCAAATGGGTCGCCGCGTTCGACAAGAGTCTGGAAGGACTGGGTGCAGCCCCGGGCACCGGAGGCGGGCTCGTCGACAAGGGCGACATCAAAGGCAAGCTCGGCCAGTAAACGCGCGCCATCAGGGCTCGGTGGAGATGGTATACCCCCTTCGCCGGGCCTGACGCCGCGTTGACTCCGGCGACATCAGGCTTCGCACCAAAAAGAACGCCCTAGGGGTCTTGATCATGCCAAACGCGATGCCAAGGACATGGCCACCCCGAAAACCCATGATCCGTCCTCCCCCGGTTGGCATGCCCCACGGGAGGAGCGGATCACGGACGAACCGTCTCGTCGACCTTATCGCCGACGGGCCACAGCCCTGCTGCGGCGCGCGGGTGCCGGTTCGTCCTCAAGGTCAAAAGACGACTGTTCGAGGAACCGGAACACGGCCGGCCGATCGATCTCGGGGATTTCCCCTTCGATACGATCATTAAACGTGTTCAGAACATTGATGGCCTTCTTGCGCGCAGCGCGTCCGGTCGCCGTGAGCATCAGACGTTGAACCCGGGCGTCCTTGGCATCGTGGAGGCGTCGGACGAGGTCGCGGTCTTCCATACGGCGGACCAGACCCGTCACCGCCGGTTGGCCGATGTCGAGTGCCTCGGCGAGGGTGCGCATCGCGACCTGTTTGTATTCGCCGATCACGATCAGACCACCGGCCTGGGCCACGCTGATCCCCACATCCCTGCGCAACCGGCGTTCGAGTTCCCGAACGATCCGCTGCCGGGCCCGGTCCGCAAGCCAAACCAGACGCGCACCGGGATGGATTTCAGCCAGGCTGGTCTCATCGATCATTTGGAAATGGTCTCCTTTTCCGCTTCTACCCAATACCCACACCGCCGACTCAACATTGTTCCGCACCCGTCCCGAACAAGACGTTTCGACTGCCCATTGTCCAGGACCGTGCATGCCCGACGCTTGAAACTCTTGATCGCCAGTCGCAACCCGCTTACGTCCATAGGGGCAATGGTTTTGCCGAAAGGGGCAATGGTTTTGCCGAAACGAGTGATGCGTCGGGCATCGCGGGCATATGAAGGAGCGACGATCATGGCTGAAGTAGATACGAGCACATTCATCGCCCAGGAGGTCAAGGATCACGATGTCGTGCTCTTCATGAAGGGTACACCGCAATTTCCCCAATGCGGCTTTTCGTCGACCGTCGTTCAGATCCTCAATTATCTTGGTGTGGACTATACGGCACACAATGTTCTGGCCGACGACGGTTTGCGCCAGGGCGTCAAGGACTTCAGCAATTGGCCGACCATCCCCCAGCTTTATGTGAAGGGCGAGTTCGCCGGAGGCTGCGACATTCTGCGCGAGATGTTCGAGGCCGGTGAGCTTCGGGATTTCATGCAGCAACGCGGCGTGACCGTAACGGAGAAAGCGTAAGCCGGACCGCGGATCATCCGTGATCCTGAAGAACGGCGCCGGCCAGATAGAGCGATCCACAGACCAGGATCCTCGGCGTCTTCGCCTGATCGGCCAGAGCGTGGGTGAGGCTCTGGCCGACAGCCTCCTCGACCGAGCCCGCCACACTCGCTCCCATGCCCGCGGCCCGCGCCGCCGCGGCGAGTTCATCCGGGGGCCAACCCGGTGACGTCCCGGGCAGCGGGACCGCCACGATATGGGCGGCCAGCCCTACGAAATGGGCGAAAAACGCCGGGGCGTCCTTGTTTTTCATCATCGCACAAATCAAAAACAGGGGCCGCGGCACCCGTTGATCGAGATCGGCCATGACCTGGGCCACAGCGGCGGCGGCATGGGCATTGTGCCCGCCATCGAGCCAAAGATCGGCCCCATCCTTCGGATCGGCGGCCGCCCCCTGGAGCCGGCGCACAAGCGGGCCCCGCGTCAGCCGTTGCAGCCGGGCCGGCCAGAACACGGCCCTCAAGCCCCCCTCGATCCCGTTCACGGAGACCGGCAGCGCCGTTTGATGGCGCAGGGCAGCAATAGCGACGCCCGCATTCTCGATCTGATGCCGCCCCTCGAGCCGCGGCAAGGGCAGGTCCAGGAGGCCGCCCCCATCCTCATAGACGAGGCGGCCGTTCTCTTCCCGGCTCATGAAGTCCTGCCCGAAAATCCGCAAGGGCGCACCGACCTGCGCCCCATAGGCTTCGATCACCGCGCGGGCCTCGTCATGCTGGCGCGCAACGAAACCGGGTGCGCCCGGCTTCAAGATCCCCGCCTTTTCTCCGGCGATGAGACTTAAGGTTTCGCCCAGATATTCCCGGTGGTCCAAATCGACGGGCATGATCAGGCTCGCTGCGGGCCGATCGATCACATTCGTGGCGTCGAGCCGTCCGCCGAGCCCCACTTCGAGAAGCACCGCATCGGCCGGATGGCGGGCAAAAGCCAGAAAGGCCGCAGCCGTCGTGATCTCAAAATGGGTGATCTCGGCGCCGTTATTCACCCGCTCGCAGGTCTCCAGCACATCGCACAAAGCGTCCTCGCCGATGGGCAGGCCATTGAGAACGATCCGTTCGTGGAAGGACACCAGATGGGGCGAAGTATAGCAGTGGACGGAATATCCATCCGCCTCCAGCATGGCCTTGAGGAAGGCGACCGTTGACCCCTTGCCGTTCGTGCCCGCCACATGGAGCACCGGCGCCAGAGCCTTATGGGGCGCGCCAAGGGCGTCGAGCAGTCGCTCGATACGGCCGAGATGGAGATCAATATAACGCGGATGGAGGCTCATGAGGCGGCTGAGCAGCGCCTCGCTCTTGCGCGGCCCCACCGCGTCACCGGGAACCACAGGACTGAGCGCCATCAGGCGGACCCGCCGTCCCTGATCCCGGGTTCTGAAAGGCCCACCGGCTCGGCCTCCACAGCGTCCGGAATCGGCGGCGCCGGAAGGGCGCTTTCCTCCGTCACCGGCAGAAGCGGCGGCTCATCGCCCCCCCGATGCCGCCGCGGCACCATCAGCAGATCGATCACCCTGGCAAGCGCGCCCTTCAGGTCATGGCGATGGACGACAAGGTCCACCATGCCGTGGTCGAGGAGATATTCCGCCCGTTGAAACCCTTCCGGCAGCCGCTCCCGGATCGTCTGCTCGATCACGCGCGGCCCTGTGAAGCCGACCAGAGCGCCCGGTTCGGCAATGTGAACATCTCCCAGCATGGCGTAGGAGGCCGTGACGCCGCCCGTGGTGGGATCGGTCAGGACCACGATATAGGGCAGGCCGGCTTCCCGGATCATCTGGACGCCAATGGTGGTGCGGGGCATCTGCATGAGCGACAGGATGCCTTCCTGCATACGCGCGCCCCCTGAGGCCACCACCATGATGAACGGCGCAGCCAACTCGACCGCGCGGGTCGCTGCTGCGAGAAAGGCCTCACCTGCCCCCATGCCAAGGGATCCGCCCATGAACCCGAAATCCTGCACGACGACCACGGAGCGATGGCTGCCGATGGCGCCCACGGCCATGACCATGGCGTCCTTCCGGCCGGTCTTGGTGCGGGCCTCTTTGAGACGATCCGTATAGCGCTTTTCATCCCGAAAGGTCAGGGGATCGCTGGCGACATCGGGCTCGGGAAGCTGTTCCCACACCCCGTCGTCGAACAACAACTCCAGGCGCTCCTTCGGACCGATGCGCATGTGGAAATCGCAACTGGTACAGACATTGTGGTTTGCGATGAGGTCCCGGTAGAAAATCATGTCGCCGCAATTGGGGCATTTGCGCCAGAGATTTTCCGCCGTGTCCCGCTTGTTGAACCAACTGTTGATCTTTGGCGGGACCATATTGGTGATCCAGTTCATCTCACCGTCACCTCTCCTGACATCTGCACTTTGCGGTTTCGATCCCCCTTCGCCATTTTTTGTTGGGCGCCGTCCGCCTGTTCATCGACGGGCACCGTGGGTTGCATCCGCGAGCCGGGCCACCGCATCGGTCACCGCGGGCACCAGATCCGCTTTTGGGCGGCCGTCCCCGTCCAAATGATCCGCCACAAGACGAACCAACGCCGAGCCGACGACCACCGCGTCCCCGAGCCTGGCGGCCGCAGCGGCCTGTGCGGGCGATGTGATGCCGAAACCAATGCCGATGGGCAGATCCGTCTGCGCCTTGATGCGGTCCACGGCGGCCTCCAAGGCCCCGGCATCCGCCGATGCCGCTCCGGTCACCCCGGTCACGGATACATAATACAAAAAACCGCTGGCATTGGTGAGCACGGCGGGCAAGCGGGCCCCGTCCGTCGTCGGCGTCGCAAGCCGGATCCAGTCGATCCCGGCCCGGCGCGCGGGCCGGCATAGGGCGTCGTCCTCCTCCGGCGGCGCGTCCACCACGATGAGACCGTCGACTTCGGCCGCTTTGGCATCGGCCAGGAACCGCTCGGGCCCATAGGCGTGGATCGGGTTCAGATAGCCCATGAGCACGATGGGCGTATCGCCGTCGCCGCGCCGGAAGCCGCGCACCAGATCGAGCGTGCCGGCGAGGCTCGCGCCAGCCTTGAGCGCGCGCAGGGACGCCTCCTGAATTGCCGGACCGTCGGCCATGGGATCCGTGAACGGAACACCCAGCTCGATCAGATCGGCCCCGGCCCTGGGCAGGGCGTCGAGCAGGGCCGCCGTGGTCTCCTGCGCCGGATCGCCAGCCGTGATGAAGGGTACGAAGGCCGCACGATTCTGGGCCTTCAGCGCGGCGAAGCGCCGGGCAATGCGGCTGTCGGCGCAGGGCGAACCCTCGGCCGGCGTCGGGCTGTCTGTCTCAGCCGGAATGGGAACCACGGTCAAATCTCCGCCTTCAGGGCATCGGCGATTGTGAAAATGTCTTTGTCGCCCCGGCCGCACATGTTCAGCACCAGGATATGATCCCGGGCCAGCGTCGGCGCAAGGCGTGCCACATGGGCGAGCGCGTGGGAGGGCTCCAGCGCCGGCAGGATGCCCTCGAGCCGCGCGCAGAGCTGGAACGCCTCCAGCGCCTCGCGATCCGTCGCGGAAACATAGGACACCCGCCCCAGATCGTGCAGCCACGCATGCTCGGGTCCGATGCCAGGATAGTCGAGTCCCGCGGAAATCGAATGGGCATCGATGATCTGGCCGTCGTCGCTCTGGAGCAGATAAGTCCTATTGCCGTGGAGCACGCCCGGCGTTCCCGCCGTGAGGGAGGCCGCATGGCGGCCCGTCTCCACCCCCTGGCCCGCCGCCTCGACACCGACCAGGGCCACGTCCCGATCATCGAGGAACGGGTGGAAAAGGCCCATGGCGTTCGATCCGCCGCCGATGCAGGCGACCAGCGTATCCGGCAGGCGGCCTTCCCGGTCCATCATCTGGGTACGCACTTCCTGACCGATGACGGACTGGAAATCCCGTACCATGGCCGGATAAGGGTGCGGGCCCGCGACGGTGCCGATGATGTAGAACGTGTCCGCCACATTGGTGACCCAGTCCCGCAGGGCCTCGTTCATGGCGTCCTTCAGGGTCGCGGTGCCGGAATGCACGGGGCGGACTTCGGCGCCGAGCAGACGCATGCGGAACACATTGGGCTTTTGCCGCTCCATATCGGCGGCGCCCATGTAAACGATGCAAGGCAGGCCGAAGCGGGCCGCCACCGTGGCCGTTGCCACACCGTGCTGGCCGGCCCCGGTTTCCGCGATGATCCGGGTCTTACCCATGCGCCGGGCCATGAGAATCTGGCCGACGCAAGTGTTGATCTTGTGGGCGCCGGTATGGTTAAGCTCATCACGCTTGAAATAGACCTTTGCGCCGCCCCAATGGTCGGTCAGCCGCTGGGCGAAATAAAGCGGGCTCGGACGGCCGACATAGTGAGTCAACAGGTCGTCGAATTCCGCACGGAAGGCCGGATCGTCCTTGGCCGCCGTGTAGGCGCGCTCCAGATCCAGGATCAGCGGCATCAGCGTTTCGGCGACGAAGCGACCGCCATAGGCGCCGAAATGGCCCCGTTCATCGGGACCCAGACGGAAAGAATTGAGATCGGTCATTCGGTGTTCCAGCTTCGCGTGGGTCCGGCTTGATCACGCCGTCGGGGCTGCGCGCCCGGGGCCGGGCGGTCCCGGTGCTCCGCCCCGGGACGCGGCCACGAAGGCCTTGATCCGCGGCACCGATTTGATGCCCCGGCTCGCCTCCACACCCGAGGACACGTCAACGCCGGGCGCGCCGGTTCGGGCGATGGCGTCGGCCACGGTTTTCGGGTTCAGGCCGCCGGCAAGCAGCCATGGCACCGGCGCGCTCCATCCATCAAGAATGGACCAGTCAAAGCACAGGCCATTGCCCCCAGGCAAGGCGTGGCCGCCGTCGCCCGCCGGGGCGGTCGGCCTGGCGTCGAGAAGCAGGCGGTCGGCGACCTCGGAAAACGCCTTGGCGCCGGCAAGATCGTCGCGGTCGGCCACCGCCAGGGCCTTGATGACTGGCCGGCCCGTGAGCGCCTTGACGGCGGTCACCCGCTCCGGTGTTTCAGACCCGTGGAGCTGGATCCAGTCGGGAGCCATTTTGGCCGTAAGGGTTTTGAGTTCGGCGTCGGTTGCATCGACGACCAGGGCAACGCTCTGGCCCGTGCCCTCTGCCGCCCGGCCCGCCTCAATGAGGGCGCTGGCCTGTTCCGGCGTCACGGCCCGGGGGCTTTTGGGATAGAGCACAAAACCCAGGAAGTCCGCACCGGCGGCCCGGGCCGCGCGCACGGTTTCGGCGGTGGACAGCCCGCAGATCTTGATCTCGAGAGTGGCTGTGTCAAAGGTCATTGGCCTGTCGTTCCGCGAGGGCGGCCTCAACCTCCTCCGCGATGCGCGCGGCGGCGGCGGCCGGATCTGCAGCTTGCGTGATGGGTCGGCCGATGACCAGCCGGTCGGCGCCGGCAAGGATCGCCTCACGGGGCGGCATAACCCGTTTCTGGTCCCCTGACGCCGCGCCGGCGGGCCTGACCCCGGGCACCATCAGCGTGAAGGGTCGCGGAATGGCCGCGCGGACGGCCGCCAGCTCCTGGGGGCTGCACACCAGCCCGCCCAAGCCCGACGCCCGGGCAAGATGCGCCAATCGCAGAACCTGGGCCGGCACATCGGGCGCAAATCCCGTCGCCTCCAGGTCGGCGCCGTCGAGGCTGGTCAGGACCGAAACCCCAAGCAGCGTACAGGCCTCAAGGCCCGGCGCCCGATCCTTCGCCTCTGCCGCCGCCGCCATCATGACCCCGCCCCCCGACGCATGGAGGGTCAGGAACGCCGGCGCGAGCCCGGCCACGGACTGCACGGCCCCCGCCACGGTATTGGGAATGTCGTGGAGCTTGAGATCAAGAAACAGGGGCACGCCGAGCGCCGCCACCCGTCGCACTCCCTCCGGCCCCTGTGCCACAAAAAACGCGAGGCCAAGCTTCAACCCACCCACATGGGGCCCGATGCGACGCGCAAGATCGAGCGCGGTGTCGAGATCCGGAGTGTCGAGGGCGCAAAAGACAGGATTGGCGGAGGACATGCGGGGGCAATCCGAGTGCGTGTAAACGTTTATCCGTCCAGGCGGCGATCAAAGCGGTCGCCTTGCATGACCTTAGTCCATGCGGCGACGAAATCCTGGACAAATTGTTCGCGAGCATCGTCGAAGGCGCAGACCTCGGCCACGGCGGGCCGTTCGGAGTGGGCGCTGAAGATCAGATCCACATCGGTGGCGGTCCAAGCCGTGCAGCGGCGCCTCACCGCGCCGCCACAACGGGCCTTGGACCGTAGAAAAGTCGATAGGATTTGTAAAATCGATAGTGTCAAAATTTTTTCATCGACGGCGTCGATCGCGGTGGATCCGGCGCAAGACGAGCCGATCCGAGGGCATTACGCCGCAGCCTGAGCGATTTCCAGCTTGTTGCCCGCCGGATCCCGCAAGAAAAAGCGCACCATGCCATAGGGCTCGGTCTCTTCCGGTTCCAGGCTCACACCCGCCGCCTCCAGATGGGCCCGGGCGGCGGCCAGATCCTCCACCTGCAAACAGATATGCCGCTTGCTGAGGGAGCCGTCCGCCCCCGTCTCACGACTGACATGGAGATCGACATTGCCGAGCTTGAACCATCCTCCGCCCCGGGCGTCGAGGGGAGGCGGTTTGGGGATCCGCTCCAGGCCCAATATGTCGCCGTAAAAGGCGAGGCACTCGGCCTCCCTTTCCGGCGGCATGGTGATGTTCACATGGTGCAGGCGGATCAAAGGGATGGGCATGGCCAGGCTCCAGGGACAGGCGCAACCGGAATGTTGCGAAGGACGGTCTGCGGTCTAACGTGCCTCCTGCGCGAGGGCTGCGATGTGGGATGGGATTTGGGCGCCGATTTCAATCTCGACGACCTCTCGAACGGTTTCGGAGCCGCCGTTCCCATCGAATTCGGTCCATTTCAGTTCAAGGCCGTTGGCCCGGCATCCTTCCGCATAGCCCTTGGCGCCGGCCATGGGCAGGCGATAGCGCCACAGTTCTCCGGCTTGTCCGGCGGCCGTGCACGCGCCAATCCGCTCATAGTGGCCGGACTGGATCAACTGGCGGGCTGGTGTCGTGGCGAAGGGACCAGGCTCCATATCGCGCAGGCGGAACGGGGACACATAGGTCTCGCCCGTATCGAGCCGCTTGACATAGGTCCGTCCATCCTGCCACAGAGCGACTTCCCGGTTCCCCGCCCGGTCGAGCGCCTTGCCCGTCCGCGTGCCATGATCCTCGATCCAGAGGGTCAATCGGCCATCCGCATACTGGGTCACGATCCTGGCGGCCTTGAGGGTAAAATCGCCTTCCTGCTTGGTGGCATTGGCAATGGCCGCATCGACGCCCAGCCGCCCGTTTCGGTCAGCCTCGCTCGGCGCTTCGACCATGCTTCGGTCGGCAGATCCCTGCTCCGTCGGCAGATGGTCCGGCCCGGGATCGCCCTGTCCGGCAAGCAGGCTTGCCACACGGGCCGCATCGGATTTGGCGTCCGCCCACGTCTCGGCAGCGTCGGCTTCCCTTTCGGCCGCCTTTTCCGCTTTGCCCCGCGCCCGATCCTCGGCCGCACGCTGCATATCTTCGGCCGCGTCACGCCGTTTGCGGTTGATGTCATCAATGAGGTCTTCGACATCCGCCCGATCTTTTTGCGGCAGGCGCGCAAGCGTGTGCGCATCGACTTCGAAACGCGGCGGATCGAGCGGAATGTCGGATGGGCTGGCCGCCCGTGTGGACTGAACGAGGCCGATGGACAGAACGGCCGCGACGGCAAGGCCGATGCGGTATATTTTGAAACCGGTCATGGTGCTTCGCGCTCCCGTGTTCTGAAATTCATCACTCGGCTTATGCGCTTAACCCTACGTCCCGATGGGGATTGTCATCAAGACAAGACCGGAAAGCTCCCTTCGCATCAAAAGCCACATACCCTGTTTCCATGGCTTCTTTTGCGAGCGATTTCAGAACGCCCCGAACAGATCCCGCACGCCCAGGGGGTCGCGCACGACGACCCAATCCTTGGCACCCGCGCTGCGGAACCGGGTCTCCCAGGCCTGGAGCCGGTCGAAATAGGCCTGAGGTTGGGCCTCGTTGAGAATAATGACATTGGCCGCCACGGCGGTGATGCCCGACATGTTCGGCATTTCGTCCCGCCCGGTTCGGCAGTCCGGCGACAGGTCCTGCACAAGATCCGTGAACATCACGACGGCCCGCTCCCGGGCCCGGGTCGCACGCAGTTCCGCCGACGCCTGATAGAGCGCGCCGATAATATCCGTATATCCCGTGCGCAGGGCATTGCGCTCGATGCGCTCCAGCTCCTGGCCCATGGCAAGCTTCATCCGCGTCGCCGCCGAAGGCGTGTCCGGCAGGCGGAAACGCAGCAACACGGACTCGTTGGAAAAGCTGCAATTGTCGATCCGCGCCACGACCATCTGGTCGAAAGGGTTCATGCGTGCCACCAGGGCACGCACCGCCGTCATGCAGCGGGGGATCTGCCGATAATAGGTGCCGGAAAAATCCAGCAGGATGTAGAGCGCGCGGGCCGTGTCCTGGCCACCGGTGCAGCCCGCAAGGGCCAGGGGCGCGCCGGCCAGCACCGGCAGGACTGCGCGTCTTGAAAGCTGTGTCACGGTGCCGTCTCCCCTTGGACCCCGCCCCCATGCGCGCTCTGCCCCGCGGCCCGTTCCGCGCTGCGACGACGGCCCCCGGACAGCAGCACCACGGTCTGCCGGATCTTCTCGGGCAGGAAGATGACCACGTCATAGACGGTAAGCAGGATGCGCCCGACGATCTGGAAGATCACGCCCACGGCCAGACAGAGCACGAGAATCGGCCCCAGAATGACATGGCCATAGGTGAAGCCGACGACGATCGGCATGGTCTCGATGAACAGCTCCAGCGGAATGGCGATCAGGGCCAGGAGGAACGGGATAATGAAGCCCAAGGTCGCCTGCACCGCCATGCTGATGAGATTGAGCTGACCGCCGCCGGCTTCGCTTTCACCCAAGGCCGGCGCGGCGCCCAGCAATTGGGCCTCGGCCGCCCGCTCGCCCGCCAGAATGAATTCGCGCACCACCGCCAGGCCCGCCTCCAGGCAGGCCAGCACCAACAAGAGCACACCGGCGCCGATGGCGAGGCCCCGGCGCACCTGTTCGTCCTGGATCCGCTCGCGAATGCCGAACAGGCGCGTCACCCCCACGGCATCGAAAAAGATGATGCCCGCCGCCGCCTCCAAGGCGATCATCACCAGGGCCGCGATTTGATAGATCGGGTATCCGGCGACATTCAGGGAACTGCCGACGATTTCCGCCATGGGCCGGGCGATGAGCTGGAAATTGAGCAGCCCGCCCCCGGCGATCAGCGGGATCGTCAGGATAGAAACCAGGAAAGTGGCCATGACGGCGCCGTGCTTCATGGCATCCTTGCGCTCGGGCCGCTCCAGAAGGGCGCGGTAGTCTTCGAGGCTCTTGTGAAAGGCGTCCATACGGGTGCGGATCGTTTCCAGCCCCTGCTGTCGTCGTTCGATGGCCCTGGTCAGGCGCTCGAAATCGCGCCGGGTTTGGGAAATGACCGTGCGCTGGCGCTTCTGGGCCGCCTCCAGATCATTGACGGCCCCTTCGCCCGTGTCGGCGATGCGGCCCTTGATGTCCTCGAGCGCCATGGACATGCGCTCCAGGTCCCGCTCGGCAAAGGAGCCGACCGCCATGCCATGGGCGTCGGCCCGCCGCTCGGCGCGCTCGATATTGAACCGGTGCGCCTGGTCCCGGGCGCCCTCCAAAACCGAAGCCCGCACGCTGCGGATGCCGCGCCCCAGCACAAGAAAACCCGCCGCGATTCGCCGAAAGACAGCATTGATCAAGGCCTTGGCCGGTTCTCGGGCCAGCCATAACAGAAATATGACGGCGCCACCCAGCGCCACCAGGGGCCAGGGTATCCGGGCCGTCCACTCTTGCAGTTCCGAAACGCTCACGCACACCCTCCCCGCCGTTGTCCCCGTCGCACCCCGATGCGTGGGCCTTGCCCATCGGGACGGCACCTCGCTGCTGTTTCAGCACCTCGTGATCTCTGGCAGCCCTATATGGCACAGCTTGGACGGAACACGGACTGTGGGGATCGGCCCGTCGCTTGCGTCTTCACTCATACCGCAGGGCCTCGATCGGATCGAGTTGGGCGGCGCGCCGTGCGGGGAAAAACCCGAAAATGACGCCGATGGCGGCGGAGAAGAACACGGCGCCGAAAACGGCCATCAGATTCACGATGAAAGGCCAGCCCAGGATCTGCATGCCGATCCAGGTCAGCCCCAGGCCGAGGGTCACCCCGATGATCCCTCCGAAGGCGGACAGCATGACCGCCTCCACCAGAAACTGGGCGAGGACGTCCCGCTCCAGGGCGCCGATGGCGAGGCGGATGCCGATCTCCCGCGTGCGCTCCGTCACAGACACCAGCATGATGTTCATGATCCCGATACCGCCCACCAGCAGGCTGATCGCGGCGACGGCGGACAGGAAAATCGTCAGGATGCCCGTGACCTGAGACAGGATGTTCGATACTTCCTTCAGATCCTGCACCGTGAAATCGTCCGGCTGACCGACGCCCACCTTGCGCCGCTCCCGCATCAGGCCCTCGATCGACGCCTTCACATCGTTCGTGACGTCCTCGGTCTGGGCGGACACCATGATGAAGGCCACATCGCGGTTCCCGATGAGTCGCCGCTGGACCAGCCGGATGGGCGCGAGGACGAAATCGTCCTGGTCCTGGCCGAAGGTATTGGCACCCTTCGCCTCCATCACGCCGATGATCTCGCAGGTGACGGACCCCATGCGGATGGATTCGCCCAAGGGATTGCGGAAGCCGAACAGGGCCTTGCGCGGCGTTTCGCCGAGCACGCAGACCGGCCGGCCGCTGCGCACCTCCAGGGGCGTGAAACGGCGGCCGAGCACCACATCCCAGTCCCGGACGTCGTAATAGGCGGTTTCCGTCCCCCAGATCGTGGTGCCGAAGTTCTCGTTGCCGAACACGAGCTGCACGTTCCGCAGGGCGATTGCGGCCGCGTCCGCCACGCCCGGCACCTGGTCCCGGATCGCCTCCACATCTGCTTCCTCGAAGGGTTTGGCAGGGATGAACTGGCCGCCGCGCTGGCGCTGGCCAGGCTGGACGACGAGCATGTTCCGCCCCAGCCCCGCGATCTCCTGGGTGACATTGGCGGTCGCCGCCTCGCCGACGCTGACCATCACAATGACGGCCGCGACGCCGATGATGATGCCCAGGCAGGTCAGCACCGAGCGCATGATGTTGGCGTTGATCTCCCTCCAGGCCAGGGTGAGATTGGTCCAGTTCATCACACGCCCTCCCCGTCGGGACCCGCCTTACGCTCGTCCGCTTCCACATGGCCATCCAGGAACAGGATGACCCGCTTGGCATAGGCAGCAATGTCGGGCTCGTGGGTGACCAGAACGACGGTGACGCCCTGTTCCCGGTTGATCCGCTCAATAAGCCGCATGACGTCGTGGCTGCGCTCGGAGTCGAGGTTACCAGTGGGTTCGTCCGCCACCAGAACTTCAGGCTGGGTCACGAGGGCGCGGGCGATGGCGACACGCTGCTGCTGTCCGCCCGACAGTTCCGAGGACGAATGGTGCTCCCTTCCTTCCAGCCCGACCAGCCGCAGGGCCTCCATGGCCTTGGCACGGCGCTCGGCCCCGGGAAGGCCGCGATAAATCAGGGGCATTTCCACATTGCGCAAGGCACTCGTGCGCTTGAGAAGGTTGAAGCCCTGAAACACGAAACCGATGTAAAACCGCCTCAATAGGGCCCGTTGTCGCCGGTCGAGAGTGCCGACCGAGACGCCGCGGAAGAGATACGCCCCACCGGTGGGCGTATCGAGGCAGCCAATTATGTTCATGGCCGTCGATTTTCCGGACCCGGAGGGCCCCATGACGGCGACAAAGTCTCCGTCCTCGATGGTCAGGCTGACCCGGTCGAGGGCACGCACTTCCGTTTCCCCCTCGCCATAGACGCGGGAGACCTCGCGGAACGCGATGAGAGGCTGACCATCGGCGGTCATCGGCCGGTCCCTTCCGACGGGCGCTTGACGTCGACAAGGACCGTGTCGCCTTCGGACAGTTTGCCATCCATCAGAACGGTGTGCCGGCCATCGCTCGGCCCCGTCTCCACAAGCAGGGCCTCCGGGAGAGCGCCCGCCGTCCCGGGCACCCAGACACGCACAGCCCGCTCCCCGCGCATAAGACCGGCATCGGCCTTCAGGATCGCCTCGCGCAGGATGGGAGGCGTGAAACGCAGAGCCGCATTGGGAACCAGCAGGGCCCGGCGCACGGTTTGCACCACGATATCGGCCGTCGCCGTCATCCCCGGCTTGAGCGCCAGATCGGGGTTTTCGACGGCCAGGACCGCTTCATAGGTGACGACACCGTTGGTTTCCTTCGGCGCGTTGCGCACCGAGACGATTTCCCCCCGGAAGGTCCGGCCCGTGTATGCATCGACGCGAAAATCCGCCTGCTGACCCGCCTGGACCTGGCCGATATCGGCCTCGTCGATATCGACCTCCAGTTCCATGACGGCCAGATCCCCGGCAATCGTGAACAAATGCGGGGTTTGAAAACTGGAAGCCACGGTCTGGCCCGGTTCTATAAGACGGTCGAGGACGATTCCGTCGATGGGCGAGCGGATCTCCGCCTTTTCCAGGCCGGACTGGTTGAGTCGCAATTGCGCTCGGGCGCTGTCCACCTGGGCCTGGGCGCGCGTCACGCCCGCCTCGGCGCGCCGGAAGCTCGCAATCGCCCGGTCGACCTGCTGGATCGAGGCATTGTCCCGCCGATTGAGCGACACGAGGCGGTCCCGCTCCAGACGCGCCTCGACCAGGGTGGCCTCGGCTTCGATCACGGCGGCTTCTGCTTGGTCGAGGGCAGCCTGGGACTGGGTGACCTGGGCCTCGAGTTGCTCGGTGTCGAGCCGGGCCAGCACCTGGCCCGCCTTCACCGGATCATTAAAATCGACCAACACCGCCTCGATCAGGCCCGAAACCTCGGCGCCCACGTCAATTGAGACCGTGGGCCGCAGATTGCCCGTCGCGGTGACGAACACCACAAGGTCGCCCCGGGCGATCGTCTCGGTCTCATACTCCACCGGCGGATCAGGCCACAGAACCAGGGCCGCGACCGTGCCCAGCACAGCCAGAACGACAATGGCCAGCGGGAGCCGGCCGAAGGCCGTGCCGCGCTCCGGCCGCCCGATCCCGAGGCTTTTCTCCACATCGCTTTGATCAGCCATGGCTTACCTCCCCGTCTGCGCCCGCTGCCGCAGTCTGCGGCGAAACTCATTTTGGCGCAAAGCGTGGCGTGCCCAGGGCGGCGGGGTCAGGGCGACGGGGTCAGGGCGACGGGGCCCGTCTGATCCCGAATCGGGCCACTGGTTAATTCCCTCTTTACCAATTCGGGACACAGTCCATCGAAACCCATGTTGATGGAGACCCGCCCACGTTCCGCCTGCTGATGGGGGTGAGGCAGTTCCGGCGGTTCCCCATGGATGGTTTTCGGTCCGCACCGTATGGCCCCGCCAAGAGGATCGCGGACAGACCGAAACAATCCGTGCGGAAACGCCAAGGGCTCACCAGAGAGAGGCCGGGGACTTATGGTCCAGAATATCCTTATCGTTGACGACGACCCGACCCAGCGGCGCTTGATCGAAAGCGTGGTCACACGGCTGGGGCACAAGGTGCTCCAGGCCGGCGGCGGACGGGAAGCCGTCGAGATTCTGAACGGTCCCCAGGGCGGCGACGTGGCCCTTGTCATGCTGGACCTCGTGATGCCGGAAATGGATGGCATCGCGGTCCTGAGTGACATCAAGCCCAAGCGCCCTCACCTGCCCGTCATTGTGCTGACGGCCAAGGGAGGCATCGATACCGTGGTCGGCGCCATGCGAGCGGGTGCGGATGATTTCATGGTCAAGCCGGCGGCGCCGGAGCGGATCCAGGTCTCGATTCAGAACGCGCTGCGGCTCAATGCCCTCAGTTCCGAGATTTCCCGCCTGACCAAACGCCAAAAGGGCAAGCTGACCTTCGAGGACATCGTGGCCAAGAGCCCGGCCATGCAGCAGGTCATCCGGCTCGGCCGCCGCGCCGCCGCCTCCAACATTCCCATCCTGATCGGCGGGGAAAGCGGAGTCGGCAAGGAGGTTATCGCCCGGGCCATCCAGGGCGAGAGCGAGCGCTCCGGCAAGCCCTTCGTCACCGTGAACTGCGGCGCGATCCCTGAAAACCTCGTGGAGAGCATCCTGTTCGGCCACGAGAAAGGCGCCTTCACCGGCGCCATGGAAAAGCATGCCGGCAAGTTCCAGGAGGCCAATGGCGGCACGCTGTTCCTGGATGAGATCGGCGAACTGCGCCTCGACATGCAGGTGAAGCTGCTGCGCGCCCTTCAGGAAGGCGAAATCGATCCGGTGGGCGCGAAGAAACCGATCAAGGTGGATATCCGGTTCATCTCGGCGACCAATCGGGATCTGCTGGCCATGGCGCGGGACGGAACCTTCCGCGAAGATCTCTATTACCGGCTCAATGTGTTCCCCATCGAGGTCGCCTCGTTGAGGGACCGGGCCGCCGACATTCCGGATCTGATCGACCTGTTCATGCGCCGCTTTGCGGCCGAAGAGGGCAAAAAGGTCAGCGGCATAGACGGGGAAACGCTGGATCTTCTGTGCCGCTATGATTGGCCGGGCAATGTGCGCCAGCTCGAAAACGCCGTGTTCCGCGCCGTCGTGCTGAGCGACAGCGAGCGCCTGACCATCGAGGATTTCCCCCAGATCGCCCAATTTGCGCGGGTGTCGAAGGGGGAGTGGGCCGGGAATGACCAGCGACCGGCGGCGTCGGCGGACATTGCCCGCCCGGTGTTCCCGTCTCCCGCCTTCGGGGCCGACGGGACAGGGCGGGCCGCGATCCGGTCCGGTCCCGTCAGCCCCGCCTCGGCCGGCATGCCGGTTCCCTTTGTCGCGCCCGGCACCGGCGCGGATCCCATGGCCGGCGCGCCGTCAGAACTCCAGGACAACGGTCTGGGCGATCAGGGCACTCCGGATGCGGAGGGTGGTGACCGCCGGCGCATCCGCATCGTCGATGAGAGTGGTCATATGCGCACGCTTGAGGACATTGAGGGGGAGATGATCCGCCTCGCCATTGATCGCTATGCGGGGCACATGTCCGAGGTTGCGCGGCGGCTCGGCATCGGCCGTTCAACGCTGTATCGCAAGGTGCGGGAGTTGGGTCTGGATGTCCGGGCCCAGTCCACGGGCTGACCGGACCGGCCGGCGGCCCCGCGAGGCTTCAGAAAAGGGCGGCAAAGACCGGCTGGTGTTCGAGCCCCTTCAGGTCAAAGGTGGTTTTGGGGTCCAGCAGCATCCCGTGCTGTCGCACTTCGAGATGCAGGTGGGGGCCGGTCGCGTTGCCCGACATGCCCACCTGCCCGATGACCTCGCCCCGTTGGACGACGTCGCCCGCGGCAACGCTTGCCGCTTTCAAGTGAGCATAAAGCGTCACATAGCCGTCCGGGTGGGCCACGCTGACATAGGTACCGTAGCCGCGCCGGTCATGACCGACGTCTCGCACCCGCCCGCCGGCGGGCGCATGGATGCTCGTCCCGCGCGGTGCGGCGAGATCGATCCCGTTGTGAACGGATCCCGCAGCCCCCCGCACACCGCGGCGCCTGCCGAAATCACTGGTGATCTTGGTCGGACCGGTCAGGGGCAGTGGGAATAGGGCCGTATGATCTTGAGCGAGGCGCTCATAGGCGGCCATCCCATCCGGCGCTGGCTCAGAGGCATGGCGGCAGGCCGCGAGGATCACCATCAAAAGGCACGTCACGAAGTGCGCTGGGCGCATGCTACCGGCCTCCCCAAGGACTCGATGAGAGGGTGGGGCTCGCTTAAAAGTGGCCGGTATGACCCATCTGAGGACCCCACGCCCCAACCGCCCAGCAAACCAAACCCGCATGTCAGAGTGTATACGGCACTTGATGCCCGCCGGAAAGGGTCGGCGATAGCGACTCCGAATTGAAAACAGCGCTGACTCGGACCGCTTTAATTAAGAATAGACTGTGGGGATACGTTCTAACTTGACCGTTTCCATCACCATGGTAACGGTCACTTAGGGATGGGGGGTGCCAGGGTAAAGTCTTGAGCCTCTCACGATCTGCGCGAGTTTTTCAAAGCATTCTTGCTCGTCGATCCCGTTGACCGGGACCTAAAAGGCCACCCGGTCTCGGGCAGCCATGGTCCGGCCGGATCGCGCTGGCCACGCGAGCATCGCAAGTCGGAATCCAATGGATGGTGAGTTCGAACCCGGCACAGGAACACACGGCGAGGGAAGCACCGGCGAGCGTGATTAGTGATCTCATATCGGTGGCCCGGCCCGGTCACTGGTTCAAGAACATCTTCATGTTGCCGGGCATCGCCTTGGCGTTTGTGCTCAGCGGCGCCACGCTGACGCCCGAACTCGTCGCCCGCGTCTTGACGGCCATCGTTTCGACCTGCGCCATCGCCTCCGCTTACTACACCATCAATGAATGGCTTGATGCCGAATTCGATCGCTTCCACCCGCTGAAGAAAGACCGCCCCTCCGCCGCCGGCCGGCTCAACGCGCGCATGATCTATAGTCAGTGGGCCATCCTGAATGCAATCGGGCTCGGCCTCGCCTTGCTGCTGGGCCCGATCTATTTTGCGTTTGCAGTCGCACTCGTCCTCATGAGCCTCGCCTACAATATCCGGCCCATTCGGACCAAGGACCGCATGTTCCTCGATGTCCTTTCGGAGTCGGTGAACAATCCGCTGCGCTTCATGTTGGGATGGACGGCCGTGGCGGTCACGGTCATTCCCCCGTCCTCAATCCTGCTCGCCTATTGGATGGGCGGGGCCTACCTCATGGCCGTGAAGCGGTTTTCCGAATATCGCTACATTGATGATCCGGAGCGGGCTGGCCTATATCGGCGATCCTTCCGTTACTACACGGAAGAAACCCTGCTTCTGTCGGCCGTTTTCTATGCCGTCTCGTCGGCCTTTTTCTTCGGCGTCTTCCTCATCAAGTATCGGGTCGAGTTCCTTTTGACGATGCCGGGCTTTGCCCTTCTGTTCGTCTGGTATCTCTCCATCGGTATGCGCCGCGACAGCGTGGCTCAGCGTCCCGAAAAGCTCTACCACGAGCGCCGCTTCATGATTTACGTGGTGGCACTGGGACTGTTTACGGCGGTCCTGTTCTTCGTGGACATCCCGTTCCTGAATTTCCTGGTCGAGCCGTATACGTTTAACGGGAATTGACGGTTACCCGTCCTCCTCGAACCCGTAATCAGTCTTGGCTGCTTCTCGGCTGACGAGGCCCGCGCGCACGTCCTCCGCCACATCGATCCGGTCCCGGGATCGGGGATCACCCAAACCGCCCCCGCCCGGCGTTTCCACAATGAAGCGCCGCCCGCCGGGCACCGTGTCGCGGCCCATGCCAGCCAATACCGTACCGTCCGAGAGCTGCGCACCGCCCGTGCCGCCGGCTCCGCCGCCGTCCCGTCCGCGGGGCGGATGCGTAACCCGGTCGAACATCTTCGAGACGGCCATTACGGCACCGTCCGCATGCTCGAACTCCATGACCTGGCCCAGGCCGCCCCGATGGCACCCGGTGCCGCCGGAGTCGGGCCGGAATTCCTTGCGCCACATGAGAATGGGGGCCGTGGTCTCGTTGATCTCCACGGGCGTGTTGCGCACGCCGGACGGAAAGGCCGTGCAGGACAGGCCGTCCTTCGACGGCCGGGCGCCGGTACCGCCCGTGTAGAACGGATTGATCACGAAGGGTTCACCGCTCGCCCCGGGCGCCACGCCCGCCCCCCCCATCAGCACCGGGAGATAGAGGCAGGAAGCGCCCTCGGCAGGCGTGCGCTCGGGAATGGCCTGGTGCAGCGCGCCGAGCACCACATCGGGCAGCATCTGCCCGACCGTGTGGCGCGCGGACACCGCCGCGGGCCGGGGCGCGTTCAGGATCGTCCCCTCCGGCGCCGAGACGGTGATCACACCGAGAGAACCGGCATTGTTCGGCACATCGCCTCCGATCACGCAGCGCACGCCGAATGAGGCATAAGCCTGGGTATAGGTCAGCGGCACATTCACGCCCAGGGGCTGGACCGGCGACGTGCCTTCAAAATCCACCTGTATCGTCTCGGCCTCAACCCGGACGGTCGCCACGAGATCCACCGGGTCGCCATGGCCGTCGATCCGCATGCTGTTGCGATAGGTGCCCGCCGGCACACGGGCGATTTCCAGGGCCATGGCGCGGGCCGAATTCTCGATGATCCGCTCACCGACGGCGTCCACATCCTCTAGCCCGAACTCATCCAGCATGGCCAGAAGACGCTCCACCCCAATGCGATTGCAGGCCGCGAGGGAATAAAGATCGCCCTCGGCCGCCACGGGATCGCGCACATTGGCGCGAATGATGCCCACCAGGGTCCCATTGACCGCACCCTGCCGGAACAGGAAGTCGATGGGGATCAGCAGGCCCTCCTCGAACACCTGGCGCGCATCGGGCCCGAAGCCGAGCCCGCCCACATCGGCGATGTGGGACGTGGCGGCGAAGAGGGCGATGGCCCTGCCCCGTCGGAACACGGGCGTCACCACGGTGAAATCGTTGAGATGGCCCGTACCGTCCCAGGGATCGTTCGTCATCAGAACGTCGCCGTCCCGCAGACTGTCGAGGGGATGGCGTGCGAGAAAAGTCCCCACGGATGCGGCCATGGCATTGACATGGCCCGGCGTCCCCGTGACCGCCTGGGCCAGCATGCGGCCCTGGCGGTCGAAGACACCGGCGGACAGGTCCCCCGCCTCGCGCACCGTCGTTGAGAAGGCCGTGCGGATCAGGGTCTGGGCCTGCTCCTCCACCACGGCGATCATCCGGTTCCACATGAGTTGAAAGCGGATTTCGTCCATGCCGCCCGTCTGGCCCATGGTCATCGGCCACCCTCCGTCCGTGTAAGGATAAGATAGCCTAAACCGTTGACCGTGGCATCGAACAAAGAGGTGACCACCGTGGTCGTCTGGTCCTCGACGATCAGAGCCGGCCCCCGAATGGTTTCGCCGGGCGCCAGGGTCGACCGGTCATAGACGGCGTAGTCATGCTCCTCCGCCCGCGGCGGATCGAACACGCGGTGGCGCGCGCCCGCCGGCGGTGCTGGCCGGCCCTCTACGCGCGGCGCCGTCCGGGCCGGCGGTCGGGGCCCGGACAGGGTCAGGGTCCAGGTCAGGATTTCGATCCCCATACCGGGAATGGTGCGCCCGTAAAGACCCTCATAAGCCGCCTCGAAGCCGCGGGCCAGCGCCTCGGCGGCGCCGGCATCCGCGCGGTCGAACGGCACCGCCACGGCGATCTCGTGGCCCTGGCCGCGATAGCGCATGAAGGCCTGACGCGTCTCGGTGAGCGCCGCGTCACCGGCGGCCCCGCGCACGACGCCGCTCGCCTCATCCCGCATGGCCGCATAAAGCGCGTTCACCGCCGCGGCATCAAAGGCCTCAAGGGCCATGGGCCGACTGCGCACGACTTCATAGGCCGCCGGTGCAAGCAGAAAGCCGACAGCCGATCCAACTCCGGCATCGATCGGCACCACGACGGTCCTTATGCCGAGCTTTTCGGCAAGCCGGGCGGCATGGAGCGGGGCGGCGCCGCCGAAGGCCACCATGGCCCTCGACGCGATGTCCCGCCCCCATTCCACCGCATGGGCCCGCGCGGCCGAAGCCATGTTCTCATCCACCACTTCGGCCAGGCCGAATGGCGCGGCGATGCCTTCGAGGCCCAGGGGCGTGCCCACGGCCTGCCCGACGGCGGCGCGGGCCGCATCCGCGTCGAGGGGCATCCGTCCGCCGGCGAAGCGATCCGGCACGATCTTACCGAGGGCCACATCCGCATCCGTCACGGTCGGCGCTGTGCCGCCTCGGCCATAGGCCACCGGCCCGGGCTCGGAGCCCGCGCTTTCCGGACCCACCTGGAGCCGGCCCAGCTTATCCACCCGCGCGATGGAGCCGCCGCCGGCACCGATCTCCACCATTTCGATCACGGGGATGCGCACCGGCAGGCCGGAGCCCTTCTTGAATCGGTAGGTCCGGTCCACCTCGAAGGTCCGTGAGGTGAGCGGTGTGTAGCCGTCGATCATGCAGATCTTGGCCGTCGTGCCGCCCATATCAAATGAGAGCAGCTCCGGCAGATCGCACTCCCGGGCAACGGATGCGGCCAGCACGGCCCCGCCGGCCGGCCCGGATTCCACGAGCCGGATGGGGAAGCGGGCCGCCGTATCGAGAGTCGCGAGGCCGCCGCCGGAGGTCATCAGATAGAACGGGCAGACGAATCCGCGCCGGCGCAGTTCCCCGTCGAGCCGGCGCAGATAGCGTTCCATCAGGGGGCGGACATAGGCATTGGCCACCGCCGTGGACAAGCGCTCATATTCCCGGATTTCCGGCGCCACCTGGCTCGCCAGCGTGATGGACAGGTCCGGCCGCGCCGCGGCCAGGATGTCCGCCGTGCGCTGTTCATGGGCCCCGTTGGCATAGGCATGGAGATAGCCTATCGCGACGCTGGTCACGCCCTCCCGGTCGAGGATCGGCAGGCAGGCCTCCACGGAGGCGTTCTCCAGGGGGATCAGGGCCCGTCCATCCTTGTTCATCCGCTCCCGGACGGGCAGACGCAACCACCGGGGCACAAGGGGTTTGGGCCGGTCAATATTGATATCGTATTGCTCGAACCGGTTCTCGTAGGCCATTTCCAGGCTGTCCCGGTGCCCTTCCGTCGTCAGAAGAGCCGTCACCGCACCGCGCCGCTCAATGAGGGCATTGGTGGCCAGCGTCGTGCCATGGATGATGACGGTAATGTCCTGGGGCTGAAGGTCGGCATCGCCCAGCGCGCGCGCCGCGCCGTCCAGCACGCCTTCGCCCGGGTCGCCATGGGTGGTCAGCACCTTGGATGTCACCCGCGCGCCGTCCGCCCGTTCCACGACCACATCGGTAAAGGTGCCGCCGATGTCGACAGCCAGTCTTGCCTTAGTCATGGACCGGTACCGTGTAGTTGAGGGCCGCGCGGCCGCCATCGGGGAAGATCGTCTGCCCGGTGATATAGGACGCCATGTCGCTGGCGAGGAACAGGGCGACGGACGCCACCTCGGCAGGATCGCCCACCCGGCGCAGGGGCGTGCGCGAGAGGATGTTGCGCCGGGCCGCATCGTCCGTCATCACCACTTTCAAAATGTCGGTCATGATGGAGCCGGGCCCCACCGCATTGACGCGGATGCCATGGTCGGCAAGACCGAGGGCCGAGACCTTGGTAAGCTGTTGCAGGCCGCCCTTGGAGGTGACATAGGCCACCTGATTGGGGATCGCGAGCACGGCGTTCAGCGACGACATATTGACGATCGCGCCTTTAGTCCCTTCCTCCACCATGTGCCGGGCGACGATCTGGGTCAGGATGAAACAGGCCCGCAGATTGATACCCATGACCCGGTCGAAATCGGCCGGGTCGAGGTCGAGAATCGTCCCCGGCGCGATAACGCCCGCATTGTTGATGAGCACATCCACGCGGTCGAACTGTTCCACGGCCTGCTCGACCAGCCGGGCACAGCCACCCTCGTCTGCGACATCGCATTGAACGGCCAGGGTTTTTGCCCCGGTCTCCTTCACGACACCGTCCGCAGCGGCCCCGTTTTTCTGCGCATCGATGTCGGCCATGACCACGGCGGCGCCCTGCCGGCCGAAGGCATGGGCGCAGGCCTCCCCAATCCCCGACGCTGCCCCGGTCACGATGACGGTCTTGCCTGTGAAATCGAGCATGGACGGTTTTCTCCGAAAATGGCAGGGACGCCGCGTCACTCTGCCCGATGATCCGGCCAGGCGTCATCCCTGATCGGTCCGGCGCGCCTTGAGGATGATCAGCCCGGCTGCAATCGCACCGATCAAAGCGCCGGCATAGGCTGCATCATGCATCACGGCGGCCCACAGAAAACGAATCGCAGCATCGCGCTTGAGGCCCAACTGGTAAATCCAAGGGGGCACGGTTTCGGGCCCGACCACCAGAACGGCCGCCGTGAGCGCCATCAATCCCACCAGGATGGCGACCGCTGCCACCGTGAGGGCCGCCATGAGCACTGTGCGGATGAACGCGTGTGCGCCCTTCACGCGCAGGCTCAACAGAAGAACCGGCACCCCCAGGATCGCCCCCATCCACCAGGAGGCCCGCACGCCAACCCAGGCCGCGCCCCACCGATTGCGCAAATCCTCCGGAATGGCAAACTGAACAAATTTGAAGGTATGGAAATAATCCGGAGATACCGTGTAAGAGACTTGATTGTGGAAAGCCCCATAAAGCCCGGCGATCAGGGCACTCGCCAACAGAAGAAGCGGCGCCAAAAGAAGTTTCACGCCCATGACGTCCCTTTCTCCAGCTTGTAAAGAGTCGGACGAAGCCCGGACCCCATGCCGGGACCACCCCACCCCCTGTCTATTCTGCGAGAAATTGCGGCTTTTGGAATAGACGGCGCCCCCTTCTTGGCAAAACAGGCCGTTTCGCCTACACAGAGTTCATTGACTATGTCCTCTTGGCTCGGCGCGAAGGCCACTCTTGAAGCAGAAGGCATCCAGACAAACGCGACGCAGCCGTCTTTTGGGGATGGTGATGGGATCGATCGCAAACCACACAACACGTCTCGTTCTTTTCAGGGCACTTTGGGTTTGAGCGCTTTGGGCATCTCGAGGTTGCAAACGGCACCAATGAAACACGGAATATGACTGCGGCATGCGGTCCATTGTGCGTTGAAACGAGACAGGGATGATGACGGGTCCGTAATGACCGTGTGGGACATGGCGGCCCGGGTGCCCTTTACAGTCGGAGAGACAGGATGAGCCTTCACACCCTCAATGATCGGCCGGGCGACAAGGTCCTTGCAGGCCGCGTCCTCGGTTACAATGCCCAGCATCAGCAGGGGCACATTCTCGGCGAAGACGGGCAGCGCTACGCATTCAGTCTCCAGGACTGGAACAATCCCGAAAATGTGGAAGCGCAGATTCGGGTCAATTTCGTGGCCCGGGGCGATATCGCCACGGAGATCTATCGGGACCGGCCCGTGTCGGACTCCACCTACAGCTCCAATATGCCGCTCGCCGTCATCGCCGCGGGTCTGGCGGTGCTGGGTCTGTTTCCCGGCTTCGGCGTTCTGCCCGCCATCGGCGCTTTTTTTGTCGGCCGCTTCATTCGTAAGAACGGCAACCGGGATCAGAGCCACATGGTGTTGAACCTCGCACGCTTCGCCCAGGTGCTCGGCGGCGTGGTGCTCGCCATTTATGCCGTGGTGCTGGTCGGCGGCGCATTCTTCTTGCTGGTCGCCGCTGTTTTGGGCGGCTGATCCCGCGCGCTGGCGCTAACCGGCCAAGTTCCGCACCGGGTTGGAGGTGCGGATTTCGCCGTTCAGGCGATAGGCCTCGTGGTTGTCCTCGATGTCCGACAGGCGATAGAGATAATTCACCATGAGGCCGTAGGACTGGCTCAGTCCGTTATCGGACGGATCGCCCATCCAGTTGATCCGCTCGACGCGCGCCCCGTTGGTCAGGTGGAAATGGGTCACCGGGTCAAGGGCGCGGCGCAGGGTTTCACGCCCGCCCCGCTGGGTGGTCAGATAGCGCGCAACCAGTTTCATCAGCACGGGACGCACCTTGGCGGCGTTGTCCGTCTCCAGCCAGGCGCCGCCCGCCACAAGACCGTCAAAGCCCGCAACCGTCATCGCTTCGCCGAACGCCTTGGTGAGGGCCTGACTCTCGCCGGGCGTGAGGAAATCCGCACCCTGGGCGCCGAGCCCCGCCATCAACCAGCGGCGGAAGCCGGGAATGGGGGACAGGGTCGCGAAGGTCATGACATTAGGAAATTAGTGGGACAGGCGTTCCACGACCCGCTTGATGAGGAAATCCCCGAAACTCACGCCGGCAAGGCCCCGTTGGGCATTCGAGATGGAATAGAAGATCGCGGTGTCGGCCTCATCCGGCCGGATCTCCCGCCCCGAACGCTCCAGCAGCGGGGGAATCGCGTCGGCCATGCCGTTGACCAGGGCGATCTGCACAAAGATCAACGGCTCGTCAGTCATGCTGGGGTGGAAAAAGGCGAAAACCCGGCGGTCCGTGTGCAGCCGGTTCTTCAGGTCCTCCCAAGAGCGCATCTTGTGCACGGCCTCATAGGCCATGAGCTTTTCCAGGAGCGAGGCCGAGGTGTCCCAGGTCACCCGCGTGAGCTGGAGGAAGCCCACATCGAACCAGGAGCGCAACAATTCGAACAGCTCGTCGTCGACCGCGCGCAGTTCCGGATGGTGACGCACCAGAACGACGAGGTCTCGGCGCATGGTGACCAGGAACTTCACCCCCTCGTCCAGGGAATTGAATCCGAGGAACAGGCGCATCCGTGGTGACGTGGTCGCCTGGCGCAGGGCCCGGCGGGCGGCGGCCGCAGCCTCCGGGTCCCGGGCGACGGCAAGGGCATCCGACGCCTGGCGCACGGCGATGACATCAATGTCGTATCGCTCCGCGAGCAGACGGAAAAAACGCAGCCGCCCCGTCTCCGACAGGGTCAGATAGGCCCGACCGAGCGCCGCGGCTTCGGCCCGGGCGGCCACCTCCCCGCCCCGGGCGGCAATGGAAATCTCGATCTGGCCGCGCACGAGGTCGAGATCCGCATCGGGAAGATCCGGATGGATGGTCGCGGGATCGAACCCGCGCCGGCTGCGAAACAGGCCCCGCACCGTCCGCCCGAAGATCGACTGCCCTAGAAAGCCGCCCCGCTGGCCGGCACGATCGCCATTGGCGGGCCGTGCGGGCTCGCCGGGAGGCTCCACGGCGGGCGGGGGCGTCGGGGCACTCTGTGCGGCCGGCAAAGCCGGCGAATTCGCTGGCATCGGCGCATCGTCGTCCTGGACCTGCTGGGCTTGGCCGTCCTGGTCTTCCGTGGCCGTCTCACTCACCATCATGCGCTCCATCTTTGCCAACCATGCCAGTCGGGCCATCCCAGTCGGGCTGTTCCGGTCGCTGTGCCAGTCAGGCTGTCTTGCCGTGTTGTCGTCTTGCTGCGTTGTCGTCTTGCTGCGTTGTCTGGCCATCTCGTCCGGCGAGCCCTCTGCGGCCCGTGCCCGGTCCTCGGCCCGTCTGGGCAGACTCGCCGGGTTGGGGTAAAAGCAAAATGACCCATTTGCGACGGAAGGTTTGCCCATGGCCCGGATTGTCTGCCGCCCGCTCCGTTTTTTCGACCGCGCCGTCGGATCCCTGCCCGCCTGCGTTCTCGCGCTCGCCCTGGCCTCGGCCGCCGCTCTGGTGCCCTCCAGGGCCGACGCGGCACCCAAGGACAAAGGGTACATCCTCGCAACGGCCACGACAGGTGGCACATTCTATCCTGTCGGGGTGGCCATCGCGACCGTAACAAAGACTCGCCTCGCACCCAGCACCGGCATTTCCCTCACCGCCATCAGTTCGGCCGGCTCCGCCGAGAACATCACATTGATGCGCAAGAATGAGGCTCAGTTCGCAATACTTCAGGGCATCTCCGGGGCCTGGGCCTGGCGCGGCGACGGGCCCCAGGGCAAGGACGGCCAGTATCGGAACATCCGCGCCGTGACGGGCCTGTGGCCCAATGTGGAACATTTTCTGGTCGTGCGGCGTCTTGCACCCACCGGCACCATGGCGGACCTTAAGGGCTTTGCCGGCAAACGCTTCGCCCTCGGGCGGCGCAATTCGGGGGCGGAAAATTCGGGCCGCTACATCCTGCAATCCATCGGGATCGATCCGGAGATCATGAGTCTGGCCTATCTCGGTTACGGCCCCAGCGCCGACGCGCTGATCAACGGCACCCTGGATGGGGCAAACATCCCCGCCGGCCGGCCGGTCAGCGCCGTGACCCGGGCCTTCGCGGCGCGCGGCGGCGGTCTTGCTCTCCTGGCCTTTTCCGATCAGGACCTCGCCCAGGTGAACGAGCGCTTCGACCTGTGGCGCCGCCATGTGGTGCCCGCCGGAACCTATCCCGGACAGGATGAGCCCGTGGCCACCATCGCCCAGGCCAATGTGCTTGCGGTGCGGGCGGATGTGGACGAGGAAACGGTCTATCAAATCGTTAAAACCCTCTATGGAAATCTGGTGCTGCTCAACGCCATTCACCCGGCGACCAAGGATATAGATCTTCAAACGGCAACCGACGGTCTGCCCATGCCCCTCCATCCCGGTGCGGAGCGCTTTTTCCGGGAGGCCGGCGTTGCCCTGCCGGACCCGTCCGCCTTCGCCACATCCGACGAAACCGGCACACCGTGAGCGACGCCGCTCTCCCGGTGGAAAACACCATCGAGGGCACCCGGGCGGCCCTGGCGCCGGCGGCCAAGGCGGTCGCTCTGGGCACGGTCGCGCTGCATCTTTACGCCAACACGCTCGGCACCCTGCCGGAGCTGACCATGGCGGTCCTCCATTTTGGCCTTTTCGGATTTCTGTGCGCCCTCTGGAGGCCGGTCTTCCCGGCGCGCAGTGTCCTCCTGTCCCGTCTGAGCCTCGGCTTTGACCTTGTCCTCGGCCTTGCAGCCCTCGCCTTCGCGGCCTATGTCATCGCGTTCGAGGACGGCCTGTTCGCGCGCCAGGGCGCCCTCTCGGCGGCGGACTGGATCGCCGGCGCCGGAGGCCTTGTGCTTGCCCTTGAATTTGCCCGCAGGACCACGGGATGGATCGTTCCCGCCCTCAGCGTGATCGCCCTCACCTATGTCGTCGTCTGGGGAACGCTGCTGTCCGGTGTATTCTATTTCCCCGGCCTGTCCCTCGAGACCGTCCTGTTCCGGAGCAGTTTCAGCGCTGAAGGCATGTTCGGGCCCGTTGCCCGGATCTCCTGGTCGGTCGTGTTCATGTTCATCCTGTTCGGCGCCTTCCTGCTGCGATCGGGCGCCGGGGGGTTCATCATCGATCTGGCCCGCCTCGCCGCGGGTCGGGTAACCGGGGGGCCGGGCCTCGTTGCCGTGGTCGCTTCGGGGCTCATGGGCTCCGTCACGGGATCGGCCATCGCCAACACCGTCAGCACCGGCGTGGTGACCATTCCACTGATGACCCGCGCCGGTTTCCCCGCGCGCCAGGCCGCAGGCATCGAGGCGGCGGCGTCCACGGGCGGCCAGCTCATGCCGCCCGTCATGGGCGCCGGTGCCTTTGTTATGGTGGCCCTGACGGGCACGTCCTATCTTGACATTATCGCCGTCGCGGCCATTCCGGCGCTGCTCTATTTCTTCTCCGTCGCCGCCATCGTGCGGATCACGGCGCGGCGGGAAGGCCTGGTGCCGGACCGTCTGGCGGAGGGGGATCCGGAGCTCAGGCTCGGAGCCGTGATGGCGCGGGGCTGGCCGTTCCTGCTGCCACTGGCCGTGCTGATCGGCCTGCTGATCGCCGGGTTCACGCCGACCTATGCCGCAGGGATCGCCATTCTTGCCGTGATCGGCGCGTCCTGGCTGTCGCCCACGCCGCTCGGCCCTCGCGGTATCATGGGGGCCTGTCTCGATGCGGCCCGGACCATGACCGGCACGGCCATGCTGCTCATCGCGGTCGGGATTGTCATTATGGTGATCAACACAACAGGCCTCGGCAATACGCTCAGCCTGATGATCACGAGTTGGGCGGGCGGGTCGCTGTTCCTGACTCTCGTACTCGTGGCCCTTGCCTCGCTGGTTCTGGGCATGGGGCTGCCGGTGACGGCCTCCTATATCGTGCTGGCAACCCTGTGCGCGCCGGCGATCCAGGGCCTCATGCTGGAGGCGGATCTGGTGGCCATCATCGCCTCCGGCGATCTTCCGGAAACGGCGAAAGCGCTTTTGATGTTGGCCGCTCCGGAGCAGATCGGGGCGATCGGCTCGCCCCTGCCTGCCGGCGAGGCCCGGACCATCCTCTCCGCCGTGCCGCCCGATCTTGCCGTGCAGGTGCGCGACAGCCTGATCGAGCCGGCGCGGATCGCGGCGGCGCTGCTCGCCGCCCATATGGTTGTGTTCTGGCTGTCCCAGGATTCCAATGTCACGCCGCCGGTCTGCCTTGCCGCCTTCGCCGCCGCCGGCATCGCCAAGACGCCGCCCATGGCGACCGGGCTCGCCGCCTGGCGCATCGCCAAGGGCCTCTATGTCATTCCCTTCCTGCTGGCCACGACCCCTTTGATCGGGGGCTCGGCGTTGGAGATCGCGTGGATCACGATCATGGCCGCGGGCGCTCTTTACGCCCTCGCTGCCGCCTTGGAAGGCTTTCTCGAGGGGCCGATCACAGTCCTTGAACGGGGCTTTCTGGCCCTTGCGGGTGTCTTCTTGCTGATTCCCGTGCCCATGTGGCCGGCCAAGGTCACGACGCTCTTATTGATCATTCTTCTCATATTTCGAAGCCGCAGCGCCCTGGAGAAAAAAGGGGCTTGAACGGCGAAAAGCTCCCCCCACCTCCTGTGATGTCGGACGCCGGGATCGGGTTCGACAGGATGAATGGGCTCGAAACCATGCTCCCTATGGAGATGGTTCATGGAGCCAACCGGTTGATCTTGGCCTTTTTGCAAACACCCGGACCATATCGCTCAACAGAGGATGTGACTCATGAACCGCTATGATCTTTCCCCCCTTTACCGTTCCACCGTCGGCTTTGACCGCCTGTTCCGTATGCTGGACACGGCCGCGCAGCTCGACAATTCGAACGGCTATCCGCCCTACAATATCGAACGCCGGGACGAGAATGCCTATCGCATCACCGTCGCCGTGGCCGGTTTCTCACCCGATGATCTGTCCGTGGACGTGAAAGAGTCCACGCTGACGGTCCGCGGCGAGCGCAAGGATGAGAGCCCGACCGGTGAAATCCTGCATCAGGGCATCGCCGCCCGCGCCTTCGAGCGCCGGTTCCAGTTGGCCGACCACGTGATCGTGCAAAATGCGACTCTCGCCAACGGGCTGCTGAGCATCGATCTCGTGCGCGAGTTGCCGGAAAACCTGAAACCGCGCCGGATCGACATCACGATTGCCGACGGTACGGTTCCGGCTTCGCTGGAAAGCAAAGTCGCCGCCTGATTTTTCCCGGCAGCGGTGTCGAATGGGGCGGGCCCGGATTTTCCGGGTCCGCCTTGTGGCGTTGGGCGTAACGCGACGGATGCGGATCAGAGCTTTAAGGACCTTCTTCTCGCCCAAGGCATGGCGGAAGAAGCGGCCTTCAACGCCCTCGAAGAGACGGGAGCGGCGAATCTGATCGGTTAAACAAGGTCCAAAGTCACTCGGACGACGGACAGGTCGTCCGGATCGCCGTGCTGGATGAAACCCAATTCCTCGCACATGCCGAGCATGGGCTTGTTTTCTTTCAGCACTTCGCCGAACAGGCGCTTGATGCCCATTTTTCGGGCATAAGCGATGATGAGCTGCATCAGGACGAAGCCGAGGCCTCGCCCCTTGAGGTCGCTGCGCACAATGACAGCATATTCCGCGCTCTCCCGGTCCGGATCGGCCATCAGGCGCACGACACCCAGCAGGTCCGGATGACATGCGCAAGCGTCTTCCGGCTCCACGGCGACGAAAGCCATTTCCCGGTCATAGTCGATCTGGGTCAGCCGGGCGCTGAGCGTCTTGGGCAGGCTCCTCAGCGCCGTAAAGAACCGCATGCGGATGTCATGGGGATCGCACCGGCTGATCATGGCGTTGAGTCTGGGAGCGTCCTGGGGCCGAATGGGGCGCACGGCAAACGGCTTGCCTTCCCGGTCCTTGATGGTGCCTTCCAGATGCCGCGGATAGGGCATGATGGCGAAACGGGCCGCGCCCTCGCCCCGGGGCGGCGCCAGCCTTATCCGTGCATCGAGGGCGAGCACACCGTCGGCATCCGCATAGAGGGGATTGATATCGAGTTCGGCCACGGCGGGCAGATCGGCCGCAATCTCTGCAAGGGCCAGCAAAGTGGCGACAATGGCATCGAGATCCGCCGGCGGACGGTCGCGATACCCGCGAAGCTGGCGGTAGACGCGGGTGCGCATGATGGCATCGACCGCGAGGGCCCGGTTCAAGGGCGGCAGGGCAAGGGATTTGTCGTCGATCACTTCGACGGCCGTGCCGCCGCGCCCGAACAGGATGGCCGGCCCAAAGGTGGGATCGTCGATCACGCCAGCGATCAGCTCGATCGCCTTGGGCCGGTGCACCATGGGCTGCACGGTCACCCCGTCGATGCGTGCGCCGGGCTCGGCCGCGCGGACCCGCGCCAGCATGGTGTCGACGGCCTCGCGCACTTGGTCTGCGGTCGTCAGATCCAGGATCACCCCACCCACATCCGATTTATGGGTGATGTCGGGGGAGAAGATCTTGACGGCCACCGGGTAGCCCATGGCCTCGGCAAGGCGGGCGGCGCTGTCGGCATCGCGGGCGATCTCCGTCGCAACCGCCGGAATGCCATAGGCCTTGAGGACGGTCTTGGCTTCGGCCTCGTTCAGCCATTCCCGGCCCTCGGCCATGGCCTGAGACACCACCGCCTCGGCCGCGGCGCGCGCCTGGTGGGGGATCTCCTCCGACGGCGGCGGAACCTCCATGAGAAGGTCCTGATTGCGCTGGTGCCGGACCACATGCATGAAGGCTCGCACGGCCTGGTCCGGCGTGTCATAGGTCGGCACGCCCGAGGCGGTGAGTCTCGCGCGGGCGCGGCCGGCGCTTTCCTCGCCCAGCCAGGAGGTGAAGACCGGCGTTTTCGACTTGCGCGCGACCGCGGCGACGGCCTGGGCGGCGTCCTCCCCGTCGGCGACGGCCGTGGGACAGTTCAGCACCAGGAGGGCATCGATAGTCCTGTCGGCGACGGCGGCTTCCATGGCCTGGGCATACCGGTCCGCCCCCGCATCGCCGATAATGTCGATGGGGTTGGCCCGGGACCAGGTGGCGGGCAGGCAGGCATCCAGGGCCTTCACCGTATCGGGGGACAGATCGGCCAGGGTTCCGCCTTCGTCGATCAGACTGTCCGTGGCCATCACGCCAATGCCGCCGCCGTTGGAAATGATACCAAGGCGGCAGCCCTGAACCCGCGGCCAGTTGGCCAGGGTCGCGACGGCGTCGAACATTTCCTCCACGGACAAGACCCGCAGCATGCCCGCCCGGCGAAAGGCCGCCATGTAAACCCCGTCCGCCCCAGCCAGCGCGCCGGTGTGAGAGGCGGCGGCGCGGGCACTGGCCTCGTGCCGGCCGGACTTGATGACCACCACGGGCTTGATGCGCGAGGCGGCCCGGGCCGCCGCCATGTATTTTGGGGCCTGCTTGTGGGGCGCCACATAGAGGAGAAACCGCATGGTGCGCGGTTAGGTCACGAGATATGTGT
>JBHJGV010000042.1:0-22088 GCA_050331455.1 Alphaproteobacteria bacterium
GCGGGGGTCGAGTTCCTTTAAGCCGTGGGTCTTACGCGTCTGCATCTGATAGGGCTCAAGATCGACCGGGTAAATCTGCGCGCCCACATGCAGGCGATAGGCCGTGTAGGCAAGGCCGACAAAGGCGACCACGCCGATATGGCAGAACAGGCCCGCCGGGCCCATCCGGGCCATGAGTTCACCGGCCATGAGCGGACCGACGGTGGCACCGATCCCGAAGATCAGAATGAGACCCGAACTGATCGCAACCCGGTCGCCATCGGTCATCACGTCGTTCACATGGGCCACATAAAGGGAATTCACCGGAAAGATCGCCGCGCCGAACAGGGCCATCGCGCCGAGCAGGGCCATCTCGCGGGGCATCATGGTGACCAGCAGGGCGCTGACCACCGTGACGACGCTCCAGGCCACGACCACCACGAGGCGCCGGTCGATATGGTCGGAGATCAGGCCGACGGGCCAGGCGCTGAGGGCGCCGGCAATGATCGGCACGGACATGAACAGGGCCGTTTCGCTCAGGCTCAGGCCGATCTCCCGGGCATAGTTCGGCCCGAGGCTCCAGAATGGCCCGTTGGTCAGTCCATTGAGAAAACAGCCCGCGGCGCCGGCCGGCGACAGGGCCCACAGGGAGCGCAGGGGCAGGCTGGCGGCCGGCGGAAGGGCCGGGGCGTCGTGCCGGGTCAGCGTGATCGGGATGACGGCAAGCGAGGTGACCAGGGCCACGAACAGAAACAGGAAATGGCCGTCCGTCTCCGCCAGGGGCAGAAGCTGCTGACCCAGAGCCAGGGCACCGTAATTGATGAGGGCATAAAGGCCCATCACCGTGCCGCGGTTCGACCCTGTGGCGTGGGCATTGAGCCAGCTTTCGACAATCAAATAGAGCGCCGCCGCCGTGAACCCGATGGTCAGGCGCAACAGGATCCAGACAATGGGATCGGAGAGCATGCCGTGGATGATGGCGCCGGCCGTGGCGAGGGACGCAAAGGCCGCGAAGGCCCGGCTGTGACCCCGCCGGCGTACGATGTCCGGCGCCAGCACGCAGCCGAGCAGGAAACCGCAGAAATAGGCGGCACCGAGAAAGCCGATGATCCCGGGGCTGAACCCGGCCATGCCGGCCTGAATGGGCACGAGAGAGTTAATGAGGCCATTGCCCAGAAAGAGCATGGCCACGCCGAGCAGGAGGGAGCCGATGGGCAACAGGATCCGATGCATGGCGCACTCGATCAGGGTGGGAATCGATCGGCCGGAGCCGTGACTCGACGATCCTGGAAAAGCGTATCCCGAACCTCTTTAGGCCCCTTTGAAGATCCGCACAAGCCACGTTTTTTCGGGTTTGCCGGCTCCAACGGCGCCCGTCTTTCCGGCCCGTCAGCCTCTGTTTCCTATTGAGACGGACGAACCGGCTCGGGCTGGACAGGCCCGCACACCCCGCCTCGGCGTGGCCGGCCTTCTCGCACCATCGGGGCCAGCCTTTTGACCCGGGACGGAAACTGCTGCTCTGTTAAGGCCAGAACAAAAGAACAGGAGCTCCGGTGCCATGGCCGATTTGCCTTTCTCCATCGGGATGATCTTGGTCGGAATCGTGGTCCTCGCCTTTGGCGGTGACCTCTTTGTGCGGGGGGCCGTGGGGCTGGCCCGGAGGATGCGCATTTCTCCACTACTGACCGGGATCGTGCTGGTGGGCTTCGGCACCTCCATGCCGGAACTGGTCACCAGCCTGAACGCGGCGCTGCAAGGCTCCCCCGGCATCGCCGTGGGCAATGTGGTGGGCAGCAACATTGCCAATATCCTGCTGGTCCTCGGTCTGGTGGCCGTGCTCCATCCGGTGATCGCCGAACCCGAGTCCTTCGCCCGGGATGCGCCCATGCTTGCGCTCACGGCGGCGGGCCTTGCCGTCTTCGCCATGTTGGGGGCTTACGGGCGCGTTGCCGGATTGATCTTTTTAACCTTGCTGGCGGTCTATCTCTTCGCCAGTTACCGGGCGGCGCGTTGTTCAGGCGATGCCCAATCCCGGGTCCAGACGGATCAGGCGGATCTGGCAACGCCTGCGCCCCATGGCCTTGCCCTGCTGTTGACCTTCACGGGCCTCGGCTTGGCCGGCGTGATCGGCGGCGCAGCCATGATGGTAGACGGATCGATTTCGGTCGCGGGCAAAATGGGCATCAGCGAGACCATTGTCGGCCTCACGGTCATCGCCGTGGGCACGTCTTTGCCGGAGGTGGCCACATCGGTCGCCGCCGCCCTGCGGCGCCAGACCGACCTTGCCTTCGGCAATGTCCTGGGCAGCAATATCTTCAATGTGGTGGGAATTCTGGGCGTCACCTCTCTGGTGACGCCTCTCAGGGTTCCGGCGGAGGTGGTCACCTACGATTTGTGGATCGTGCTGGGCGTGACGGGCCTCTTGCTGGTCTTCGCCTTTACGAAGGCCCGCATCACCCGGCGCGAGGGCCTGGTGTTTCTGGGCCTTTACGGCGCATACGTCCTATTTATCGTGCTCCGGGCGCTGCCTTGACGGCCCGGGACGGCCGGTCCTCGCGACCGTGCCGTTTTCTCAAGCGTCCAGTTTCTCAGGCGTCCAGTTTCTCAGGCGTCCAGGAACCGGGTAAGGCGCTCCAGGGCCTCGCGGAGCTGGTCCTGGCGCCGGGCGAAGCACAGGCGCACCCGGTTCTCGTTGCCGGGTCCAAAGGCTGCGCCGGGCGCGACGCCCACATGCTCCGTGTGGAACAGGGCCTTCGCGAAGGCGATGCTGTCATCCACGCCCTCGATTTCGATGAATGCGTAGAATGCCCCTTCGGGCCGCGCCATGCGGATGCGCGGGTGGTGCCCGAGATGCTCCTCGACAATGGCGAGCCCCGTGGCGCAGCGCTCCTGGATCGAGGCCACGAGATCCTCGCCCTGTTCGAGAGCGGCAATGGCCCCGTGCTGCAGGAAGGGCGGCACGCCCGTATTGTTGAAACCGGCCATGTGCAACAGCGTCTCGCCCAGGGCACGGGGGCCCGTGAGCCAGCCGATGCGCCAGCCCGTCATGGCCCAGATCTTCGAAAAGCTGTTGATGATGAAGACCGGCTCGTCGTCCCCGGCGAGGGGCAGGTAGGACGGCGCGGTGTGCATGCCATAGGCGAGGCGGGCATAGACCTCGTCGGCGATGACCGCGATACCACGCCGGCGGGCCATGTCGAGGATCGCCCGCTGTTCGTCCGCACGGGTCATATAGCCCGTTGGGTTGGCGGGCGAGCCGATGAACAGCGCCTTGGTACCGGGCGTGCAGGCATCGAACAGGCGATCGAGGTCGAGGGTCCAGCGGGCGGCCTCGCCCTCGCCAGTGATGGTTTGGGGGACCTGGACGATCTCGGCGCCCCGCGACTGGGCGGCCAGGGAGATGTTGGCCCATTGCGGGGTGACGATCACGATCCGGTCGCCTTCGCCCACGAGGCATTGCAGCACGATATTGATCGACAGCATGGCCGAGCCCGGCACGCTCACCCGGTCGATATCCACGTCCATGCCGTAATGGCGCGCGGTATAGGCGACGATGGCCTCCCGCAGGGCCGGCAGGCCGCGGGCCGGGCCGTAAAAGGTCATGCCCTCGGCCATGGCACGGGCCGCCGCTTCACAGATGAAGGGCGGTGTGACGATGTCGGTCTCGCCGAACCACAAGGGCAGAATATCGGTCCGATTGACGCCGAGCCGGGTCAGTTCGGTGAGCGCGCTGGGCGGCAGGTCCAGAATGGCGTCCCGGTATCCCGCGCCCGGCCCCGGCGGTGCGTCCGCCGCCGCCTGCTCGACACCCTTCACCATGCGATCGCTGGACAGGCTGTCGCTGAAGGACGCGGGCGGGGCCGTATGGGTCATGGCACTCTCGATTGCGGCTGTGTCGGGCGCGAAGGACTGCGCGTGTTCGGATCCTGATGGGCGTGCCGGTTTTTCCCGGCCCTTCCGGGGCCATGCCGTGTCAAAGGTCCGCCCTTGCATGGACGGTCCGGGCTTCGTATAACCGCGGCCATTCCACACGCGGGCTCAGCGCCGTTTGTCCCCATTCACAGCGTGGTCAGACCAAGAGTGAACCACCGAGTGGCGGTGCGGCGCAACATATCCGGTGCCGATTCCTCGACTGTGCCTTTTGGCGATGATGCCTTGGGCCGGATCGGGAATGGGTCACACCCGCGGCGGTCAAACCGGACAGGAGAGAAAAGCCATGGCGCTTCCGGAGTTTACGATGCGCCAGCTTCTTGAAGCTGGCGTCCATTTCGGCCACCAATCCCACCGTTGGAACCCCAAGATGGATCAGTACATTTATGGGGTCCGCAACCGCATTCACATTATCGACCTTTCGAAAAGCGTACCGCTGTTGCACCAGGCCCTGCTGGCCGTGCGCAATGTGGTCGCCGGCGGTGGTCGGGTGCTCTTTGTGGGAACCAAGCGCCAGGCGCAGGAGCCCGTGGCCGACGCGGCATCCCGCTGCGCCCAGTATTACATCAATCACCGCTGGCTCGGCGGGACCCTGACGAATTGGAAGACGATTCTGAATTCCATTCGCCGGCTGCGCTCCCTGGAGGAGACTCTGGGCGCCGAGGTCAGCGGCTACACGAAAAAGGAACTGCTTCAGCTCACCCGGGAGCGGGACAAGCTGGAATTGTCGCTGGGCGGCATTAAGGAAATGGGCGGTCTGCCCGACATGCTGTTCCTGATCGACACCAATAAAGAAGCCATCGCCATTCAGGAGGCGAACAAGCTCGGCATTCCGGTTGTGGCCGTGGTCGACACCAATTCGGACCCGGATGGAATTACCTATCCGATCCCCGGCAATGACGATGCGGCCCGCGCCCTGAACCTCTATTGCGATCTGGTCGCCCGCGCGGTCATCGACGGCATTTCTGAAAGCCAGGGCAGCCTGGGTGTCGATATGGGTGAGGCCGAAGAGCTGCCCGAGGAGATGATCGAAGGCCTTGAAGAGCCGGCCGCGCAAGAGGCTCCCGTGGAAGCACCGGGCGGCGAACCGGGCGAGGCCGTTGCCGCCGAAGGCGCGGTGGAGACCGAGGCGTCGGTTGCGCCGGGCAATGCGGGGGAAGCCGAGGCCACGCCGGCGACCGACTCCGGTGAAGCCGCCACCGAAGAGCGGGCCCCGTCCGCGTGAGGCGTTAAAGGGGTATGGAGCGACCCCTCCCGCCCGACGGCCCCTAAAAGGTTGACCGGAACATGTCGGTTGACCGGAACGGGGCGCGGTGCGTCCGTCCGGTTTTCGGGCACTCGATGGGCCGCCCGGCCGCCCCGGGCTGCCAAGCCGCTTGAAGACACTGGACGCGCGCCGCGTGACGGGCCAAAAGAACGCCACGCGAAACAGCATGGCGGCGCATGGTGCGGATCAACGCGCCGCGTGCCGAAACGAACAGCTTGAGCGGACGATCCTGGGCCTCCGGCCATGGCCGGCGGGCCCGGGCGTCCGCCCCTCAACGGCCCGCGGCGAGACATCCGTCCGCAGGGGCCACCATTCGATCACCGGATCACGGAGCAAGACCCATGGCGGAAATCAGCGCGAGCATGGTGAAGGATCTGCGCGAAAAAACCGGCGCAGGCATGATGGATTGCAAAAAGGCGCTGGCGGAAACGGACGGTGACATGGACGCCGCCGTCGATTGGCTGCGGGCCAAAGGCCTCGCCAAGGCCGCCAAGAAAGCAGGCCGGGTCGCCGCCGAGGGCCTCGTCGCCGTGAAGGTGGCCGGTAACAAAGGCGCGGTCGTGGAAGTCAATTCCGAAACAGACTTCGTGGCCCGGAACGATGTGTTCCAGAAAATGGTCGGCGAAATCGCTGGCGTGGCCCTCGAGGCCGACGGGTCGTTTGACACGCTGGCCGCCAAGACCTATCCCGGCGGCGAGAAGAATGTTGCGGATCATGTGAAGGACATGGTCGGCACGATCGGCGAGAACATGAACCTGCGCCGCAGCGCCGGTCTTATCGTGGACAAGGGCGTGGTGGTGCCTTACGTGCACAACGCCGCCGCCGAGGGCATGGGCCGCATCGGCGTGCTCGTGGGCCTGCGCTCGGAAGGCGACCCGGACAAGCTCGCGGATCTGGGGCGTAAAATCGCCATGCATGTGGCCGCGACCAGCCCGCTCGCACTCAAGCCCGACGAACTCGATCCGGAGGTCGTCGAGAAGGAGCGCCAGGTTTTTACCGAACAGGCCAAGGAATCGGGCAAGCCGGACAACATCATCGAAAAGATGGTCGAGGGGCGGCTGCGCAAATTCTATGAAGAGGTCGTGCTGCTGTCCCAGGCCTTCGTGATCAATCCGGATCTGACGGTGGAGAAGGCGGTGAAGGAAGCCGAGAAGGAGGTGGGCGCGCCCATCGTTCTGGAAGGCTTCGTCCGCTACGGTCTGGGCGAGGGGATCGAGAAGGAAGAGACGGATTTCGCCGCCGAAGTGGCTGCGGCCGTTTCCGGATCCTGACGGACACGGACAGCTCCGATTCCGCTGGCGGCATGGCTCTGGCATGCCGCCGGTCTTTTGACGGGATGCATAACACGGCTCTCCCTTGATGCGGCGGTGTGCAGCGGGCACCTCGTTCGGCAGGCTGGACGGGTCGAAACCCTGGAGGCGGTATCGTGGGCATTGCACAGGCGGAAGAGATGGTGGAGCGGTTGACGCCAATCCGCTTCAAAAGGGTCTTGCTGAAGATTTCAGGCGAAGCCCTGATGGGATCCAAACCCTTCGGACTGTGCATGGACACGGTCAATCGGGTCGCCGGTGAGGTCAAGGAAGCCATGGATCTTGGGGTCGAGGTCGGCCTCGTGATCGGTGGAGGGAATATCTTCCGAGGGCTGACGGTCGCCGCCCAGGGCATGGAGCGGGCCTCGGCCGACTATATGGGCATGCTCGCCACGGTCATGAACGCCCTGGCCATGCAGTCGGCTCTGGAAAAGACCGGGCTCGATGCCCGAGTCATGTCGGCCATTCCCATGGAAACGATTTGCGAAAGCTATGTGCGCCGCAAAGCGATGCTCCATTTGGAGCGTCGGCGCGTCGTCATTTTCGCGGCCGGCACCGGCAACCCCTTTTTCACAACCGATACGGCCGCGGCGTTGCGCGCCGTGGAGATGGGCTGCAACGCCCTTTTCAAAGGCACCAAAGTCGATGGGGTCTATTCCGACGATCCGGTGAAAAACCCGGACGCTGTCCGGTATGAAACCCTTGGCTATCTTGAGGTCCTGTCCCGCGATCTGAAAGTAATGGACGCTTCGGCGATCTCCCTGTCACGGGAGAACGAATTGCCCGTGGTCGTGTTTTCCATCCACGAGCAGGGACAATTCGTAAGTGTGATTAAAGGGGCAGGCCGCTCCACGATCATCGAGTAGGATCGGCCACTTGGTGTTTTTCGGCGGCGTTCTTTGGTTTGGTGCCGCGTTTACGCCACGAAAAGAACCTTCTGCAAAGGTAAACGGAACCCACGATCATGAGCGATAGCGACAGTCTGGACATGTCCGATCTGCAACGGCGGATGGACGGGGCCCTCTCCACCCTCAAGACCGAATTTTCCGGCCTTCGAACGGGTCGGGCATCGGCCAATCTGGTCGATCCGGTGGTGGTCGAAGCCTACGGGTCCCAGATGCCCATCGCCCAGGTCGGTACGGTGAGCGTGCCCGAACCGCGGATGATTTCCATCCAGGTGTGGGATAAAAGCATGGTCGGCCCGGTGGACAAGGCGATCCGCAATTCTGGTCTCGGACTCAACCCGGTGGTCGACGGCCAGTCGGTCCGCATCCCGATCCCGGAGCTGAACCAGGAACGGCGCACGGAATTGACCAAGGTCGCTGCCAAATATGCCGAGCAGGCTCGGGTGGCCGTGCGAAACGTCCGTCGGGACGGCATGGACAAGCTCAAGCGCCTCGAAAAAGACGGGGGCCTCGGGCAGGACGAGCAGAAGAGCCAGGCCGACAAGGTCCAGGCCATGACGGACGACTTGATCAAGAAGATCGACGAGGCGCTCGCGACCAAGGAAGCGGAGATCATGCAGGTCTGAGGCGGGCTTTGGTCGAACGCGCGCTCCTCGGGGAAGGACAACACGGTGACAGCAACGCCGACAGTGTTTTCGCGAGGGCGTGAGAACGTCGATTGGGTCAGCCGCGCCCGCGACGCGGGCGTGAAGCTTGACTCTCTTCCCAGTCACATTGCCATCATCATGGATGGCAATGGCCGCTGGGCCAAGCGTCAGGGCCTGCCCCGCGAAGTGGGACACCGGCGCGGCGTGGAGGCGCTCCGGCGCACACTGCGGGCCGCCCATGGGATCGGACTCCAGGTCCTCACGCTTTACAGCTTCTCTTCGGAAAATTGGAAGCGTTCGGCGACGGAAGTCTCGGCGCTCATGGGTCTGCTGCGCTTTTTCGTGCAGTCGGATCTTGCGGATCTCAAAGCAAACGACGTCCATGTCACCGTGATCGGGGAGCGCAGCGGCCTTGATCCCGAGATCGCCCGGATCCTGCGCCGTGCCGAGGAGGAAACGGCCGCCAATACCGGGTTCCAACTGGTCATCGCGTTCAATTACGGGGCGCGGGACGAGATCGTCCGCGGGGTGAAGGCCTTGTGCGCCGACGTGGCCGCCGGTCGCCTCGACCCGCAGGCCATCACCCACGAGATGATTTCGGGCGTTCTGGATACCCGTGGCCTTCCGGACCCGGACCTCCTTATCCGCACGAGCGGAGAACAGCGCATCAGCAATTTCCTGCTCTGGCAATCTGCTTATACGGAATTTGTTTTCCAGGATACGTTGTGGCCGGATTATCGCGGCGAGGATCTTCTGGCCGCCATTGCCGCCTTCCAGCACCGCGACCGCCGCTTTGGCGGGCGCCCGGACGTGCAGGGCCCAGCCAACGCGGCCGGCGCGCCCGCCGCTCCGACTGAGACCCGCTCGTGCACGGGGGCCTTGCAGGACGTGACGTCTACCGATCACATCCCCGTGCATGCCGGCCTGAAACCGTGATCCCGATACCCCTGCCGGTCCGGACTCTGGCACTGTGACGGCATTCGGCCCGGGACCGCGATCCTGGCGCGCGGGATGCGGGATGGGGTCCTCTGGCGATGACGCAGCAGCAGAACGGATGCGATGACCGGCTTGACCGGCGCCTTGCCTCCGTGCTGGTCATCGTACCCCTCGCCCTGGCGGTAACGCTCGCCGGCCCCTTGGTTTTCGCCGCTTTCGTGGCTCTTGCGCTCCTCGTGCTGGTGGGCGAGTGGAGCGAACTGGTTTGCCGGGATGTCGGGCGGCAATCCGCGAGCCGCGTCTTGAGCCTCCATGCCGTCCTGGCGATTGCCTTGGGTTTTGTGGGGCAGCCGGCCCTCGGTCTGGCGGTTGGTCTCGGCGGCGGGATCATGGCCGGTCTCGTGATCGCAGGGGACCGCGGGCGCTGGTTCGTGGCGGGCGCGGTGTATCTCATTGCGCCCGGCGTGGCGAGCGTCTTCGTGCGCGGCGGCCCGGATGGCCTTATTCACATGTTATGGCTCTTTGCCGTGGTGTGGAGCACCGATACGGGCGCCTATCTGGCCGGCCGGCTGATCGGCGGGCCGCTCATCGCGCCGTCCTTTTCTCCCAACAAGACCTGGGCCGGCCTGCTGGGCGGCTGGACCATCGGCGGTGCGGTCGGCATTGCGGTCGGCCATGCCGTGTCGCCGGTCGGGCCCGTCGCCTTGGACGGGCTCGCGGTGGTCGCTGCCCTCGTTTCGGGCGCGACGCAATTGGGAGACATGGGGGAAAGCGCACTCAAACGGCACTTTGGGGTCAAGGATACGGGATCTCTTTTGCCCGGCCATGGTGGCCTGTTGGATCGGTTAGACGGCTTTCTGATTGCTGTTATGATCCTCGCCGCGAGCGTGGCCTTCGGATGGCGGCTGTAGTGCGAACAGCACGGGCCGGGCGTGCGGGCCGGCCCCAACGCGGCCGGCGCACCCAAACACACAGTGGCGACGAAACACGCAGAGGCGACCAAACACACAGTGGCGACGAGACGTGTTGCGACGAGACAGAGTGGCGGAGAGACAGCGTGGATGGTGATCGGATGCGGGCGGCCCTGTCGCCGGACGCGAATATTCTCGGTTGGCGCCGGTCCCACGGTGTCGATTGTGCCGATGCGCTGGCCGGGGCCACGGAGGGCCCCCAGAAATCCATCACCATTCTGGGCAGTACGGGCTCGATTGGGTGCAGCACCCTTGACCTGATTGCCGACGCCCGTCGCCGGGGCGGCGAAGACCGCTTTCCCATCGAGGCGCTGACCGCCCATCGCCGCGTGGAAGACCTCATCGAGCAGGCCCTGGCCTTTCGGCCCCGGATGGCCGTGATTGGTGACGAGGGTCTCTATGACGTCCTGAAGGAGGGGCTTGCCGGCACCGGGATTGCGGTCGCCGCCGGCGCCAGCGCCGTCGAAGAGGCTGCGGACCGCCCCGCCTCCTGGGTGATGGCCGCCATTGTGGGGGCTGCGGGCCTTGCCCCGACCCTCCGGGCCATTCGGCGGGGGGCCGAAATTGCGTTGGCGAACAAGGAGTGCCTCGTATGCGCCGGCGATCTCGTCTGTGCCGAGGTGGCGCGCAGTGGCGCAACCCTGTTGCCGGTCGATTCGGAGCACAACGCCATCTACCAGGCTTTCGATCCGCGCCACGCCGCCATGGTGAACCGGATCATCCTGACGGCTTCGGGAGGCCCGTTCCGCGCCTGGACGGGCGAGGCCATGGCGGCGGCGACGCCGGCGCAGGCCGTGGTCCATCCGAACTGGGATATGGGCGCCAAGATCTCCGTGGATTCCGCCAGCATGATGAACAAGGGGCTCGAACTCATCGAAGCCGCTTATCTGTTTCCGATCCCGGAGGACCGCATCGACATTCTGGTCCATCCCCAGTCGGTCATTCACTCCATGGTGTCCTACACGGACGGGTCCGTGCTGGCCCAACTCGGCAGCCCGGACATGCGCACGCCCATCGCCCATACACTGGCCTGGCCCGCCCGCATGCCTTCGCCCGCCAAGACCCTGGACCTTGCGGCGATCGGTCAACTGACCTTCGAAGCGCCCGATCCGCTTCGTTTTCCCTCCCTTCGGCTGGCCCGGGATTCCTTGCGTGCCGGTCAGGGGGCGCCTACAGTTTTGAATGCGGCGAACGAAGTGGCGGTCGAGCGGTTCCTGCGAGGCGACTTGGGCTTCCTGACAATTTCAAGCGTGGTCGAGCGGGCCCTGGCCCGGCTCGTGTCCCGCTTTGGCGCTCCGACCGGCTCAGCCGGCATGGGCGACAACAGGACCGGTCCCATTCTTGCAATCGACGAGGTGATCGCGCTTGACCAGGAGGCCCGCCGCGTGGCCATGGACGAAGCCGAGGCCCTGAAGCCTTGAGCAGCCGTTCACGACGTTTTTAACGGAAAGGGACCGCGCGATATGGCGGCAATTCTCGACTGGATGACGGGTGTCGGCGGAACGCTGCTCGCGTTTCTGTTCGTTCTGGCGATTGTGGTGTTCTTCCACGAACTCGGTCATTTCCAGGTGGCCCGGTGGTTCCGGACCAAAGTCGACAGCTTTTCGATCGGGTTCGGGCCGGAAATTTTCGGCTGGCTCGACGGGAAGGGCACCCGTTGGAAACTCTGCTGGATCCCCCTTGGCGGTTACGTGAAATTCGCCGGCGACGACAATCCGGCCAGCGTTCCGGACAAGGAGCATCTGGAGCGACTGCGCGCGAGCGGCGCCGATGTGGATGCCCTGTTCCACTTCAAGCCCGTCGGCCAGCGCGCAGCCATTGTGGCTGCCGGGCCCATCGCCAATTTCATCTTGGCCATCGTGATCTTCGCCTTGCTCGCCATGATCGTCGGCGAGCGGATCCTGCTGCCCCGGGTGGATCAGGTGACCACCGAATCGCCCGCGGCTGCGGCGGGTTTCGAGCCCGGCGATGTGGTGACTGCCATCAATGGCCGGAGCATCAACAGCTTTGCCGAACTGCAGCAGCGCGTTGCCCTCAACCCGTCCACGCCGCTCGACATCACCGTGCGGCGGGACGGCGACCGGGAGGTGGTGCTGACCGTGACGCCGGAGGCGGTGGAGATCACCGACCGTTTTGGCAATACGCAGCGCATCGGGCGTCTCGGCATTCAACGGGACACCTCGGGAGAGGAGGTGCGGATCGAGCACCATGGACCGATTTCCGCGATTGGCTACGGAACGGAGCGGACCTGGGACATCATCACCGCGACCCTTGGCTATATCGGGGGCATTTTCGCGGGCACCCAGAGCGCCGATCAGCTCGGCGGCCCGGTGCGCATCGCGCAAATGTCCGGGCAGGTGGCCTCCTTCGGGATCGCACCGCTGTTCACATTCATCGCGATCATTTCAGTCAGCATCGGGCTTTTGAACCTGTTCCCGATCCCCATGCTCGATGGCGGACACCTCGTGTTCTACGCCTATGAAGCCGTGGCGGGCCGTCCGCTGCCGGAGCGGATCCAGGAACTTGGATTTCAAATTGGTCTCGCCATGCTGATTGCGTTAATGATCTTCGCGACGTGGAACGACCTCGTGTAATGCAAGGTCTTTGGCACTTGGGTCGAGTGCGGCTATGCTGAGGTCAATGGATGCTGGGGTGGGGGTGTATGGCTCGGACGGCGGCAGCGGGGCTTGCATCGACCGGGCCTTCTCATGAAAGGGGAGATCACCGCGTGACTTTTGGGATCATGTGGCGCATCGGCCTTTCTGTCTTTGTGTGCGTGTTGGCGTCGGGACCGGGGGGCATTCTGGGATCGACTGCGGCATGGGCCCAGAGCGGGTTCGCCGGCGGAAGCCAGGGCGGTGCGGCCGGCGGGCTGCTTGCCGATGGCGAAGACAGCTTTCTCATTGAGCGGATCGATGTGCAGGGTAACCAGCGCATCGAAACCTCCACCGTGAAATCCTATCTCGTGGTGCGTGAAGGCGATGTCTACGAGGCGGCCGTTGTCGACCGCTCGCTGAAGACGCTTTTCGCGACCGGGCTGTTCGCCGATGTTACGATCCGCCGGGCGGGCCGCGGCCTCGTCGTCACAGTGGTTGAAAACCCTATCATCAATCGCGTGCTGTTTGTCGGGAACAAAGCTCTCGACAAGGACAAGCTCCGGGAAGAGATCCTACTGCGCCCGCGTGTCGTCTACACCCGTACCAAGGTGGAAGACGATGTCGAGAAGATCGTGGAGCTTTATCGCCGGTCCGGCCGCTTCGCCGCCGAGGTGCGCCCGGCCGTGGTGCAGTTGCCCCAGAACCGGGTCGATCTCGTGTTCGAGATCAACGAGGGCGACATTACCGGCATCCGCCGGATCTATTTCGTGGGCAACGAGTTGTACCGGGACAACGAGTTGCGTGACGTGATCGTCACCCAGGAAAGCATCTGGTGGAACATTTTCAGTTCCAATGACAATTACGACCCGGACCGGGTGACCTATGACCGGGAGCTCCTGCGCCAATTTTATCTGAACAACGGCTATGCGGATTTCCGTGTTGTCTCCGCGGTTGCCGAACTCACGCCCGACCGCAAGGATTTCTATCTCACCTTCACGGTCGAGGAGGGTGAGCAATATGCCTGGGGCGAAGTGGAGGTCACGACGGAGCTCGAAGCGCTGAACGCCGATTTCCTGAAGCGCCTTGTGCCGATCAAGACCGGCCAGATCTACAACGCCAAGAAGATCGAAGACACCATCGAAAGCCTCACCTTCGCCGCCGGTGCGGCGGGTTACGCCTTCGTGGACATCCGCCCGCGCATCAAGCGGAATCGGGAAGAAAAAACCCTTGATGTGACCTTCGTTGTGAATGAGGGTCCGCGCGTTTATGTGGAGCGCATCGACATTGCCGGGAACACCCGGACGCTCGACCACGTGATCCGCCGCGAGTTTCGCCTGGTCGAGGGTGATCCTTACAACAAGATCCTCGTGAACCAGTCCCGCAACCGCATTCGGGCCCTTGGCTTTTTTAAAGAAGTCGAAATTACGGAGGAGGTGGGAACCTCGCCGGACCGGACGGTGGTCAATGTGGAGGTTGAGGAACAGCCCACGGGTGAGCTGTCCTTTGGTTTCGGTTTTTCCTCCACGGACAACTTCCTCGGCGAGATTTCCGTCTCCGAACGGAACCTGCTCGGCCGCGGCCAGTTCCTGCGCCTGCGTTTGCAGCTGTCCGACCGGCGCCAACAGATCGACCTGCGCTTCACGGAACCCTATTTCCTGGGGCGGAATCTCGCGGCCGGGTTCGAATTGTTCCGGGTGGCGACGGATTTCCGGGAATCCTCGTTCAACACCAACTCCACCGGTTTCGGTCTGACGACGGGCTTTCCGCTGTCTGAATATTCCCGACTGAGGCTGCGCTACACGTTCCGAAATGACGAGATTGAGGTGAACGAGGCGGGCTGTGAGCCGGTGCTTGATGCCAACGGCAATATCGTGTCCCAGACCACCTTTATTTCGCCGGCCATTTGCGATGCCGCCGGCCGGGATATCAGTTCGATCATCGGTTACGTGCTTAGCTATGACCGGCGGAACGACCCCCTGCGTCCGACCCGTGGCTACAATGTCCGCATGACGCAGGATTTGGCCGGCCTCGGCGGCAATGTGGACTATCTGCGCTCGATTTTCGATGCAGGAATCTATCGCGGCCTGCTTGAGGATGTGATCGCAAGCTTCAATGTCTCCGCCGGTTACATCTTCCCGCTGACGGGCGATGAAATCCGGATCAACGACCGCTTCTTCCGCGGTGGTCCAACCTTCCGGGGCTTCGACATTGCCGGTGTGGGTCCGCGGGATGTTGAGTTCAACGACGCCCTGGGCGGACGGCTCTTTGCCATCGGTTCCTTCGAGGTCAGCTTCCCGACGGGTCTGCCCGAAGATCTCGGGATCTCGGCGGCCATGTTCGCCGACTTCGGCACCGTGGGCATCCTGGGCGACGACGACGTCCCGCCGATCCTCGACGCCAATGGCAACGATATCCGGAACGTGATCGACGATCCCTCATTGCGGGCGTCGGTCGGTCTCAGCGTGTTCTGGGAATCGCCCTTCGGACCCGTCCGGTTCGACCTGGCCGAGGCCTTGCTCAGCGAAGACTTCGACGACACCCAGGTGTTCCGTTTCAGCGCCGGCTCGCGCTTCTGACCGAAGCCGCCAGCCGGTGTTTCAGCGGCGCCGGGAGGTGGGGCGCCGTTGTCGTGTAGGGCCGCGTATCCCCGAGTGGCGTCGGGGACTTGGCCCTTTCAGGCCCTGTTGGCTTGGAAAACCGCAAAAACCACTGATGCCATACCGAACGACACACCAAACCACGAGGTTATGACATGTTCTTCTCCCGCAAGACCGTCCGGTCCGGCGCCATCGCGGCCCTTGGCCTGATCGCTCTGGCCTTTCCCCAAATCGCCGAAGCCTCCAGTGTCCTCGTCGTCGACAGCACGCGGCTGTGGCAGGAGACCACGGCCGGCAAAGACGCCCAGCGCCAGGTGCGTGAGTTTGGCGAGAAATACGGCGCCCAGCTCAAGACCGCGACGGAAGACCTGAAGAAGAAGGCCGACGAGGCCCTCAAGAAGCAGAAGGCCGACGACAAGCAGAAGGAAGCCGCCTACAAGCAGATCGAGCAGAAGGTGGCCCGCCAATTCCAGCGCGTGATCCGCGCCGCCAATTCCAGCGCCCTGTCCCAGTTCTATGAGGCCGTTCGCCCGGTCCTGCTGGAAGTCATGCGCGATAAGAAGGGCGACCTTCTTGTGGAGAAGTCCTCCGCCCTGTTCAACTCCGATAAGGTCGAGGTCACAAACGACGCGATTCAGCGTATTGAGATCAAAGTGCCGAAGATCGAAATCAAGCTGACCGAAACGGCCCAAGCCGACGGCGAAGCCCAGGGGCCGGCACCCAAGAAGAAGTGATCCCTTAGGAGACTGAGCCATGGCGGATCCGCGTTTTTATGATTTCAACGGCGCGGTTCGCCTGGACGAGCTTGCGGCCCTTGCCGGGGCCGCCTGTCCCGAGGGCGACCCCAAGGCCTCCCTCGGGATCGACAATGTGGCCGGCCTGTCCGACGCCGAACCCTCCCACATCACCTTTCTCGAAGGGGCTCGCCATCGCAACGCGTTTGCCGAAACGCGGGCCGGCGCCTGTTTCGTGCCCCTCGACCTCGATCTCGAGACCCGCGCGCCGAAAACCGTGCGCCTGCCGGTCAAAGCCCCCAAGGCGGCCTTCGCCGTGGTGATCGCCCGACTGTTCACGCCCAAGGGCGACGTCACCGGTCTGTCCCGGCACCACGACGCGGTGTCCTGCGACGCGGTCCTCGGTGAAAATGTGCGTATCGGCCCGGGCGCCGTTATCGGCGCGGGCGCGGAAATCGGCGCGAATAGTGTGGTCGGCCCCCAGGCGGTCATCGGTCCGGGCGTCACCATCGGGCGCAACTGTGTGGTGGGTGCCCAGGTCACCCTGCAATTCGCGCTGTTGGGCGACCATGTCCAGATCCATCCCCATACGTCCATCGGGCAGGACGGTTTCGGCTATGCCTTTGACGGCACGGCCCATGTGAAGATCCCCCAGATCGGCCGGGTCGTGATCCAGGACCATGTGGAGATCGGCGCAAACACCACGATCGATCGCGGCGCCATCGGAGACACGGTTATCGGCGAGGGCTCCAAAATCGACAATCTCGTGCAGGTGGCCCATAACTGCCGCATCGGGCGCGGCTGTATCGTGGTCGGCCAGGTCGGCCTTTCAGGCAGTACGATCCTGGAAGACTTTGTCGTGCTGGGCGGTCAGGTGGGCTGCGCGGGTCATTTGACCATTGGCGCCGGGTCGCAGGTGGCGGCGCGCAGCGGCGTGCCCAAGGATCTTCCGCCCGGGGGCATTTATGGCGGCGCGCCGGCCAAACCCGCCCCCGAATGGCGCCGGGAAGTGGCCTTCATGACGCGTGTCTCCAAAGGTAAAATCGGTCAGGTTCAGGTGCAAAAGGGACCAGTGGATGAGCAACACTCCGAAAACGAGTCCTGAAGCGGAAACGGTCCCGGCGGACTCCGGCGGCACGGTGCTCACCATCAACGACCTTATGCGTCTGCTGCCCCATCGTTATCCGATGTTGCTGGTGGACCGTCTCATCAATGTGGTGCCGAGCGAATCCGCCGTGGGCGTCAAGAACGTGACCATGAATGAGCCCTATTTTCAGGGTCATTTTCCGGGGCATCCGGTCATGCCCGGGGTGTTCATGGTCGAAGCGATGGCCCAGACGGCCGCGGCACTTGTTGCCCATTCCATGGAAGAGGGCCTGCAGGATCGGGTCGTTTATTTCATGACCATCGACAAGGCCCGGTTCCGCCAGCCCGTCCACCCCGGTGACACTCTCATGATCCCCGTGCGGAAGGTCCGCAGCCGCGGACCGGTCTGGAAGTTCCACGGCGAAGCCCGGGTCGGCGATGCGCTGGCCGCGGAGGCCGAATACAGCGCCATGATTGTGGACAGCTGATCCACCCCGGATGGGCGGTCCCGACCGCCGGCCCTCTCGCCGGGTGCCCGCTTAAGCCAACAAAGGACGCTTCCATGGCGACCATCCATGCCACGGCCCTTGTCGAAGACGGCGCTCGCCTGAGCGACGATGTGGAGATCGGCCCCTATTGCATCGTGGGGGGCCATGTGGAGCTCGCTGCGGGTGTGCGGCTCGTCTCCCATGTCCATCTGGAGGGCCATACCAGCGTGGGGGAGGGCACGGTCATTCATCCCTTTGCCTCGCTCGGCTCATGGCCCCAGCATCTGCGCCACCAGGGCGAGCCGACGACCCTGATCATTGGGGCCCGGAACATCGTCCGCGAGCATGTGACCATGAATGTGGGCACGGCCATGGGCCGGGGTGAGACTCGCGTGGGCGAGGACAACATGTTCATGGCCGGCAGTCACGTGGCGCATGACTGTATTGTCGGCAACCATGTGATCTTCGCCAACAACGCCACCCTGGGCGGCCATGTTCAGGTGGCGGATCATGTCTTTCTCGGCGGCCTGTGCGCAGTGCACCAGAATGCGCGGATCGGTCGGTTCGCTTTTGTCGGCGGCATGGCCGGGCTCGAGGGCGATCTCATTCCCTTCGGATCCGTCACGGGCAATCGGGCGCATCTCGCCGGCCTTAATCTTGTGGGCATGAAGCGGCGCGATCTGCCGCGCGAGCGAATCCACACGATCCGCCGCGCCTACCGCGCCCTGTTCAACCAGGACGGCTCCTTCGCCGACCGGGTGGCGCAGGTGGAAGCGGACTTCAAGGACAGCGAGGATGTCATGGAGATAATCGGCTTCGTCCGGGATGCCCATAAGCGCCCGCTCTGCCTGCCCTGGTCCGGCGATGCCGCCTGAGGCGCCGTCCAGGGCCGATCGCTCAGCCGTTAAGCTCGGCCTCATTGCGGGGGGCGGCGCGCTGCCCGTGCATCTGGTCGAGGCCTGCCTCGCATCCGGGCGAGCGTTTCATATCATCGCGCTCAAGGGCCTGACCGATCCGGCCCTTGAGGTCCATCCCCACACCTGGTGCGGGCTCGGTACGGTTGGTCATACCGTCTCGGTGCTGAAGGAGACGGGATGCGGTGCAATCTGCATGGCTGGTATTGTCCGTCGGCCAAATTTTTCCGATCTAAAGCTCGATCTTCTGGGGACCCGGCTTTTGCCCCGGGCGCTGAAGGCCGCGCGGGGCGGTGATGATGCGCTGCTGCGATTCTTGGTGGAAATTTTTGAGGAACGGGGTTTCGCGGTTGAAGGCGCCGATCAGGTGATGGGCAGTTTGCTGGCGCCGGGCGGCCCCATGGGCGCCCACGCCCCTGACGGGGATGCCCTGAAGGACATGGATCTCGCATGGCGGGTCGCGACACGGCTCGGCGAGTTCGACATCGCGCAAGGTGCCGTGGTGGTGCGCGGTCTTGTCCTGGCCGTCGAGGCCGCCGAGGGCACCGACGCCATGCTGGCGCGATGTGCCGGCCTGCCGGCGCCCTTGCGGGGCAACGATGCGGCCCGGGCCGGTGTGCTGGTCAAACGGCCGAAGCCGGGGCAGGAACGGCGTCTCGATCTGCCGACCATGGGTGTGCGGACCGTCGAGGGGGCGGCCGAAGCGGGCCTTGCCGGCATCGGCATTGCCGCCGGCGGATCCCTTGTCCTCGACCGCCAGGCGGTGGTGGAGGCGGCGGACCGGTTGGGCCTGTTCGTTGTCGGCATCAAGGGTGAGCCATCCGAACCATGAGTGATGTCGTATCGAAGGATTCCGAACGCCGCGGACCGAAGCGCCCACCGGCCGACCGCCCCATTGATGTAAGCGCCGTGCGTCCGTCCCGCTGGGCCGAGGCGGCCGGTGAGCGTGACGGGGCCGCGCGACGATCCGCTCCCCATATTCTCATCGTGGCGGGCGAGGCGTCCGGCGATGCCCTCGGGCGGGAATTGATCCGAGGGCTGAGGGAGTTGACCGACGGGCATGTGCGGGTGACCGGCGTCGGCGGCGAGGCCATGGAAGGCGAGGGGGTCCGCAGCCTGTTCCCCATTTCCGACACCTCGGTGATGGGCCTGCGGGAGGTCATTCCCGCCATCCCCCGGGTGCTGCGCCGGGTGCGCGAGACGGCGGACCACATTATGGAGGCCCAGCCGGATATCACGGTGCTGATCGACAGTCCCGATTTCACTCACCGGGTCGCACGCCGTATCGTGAAGCGGGCCCCCTCCATGAAGGTGGTGAAATATGTGGCGCCCCAGGTCTGGGCCTCGCGGCCGGCGCGGGCTGCGCGCCTTGCCGAAATGGTCGACTGTGTGCTGACCCTTTTTCCGTTCGAGGCGCCTTGGTTCGAGCGGGAAGGTCTGCCGACGATCTGTGTCGGCTATTCCGTGGTCGACCGGGCAGCGGAGATGACCGGCGGCGCGGTGTTCCGAACCCGCCACGGCATTCCGGCCGATGCGCCGCTCCTGGCCGCCCTCCCGGGCAGCCGGCGAAACGAGGTGCGCCTGACCCTGCCCCTGATGCGCGACAGTGTGGAGACCGTGCAGGACACGGTGCGGGACCTGCATGTGGTGATCCCGGTCGTGCCCCATGTGGCAAGCCTGATTGAAGAGGGGGTTGCCGACTGGGACGTGCCCGTCACACTTGTGGGGCAAGCGGATAAGTTTCCCGCCTTCGACGCGGCCGACGCGGCCCTGGCGGTCTCGGGCACGGTAACGACGGAACTGGCGCTCGCGCGGGTCCCCATGGTGGTGGTCTACAAGATGGGTTGGCTGACCCGTTGGCTCGCGGAGTTCTACGTGTACACGCCGTTCATCACCATGATCAATCTGATCGAACAGGCCGGCGTCGTGCCTGAATTCATCCAGGAAGGCGCAACGGCGGAGGCGATCGTGGACGAGCTTCTCCCTCTGCTGACGGATCCGGCGGCGCGGGAGCGTCAGCTTGCCGATCAGATGGACGCCCTGAAGAGCATGGGGCTTGGCCGGGAAAGCCCGAGCCGGCGCGCCGCCCGGGCCGTGCTGGACCTGATCGGTGCGCCGCCGTCCCAGACCAAGATGCTCAAGGGGCGCAAGCGCTTCTGGTGACCGGTCCCGATCCGCTTCGCGAAAAAGTACTTTCGCGCTTGACAAATATTTTCCAAAAATAGAAAATAAATCTGTCTTTACAGTGGGAGGATCCCATGACTGATTTTTATCGCCCCAAGGGTTTGTCGAGCGCCGTGTCCTATGTCGATCCGAAGGCGGCCTATCGCTGGCTGGAGGAGGCATTCAACTTCGAGCCGCTCATGGTTATTCTCGATGCGGAAGGTAACCTTGGCCATTCGGAAATGACCTATGGCCAGTCGGTCATCATGGTCGGCAGCGAGTGGAGCGGTCTCCACCGGAGTCCCAAATCGCTTGAGGGTAAGAACACGCAATCGATCCATGTCCAGCTTGCCGAGGGCGAGGATATCGACGCCCATTGCGCCCATGCCCGGAGCGTCGGTGCCGAGATCATTCAGGAGCCCTCGACCCAGTTCTATGGCGACCGCACCTACCGGGCCAAGGACCCGGAAGGGCATATCTGGACCTTCGGCGTGACGGTAAACAAATTGACGCCCGATGATTGGAACAAGTCAGGCGGCGGCTTGACGACCCGAAAGCGGCTCGATTGACGGCGGCGGTCGACCGCACGCTTGCCGCCCTCGCCGACCCCATCCGGCGCCGCACCGTCGAATTGTTGGGGGAGCGCCCCCGCCGGGCCGGGGAACTGGCCGAAGCGCTCGACCTGCCGCCGCCTGCCATGTCCCGGCACCTGCGCACCCTGAAGGAAGGCGGTCTTGTCGAAGAAACACCCGCGGACCACGACGCGCGGGTGCGGATTTACGCTCTGAAACATGGCGCCATGGACGACCTTAAAGGCTGGTTGGCGGATGCGGAGCGTCTGTGGGCGGATCAGCTTGCCGCCTTCAAGGCCCATATCGAGAAAGACCCACCATGACGTCGGCCGTGATCGTTTCTCTCAAGGTCAGGGCGACCCCATTGCGGGCCTTTGCCGTCTTCACGGCCGAAATCGATCAATGGTGGCAGCCGAACACGCTCTTTCCGCTCACACCGCGGGGGGACGGGGCCTTGCGGTTCGAGCGCCCCGAAGGCGCAGGGACCACGGAAGGTGGCCGGCTGGTCACGCAGTTGAAAAATGGCAAGCGCTTCGAGGTCGGACGGATCCTGGCCTGGGTGCCGGGCGAACGTGTGGTCTTCACCTGGCGCCAAGCGATTTTCCCCCCCGACCTTCAGACCGAGGTCGAGGTGTCTTTCGAGGCCGTGGGTGAGGAAACGCGGGTCACCATCGAACATCGCGGCTGGGACCGGGTGCCCCAGGAGCACGTGGCCCGGCACGGCTTTCCCCTCGAGATCACCCAGCAGCGCCTTGGCGAGCACATGCATCAGCTCCTCCGCGCGCTGCGCGCCCACATCCTTTCCACGCCGGCGGCGGATGCAAAAAAGGCACGGCCCCTGTCAGGGGACCATGCCTAAACGACGCGAGACCGGTGTGCCCTGCGGTGAAAAGCGCCCCGGGCGGGGGGCGCGGGAGTTGCGCGGCGGGCCCGCGCTGAACGGCGGCACCCCACAGGCGCCCCCCCGGGTGCCGGGCAAGCTGAAGTATTGA
>JBHJGV010000043.1:0-83980 GCA_050331455.1 Alphaproteobacteria bacterium
CCATGGCACCCACCCCGCGCCCCGTGGCCCTCCGCTTAACCAGCTCAAGTGGATGGACGCGTTGGGATGGTGCCCAGGAGAGGACTCGAACCTCCACGACCGTACGGTCACTAGCACCTGAAGCTAGCGCGTCTACCAGTTCCGCCACCTGGGCACGGGCGGGACGGGTGGGGTCCACCCGCCATCGAGAGGTGACTGGATAAGGCGCCGGACTATGTTCGTCAATGTGAAAAGCGGCAGATCCACCGTGTGGCGCTCAAAGCGGCGAGTGCTTACATCGGCGAGCGCTTTGCGGTATCGAAACGGCGCGCCGCGTGGCGCACGGGACGGCTCGACAGCGGAGAACACCGGGCAATGGCAAGACAGATCATCACCGTTTTCGGCGGTTCAGGCTTTGTAGGGCGCAATATCGTGCGCGAACTCGCCCGCGCCGGCTATCGGATCCGCGTGGCCGTCCGCAACCCCAATGAGGCCCATTTCCTTCAGCCCATGGGCGGCGTCGGACAGATCGGTCTGTTCCAGGCCAATATCCGCGATGAGGCCTCCGTCGCCCGGGCCGTGCGGGACGTGCATGGTGTCGTTAATCTGGTCGGTGTGCTGTTCTCCCGCGGCAAACAGTCCTTCAAGGCGTTGCAAAGTGACGGGGCCGAACGGGTCGCGCGGCTTTCCGCTGGCGCCGGGGTGGAGCGGTTCATCCAGGTTTCGGCCATCGGCGCCGATGCCCAGTCCGCCTCCGTCTATGCCCGGACCAAAGCGGAGGGCGAGGCCTGGGTCCGCCGGCACATGCCAAGCGCCACGGTCCTGCGCCCCTCCATCGTGTTCGGGCCCGAGGATGATTTCTTCAACCGGTTCGCCGCCATGGCGACGATCTCCCCAGTGCTGCCCCTGGTCGGTGGCGGCGGAACCAAGTTTCAGCCCGTTCATGTGGACGATGTGGCAGACGCCGTCGTGCATTGCCTCAAACAGGGGGACACGGCGGGGCGGACCTATGAGCTGGGCGGACCGGACATCATGACGTTCCGGGAGTGCCTGGAATTGATGCTGGCCACGATCCGGCGCAAGCGGATCCTGCTGCCGATCCCCTTCACCATGGCCAAGCTGATGGGCCGGGTGGCCCAGCTCCAGCCCTTCGGATCGCCGCAACTCACGGCGGATCAGGTGGAGCTTTTGAAAAAGGACAACATTGTCGGGATCAGCGGCGAGCCGGGCCTTGGCACCTTCGCCGATCTGGGCATCACGCCGACGGCCGCCCCCATCATTTTGCCCACCTATCTGCACCGGTTCCGCGAGCGCGGCCAGTACGAGTCCGGCCACGGCAAGTGAACCACGGGCCGGCGGCCTCCCGGATCAGGCCGCCAGATAGACATAGCCCAACAGCCCGATGCCCAGGAAAACCCGGTAGATGACGAAGGGCAGGAGCCCGATGCGCTCCACAAGGGTCATGAACACCCATATGGAGAGATAGGCGGCCACGAAGGACAGGCCGACCGACCACAGGATCGCGTCGAGGGCCACGGGATCCGCGCCCGTGATAACCTGAAGACCCTTGTAACCGCCCGCCGCCAGAATGGTGGGAATCGCCAGGAGCATGGAAAAGCGGGCGGCTTCGGAACGGGTGTAGCCGAGAAAGCGTCCCGCCGTCATGGTTATGCCCGACCGGCTCGTGCCCGGCAGGGCGGCAAGGCACTGGGCCAGCCCCACGGTGATGGCGCCGCGCCATGTGATGTCTTCCATGGTCTTGTAGCGCAGGGCAATCCGATCCGCCTCGTAAAGCACGAGGCCAAAAATGATGGAGGTCCAGCCGATCAGTTCGGCCGAGCGCAGCACGTCCTCCACATCAAACACCGCCACACCGACGCCAAGAACCAGGAACGGCACCGTCGCGAGGCATAAAAACGCCAACAGACGCGCATCCCGACTCCAGCGCATCTGGACCGCGTCAAGCAGCCCCCGCAGGAGCATGCCGATATCCCGGTAGAAATACAGCATCACGGCAAACAGGGAGCCCACATGCACGGCCACGTCGATGGTCGTGCCCTGATCCTCGATCAGGCCGAGTTGGGCCGGCAGGATCAGATGGGCGGAGGAGCTGATGGGCAGAAACTCGGTCAACCCTTGGATGAGGGCCAAAAGAATGAGAATTTCGAGCGGCATGGTGAGGTCCCCCGGCAGCGAGGCTTCCGTCCCCGCCGGACGGACAAGCCGGGGGGCTTTTGAAATGATCTTTCGAACAGGAAGCCTGTTGCATTCAATTTGATGCGCAGAGCGAGGCATTTGCGCCCATGCTCTTGCGTGCGGCGTCGTCGGCGCGGACTATACCAGCCTCGCGCCAGAATGCGGACCGGAATACGGACAGAAGATTGAAGGGACATCACCGGCCATGGCCAACCGTATGCTTGAGTTCACGCACCGGTCCCGGGAAATGCCGGACAAGCGCCCGGCCGCGGAGCGTGTCGGCGACTTTCATGAGATCTATAAGGAATTCATCGAGGAGAAAGCCCAGGCCCAGGCCTCCCGCTGCTCCCAATGCGGCGTGCCGTTCTGTTCGGTCCATTGTCCCCTGCACAACAATATTCCCGATTGGCTGATGCTGACCTCCCAGGGCCGCCTGCAGGAAGCCTATGATGTGGCCCAGGAGACCAACACATTTCCGGAGGTGTGCGGCCGGATCTGTCCCCAGGACCGCCTGTGCGAGGGCATGTGCGTCATCGAACAGTCGGGGCATGGCACGGTCACCATCGGCGCGGTCGAGAAATATTTGACCGAAACGGCCTGGGAGCAGGGTTGGGTGAAGCCCATTGAGCCGGGGCCGGCCCGCGGCCAGTCCGTGGGCATTGTCGGTGCGGGGCCGGCCGGCCTTGCCGCTGCAGAGCGCCTGCGCCGTCTGGGCTATGGCGTCACCGTCTATGACCGGTATGACCGGGTGGGCGGCCTCATGATTTACGGCATCCCCAATTTCAAACTGGACAAGACCGTGGTGGAACGGCGCACCCGCTGGCTCCACGCCTCGGGCATCCGCTTCGTGCTCAATTGCGATATCGGGCGCGACATGGCGTTCGAGGACGTCCAGGCCGCCCATGACGCCGTGCTGATTGCCACGGGCGTCTACGCGGCGCGGGAAATGGCTGTGCCGGGCGCCGGGCTTCCGGGCATCTATCCGGCCCTCGACTTTCTGACCACGGCCAACCGGGTGGGGCTGGGCGACCGGCCGGCGCACAATGCCCAAGGCGCACTCAACGCCCGGGACCGCCGCGTGATCGTCGTCGGCGGCGGCGACACGGCCATGGATTGTGTGCGCACGGCGGTGCGCCAGGGGGCAAAATCCGTGACCTGCCTTTACCGCCGGGACCGGATCAACATGCCGGGGTCGATCCGCGAAGTGGCCCATGCGGAAGAAGAGGGTGTGCAGTTCCGCTGGCTGGAAATGCCGCGGGCTGCGCTGGGCGAGGATCGGGTGGAGGCCATGCGGGTCCAGCCCATGCGCCTGGGCGCGCCCGATGCCAGCGGCCGCCGGGTGCCGGAGCCCTGCGAGCGCGAAGACCTGCGCCTGGAGGCTGACATGGTCATCAAGGCACTGGGTTTCGAGCCTGAACCCCTGCCGGACCTGTTTGCCCTGCCTCACCTCGCGGTCAGCCGATCCGAAACCCTGCGGGTCGACCGGCCCGGCATGATGACCAATCTGCCGGGGGTGTTCGCCGCCGGCGATATCGTTCGCGGCGCTTCCCTGGTGGTGTGGGCCATCCGGGAAGGCCGGGATGCCGCCGCCGGCATTCACGCCTATCTGGAAGCGGGGCAGGCGCGGAAAGATCCGGCCGCTGCCTGAGGCCGTTTCGCACTTCTCGACCATCCGACAGCCGATCAAAGGACTGCGTCATGACGTTTCCCATTGAGCGCCGGGAGGATGCGCGCGCCGCCCTGGACCGCCAGGCCCGCAACCGGGATCATCTGGCCCGTGCCGGCCTTTACGATCCGTCCCAGGAGCATGATGCCTGCGGCGTCGGCCTCGTCGCCGCCATTGACGGGACGCCCCGGCGGGAGGTAATCGACCGCGCCCTGGAGGCCTTGGGCTCCATCTGGCACCGGGGCGCCGTGGCCGCCGACGGCAAGACCGGGGACGGCGCGGGCATCCATGTCCAGGTCTCCCAGGCCTTTTTCCGCGATTGCGTCTGGCGCACGGGGCATACGCCGCGGGACGGACGCATTGCCGTCGGCATGATATTCCTGCCGCGGACCGATTATACTGCCCAGGAAGCCTGCCGCCGGATCGTCGAGACCGAAATTCTGCGGGCCGGATACTATATTTACGGCTGGCGCCAAGTGCCCATAAACACCCAGGTCATCGGCGGCCGCGCCAATGCCGCGCGTCCGGAGATCGAGCAGATCCTCTTCGCCTGTCCGGAGGAGGCGGATCTGGAGGCCCTGGACCGTAACCTCTATCTCGTCCGTCGGCGGATTGAAAAGCGAGCGGCGGCGCAAGGCATCAAGGAATTCTATATCTGCTCCCTGTCCGCCCATTCGCTCATCTACAAGGGCATGTTCCTGGCGGAGCAGTTGTCGGTGTTCTATCCGGATCTGGCAGACACACGGTTCGTTTCCGCCTTCGCAATCTATCACCAGCGCTATTCCACCAACACGGTGCCCACCTGGTGGCTGGCTCAACCCTTCCGGATGCTGGCCCATAATGGCGAAATCAATACCATCCGTGGCAACACCAATTGGATGCGCAGCCATGAAATCCTCATGGCGGCGGCCGTGTTCGGGGACCGACAGGACGATATCCGCCCGGTGATTTCTCCGGACCTGTCCGACTCGGCCGCCCTTGATGCTGCCTTCGAAGTCATTGTGCGCGCCGGCCGTCCGGCGCCCATGGCCAAGACCATGCTGATGCCCGAGGCCTGGAACGATCCGCGCCGGCCGGTACCCGAAGCTCACCGGCCCATGTATGCCTATACCACCGCACTGACCGAGCCCTGGGACGGGCCCGCGGCCATCGCCGGAACCGATGGCCAGTGGGTGATCGCCGGGATGGATCGCAACGGTTTGCGCCCCATGCGCATGCTGCGCACCGAGGACGGTCTATTGATCGTGGGCTCCGAGACCGGCCTGTGCGACATCGACGAGGCCAACATCGTCGAAAAGGGCCGTGTCGGGCCCGGCGAGACCATCGCCGTGGATCTGGAAGCCGGTCGTCTCTACACGGATCGGGAATTGAAGGATCATCTGGCGGCGGACCATAACTATCCGGCCCTGTCGGCCAATATCCGGGCCCTTGATTCCGATATCGGACCGGGCCCCGAGCCGCGCCTGTTCTCCGGCGAGGATCTGCGCCGGCGCCAGCGCAAGGCAGGCCTCACGGTCGAGGATCTGGAACTGCTCCTCAGCCCCATGGCCGAGGAGGCCAAGGAGGCCGTGGGCTCCATGGGCGACGATACGCCCCTTGCCGTGCTGTCCGACCATTACCGGCCCTTGAGCCATTTCCTGCGCCAGAAATTCAGCCAGGTGACCAATCCACCCATCGACCCCATTCGGGAATCCCGTGTGATGTCCCTGCGGACCCGTTTCGGCAATCTGCGCAATGTGCTGACCGATCGGCCGTTTCTGTCGGAAGTGATCACGCTGGAAAGCCCAATTCTGCTGAACGGTCCCTTCGACCGGCTGATCGCCATGCGCCGGGACCTCGCCGCCGAGATCGACTGTACCTTTGCGCTGACGGATGGGCCGGAGGGACCTTTGCCGCCGGGTGCGGCTTTGCGCAAGGCCCTCGACCGGATCCGGGAGCAGGCCTGCACGACCGTGCGGGCGGGCCGGTCCCTCCTGGTTCTGAGCGATATGTCCGGAACCGGAGAGCGTGTTGCCATTCCCATGATTCTGGCGACCGCCGCAGTCCACACGATCCTCGTGACCGAGGGTCTGCGCAACCATGCCGCGATTATCGTCCGGGCGGCCGAATGCCTCGATACGCATACCTGTGCGATGTTGATCAGCTGCGGTGCGACCGTCGTCAACCCCTATCTCGCCCAGGACAGCATTACCGACCGGGTGGAGCGGGGCCTCCATGGCGATGTTTCCCTGTCGGAATGTTTGTTCAACTACAAGCACGCCCTGGAGCAGGGGCTCCTCAAGATCATGTCCAAAATGGGCATCTCGGTCATTTCATCCTACCGCGCCGGATTCAATTTCGAGGCCGTGGGCCTGTCGCGTGCGCTGGTGGACGAGTTCTTCCCCGACGTTTCGAGTCGTATCTCGGGGATCGGTCTGGCCGGGCTCGAAAGCAATATCCGGACTCTGGTGAATGGCGTGCGCGCGGATCCGGACGCACCCCTGTCGATCGGCGGGCTGTACCGCTACCGGGCCCGGGGCGAGGTCCATGCCCTGCAAGGCCCGCTCATTCATATGCTCCAGGAGGCCGTCGGGCGGGGCGATTTCCGGCTGTTCAAGCGGTATTCGGAACAACTCGGTCAGTTGCCGCCCGTCAATTTGCGGGATCTGATGGATTTCCGTACGGATGGGCGCACGTCCGTGCCGTTGGATGCGGTCGATAGTGTCAACGAGATCCGCAAGCGCTTCGTCACGCCCGGCATGTCCCTCGGCGCCCTGTCGCCGGAGGCCCATGGCGTGCTGAACATCGCCATGAACCGAATCGGTGCGAAATCGGACTCCGGCGAAGGTGGTGAGGATCCGGACCGCTTCGTGCCGCTGCCCAATGGGGACAATGCCAATTCCACCATCAAACAGGTCGCGAGCGGACGGTTCGGCGTGACGGCCACTTACCTCAATCAGTGTTCGGAAATCGAAATCAAGGTTGCCCAGGGCGCCAAGCCCGGCGAGGGCGGCCAACTGCCCGGCTTCAAGGTCACCGACCTGATCGCGCGTTTCCGGCACGCGACCCCTGGCGTTACCCTGATCTCGCCGCCGCCCCACCATGACATCTACTCCATCGAGGATCTGGCCCAGCTCATTTACGACCTGAAACAGATCAATCCCGATGCCCGGGTTTGTGTGAAACTGGTGGCGACCAGCGGCATCGGCACCATCGCGTCGGGCGTTGCCAAGGCCATGGCCGATGTGATCCTCGTGTCGGGCAATGTGGGGGGGACCGGTGCGTCGCCCCAGACCAGCATCAAATATGCCGGTATCCCCTGGGAAATGGGCCTCAGCGAGGTCAACCAGGTGCTCACCCTCCATGACCTGCGCCACCGGGTGACCTTGCGGACCGATGGCGGCCTGCGTACGGGCCGCGACGTGGTGATCGCCGCCCTTCTGGGGGCGGAGGAATATGGCATCGGCACGGCCTCGCTCGTGGCCATGGGCTGCATCATGGTGCGCCAGTGCCATTCGAACACCTGCCCCGTCGGAGTGTGCACCCAGGACGAGGACCTGCGCGCCCGCTTCACCGGTACGCCGGAAAAGGTGGTTAATCTGATGAGTTTCATCGCAGAGGAGGTGCGGGAGATCCTGGCGGAGCTCGGGGCAAAGTCCCTGTCCGACATTATCGGGCGCACGGATCTTCTGTATCAGGTGCGCCGCGGCGCGCCCCATCTCGACGATCTCGACCTTAACCCCTTGCTGGTTCAGTCGGATCCGGGACCTAATCCCAGGACCTGTGCCATCGAGGGCCGCCGGAACGAAGTGCCGGACAGTCTCGATGCCCGCATCGTGCGCGACGCGGCGCCGTTCCTGGAGCGCGGTCAGAAGATGCAGTTGACCTACACGGTGCGCAACACACAACGGGCCATCGGCACGCGCGTGTCGTCCCATATCGTGCGCCGCCTCGATGCCGCATCGCTGACGCCGGATCGGCTGACGGTCCAGCTCCATGGCTCGGCGGGCCAGTCCCTCGGCGCCTTTGCCGCCCACGGTCTGACCCTGGAGGTGTTCGGCGAGGCCAATGATTATGTGGGTAAGGGTCTGTCAGGGGGCACCATTATCGTCCGTCCGCCCCAGGACAGTCGGATCCGTTCGGAACGGAACACCATTATCGGCAACACGGTCCTCTATGGTGCCACGAGCGGCATTCTCTTGGCGGCCGGCCAGGCCGGCGAGCGCTTCGCCGTGCGCAATTCGGGCGCGACGGCCGTGATCGAAGGCTGCGGCAGCAATGGCTGCGAATACATGACCGGCGGGACCGCGGTGATCCTGGGGTCCGCGGGCGCCAATTTCGGTGCGGGCATGACGGGGGGCATGGCGTTCGTTCTTGATACGAACGAACAATTCGAAGTCATGGTCAATCCCGATACGGTTGTCTGGCAGCGGATTGAAACGTCCCACTGGGAGCGTGTCCTGCGCCAGCTGATCGAGGCCCATGCGAAAGCCACCCAGTCGAGTCATGCCGAAGCGTTGCTCGCCCGGTGGGACGTTACCCTGCCGCGCTTCTGGCAGGTGGTGCCCAAGGAGATGGTCTCCCGCCTGTCCCATCCCTTGACGGTGGTGGGCGACACCCGCCATGTGAGCTGATCGCCGTCGCAAGATCATCAGTGCCGCCTCGATTGCCCCCTCCTCAGTGGGCCACGAGATCTGATTTGGCCAACCAGTGGGCCGTCCATGCGGCCCCGTCAAGCCTCGGCGCCGGTCCGACGGCGTGGCGAGGCCGGTCAAGACGCCCGGGTGACGATCCGTCTTGAGGTGACCCAAAACCGCCCGGGTCGGACGCGGGGCTTCGAGCGGCATCGTCGTGAGGGTCCTCATGAAGGCGCCGAAGGGCATGGATCAATTGCTCCGCGAGGGGCGTGTCATCCCGTTCCGAAACCTCTACGGCCCGGCCGCGTCCGGATAGGGCCCCGGCTCGCAGTGCCTGTTCGCGTTCTTCCTCCTGATCCCTGCGGGGCACCAGGATCATGGGTGTGCCGGCGGCGAGGCATTCGGCGACGGTGTTGTAGCCGGCGCGGCTGATGGACAGGCCGGCACCGGCGAGGCGGGCGGGAAGATCCGGATCATGATCGATGACGGTCAGGCCGGGCGGGATGTCTCCCGGGGCAATCGTCCGGGCAAGGCGCCCGGTCACCAGGGTCCAGGGTTCGGGCCCGGCGAGGCCGCGGCGGTGGATGTCCAGTACGGCCTCGATCAGCGGGCCCGCATCCCGTCCGCCGCCCGCGGACACCACCACGCCGCGGCGCGCTCGCGCCGGCGTGGGCGCAGGCACGGCGCGGTGGACATAGCCCGTATAGATCAGCCGATCACGGATTGCCCGCATATGGGGCAGGCTGTCTTCCAGGCGGATGAGGGTCGGGTCGCCATGGACGAGGACCGCATCGAACCAACACGCGGCGAGGGCAAGTTGGGCGGCGCGCCGGCGGGCGTCCCCCGGGTCTTCCACGATGTCCCGCACACTGGCCACGATCCGGGGGCGCGGGTCGAGGGACCGGGCGCGATTGATGAGCGCCGTGAACTCGGCCCGCTGCTTGCGTCGGCCGAAGGGGAAATGCTCCGTCACCACATGGCTCGGCCGAAGATCCTCCAGGGCCTGCAGAAGCATCCTCCGCCGGGCGTCCCACAGGGTCTGGGATACCGGGTCTCCGGCCTCGTCGATCAGCACACGATAGGTCTGGTCGGCCGCGCGGATCGACGGGAGCTGGACAGTCTCCACCCCGTGCGGGACCGGCAGGCCTGTCGGCGGTCCGCCCAGCGCGACCTGCACCCGCGCGCCAAGACCCGCACAGGCCCCAGCGATGGCGAAGGTCCGGGCGACATGGCCGATGCCCCACAGATGCTGGACAACGATCAGGATGCGGGCGGCGTCACGCGCCATGGGCGCCGTCCCCGCTCGGGTCGGATCGGCGGGGCAGGGGCTCGTTCAACCGCTCCGCCCTCAGGGTGCCATTGTGGAAGGTGAACCGGTGAAGGGCTGTCCAGTTGACCTTGACCGGCGGCGGTCCCGTCATGTCCCAATGCATAGCTTGAGCGATCAGTACCAGGATGATACCCTTGTGGGTCACGGCGGCGCAGTGCGCAACCGCGCCCTCGAGGCTCGCCAGCCAGTCCATCACCCGGGCGCCCGCCTCCCGCGGCGTTTCCCCGCCCAGGGGCCTGAAGTCGAGGCCGCGCGCCTCGTTTTCGGCCATGCCGTCCGGGTCCGCGGCGCGCAGAGCCGCGAGGGTGGCACCGGACCAACGGCCCCAATCCATCTCGATGAGGGCCGGCGCAGGCTCCGGCGCGGCCACCTCAAGGCACCGGGCGGTCTCCAGGGCCCGGGCCAGCGGGCTTGCAAACCAGCGGGTGCCGATGAGGTCGGGTGGCAGGGACAGGGCGGCGAGTTCGCTCCGGCCCCGTTCCGACAAAGGAATATCGGCATGTCCCTGAATTCGTCCCATTTCGTTCCAGGCGGTCCGTCCGTGGCGCAACAGGGCAATCGCGATCATCGATGAGTCTCCACAAGGCGGGTCAGGACGCGGTCCAGCCGACGCGCTGTGATCGTCAGGCCATGCGCGCGCTCCACCCGGTTGCGCCCGGCCGCGCCCATCCAGCTTCGGATGCTCCCATTGCGGATGAGATCGGCCAGACGCGCGGCATAGGCCGGCGGGTCCTGCGGCGTCAGCCAACCGCCCACAGGGGGCACGATCACAGCCGCCGGGCCCGGACCGTCGACGGCGAGCACCGGCCGGCCGGCCGCCTGGGCCTCCAGATAGACCATGCCGATTCCCTCGCCCAGGCCGGGCCAGGCGAAAATATGGGCGCCGGCCAGCGCGGCGAGGACCGCGTCCGTGTCCAGGGCGCCATGCCATGTGATGGGGACGCGGAGCCGTGACCGGGCCAGGGCTTCGATATCGCTGCGGGCGGCACCATCTCCGACCACGGACCAGCACCATGTCGGCAGGCCGTCCACGGCTTGGAGCTGTGCCAGGGCCTCGATAAGAAACCGGTAGCTCCAGGTCTTTTCTCCCGCCCGCATCATGGCGATCGTCAGCAGAGTGACCGGTCCGTCCGTGGGTGGCGGATCGAGTGCGGCGAAAGGGGCCGTGTCGAGCATGGGCGGCAGGTCGAGAATGTGCGCGCCGGGCCGCGCCGCCGCCTCGATACCGCTGCGGTCCCGGGGGCTCAGCACCAAATGGCAGGTGGCGGCTCTCAGCGCCTCCAAACTGCGGGCGTGAAACCCGGCCCAGGGCCCGTCTGCCCGTTTGGGACTGAAGGAGCCCTCCGCGATGACATAGGGACAGGCCCATTTCTTGGCTAAGGCCGGGCCGAGCAGGTCCGGTGCTTTATAATGACAATGATATGTGAACAGAAGATCGGGCCTTTCCGGGCTCTCGTTCAGGACACGTTTGACGTCCGCACGGGCTTCCTCTTCCAGCTGCGCCTGGAGTGCCGGGTCGCCCCGCCCGTCCCAGGTCCTCAATCCCGACAGGACCGTCACATCGTGACCGGCCATGGTCAAGACGCGGATCAGCAAGCGGGCGATGGTCCGGTCGCCGGACGGGTTGAGTGCGTCGGGCGGCTTCATGGGGGCGTAGAATCCGATCCTCATGGGTCGAGCCCCAACAGGCCGGCGACGGTAGAAAGCCCGGTTTCGGCGCCGAAATGGGTCCGCACATGGGCCTGCCCGGCGGTGCCCAGCCGCTGGCGCAGATCGGGACGGCTCGCCAGGTGCTCAAGGGCTTCGGCCAGGGCCGGGTCGTTCCCGGGCGGAACGAGCCAGCCGGTCTCCCCGTGGGTGATCAGCTCCGGGATGGCCGAAACCTCCGAAGACAGACAGGTGAGGCCCTGGGACATTGCTTCCATGAGCACATTGGGCAAGCCGTCCCGGTTGCCGTCCCGGCCGATCCGGCTGGGCAGGATAAAGAGATCGGCCCGGCGCAAGGCATCGAACACCACCTCCCGGGGCTGGGCGCCCATCCAGGTGATCCGCTCGGCAAGACCCGCCGCCGCGGCTTGCCGGCGCAGCGCCCCGGCCAGGGGACCGCCGCCGATCAGCGTCCAGGTCCAGGCCCGGCCCGCGGGCAGATGCGCCAGGGCTCGGAGCAAGCCGTCAAGCCCCTTTTTCTCCACGGCACGGGCCACGGTGATCAGGCGCACCGGATGGTCCGGATCCGTTCCGTCGGCGGGGCGATTGCGCGGGGGCGGAGCCGCCGGCACATCGCGCCAGTCGAGGCCGTGATAGGCAAGATGCACTCTGGCCCCGTGACGGGGTGCAAGGCGGGCCAGGTGATCGCGCCCGATCCGCGTGCAGGTCACGGCAAAGCGCGCGCCGGCGAGCTTGCTCCGGATCTCCCAGTCCGGCGTCGTCCAAATGTCCACCGCATGGGCCGAAACGCTCCAGGGCAGGTTTAGGAGGAGGGATGCATAGCGGGCCACGGAACTCGGCGTGTGCAGAAAATGGGCGTGCAGATGGCTCATCTGCCTGGACGCCTCCGCGGCCAGCACCAGGGCCTGACCGAAACGGCGGATCCGGTTTCGGGTCGGGTCCCGGGCCAGGTCTTTCAGCCAGGCCCGAACGGTCCGCCAAAGGCGCGCGCGGGACAATGCCGACCCGGCGGCGCGCAGCACCCGCAAAGGCTCATGGTGCAGATATTCGGGCAGATAGAGGACCGGCGCCTTGATGCGCCCGTGGACGGGGTGGCGCGCCGTGTCCGTGGAATGGCGCAGGGAGATGATCACGAAATCGGCGCCCCGCGCCTCCAGCCCCTCAATTTCCTGGGCGATGAAGGTCTCCGACAGGCGCGGATAGCCCTTGAGGACAAGGCCGATGGGGCCGGTCATGGCGCGGCGCCCGAGGCCCGGCTCCTGTCGCCCAAGATATGCTGGGCAATCCAGTCCGTGATGGTTGCAAGGCCGTCCAGAAGGCCGGGGACGAGGCGCGCGGACGGTCGCGGCTGATCGGGCAGGGCACGCAGGGCCTCGACCAAGGGGCCCGGATCCCGGGTCCGCGCGGCCCCGGTTTCCACCGGATCCTCCAGCATGCGGATCAAACCCAGCGCCGCCGCTTCGCGCGCGCGAAGCCACTGTTCAAGGCGCGGGCGCATGCGCGGCACGATAATGGCCGGCCGGTCATGGGTCAGAATCTCGCAAAAGGTGTTGTAGCCGCCCATGGCGAGGGTGCCGGCCGCCCGGGCCATCGTGCGGTCGAGCGTGGGATCGAAGACGCAGGTGTCCACGCGCGGCAGACCGGATGCCCGAGCCTCGAAGCCCGACCGCACGGCCGGGTCCAGAAAGGGACCCATGACGATGCGGGCGGGCCAGGGCAGGTCGGCCCCGCTTTCATAGGCGCTCAGGGCCCAGTCGATCAGGCCGTCGCCATCGCCGCCGCCGCCCGTCGTGACCAGCAGAAACGGGTCCTCGGTATCGTCGGACCACGTACCCCGGCGCAGATAGCCCGTATAGGTGATACGAGCGCCCATGATGGGGCCGAGGGGCAACCGTTCCAGAGGGCGGTGAATCTGGGGCAGACCGTAGATCCAGACATGGCTGTAGAAGGTTTCGAGGGCATCGAGGCTGCCCCGGCGCGTCCAGTCGGCGAGAACGCGGTCCGGCGCATCGAGCACGTCCCGGACGCCGAGCACGACCGGAATGTCCCGCTCCCGCGCGAGGTCGAGCGCCGGCAGCATCTCGCCGCGAAGGCCCGTGGGTTCCTTGTCCACGATAATCAGGTCCGGCCGGAACGCCGACACGGTATGGCACAGGATGGAGCGGCGCAGGGCGATGGTTTCGTCGATGTCGAAGGGCAGACGCAGGGCCTCGTAAGTGCCGCTGCGCCGTTTGATGACCCCCGGAATGCGCACGAAATCCACCCGTGGGCCGAAATCGAAGCTCCCTATGATCGGAGATCCGGATACGATCAGGGTCGAAGCGTCGGCGAAAGCCCGGGTGATGGCATGGGCGATGGTGCTCGTGCGCCGCAAATGGCCGAGCCCGAACGTGTCGTGACTGTACATGAGCACCCGCAGTCCGGCCGGTCCCATGGCAGAGGCGTCTCCCTTTCCACCCGCGCCGTGCTGGCGCTGGCCGCTCGCCATGCCTATCTTCGCGGCACCCCGTCCCGCAAGAGCGCAGACCGGCATTCGATGGGGTCGTGTCAATTGTCCGCGAAGGAAACCGGTGACCATGGCCGACGACATGGAGCCTCGCCTGTTCCGATATATCTGGCGTCACAGCCGCCGGGAGCAGACCGTCATCCTGGTGATGGTGCTTGCCGCACTGCCGGTCTATTTCGCCTCGCTCAACCTGCCGCGGATGATCGTGAACGGCCCCATCGCCGGCGAGGGCTTCGGCGACGGGGATCCGGCGCAACTGTTCGGTCGCATCGTTCTGCCCATTGGGCCGGACGGCTGGGTCCTGTTCGAGGGCCTCCCCCTGGACCGGGGCGGCATGCTGATCGCCCTGTCGCTTGTTTTTCTGGGCCTCGTACTCGTCAACGGCCTGTTCAAATTCGCGATCAATACCTTCAAGGGGCTCTTGGGCGAGCGGCTGCTCCGGCGTTTGCGCTACGAACTCGTCGACCGGGTCCTGCGCTTCCCCACCCCCCATTTTCGCCGGGTAAGGGCCTCGGAAATCGCCACGATGGTGAAGGATGAGGTGGAGCCCCTGGGCGGCTTTATCGGCGATGCCTTTGTCCTGCCGCTCTACCAGGCCGGCCTCGCCATGACGGCGCTGATCTTCATCATGGTACAGAGCGTCTTTCTGGGGCTTCTTGCGCTTGCCGTGGTTCTGCTCCAGGCGTTCCTGATCCCCTGGCTGAGACAGCCGATCCTCGATCTCGGCCGCCAGCGCCAACTCGCCGCGCGCAATCTGGCCGGCCGGGTCGCGGAGATCGTCGACGGGATCCATGAACTGAGGACCCACGACACCACCAACTATGCCCGCGCCGATATCAGCGAGCGTCTGGGCAAGATTTTCTGGATCCGGGCTGCGCTCTACCAGCGCAAGTTCATGATCAAGTTTCTGAACAATTTTCTGTCCCAGTTGACGCCCTTCCTGTTCTACCTGGTTGGGGGGCTGCTGGTCATTCGAGGGCAGATGGATATCGGCCAGCTCGTCGCGGTCATCGCGGCCTACAAGGATCTGCCGGCCCCCATCAAGGAACTGATCAACTGGGACCACCAGCGCAATGACGTTCAGATCAAATACGAACAGGTGGTCGATCACTTCAATCCCGACGGCCTTGTTCCGTCGGAGCGGCAGAGCCTTGAGGACCACACCATCGAGCGCCTGGACGGTGAGATCCGCCTGCAGAATGTCAGTGTGATCGACGATAGCGGCGCGCGCTATCTGGAAGGGATCAGTTTCGCCATGCCTCCGGGCCGCCGGGTTGCCGTGGTCGGTCCCATCGGCGGCGGCAAGGAATATCTCGCGCCCCTTCTGGTGCGCATCATGGCGCCCACGGAAGGCGAAATCACCATCGGATCGGAGGATCTGCAGGACCTGCCGGACCATGTCGTGGGCCGGCGTCTTGCCTATGCGGGAGCCGAAACCTTCCTGTTCCCTTCCAGCGTGCGGGACAATCTCATCCATGTGCTGCGCAATCGACCCGTGGTGCTCGACCTTCCCCGGGATCCGGGGGATCGCCGCCTGCGCGAGCGTCACCGGCGGGAAGCGGATGCCGCCGGCAATGCCTCCTTCGGCCTCGAAGCGGACTGGATCGACTACAATGCCATTGGTGCAGACGGGCCGAAGGACCTGGACCTGCGCCTGATCGAGGCCGCCGAGATCGTCAGCCTGCGCGAGGATTTTTATGAGTTCGGCCTGCGTGGCAGCGCCGATCCGGCCAGCTTCCCCGGTATCGACGATCGATTGCTTAAGGCACGCCGGCGCATTGCTGAGCGCCTCAAGGCCGAAACCCAGGGCAAGGTGATCGAACTGTTTGAGCCCGGAAAGTTCAACCGCAATGCCACGATCGGCGAGAATATCCTGTTCGGAACGCCGCGCAGCCGCGATTTCGCACCCGGCGCCGTCGCCGCCCATCCCTATGTGCAAAGGGTGCTCAAGGATGTGGAGCTGACGGACGACCTTTTGGCCATGGGGGTGGAGATCGCCTCCACCATGGTTGAGATGTTTGCCGATCTGCCCCCGGATCACGAGTTTTTCGACCAGTTCAGCTTTATCTCGTCGCGCAATCTGCCGGAATTCCAGGCCCTCACGAACCGTCTGAACCGGAACGGGATTGAGACCGCGTCGGCGGACGAGCGGGCGCGGCTGAAGGCCCTGCCGTTCATGTATATCGAGAGCCGGCACCGCCTGAAGCTCATCACGCCCGAGGTCGAGGCCAAAGTGCTCGCGGCCCGCGCGGCCTTCGCGGCCGGTCTATCGCCGGATCTTGAGGGCACGGTCGATTTCTTCGACCCGGACCGATACAGCCCCGGCGCAAGCGTGCTCGACAATGTGCTCCTGGGGCGGATCGCCTATGGCCAGGCGGGCGCGCAGGGAACCGTCCGACGCATCGTGTCTGAGGTCCTGGAGGAATTCGACCTGACCCTGATCGTGTTGTGCCTCGGCCTCGATTTCGAGGTGGGGGCGGGCGGGCGGCGCCTGACGGCGGCCCAGCGCCAGAAGCTGGCTATCGCCCGGGCCCTGATCAAGCGGCCGGATCTTCTCATCGTGGATCTTGCCTTGGCCGGGCTCGACGCGCCGACTCAAAACCGCATCTTGAGCCGCGTGCTCGCCTTTCCCCATCTGGCGGGGGTGATGTGGGTGCTCAACCGGCCGGAACTGGCGGCGAATTTCGACCATGTGCTGGTGGTGGAGGACGGGCATATCGTGGAGCAGGGGCGCTTTGACGGGCTCGCCAACGGCTCCGGCACGCTCAGCCGTATGCTGAAGAGCTGAACCGTCCGGCACAGTCCGGCCGGACGGCCCGGGAATGGAAAGGAGATTGGCGATGGGTTTGAAGGAGGAAGTCGATCTGCTGCGGCGCATCCCGCTGCTCGCGAAAGTGGATACAGCCCAGATCAAGCTTCTCGCCTTCGCCAGCGAACGCCTGACCTTCGAAGCGGAGCAAACCCTGTTTCGCCAGGGCGAGGAAGGCGACGGCGCTTATCTGATCATCTCCGGCGAGGCCGATGTGGTGGTCGAGGCGCCCTCCGGGCCGATCCAGATCGCCCGCGTGGAACGGAATGCCTTTATCGGCGAAATCGCCATTCTGTGCGACGTGCCCAGGACCGCGTCCGTGATCGCCCACACACGGCTGGAGACCCTGAAGATCTCCAAGGAACTTTTCTTCCGCATGGTGACGGAGTTTCCGGTCATGGCCGTGGAGGTCATGCGCGTGCTCGCCGAACGCCTGGAGCACACGACGGAATTGTTGCGCGATGCCCGGACCGATCTGGCATCCGCCAAGGCCGGCGACGCATGACGCCGGCCCTCCGGCACCGGAGGATCAGTCTTCGCCCATGCGGTTTTTTGCATTGTCTCCGGGCTGGGCGGCCCCGGATTGGGCGGCCCCGCACTGGGTGGCCCGGAAGGCGCGGGGCGTCACCCCGACCGCGGCCTTGAAGGCCCGATTGAACGGTCCGACGGACCCAAAGCCACTGTCGAGGGCAATCGACAGGATCGCCCGGTCTCCATGGGCCGGGTCGGCGAGCAGCGCCTTGGCATGCTCCACCCGATAGGCATTCACAAGCTGATTGAAATTGCTGTGGTCCAGCGCCGCCGTGACCGCCCGGCTGACTTTGTAGTCCGGAACCCGAAGGCGCGCCGCCATATCGGACACTTTCAGGGACGGGGTCAGATAAGCCTTGCCCTCGCGCAAGGCCCCTTCAATCGCCGCACCCAGACGTCGCTCGTCCTCGCTCGGCCCAGCGGAGCGGATGGGCGCGCGAGGCGTGTGGGGTGTGTCGGCGGGAGCGGTTCGGAGCGGGAGGCCATTCACGGCCCCCGCGCCCTTCAGAGGAACCACGGGATGGTGCAGGCGGTAGACCACCGCCGCGCCGCCGCCCAGGATCGCCGCCAGGGCACACAGGGCCTTGATGGGATCCGCCAGAGCCGCCTCGAGGGAGCCGTTTTGAGGGCTTCGCAGCCACACCACCGCAAGGCTGATTGCCGCTCCGTAGAGGATGGCGAAGATAAGCCTCAAGCGCCGCTCGCCCGGTAAGGTCTGGCTGGACCAGGTGCGAACGGCCTCCCAGAAGGACAGCACCAGGACGGTGGAGCTGAGCAGATGCTGTCCATTGGCGGCGATCCGCAGGGGCGTGCCCGCGCTTGCCACGGCAAGATCGACCAGGGCCGGCCCATTGATGGCGATCACCACCAGAAGATGGCGGGTGCCGAAAGCCGGGTCGGCGCGGAACAGGCTGCGGGAAAACAGCCAGAACCAGCCGCAGGTGGCCGCCCCGCCGACCGCCACGATGGGGGTCAGCGGACCGAAACCGGCAAAGACCTTGCCGATCAGCATCAAGAACACCGAGCCGCAAAACAGGGCCCAGGTCACGAGCAGCGCCGTGCGCATCGGTGCGGCCAGGCTGACCAGCACGCCCGCCAGCGCGACCGCCGCCACGCTCAACTCGATGATCTCGGCCGTGGAAAAAGGGGCATGGGGCGACACGGACTGCTCCATTCGTCTTCGCACTCTCCGTCACGATAGCCCCGGAAACACGTCTGAGAAGCCGATCCCTTGGGGAAAAAACGCGCCGATTTCCAAATGGGCAAGACCGGCCGGGGCCGCTCGCCTTACGCCGGACTGCCCGGGACGGCGGCGCGGGGCGCCGGCCGACCGGGTTGGTGCGTTTTTCACAGTGATGGGGAGAGTGGAACCATGGCCCAAGCACAGGCCGCACAAGGACGGAGCGAGCGGGCCGCGGCTGCGGCGCTGAAAGCCTCCGGCATGTTCTGGTTCGCGGTCGCCGTTATCGGCCAGTGGACCTTTGTTTATTTCATCGGGGGATTTTACGGCCCCTCGACCCTGACGGGTCAGTTCGAGAACTGGAATGTGAAGCCCCTGATCGACGGTCATATTCCGGATGACCTCACCGGCAATCTGATGTTCGGGGCCCATGTGCTCATGGCGGGGGTGATCACCCTGGGCGGCACGCTTCAGCTCATCCCCGCCTTACGCAACCGGGCCCGGGCGTTCCACCGCTGGAACGGGCGCCTGTTTCTGGTGCTTGCGGTTCTCCTGGCCCTGGGCGGTTTGTGGCTCGTATGGGTGCGGGGCACCTATTTCAACCTGTGGGGCGCGTCGGGCGTCAGTTTGAATGGAGTGCTGATCCTGGTGTTCGCGGCCCTGGCCTGGCGCTTCGCGGTCCGCCGTGACATTGAGAGCCATCGGCGCTGGGCCATGCGTACCTTCATCGTGGTCAGCGGGGTGTGGTTCCTGCGCGTCTTCATCATGGCCTGGGTGATCCTGAATGCGGGCCCGGTGGGCATGGGCAAGCGCATGGACGGCCCCGTCGATGCGGTCTTTGCCTTTGGCCATTACCTGATCCCGTTGGCCTTCCTGGAACTTTATTTCTGGGCCCAGAATCGGGGCGGCGCCGTGGCGCGGCTGGCCGTCGCCGGTGTCGTGGTTGTTTTGACCGGGGTCATGGCCGTCGGCATTTTCGGCGCCTACACCTTCATGTGGAGCCCTTATCTGTAACGGTGCCATCCGTCCACAAACGAAAAACGGCAGGCCGAAGCCTGCCGTTTGCGATGAGTGGGTGCGGTCCGCAACTGGTCGACCTTGAGAGGCCACCCTTGAGCGAGCCACCCTTGAGCGGCGGGTCGCTTTCCTATCAGGCGGCCGCCGATGCGCGGCGGTTGCGCCGCCGGAGGCCCAGACCGGCGATGCCGAACCCGACAATCATCATGATCCAGGTTTCGGGTTCGGGGATCACGGCCGCATCGCCAAAGGTCACGTTGTCAACGGCGATGGTGTTGGGATTGTCAACCAGCACCTCAATGTTTTGGTAACCCGCAAACCCGGAGCCGACTTCAAGGAAGGCTCCGAAAAAGCCGCTTCCGGACAGATCCACCGTGAACTGATTGCCATTGAAACGGACTGTGACGGTTCCGGTCGCGACATAATCGAACCCGAACGCTTCCGTATCCGGCTGGAACAGGAAGAGGAGGTCTTCATCACCGATAAGATGCTCGGCATTGAAGGCTGCATTCGAGCCACTGAGATCGACCGAACTCAGGGCGCCGTCCGCAACCTCAAAGGCTGGCGTGGTGCCACTGGGATTGGTTGCGAAATCCGGGACGGCAGTCAGCCCGTCAAAATCGAACGTCGTCAGGTTGCGCGCCTGCTCGAACGACGCACGATCCGTGAAAACCGTCTGGGCCATGGCCGGGGCGGCCAGCAGCATGGCACTCACCACGGTCAAGAAACGACCAAGAACTCTCCAACACGACATAAAACAGGCTCCCCAAAAAGAAGGACAGGCGCTCAGGTTTCATCGGGCCTGGAAGGCCGTGGACCTGGAAGGCCTCGGACCTTGAAGACCGAACGCGTCACCACGCGCTGGAGGTTCGCAAGGATGATGACTCTAACAAAACATGCAGCCACCCGTCGTCACGACGGATCGCCTATACATCACCCGCCTCACGCCTTAGCCCCCTGAAAACAGGCCGATGAACGCGCCCCTCATGACAACCGAACTAAACCTACGCCATCGATATATAAACGTACTGCATCATTTCGGAACAGTCACCTCCAAACGATCAATGCCGCCCGGCTTAGGGTGTCCTGCGATTGCGATTGGGGCCCGCACAGGCGCCGGAGTCGGCAATGCGCGGCGCGCATCCCTCGCGTCCGCAGCACAAACGCATGATACTGGGAAGCAAGAGGCGCGCCGTCATGCCGGCGCCATGCGCAAGGAGTGAAAGACGTGGCGGAAACCATGATCGATCCGGCGTGGGCAGAGGACTATCCGCCCAATATTCAGGCCATCCTGCGCAAGCCCAGTCCGGCGAGCGCCTTTCTGGGCCTTGAGCTTGTGGCCTTCGATCGGGAAGCGGGGTTGGCCCGTATGGCATTCCATGCCGGCGAGCAGCTTTGCAACAAATGGGGCGGGCTGCATGGCGGCATGGTGGCTGCCATGCTCGACGATGCGATTTCCATCGCCATGGGTCTTGCCGTCGAGTGGGGGGAGATCACGCCGACCTTCGAGCTGAAGACAAGTTTCATCGCCGTGGGCCGGCCCGGCCGGCTCGAAGCCATTGGGCAGGTCGTCAAGCGCGGCGGGTCCGTTGGCTTTGTCGAAGCCCGCCTGTGGGATGCCGAAGCCAATCTCATCGCGACGGCTTCGGCCACATTGGGGATCCGCAAACACAAGCGGTGACGGATTATTGTCCGCCTCCGGACACCCCGAACATGGCCTTGGTGTAGAGCGCGCCAAGGCCATGGGCGCCGCCGTGAGTCTTCACGATGTCATTGGTCTGAACATAGGTCTTGCCCCGGGCCCCGTCTCGCTGCAGCGTTCGGCGGGGTCCGTGAGCCTGGTGCGGCGGACACCGAAGCGGGCAGCGCCATGACCGTCGCACCGGAATGATCATTTTGGGCCTCAACGGGGGCTGGCCGATGCGTTACCCTGGCCGAATGGATAGGCGATCTTTCTTTCCTCCGGGCGCCGCTCTGTTTGCCCTGGCTGCGCTGGCCGGCCCAGCGGATGCCGCGGCCCCGCCGAGACGCAGCGACGTGCCGCCCATGGATGAAATCGTGGTGACGGGCGGGCGGCTGGCTGGCGCCCGGGCGGCCTCGACCCTGTTTTCCTTCGATGCCGAGGGCAGCGACGCCACCCGGGCCGGCGATCTGTCCGGGGTCCTGCGCTTTGCCCCGTCGGCGGCGATCCAGACCAATTCGCGCGGCGAAACCCTGGTCTATTTGCGCGGGGCGGGCGAGCGCCAGACGGCCCTGTTTTTCGCCGGCGCACCCATCAACATCCCCTGGGATAACCGTTTCAATCTGGACCTGTTTCCGGCTGGCGCTCTTTCGGACATTCACATCACCTCGGGGCCGGCGTCGGTGCTGTTCGGCGCCAACACGGCCGGCGGTGTCATCGAGCTTTCCCCCACCGCCTTTTCCCTGTCGCCGCGCGGCGCGTTCCGCGCCCAGGGCGCCGATGGAGGATTGTGGGAGATTTCGGCCGACGGGGCGGCCGCGTTCGGGCCTGTGGAGATCACGGCGGCCGCCAGCCATTTGAGCCGGGAAGGCGAGACCCTCTCGGAGGCGGCCAATCTGCCCTTCTTTCAGGATCCGGCGGGTCTGCGCACCAATACGGATCTTCGGCGCACGAATGGGTTGGTCCGCATCGCTTTCGACCAGAGCGGGCCCTTGCGGATCTCGGCCAGCGTGCTCGCCGTGGACAGCGCCTTCGGCATCGCGCCGGAGGGCAATGAGGATCCCATTCTGGGACGGCCCCGGTTCTGGCGCTTCCCGGACAGCCATATGGTGCTCGGTGTCCTGAATGCCGGCTACCAGACCCGATCAGGCTTCGATGTCTCCTCCGCCTTCTGGGTTCAGCAGGCGGGCCAGACCATCGATAGTTTCGCGTCCGATGCCTATACCCTGCTCGAGGATACCCAACAGGACCGGGACCGGACCGTGGGCCTGCGCACGGTCATGGTCCAGGACTGGGGGCGGCACGCCCTGCGCGGATCCTTCAGTATCGCCGATGCCCGCCACGAACAGACCGACCGCGCCTTCGACGCCGCAGCCGTGGTCGAGGACGAAACGGCGGTGTTCCGGCGGCGGACCTTCAGTCTGGGCGCAGAATATGAGATAACCTTCGGGGCGCTCAGCTTGATGGCCGGGGCGGGCGGTGACATCCTGCAATCCCGGGAGACGGGGGGGCGGGACAGTGCCGGGGGCCTTGCCGCCTGGAGCGTGATCGGCGCCGTGAACTGGCAGATCGACGACCGCTGGTCCCTGTCCGCCTCGGCGGGGCGCAAGCCGCGCCTGCCCACCCAGCGGGAGCTGTTCGGCGAGGCCGTCGGCCGGTTCCTGCTCAATCCGGATCTGGGTCCGGAGATCCCCATACAAGTGGAGGCGGCGGTCCAGTACGAGGGCGAGCGGATCCGCTTCACGGTCACGCCCTTCGCCACGTTCACGGATGGAACCATCGACCAGCAGACCGTTATCCTGGATGGCGTATCGCGCCGGCAGCGGATCAATCTGGAAGGCTCGCGTGCCTTCGGCGTGGATATGGAAGGGCGCGCCGAGATCACCGACCGTTTGACCCTGTCAGGCCATGTCAGCCTGCTGAATCTGCGCCGGCGGGGCGACACGGAGGGTCTCGATGCCCGCTTCATCGCCGAGCGGCCTTCACTGCTGGGTCTGATCGCAGCGGACTATAGGGATCCCTCGGGCGCCCGGGTTCGGCTGGAGGCTCTGCGCCGGGGGCGGGCCTTTTCCCTTGGCGATGACGGGTTTGTGGCGTTGCCGCGCTCGACGCAGGTCAATCTGGAACTGGCCTTCGCGCCGCCGCTTCCGTCCCGCATGGATGTGGAGGTCTTTTTGCGGGCGAACAACTTGGCCGATGCGCGTGTCGAGCCGCAACTCGGCCTGCCCGCGCCCGGCCGAACGGTCCGTGGTGGCATCAGGATCGCTTTTGAGTGACGGCTCCCTGTGTGAGGGGCAAGCATTGTCAATGCAGCGCGGCCGGACCAGTTTCCGTGCACGCCATCGATTATAACCGCTGAAAGGGCCACGTGGCCCACGACGGTGCCGTTCTCGTCGGCTATGAGGGACAGGGTCAGGTCACCATCGTCGCGCAGTTGCCGGATAATCTGCGCTTCGGTTCCATCAGCGAAAGGCATCGGCTCAAACGCGGTTGCCGTAAGGTGATGAATGGCGTCGACATCGCCAGGATGTTCCTTTCGAATGAGCATGTGTCACCTGCCTTCCGCTTCGCAGCTGTTGGCCTCGTTTCCATTCCCTTTCCTCATGCCGTTGGCACCCTGCTGATCGTAAGATATCACGCAATGCTTGGTGAGGTATTTTCGGTCCGTGTGATGATCAATAATTGGTGGCGGATCATGCCGCGCCGATCGTCATCATCACCGGAACATGGTCGGACGGGCGTTCCCAGCCCCGGGCATCCCGAATGATTTCGACGGCGCCGGCCCGGGCCTCAAGCGCAGGGGTGACCCAGATGTGATCGAGCCGGCGCCCCCGGTTGGAGGCCGCCCAATCCCGAGCCCGGTAGCTCCACCAAGTATAGACCTTCTCCGGCTCCGGCCATGTCGTGCGGGTGATGTCGAGAAAAGCCCGGGACGACTGCACCCGGTCCAGATGCTCTACTTCGATGGGCGTGTGGCTGACCACACCCAGCATCTGCTTGTGACTCCACACATCGTTTTCCCCGGGCGCGACATTGAGATCGCCCAGGACCATCACGCGGTCGGTCTCGTTCCGGGCGCCCAGCCAGTCCGCCATTTCCGTCAGGAAAGACAGTTTGTGCTCAAATTTCTCGTTTTCCTCCCGGTCCGGAACGTCGCCACCGGAGGGAACATAGAAATTATGGATTTCGATCCCGTCACCCACGGTCACACTCACATGGCGGGCGTCCTTCTTGCCGCAAAAGGATTCCTTATGCGTTGCGTCGAAGGGAATGCGGGAGACCGTCGCGACGCCGTGATAGCCCTTCTGGCCGTTCATCGCGATATGCTCATACCCCAAGTCGTGGAAAATCTTTGTGGGGAATTTCGGGTCCGGCACCTTGGTCTCCTGGAGGCACAGAATGTCCGGGTCGTGGGCGCGCAAAAAGCGCTGCACCAGATCGACCCGCAGGCGAACCGAATTGATGTTCCAGGTGGCGATCTTCATGGCCGTCATGCCGGACCTTTCGTTAAGCGGGCGCCTTGGGTTGGGGCCATGGCCTGAAAAAGGGCCTGAAAAAAGGGCCCCGGAAAATGGGACGGGCAGTCAAAAGAGATTGAAGGTGGACCCTGCGATGCCGATGGGCCAACGCCCCGCCTCGAACAGGGCGAATTTGGCCGCGAAGGGGTGGCTATCCTCCGCCCGCCCGGTGATGAGGGTCAGGGCAGCCAGGTGACAGGCCTGGACGGCGCCGCCGGCGGCGGCATTCACGACCTGCCGGTCGGTCACGTCCCACAAGGCTGCCACCTCCGCGATGCTCGACCGGACAGGCCCGGCCGCCTCGGCCGCGATATGGGTCAAGGCGACCTCCGTCACCTCCTCACCGAGGCCATCGACCGCTTCCACGGTCAGGGCGGCGCGGATCTGCTCCTCGGCCTCCCAGGCGGGACTTTCCAGGTCAAAGGCCGTCGCCGCATCCGCCGCATCGAGCCAGTCGGCAACAGTTGCCAAGGACACATCCGGAAAGCCCAGCCCGTCGAGATAATGCTGGGCATGGGTCCGGACGGCCCGGTTCGGCGCGCTGCCCACATCGCGGAACCAGGCGGCGCGCCGGACGCTTTCCAGAAAGGGTTTGATGAGGGCGAGCCGGGGGGCTTCCTCGATCAAGCCTTCAAGGTCGTCATCGGACAGGGGCGGAACAGACTGTGCGTCTTCGTCAAAGGGGAACTGTTGATCGCTCATGGCCCGGTTTTGTAATGGCCGGACCGGATCTTGTCACGGGGCCATGTCCGGGCCGGCGGGGCTGGTGCAAATGGGCGCGCACAAAAAACGCCCGGCCGCAGGGGGGGCGTGCCGGGCGTTCCGCGCTTCTCGCGCAGGGGCGCCGGGAGGGGACCGGCGCTCAGCGGACGGGCGCATCCGGGGAGGGGGGGCTTTCCGGTGAGCGCCTAAATCATCCGCCTATGCGAAGAGTTAAATATCATGGTTCGGGATTCAAGAGATCCAGCCTGTTGCTTTGATACTTTTCTCAAATCGCCTTGAATTATGGAGAATAGGTGGCCAATTCCACGCATCTGTCATGGACAAGCCCCGCCTTTCCAAGAGTCCTGGCGGCTTTCATTACTGTTTGTCACCCAGGTGTCATACATTGAGCAAAAGGTGCTCGCGCTCCCACGGGCTGATGACCTGTTGGTAGGCGTCATGTTCCTCGCCCTTCACGTCCAGAAACAGGCTGACAAAATCCCGGCCGAGGATTTCGTGCAGGGCGTCGCTCTGGCGCATCAGGTCGAGGGCGTGGAGCAGGTGGCGCGGCAGGGCGTAGGACTCCAGCTCATAGGCGCTGCCCCCCACCGGCATGGTCGGTGTCAGACCCTGCAGAATGCCCAGATAGCCGCAGGCGAGGGATGCCGCAATCGCGAGATAGGGATTGGCATCGGCGCCGGGCACCCGGTTCTCCACCCGCCGGGCCGCCGGGCCTGAATGGGGCACCCGCAGGCCTACGGTCCGGTTCTCGTGCCCCCAATGGGTGTTGATCGGGGCGGAGAAATATTTGAGCACCCGGCGATAGGAATTCACATAGGGCGCAAACAGGGCCATGGCCGCCGGCATGTGCTTTTGCATACCGGCGATGTGAGCATGGAACTGGCTGGAATCCGCATTGGTCTGCGGATCGGCGAACAGATTGCAGCCCGTCCGCACGTCGATCACGTTCTGGTGGATGTGCATGGCGCTGCCCGGTTCATGCTCATAGGGCTTGGCCATGAAGGTCGCATAGACCCCATGTTTCAGGGCCGCCTGACGGACCGTCCGCTTAAAGAGGAACACCTGGTCCGCCAGCGCAAGCGCCTCGCCGTGATTGAAATTGATCTCCACCTGGGCGATGCCGGACTCATGGGTCAGGGTGTCGATGTCGATCCCCTGGGCGTCGCAGAAGTCGTACATGTCCTCGAAGAGGGGATCGAACTCGTTGACCACATCGATGCCGTAGGACTGGCGCCCGGACTCCGGCCGTCCGGACCGACCGACAGGCGGCTCCAGCGGATAGTCCGGATCAGGATTGGTTTTGGCCAGGAAGAACTCAAGCTCCGGCGCGATGACCGGCTCCCACCCTTGCGCTGCGTAAAAATTCAGCACCCGGCGCAGGACATGGCGGCTCGCGAGCGTCACCGGCGCGCCGTCATGATAGATGGCATCGCAGATCACCTGGGCGGTGGGTTCCTCGTACCAGGGCACGATGCGGATCGAGGTGGGGTCCGGCACCAGGGTGATGTCGGGCTCCGTCTCGGAGATCACGGGACTGTCGGCCATGTCGCCGGTGACGAGCTGTCCGTAAACGGATTCCGGCAGGCGCAGGGCGCCGCCGGCAAGGGTCGAGAGGAATTTCCGGGTGGGCAGGATCTTGCCCCGGGGGATCCCGGCAATATCCGGGATCATGCATTCGACTTCGGTCACGCCCCGGGATTTGAGCCAGTGCTCGATGTCGCCGGCACCGTCATGCGGAATAGGCAGAGTCGTCGGCAGCGCGGCGGTGGTCATGGGTCCTCATTCATCCCAGCCGTCGGGCTGTTCGAAGCGGAACAGGGAGCGCGGCAGCTTCATGCCCTCCTTGACGTCCTTCAGCGTGATCGTGGTCTCAACGCCCTGGGCGTCGATGATCACCCACTGGCGCAAGGCCAGGGTCGGCTCCTCATGGATCAAGGTGATCTGACCCGCGGCGACGCCTTCGTCCTCCCGGGCCGTGATGAAGAGCCGATCGTCCCGCCGCTCGACAGAGATGATGTCCACGTCGTCGGCGAGGTCGATCTTGCGGGCCAGGATGACCTTCAGCGGCGTGGCGCTGAGCGGATAGGTGTTCACGGTCTCAAGCTGCTTGTCGATCACGGCCACCACAGTGCCGTCGGCGACCAGTTCGATTGTGGCGGGCGGGTCGTAAACAAACCGCAGACGCCCGGGCTTGCGCATCCAGAATTGTCCGCCGCCCAGGCCCTGGTCGGACACCTGGAAGAAGCGGCCCTGCATGGTCTTGATGCCGTTGAGATATTTGCTGACCCGGTCGAGATCCGTCAGGTCCCGTTCGCTCAAATGGTCGTTGCGGTCCGCTGCCAGGGCCGCCGGTACGATGCCTCCGGTCTCGAAGGCGGATGCCGCCACAAAAAGCAGGGCCACGGAGAGGAGCAGGCGCATCGCAGCGGCGCGCGCCCGGTCGTGCAAAATCGGCATGTCGGCAATCCCCAAGAGCGTTGACGGCGACCGGCGGCGCGGGAGTCGCGCCCGCCGGCTTCACGCATGATAGGGACTGGCCCTTTGCGGCGAAACAGGGACTTGTTCCGCGGCAAAACCCGGTCAGTCGTCCTGTTCCTCGTGCTCGGGCAGCAGGACTTCGCGTTTTCCCACATGGTTGGCAGGGCTGATCATGCCTTCTTCTTCCATGCGCTCGATCAGGCGAGCGGCCCGGTTGTAGCCGATCTGCAGCTTGCGCTGGATGTAGCTGGTGGAGGCTTTCCGGTCCCGGGCCACGATCGCCACTGCCCGGTCGAACAGGTCATCTCCGGTATCCTCGCCCGAATTGCCGGAAATGAGATCGAAGAAGCTCTCGGTCTCCCCGTCCTCGGTCTCCTCCAGGATCGCATCCACATAGGCCGGCTGTCCCTGGTCCTTCAGATAGCCAACCACGTCCTCGACTTCCGCGTCCGACACGAAGGGGCCGTGGACCCGGCGGATCCGTCCGCCCCCGGCCATATAGAGCATGTCGCCCTGGCCGAGGAGCTGTTCGGCACCCTGTTCGCCGAGGATCGTGCGGCTGTCGATCTTGGAGGTCACCTGAAAACTGATCCGGGTGGGGAAGTTCGCCTTGATCGTGCCCGTGATGACGTCGACGCTCGGCCGCTGGGTGGCGGTGATCAGGTGGATGCCGGCGGCCCGGGCCATCTGTGCCAGGCGCTGCACCGCCGTCTCGATATCCTTTCCGGCGACCATCATCAGGTCCGCCATCTCGTCCACGACCACGACGATGAACGGCATGGCCTCCAGCGGCAGGACTTCTTCCTCGAAGATCGGCTCACCGGTTTCCTTGTCGAAGCCCGTCTGGACGCTGCGGGTCAGCACTTCGTCCCGCTCCGCCGCCTCGGCAATGCGCTCATTGAAGCCCTTGATGTTCCGGACCCCAAGCTTCGACATTTTCTTGTAGCGGTCTTCCATCTCCCGCACGACCCATTTGAGGGCGACGATGGCCTTTTTGGGGTCCGTCACCACGGGGGTCAGCAGGTGGGGAATACCCTCATAGACCGACAGTTCCAGCATTTTCGGGTCAATGAGGATCAGCTTGCACTGGCTCGGCGGCATCCGATAGAGCAGCGACAGGATCATCGTGTTGATGGCCACGGACTTGCCCGAGCCGGTCGTCCCCGCAATCAGCAGGTGGGGCATGTTCGCCAGATCCACAATGACCGCATCGCCGCTGATCTGTTTGCCGAGCGCCAAGGCGAGCCGGCTTGAGGTCTTCTCATAGTTCGGCGAGGCCAGCAGTTCACGCAGAAAGACGAGTTCCCGCTTCTTGTTGGGCAGTTCGATGCCGATGGCGTTGCGCCCGGGAATGACGGCCACCCGGGCCGAGACGGCACTCATGGACCGGGCGATGTCGTCGGCAAGGCCGATGACGCGGGATGACTTGATGCCCGGTGCCGGCTCCAACTCGTAAAGCGTGACCACCGGACCCGGATGGATATTGATGATCTCTCCGCGCACGCCGAAATCCTGAAGCACCGTCTCAAGCTGGCGGGCATTGTCCTCCAGATAAAGATCGAATTCCGGATCCGAGGCCGCCCGGTCCCGGGGCTCCTGGAGCAGGTCAAGGGGCGGCAGGCCATAACTTGAGGACTCAAGATCCAGAATGTCGCCCGGCCGCCCGGCCGGGCCATCCCGCTCGCCGCGCGTCCGGGGCCGGGGTGAAAAAATGGTGCGCGGTGGGGGCGTGGGCGCTGCGGTCGGCGCCGGCGCGGCGCGCGACGGGGCAGCGGCTTCGCGCGTCTGCTCCCGAGACAGCCTGGGCTCCGGGATCGGATCGGCCCTTTCCTGGTCCCGATCCCGATCTGAATCTCTGTCCCCGGCCTGCGGCGTGCCGGCCGACTGTATATCCATCGCGGCCGTGTCGGATGCCGGCGCAACGCGCCTTTCGGACCGGGACGCTTCGGGGCCCCGTTCCGTCGCCTTCAGAGTGCGGATCGCAGCAAAAGTGCGCGGCGGCATGGGCGGATCCATCAGGGGATCGGCAATGCTGACACCGCGATCCGACAGATCGCCCCCGTCGATATCTGCCGGATCTGGCCCATCGTCTTCATCCATCAGGACGTCGCGGTCCTCCGGCTCCTCGCCATAGGGGCTCTCGACCCGATCCATCTCAGCCCAGGGCGGCTCGGAGGCCGATGTCTCCTCCCCATAAGGCTCGTCCCGGTGCGTCCGATTGGCCGCCATGGGGGGAGGGGAGGGGGGCTGCGCGGCTCCGTGCGGCCGTGGCGCATGACCATCCGAAACCAGTCCTTCGGCGTCATCGGTCCAGACGTCGTCGTCGTCCCAATTGCCGTCGTCGTCCGATCCGTCCAGCGTCGCCGGGAAGGGTGCGCCTCGCCCATGGTCCGCAGTCTGCTCCGTGTCGGGACCATGGCTGCGATAACGGCCCGTGCCAGCGAAGGTGGGCTGTTCCGGCGCCCCATCCGGCATGCCCCTCACATGGAGGGCGGCATCGTCATCTTCGGCGGCCCAGTCCGATGCATCGCTCCGGTCGAAGGCCGGTTCATAGGACTCCGGCGCCACATCAATGGGCGCGTAGTCGTAGGATGGCCTCTCGGCGGCAAACCGGTCCCGGACCGCATCGACGCTCGGCTCGCGCCGGTGATAGCGGTCCGCGTAGCGATCCGGTGCCGGCGGATCGATGGCCTCGGCCTCGATGGGATCGGAGGTTTCCGGCTCGGTGTCGCCGTGGCCGGTCCAGGGCGTGGCAACGAGGTCGAAGGCGGGTTCGGGCTCCCCGGGCGCGGTTGATTGGGGATGGCCGGAGGCCTTCGGGTGGAGCGGGCGTCGGGCGCTCTGCCAACCGCCGCGCTCGGGCACATTGGGGTGTTCGGCCGCCCGGAGGGCGTGGTCCTCGGCTCCGGAACCGAGATAGGTGTCCTCGAACACCGGGTCGCGGTCCGGATAGTGGGTACCGGCATGTTCGAGCGCCGGCCGGGGCGGCTCGTCGACCGGCTCCCGGCGGGCCCAGGGCATGGCGCCGAACAGGCCGGCGAGGGCTGCCGCCCAGCGCTGCCACCAGCTCAGATCCACCGGATCGGCGGCAGCCGCGGTTTCCGTCGCGGCCATGCGGGCCCGCTCGGCGCGCCGGCGCCCACGCATCTGCCAGCGATAGTCCGTGACCCGCACACCGACGGCGACCGCGAAGGTCACCAGGGCAAAGACAGCCGCCAGGATCCCGGCGAACAGGCGCAGACTGCGGGGATCGGTGATGCCGAGCCAGGTCGCCGCGCCGATGAGGTTCTGGTAGATCGCGTCTCCGATCCATCCGCCCATGGACGTCTCCAGCGGGGCCGGGGCCTGGATCGGCAGGCTTGCGGCCAGGGCGCTGGCGCACAGGCCCGACACCATCCAGCACAGCAGACGGGTGGCATAATCGCCGGGCCCCTGCTTGGCCATGAACCACCAGCCGGCCACCGCGATGGGCGGCACGAAGGCAATGGCACCCAGTCCCACCGTCTGCATGACGATATCGGCGAAGTAAGATCCGGGCCGGCCCAGGAGATTCCAGGGTTGTTCCGGTGTGGCGTTGTTGAAGCTGGGATCCAGAGGCGAGAAGGTGGACAGGGCCAGGGTCATGGCCACACCCGCGAGGATCAGGCCAAGACCGATGACTTCCATCAGGCGGTCCCGGGCGAACAGCAGGCTGGCATGCCCCAGCCGCCTAAAGACACCCGGTTGGTCCTGAAAACTCGATCCAATCATCCCTGTCTCCCTGGCACTTGTCCTGCTCCCTGGCACTTGTCCTGCAGGGTGTCATACGCGGCCCTGTCCGTGGCGGTGCGGACGGACCCTCACTCGAACCGGACGCTGTCTATCGGCATCAAAGCCGGCAGGTCGTTTCCGCCCTGGGCCGCCCGGTGTAACGGCGGCCGAGGGCGTGGAGATGCGGTCATCCCATCCCGAAAAAGCTGTGGTACACCGTGCAGATCCGGTGGGGCCGGACCCGCGCAGCCGGTGGTGGATTTACCCTCCAACTGTGGCGATGAGGCGGCTCAGGGCGTCCTGCGTGACCGTCTCGTCATGCACGAGGGCGACGCGGATATAGTCATGGCCCGGATTGTCCGCGCCGTGGCGACCGTGTCCGCGCGCAAGATAGGCCCCGGGCAGGACTCGCACACCGGTCTCCCGCCACAAATGCAGCGTGGCCTGCTCGCCGCTCAGCCCCACCCGCGACATGTCGAGCCACAGGAAAAATCCGCCCGGCGGCCGGAAAAAGCCGAAGCGATCGGCAAAATGCTCCGCAGCCCAATCGAGTTTGCGGGTGTAGAGGGCCCGGTTCGCCTCCACATGGGTATCCTCGCGCCACACTGCGGCGGCGGCGGCCTGGATGGGCAGGGGCGAGGGCGCCCCGCCATAGCTGCGCAGCTTCCGGAAGCGGGCGATGAGCAATGGGTCGCCGGCGACGAACCCGCAGCGCAGGCCCGGAAGGTTCGACCGTTTGGAGAGAGAATGGAACGCCAGTATGCGCGCGGGCGGGGTGCCCCGGGCATGGGCGGTCTCCAGAATGCCCGTCGGCGGGCCGGCGTCATAGATCTCCGCATAGCACTCATCGGCGAAGACGAAAAAATCGTGGGCCTGTGCCAGTTCCAACAGCCGGCCCCAATAGGCGCCATCCGCGACCGTACCCTGAGGATTGGCGGGCGAGCACAGATAGACCGCTGCCGTGCGTGCCAGAAGATCCTCCGGCAGCGCCTCGAGATCCGGCAGGTGCCCCGTCGCGGCCGTCGCATCGAGGAAGACGGGCTCGGCGCCGATGGAAACGGCGGCGGCGGCATAGCATTGATAGAACGGGTTCGGCATCAGGATGGCTGGCCGGTCGCTCCGGTCCGCCTTGTGGCCAGCCAGGGTCTGGGCCGCCATGAACAGGCCTTCCCGCGTCCCGTTGAGCGCGATCACATGGGTACGCGGATCGATCCAGCCTTCCGAAAGGCCGTAGCGGCGGTTCAGCCAGCCCGTGACCGCATCGAGATGATCCGGCGTTCCGGCCGGCGGGGGATAGCGCCCGTAGCCCGCGGCCTCCCGCGCCAGGATCTCGGTCACCATGGGTGGAAAGGCGTGTTTCGGCTCGCCCAGGGCAAGGTCGATCGGCACGGCCCCCGGCTCGGTACCGGCCAACAGGCCGGCGAGCCTCGGAAAGGCGTAATCGGGCAGACGGTCGAACGTCCACGGATCGGATGCGGTGCCGGGCTCCGACACGCTTTCAGACCCGGCCCTCACCTGCATGCCATCAGCCCCATGATGTTTTGAACCGTGATTGTTGCGACCGGAGAGTGTTGCGACCGGAAAGTGTTGCAAAACGCAAAAGCCGTGGAGAGGTGGGGTCCGGTATTCCACCGGAGTCAGACGATCGTTACACCAAAGATCGCGGGGGTGCAATCGGCTGGATACGGAATGGCCCTCCCGATTGTCCACCGGAAGGGCCGTTTTGTGCCAATTCAAGACGTTTTGCCGGTCAGGCGGTCGATTTGGCGAACTCCGGATAGGCTTCCATGCCGAGTTCGGCAACGTCGAGGCCCGTGGCTTCTTCCTCCGGGTCCGCCCGGATCCCGATCGTAAAGCGCAGGGCCAGCCAACTCAGCGTGCTCAGCAGAGTCACGAAGACGCCGATGACCAGGATGCCCAAAAGCTGGATCATCACCTGGCCGAAAAAGGACAGCGTCACGCCGTCCACCTCGGCCTGGTAGGAAAAGGCGACCGCAATCGTCCCCCAGATGCCGGCCACCAGATGAACCGGGATCGCGCCCACCACGTCGTCGATGCGCAGCCGGTCGAGCACGGGCACGACCACCACCACGAGGCTCGCCCCGATGGCGCCGATCAGCGCGGCGAGGAACAGGCTGGGCGTGTCCGGCGCAGCCGTGATCGAGACGAGGCCGGCGAGCGCCCCGTTGAGCGCCATGGTCAAATCGACTTTGCCGTACAGGATCTGGGTGAGAACCATGGCGGTGAGGACACCCGCCGCCGCCGCCGTATTGGTGTTGGCGAAGATGTTGGCAATGGCCACGGCATCGGCGCCCGAGCCGAGGGCAAGCTGGGAGCCGCCATTGAAGCCGAACCAGCCCAGCCACAGGATGAAAGTGCCCAGGGCAGCCAGAGGAAGGGAGGAGGCCGGCATGGGATGGACCCGGCCATAGGGGGCGTATTTGCCCCGGCGCGGCCCCAGAATGATCGCCCCTGTGAGGGCAGCCCATCCGCCCACGGAATGCACGATGGTCGAGCCGGCGAAATCGGCAAAACCCAGATCGCCCAGCCAGCCGCCGCCCCATTTCCAGGCCCCCTGGATGGGATAAATGATCCCGGTCAGGACGACCACGAAAATCAGAAAGGGCCACAGGCGGATGCGCTCGGCCAGGGTGCCCGAAACGATGGAGGCCGCGGTCGCCACAAAGACCATCTGAAAGAACCAGTCGGACGAGGCGGCGTAATTGCCGCTGAAATCGCCCGACGCGGCCAGGGAATCGTCGGCACTCCAGGTCCCGAAGGACCCGATCCAGCCGCCGTCCACCCCGGAATACATCAGGTTATAGCCGAGCAGGAAATACATCAGCCCGGCGACCGAATAGAGAGCGATATTCTTGACACAGATAGTGGCCACATTCTTGGAGCGCACCATGCCAGCTTCGAGCATGCAAAAGCCCGCCGCCATGAACATCACCAGAAAGCCCGCCACCAGGAACAGGAACGAGTTGAGGATATAGGCGACTTCCGGGCTGACGCCCGCGGGCTCCTGCGCGAAGGCCGCACCCGGCAGCGTCAATGCGCCGGCCAGAACGGCGAGCATGGCAAGGGTGCGCCGTGCGGGCGGCCCGAAAAGGTCATTCAACATATACCCCTCCTCATGTGAGGTCCTCTCCCCGGGGCATTCACTTTACAGCGCATCGGCATCCGTTTCTCCGGTGCGGATGCGGACGGAATGCTCCACGTCGAGGACAAAAATCTTCCCGTCACCGATCTTGCCGGTCTGGGCATGGCTCTGGATGGTCTCGATGGCCCGGTCCACCAGATCGTCCGGCACCACCACCTCCAGCTTCAATTTCGGCAGAAAGCTGATGGCGTATTCAGCGCCGCGATAAATCTCCGTGTGCCCCTTCTGGCGTCCATAGCCGCGCACCTCGGACACGGTGAGGCCGGCGGCGCCGATGGCCGTGAGCGCTTCGTGGACCTCGTCCAGCTTGAACGGTTTGATGACGGCCATGACCAGCTTCATGGGACTCTCCTTGTAATCCGCCGCCCGGCCCGCAGGTCCGGTCAGGCAACGGCGCTCATGCAACGAAACTCATGCAAGTGAGCAGGATGGCGTCCCCGGGGTGCCGACGTCATTCGGCCGGTCTTTTTCCCGAGGGTCACGCTAGGCAAGCGCCACCGCTGCTGCAACGGTTCAGCGCAAATTTCGTGCGCATCGCGGTGGTCAGCGCGACAAAACCGCTTCTGCTGCGACTGCAAGACGCAGAAGGGCGGCTTCGCCACCGGGGCCAGCGACGAGCTGAAGCCCCACGGGCAAAGCCGGCGCCGTCCCGTCGGGGGCGGTAAATCCGGCGGGAATGCTGATGGCGCACAGCCCCAGACCGTTGGCCGGCGATGTGAGCATGAGGGCCGAGCGATTGGCGGCGGTATAGGCCGCCTCGTCATGCTCAAGGTCGGCGATCGGCGCAGGCCGGGCCGCGGTGGTGGGCAGGGCCACGGCGAGGCCGCCCGCCAGGCGGTCCGCCGCATCCCGTGCCACCTGACGCAGCTCTGCGAGATATCCCGCCAAGCCGATTGCGGTGCCACCGTCGGCTTCCGCGATCCGATTGGCCACGAAGCGGTACATCTCGCTGGGGCGCGCCTCGACCGCGTCGCGCCACACGGCGGAGGCCTCGGGCACGCCGGGCACCCCGTGTTTGCGGGCAAGGCCGCGCAGGACGTCGAAAGGGGCAAAACGGCCCCGCATCACCTGGGCTCCGGCCTTGGACAATGCCTCAAGGGCCGCCTCATAGGGTGCCAGGACTGAGGTTTCGACGGCACTGAGCGCCTCGGCGGGCAGGGCCAGGATCCGGCGCCCGGCGATCCGGCTGCCTGCAAGATCCACGGGCTTTTGACCGGCCAGCACCGCATGGAGGGCGGCCGCATCGACAACGCAGGTCGCCAGGGGGCCCACGGTATCGAGGCTCGGCACGAGGGGCACGATGCCGTCGGTGGGGATCAGGCCGGCGGTCGTCTTCAGGCCGACCAGATTGTTCCAGGCCGCCGGAATGCGCACCGATCCCCCCGTATCCGTGCCCACGCCGAGGGGACACAACCCGCGAGCGATGGCGACGGCCGTGCCGCTGGATGAGCCGCCCGGAACCCGGGGCGTGGTGGCATCGAAGGCGTTCGCGGGCGTGCCCGTGACGGGATTGATGCCAAGGCCGGAAAAGGCAATCTCGGTCAGGTTCGTCTTGCCGAGAAACACCGCGCCCGCAAGTGTGGCCCGGGACAGCACAGGCGCGTCCCGATCCGGCACATGGTTCTGGAGCAGGCGGCTTCCGGCGGCCGTGACGGCCCCGCCGGTCTCCACATTGTCTTTCCAGGCTATGGGCACGCCGTCGAGCGGTCCCCGCCGCAGGCCGGCTTTCGCGCGTTGCCATGCCGCGTGCGCTTCCGCACGCGTGCGCTCGGGAAGGAGATGAACGAAGATCCGGTGCTCGGGATCAAGGGTCCCAATCCGGGCGAGGGCCTGTTCGGCGATTTCGATCGGGTTCGCTGCGCCCCGTTCGATGGCCGCCCCCAGGGCCAGGGCCGGTGCCCCTGCGTCTGCCGAACCGGTCTCGGACATGGCACTCTCTCCTCCCTGTCTGCGCATCCGTGGAGATCATGCATGAAGTTCGTGTTCGCGTTCACCCTTGCCATCATGCTGGGCATGGTGGCCGGGTTCGGCGTTGCCGCGTATTCCGGTGATCCCACGGCCGCGACCATTGCGGGTGCGGTGACGGGACTTGCGGTCTTTATCATCGAGCGACCCGGCAAACGGCGCCGGCGGCGTGGTAGGGGCCCGTCCGGCGATGGGCCTCAGGACCGGGACAGTTGGTGGTCCGATGGCGGTGAGGGTAACGGTGATGGCGGCGGCGATTGACGCCGCGGCCGTGTGATCGGTGGTGTGTTCAGGATCAAGACGATGATCAAAGGGAGTGAGGCCATGGCAGGCGGTTCGGAACAGCCGGTGGCGGGGCAGCCGATGGATGGGCAGTCTAAGACCGGGCTGGGCGATCACGGATCCATGAATCCGGAACGGTCGGACGGGTGGGACGTTGTGATCGTTGGCGGCGGTCTCGTCGGTCTCACGCTCGGTATCGCCCTCGCCAAGGCCAAGCTCGAAACCATCGTTATCGACGGGCTCGATCCGTCCACGGTGGTCGATGCTGGCTTCGACGGCCGTGTGTCGGCCATTGCCTTTGCCTCGGCGCGCATGTTCAAGGCTCTGGGCCTGTGGCCCAGCCTCGAGGACCGGGCCCAGCCCATCAACGATATTCTGGTGACGGACGGAACCGGCCGCCGGGCCGGCGAGGCGGGTGCTGCATCTTTGATGCATTTGCATTTTGACCACCGGGAACTCGACACCGGGCCCCTGGGATTCCTGATGGAGAACCGCCATATTCGCATGGCCCAGCAGACCGTGATGGCCGATTGTCCGGGTCTGCATGTCCTGGCGCCGGCGTCGGTCGCGCGGGTCGAGCGCGGGGCCCAGGGGGTCACGGCGCATCTGGCCGACGGGCGGACCATCAAGGCCAAGCTGTGCCTCGCCGCCGACGGCCGACGCTCCTTCCTGCGCGAGTCGGCCGGGATCCGGACCGTGGGCTGGCAGTATCGGCAGACCGGGATTGTGACCACGGTGGAGCACGATGATCCCCATCACGGTGTGGCTCAGGAGTATTTCCTGCCCCACGGACCTTTCGCCATTCTGCCCATGACCGGCAATCGGGCCTCCCTGGTGTGGACCGAGGACGCCGATCTGGCGCCGGACTATATGGCGCTCGACGATGCGCGGTTTGCGGAGGAAATTACCCACCGCTTCGGGCCCTATCTTGGCGAGGTCCGCCCTGTGGGGCCCCGCTGGTCCTATCCCCTGGGATTTCACATGGCCGAGCGCTTCGTGGACGATCGCATGGCCCTGGTGGGCGACGCGGCCCACGGCATCCACCCCATCGCCGGCCAGGGCCTCAATCTGGGCCTGCGCGACATCGCGGCCCTCGCGGAAGTGCTGGCGGATGCCCGCCGGCTTGGCCTCGATCCCGGCGCCCCCACCGTGCTGGAGCGCTATCAGCAGTGGCGCCGCTTCGACACGGTGGCGCTGGCAGCCGGCACGGATGTGCTGACCCGTCTGTTCTCGAACGATTTCGGCCCCCTACGGATGGCCCGGGATATGGGTCTGGCCATGGTGAACGCCATCGGCCCGGCCCGGCGCCTGTTCATGCGCCATGCGGGCGGCGCGGTGGCGGTCGGCGGCGAAGCGAGCCTGCCCCGCCTGCTGCGCGGCGAAGCGGTGTGAGCGCGCGGGCTTACGGGAAGGGTGGGGCCCGTCCGGGGCCCATGCTGCGTTCCACATGGTGCTGCAGGCGCGTGATCTGGTCTTCGGGATCGCCGTCGAGCTGGTCCGGCTGGATCATGGGTCCGAAGGTGATCCGGTAGGTCTTGTTCTGCTTGTTGAGCATCTCGTTGAAGATCGTCATGTCCCGCAACTCGTTGCTCAGGAAATGCAGCGTGTAGTAGAGCAGCGAGTTGCGGGCCGAGATGTGGATGGGCAGGATCGGCGCATGATGCCGGCGCATCAGGCTGAGCACGGTCGTCAGCCAGGGACGCTCCTTGAGACCGGAAGCGGTCATATGGGCCAGCCGGCCGGACGGGAAGATCATCACAAGGCGGTCCTGCTCAAAGGCCTTCCGGGCCAGGAGCAAGGTTTCCTTCGTCTTGGCCCGGGTGCGTCTGTCCTCCACCCATTCCACGGGAATGATATTGCCGACAAGGGACGGGCAGGCCCGGATGGCATCGCGATTGGCAAAGAACATCACATCACGGCGCATGGGCAGCAGCGCCTGATAAAGCGCAATCCCATCCACGATTCCGGTCGGATGGTTCGCCACGAGAATGGCCTTGCCCGAAGACGGGACATGCTCCATGCCCTCGATCTGGAGATCGAGCGCCAACCGGTTCGCAAGGTAATCGAGCACGCCGTGGGATGAGAGCGGCGCCACCTCGTCCACGGTGCGCTTGGCCTCGCGGTAGCGCAGCAGGGGATAGAACACGGCCCTCACCATGGGCCACACGATCGGCATACGCACCAGATGGCGCGCCCGCTCTTCGATCAGCACATCGACGATGTGAAGACTTTCGTCGTCCGGCGGACCGCCGGGCGTCAGGACCGGGGTGTCGGAGGCGCGCCGGGTTTGGTCATCCATGGAGTGTCACTCTGTCTGCCGTCGAGATCGACGTAAAAGGCCCTGGCCGCCTCCAGGATGGACCGTGTGCGGGCGTCTTCGGCATCGTCGCGAGTTTCATAGGCGGTGCCGTCCCACACGAAACGTGGGACCGGGGGCCGACCCCCATCCCGGGGCACCCAGATCCGGTCGACCGGTGGGGTCTGCGACGCGATGTGGTCGATGGTGAGGGCCATGTGGCCGTGGGGATGGCGGCGCAGATTGGCGATGCGGGCCAAGCGGGCCTGCTGACGGGCTTCCTGATGGTCGAACCAGGCACCGATGCGCTCCCGGTTGGCCACCAGGATCACGACACCCAGAAGTGCCAGCACCCACCCGATCGTCCCCGCCATGCCGTGTTCGCTCCGCCCCGGGTCCCGCGCCGCCCTGTTTGTGCTCGGTCCCACGCCTGCTCGGTCCCACGCCTGCTCGGCCCCACGCCTGCTCGGCCAATGCGTGCCGCTTGAGGACGAAGTCTAACCGGGTCGGCCGGATACGGCCATGGCGTGAACGGCGAAGCGCCGGGCCAGCCATGCCTTACGGCGTGTTCCGGGACCCGTCTCGCGCAAAACCGGCGGCCGCCAGCCGCGCTTCGTAGGCGGCGATCAGCGCATCCCGGTCCCGGCCCAGGCGGTGCAGCGTCTCCCAGGTGTAAAAGCCCGTATCGTGGCCGTCATCGAAACACAGCCGAACCGCATAGAGCCCCACGGGTTCGATCGCAGTGATGGTCACGCCGGTCTTGCCCGTGACGAGCTGGCGCTCCCCGGGGCCATGGCCCTGGACTTCGGCGCTCGGGCTTTCCACCCGCAGGAGTTCCGCCGGGATCTCGAACGCTGTTTCATTGTCGAAGGTCACGCTGAGGACGCGGCGCCCGCGGCTGTAGCGCAAGGCGACGGGCCAGGGCGCGGCGGATGCCGCCCTATCCGGTGCCGCGGGGGACTTTGCGGGGGACTCCGCTGGGGACTGGGAGGCGGACATCACGGCATCCGGTCCCGTTCTTCGTCCGTCAGCGGACGGGCCTCGTCGGGCAGCATGATGGGGATGCCTTCGCGGATCGGAAAGGCGAGCCCGGCGCCCCGGCTGATCAGTTCCTGGGCCTTGCTGTCATAAATCAGAACGCCCCTCGTGACGGGGCAGACGAGAATTTCGAGAAGTTTGGGGTCCACTTCCCGGTGGGGGGTCGTCTCGTCGGTTTCGGCCATGGCTTGCTCTCGCATCAAGGTCTTCGGTCCGGTGGCACGGCCTTTCAGGCCGCATTCACCGGATGACGGGCAGATCATCGGGTCATTGGACGGGCATGTCTTCGTCCGTGTCGCCTTTTGCCGTCGCGATTTTCAGAAGGGCCACCAGGGCTTCGGCCCGGCCTTTGACCGTGGGCGCCTCCAGCAGCGCCTGTTTCTCGCCGGCTTCGAAGGGACAGATCATGGACAGGGAGTTGATCAGGGTTTCAAGGGGCGCCTGGGCGATGGAGTCCCAATCCGCCTGGAGGTCGAAGGTCTCCAGATACGCTTTTAGATTGCCGACCAATTCGTCCCGGTCGATGACGGGCTCGTCGGAGCTGGCATCCAAGTCACGGGCGAAGGCGTCGTAGTCTACCGCCATCTGGCGATAGGGCGTCACCGTCTCCAGCTCGTTTTCGATCCGGAACCGGCAGACGCCCGTGAGCGTGATCATGTAGCGCCCGTCGGGCACTTCGTTGAAGCCCGTGAGCCGGCCGACACAGCCCAAATCATAAACCTCCGGACGGGAGGCCCGGTCGTCCGGCTGGCGGGGCTGAACCATCCCGATGAGCCGGTGATGGGCCAGGGCGTCGTCGACCATGGACAGGTAACGCGGCTCGAAAATGTTGAGCGGCAGCCGGCCGCGGGGCAAAAGCAGCGCGCCGCTCAAGGGAAAGACGGGAATTGTCCGCGCCAGGTCGTCGATAGTGTCATAGGGGTGGAGATCCATGGGGCGCTCGCTGTCCTCAAAGGCCTCGGCGTCGGAGGCGGACCCGGAACCGCCGGGCCGTCGGTGGTGCGCCGCCCGCGCAGGCAAGGGCGGCGCCGGGACACGGGATCACGAGAACAGGATCGAGGACAGGCGCCGGCGGCCACTGACCGTCAGGGGGTCCGTGGGCCCGAAGGCCTCGAACAGGGTCAAAAGCTGCTTGCGGGCGGCTTCCTCATTCCAGCTCCGATCGCGGCGGATGATCTCCAGTAGGTGATCGACTGCACCGGCCTGATCGTTCTGGGTGTTGAGGGCGAGGGCAAGATCAAACCGTGCCGCGTGATCATTCGCGTCAGCCTCGATCTTGGCCTTCAGGGCGGCGACTTCAGAACTGTCCGCCTTTGGGCCCTGGGCAAGCTGGAGCTTGGCGCGGGCCGACACCACGGCCGGATCGTTCGCCGCCTCTGGCGGGACCACGGCGAGGGTCTTTTCCGCCTGTTCCAGATCGCCATGGGCCACATAGCACTGGACGAGGCCGCCAAGCGCCCGGGCATTGGCTTTGTCCTCGCCCAGCACTTCGGCATACAGCTGGGCCGCATTGCCGAGATCGTTCTGGGAGAGGGCTTGTTCCGCCATGTCCAGCACCTGATCGACGGGGGACGGGCCGATCCCGCCGGCGAGGCGCTCCACGAAGCTGCGCACCTGGCTTTCGGGCAGTGCGCCCATGAACCCATCCACCGGCTGTCCGCCCTTGAAGGCGATCACGGCCGGGATCGACTGGATGCGCATCTGCTGGGCGATGAGCTGGTTTTCGTCGATATTCACTTTGACGAGGCGCACCTTACCGCCCGCGGCCTTCACCACCTTTTCCAGGATCGGCGTGAGCTGCTTGCACGGGCCGCACCAGGGCGCCCAGAAATCCACGATGACCGGGGTCTGGAGCGAGGCCTCAATGACATCGGCCACGAACGTGTCCGCGGTCGAATCCTTGACCAAATCGCCGGTGCCGGCGCCGGGCGTGGCAGCGGGGGTCTGACCCAAGGTGAATGTCATGGCATATTCCTTTTCGTCGCATTCTGGCGGGGGCCAAGGGGCTCCCGGGCGATCTGGCCGGCTCGGGCTGGCGGCGCGGATCCGTGAATTCAGCGTCTCCCTCACATAGTCGGGAACGCGGCCGACGCCAAGCGACAGGCCGCAAGCTAAAAAGAACGGGGTCGCTGCGTTCAGATCTCCCCGCCGGACAGGGCCGTGAAATCCTGGATCACCGGGGCGTGGCCGCAGGCCCGGGCGAAGCGCATGAGATCGGCCGGTGCAATGGCGGTGGTGGCGGTGTTCTGGAGCGGGTGGAAATGCACCGGATCGCACGCCATCAGGGCCGCGTCGAACAGGATATGGGCCAAGCGCCCCGGCGCCGCATTGATGAGCGCGAAGGCGGTGACCGAGCCCGGCGTGACCCCGAGCACGTCCTCCATCAGGTCCGGCGCGGCGAAACTGAGCCGCCCCGTGCCGAGCCCCTTGTGCAGATGCTTGAGCGGAATGTCCGTGTCGTCCTTGGCGCAAAGGAGCACGAGGGTGCCCTTCTTGTCCTTCAGGAACAGGTTCTTGGAGTGCCCGCCCGGCCATTGGCGCTTCATCTGCGCGCCCTGGCCCACGGTGAAGATGGGCTCGTGGTCATAGGTCCACGTGGTGATGCCCAGGGCCTCGAGCCGGGCGAGCAGATCGGCGCGGGTGGCAAAGGTCCGGGCGGGCGGCAGGGGATCGGCGACGGCGTCGGTCATGGCGGGGGGTCAGTCTGCGTGGTTTTCCAGGCCCGTTTCTCGCCCGGCCCGATTGGCCGCGTCAAACCCCTTGCATTCTCCCCGCCCTTCGGCAATAACCGCGGTCTGACACGGCGGTGCCACACACCGCCTACCCCAGGATGCGGGCGTAGCTCAGGGGTAGAGCACAACCTTGCCAAGGTTGGGGTCGTGAGTTCGAATCTCATCGCCCGCTCCAGATTTTTCAATGGGTTAGCATTTGTAGGCCGCAACCTTTTCGATGCCACTGGTACCTCCCAGCGCGCTATCGCGTTTCCATTTTGCGATTGACGGCGTTTTAGTCTCACCATTCTAAATTGATTGATCCGATGGCCCGCAACCTTGAGCAGGTTGTGGGCTTTCCGTGTTCTGCCGACTCGTTGAACAGTCACGCCTGGTGTGACGGATTAACCCCGATTTTCCGGTTACCCCCCGCTCGTTTGAGCCCAGACCACGCCCTGCCCGGCGCAAAAATCTGACACTATTACCCACAGTGTTATCCGCAGGGGATTGGCGTAATGAATGACTGGCAATGTCCTGGCATCATTTTTCGTAGGGGGGGCCAAAATTCCAAAAGATTTCGACGCCTCACAGCTTGACCTCCGGCTATTGCAGCCATGACCTCGATGAAATCTTAAAGGAAATACTTTACGTTTTCGAAGACCTCTCTGCCTTTGAGGTGATCTAATTTTGCAATTAGTTCAGGCAGAGAGGGCTTGTCATCTCTGGGATAATCAGCGCTTTCTACGAAAGCTCCCGATCACTCCGTTGACTTCAGCGATTGTCACGGCTTCGTCTTTATTTGTATCGAGATAATCGAATAGTTGCATGGCGCGAGCGGTGTACTCGTCGGGGTCGACCGCCCCATTCTTATTCGTATCGGCCCGCTTAAACCGCCGGTTCGGGATCATGCCGGGCCGGGCAAATTCGTCCCGTTCCAACCGTGCGTCTGCATTGATGTCCATAACGTCAAATAAGGCGCCCGCACTGATTGCGAACTCATTTTCGTTGAGCGCCCCATCCATGTCGCCGTCCGACCAAATAAACACGGCCTCCAGCTTTTCGTCCGGCGTCATGGCTGTCCATTCTTCCTTATTCGGCGGACGGCCTTCTTGAAACCAAGCGGGTCCGGCAATCGCCGCCTCATCGGTTTGTGCCCGACTAACCTGGGCGCCGGTCATCGTTCCAAAGCCGATCAGAACGATTCCCAGCAAAAATGAAGACTTTTTGAGTAAAAATCTCGATTGCATTGCCATGTCGATATTCCTTTGTCCGAGACTTGTTTGACGCTGGTTCACTGGTTCGGCGCAGGGCTGGTGATTGTCGATTGCTGACCGCCGGGGCCGGTTACGGTTCCGGTCACGCCGCCTTGCGCGTTCATCATCCACTGGCTGCCGATGGTAACCGGTTGGCCGGCTGGCCCGACGCAGGTGGTCTGGCCGGCGCGGCCGCCGCCCGTACGAGCCACGGCCCGGACGCAATCATAGCTGTACCCAAGCGCCGTCGTGCCGGAGGTCCGTGATTGTACCGACCCGTCGGCCGTGGCGACCCGTTCGTTTTGGATCGTCCCACCGAAAGCCGTACGGCCTTCTCGGCGCACCTGATTGGTGTTGCCGTCGACGCGCCGTTCACTCCTCATCGACCCGCCAAACATGCCCTGTGCCTGGGCAGCCGTATTGGCACCCACCCGGCGCCACTGCACAGCGTTCCCTAGCGGGCCCTGGAAGCCGGCCGCGCCTTGGGTTTGCGGCACAGTCGGCACCACCCATTGACGGCCTTGAGGACCGGTAAGCGTTTGACTGGTCTCGGCGAGGGCAGAGTCCACCAAAACGGCTGCCATTGCCGCGATGAGACCGGTCAAAGCGTAAGCCGTCGGGCGGCAAGCCCTGCGACCCAACTGATAAAGATCGAATTTCATGGCTGTGAGCTCCTTGCGGTTACAATGTGATCGCATCCTGCATGGCGCGCCCGCCGGTTCCCACGAACGGTCTGTATCTACCTTTATCGGATTGTATCGAGGCGGGTGGCCCTAGCTCGGCAGCGTAAGGCGCGCGATGAGCCCGCCCCCCGGCCGGTCGATCAAGTCGATGCGGCCGCCATGACCGCGAATGATTGTGTAGCTGAGGGCCAGGCCCAGCCCGGCATGGGGACGATGGTCCAAGTCAGCACCAGCCTGGGAGCTAACTTGGTTCGGATGCCGGCCGGTCGCGGTGCTGGGTCGGGAAAACGGCTCAAACAAGAGAGGGCGCATCGTGGGGTCGATTCCCGGTCCTCGGTCTTTCACATCAATGGTCACCTGGTCAGCGCCGTGCTGGAGCACCACTTCCGCGCTTCCCGCGTACTCGACCGCATTCTGCACCAAATTTGACACGGCCCTGCGCATGGCATCGGGGCGAATGGCAACCACCAAACGATCAGGACCGATTAAGCTAACTGGCTCACCAGCCTCTAACGCATCATCGCAAATATCCTGCACAAGCGCGGTCAGATCGGTCGGTGTCTTCGGCTCGTGCCAATCATCCTCACGCGCGAAATCCAGGTGGCGATCGATGATGCGAACCAGAAAGTCCAAATCTCGGGCCGACTTTTGCCGCATGTCTTTGTCGGGGATGTATTCGAGCCGCATGCGGAGCCTGGTGAGCAGGGTGCGCATGTCATGCGCGATACCGGCGAGCAAACGGGTCCTTTGTTCGACAAGATCCACGATGCGTCGCTGCATTTGGTTGAAAGCGGCTGCGACTTGTCGGATTTCTGCGACGCCTTCTTCTGGTAAGGGCGGGGCGGCGATGTTCTCGCCAAGGCGGTCGGCAGCAGCGGCGATTGTCGACAAGGGTGCCGCGACGCGCCGAATAACGACGAGTAACGCCGCTAGGAAAACGAGTAAAAAACCGCCGATGCCAACGATGGTCCATAACGCGGCTAAGCGACCAAGCACAGAATCGGAGATGACAAGCGTCATATATTGTCCGTCGCGCAGGCGGCTGGTCACCACGACTTCCTGGACATAAAATGCGAAGCCCTTGCGACGGCGTAGCCAGAGACGAGTGTCTGCATCGAGCGCTTCGGCTTCATCGCGCAAGTAATCGCGAACCACCGATAAAATCAGCTTCCCTTCCGATAGAGAACCGGGTTCCGGCCTGGCCGGGTCGGCGGCGACACTCACCTGCAGGCCCGCCCCATTGATGGCGCGCATAAGTATCTGGCGGTCTTCACCGCTCACCCGGTTCATTCCCTGAACCACGGCGGCGATCTGGTCGGGGACGGGATATCGCGCCTCGAGCCCCTGTTGCGCCCGGTCCTGCGCGTACCGCCACACCAGTGTCGCGCCACTGATATACACGACCAGGGCGATCATCAGCCCGATACCCAGGATGCTCCACAACACGTTGAGACGTCGCGAAACGCGGCGCCATCGGGCGGAGCGCTTGGTCATGTCAGGCCGTCACTCTGCGGTGACCGTTTCTGTGAAGAGAAACCCACCGGCACGAACGGTCTTGATCAATTGCGGTTGTTTAGGGTCGTCTTCTATCTTACGGCGCAAACGGCTGATGCGTAGATCAAGGCTGCGGTCCTCTGGGTCCGGCGCCCGCCCGTGGAGGAGGTCGAAAATCTCCAGTCGGCTCAAAACCCGCTGGGGACGTTCAACCAAGATGAGCAGGACATCGAACTCGGCGTCCGATAAGGGCACCAGCGCTCCGTCGGCGGCCCGCAATTCTCGCTTTGCCACGTGCAAGCGCCAGCCAAGGAAGGATAAGACCGCCGGTCTGGCCGCCTGGCTTGTGCCTAGTGTGCTGGGCCGGCATTGTTCGGGTGCCCGGCTGCGCCGCAGGATTGCGCGGATACGCGACACCAATTCTCTCGGTTCGAACGGTTTGCAGACATAGTCATCGGCGCCCAGGTCAATCCCGTCAATGCGGTCCTGCACGGTGGACCGTGCCGTCAGCATAATGATGGGACAATCAGTTCTCAGCCGCCATTCTCGGCATAGGGAGAGGCCGTCATCATCGCCCAGCGTTAAGTCGAGTAGGATCAGGTCGGGGTCGGCGTGATCGAGGGCACTGCGCGCTTCGCCGGCCGTCGAAATTGGTAGGACCTGAAAACCCTGGCCCTGAAGGTAGTTGCCAATGATCACCCGCAATTCCTCATCGTCGTCAACCAGCATGATTCGTGCAGCGCTATAGCTGGGCGCTATAGATGGTGTTTCGTGTCTATCTTGGAACATCGTCTCAGTGTGCCCGTCTCTTTTTTGGAGACCAAGTAACACTTTGTATCAAACCGTTGGTCACGATCGGCCGCCGGCGCCATTTACTGACCCAGCATCCCCCAGATGGAATGGCGTCTTGCAGTGAGACTGGCAGAGCGCGCGCCGTTTTCCAAGTCTGCTGCGCGTGGCGACCACGACCCGGGGTTGGTTTTGGACTGGGCGCGGCTTGTTCCAGCTTTTGGCCCGGTAGGTGAAGCGCGCATAATGGCGTTCGATCTTGCCCGAGGGACGTCCCGGTCTGCGCTTAAGGAGGTGAGCGACCCGGCGCTCCAGAACCTTGTTGCCCCGTAGCCGGATCGCGTAACCAAAATCGTTCGCTTCGAGATAATCAAACAGCTCCGGAATGGCGAAGGCGGCGTCGGCCCGCAGATATCTTCGCCACAGGCCGGACCATCGATAGCGCTTGATGACAGGCCCCAGAACCGCCTGCCAATCATGCGCGCTGTGCACATTGCCGGGCCGAAGCGCGCATCGTTCCAGATCGCCATGCTGGTTGAAGACGAACAGCGGATGATAGCAATTGCAGCCAAAATGGCCGTTGTAGGCCGAGCCTTCCTGTGATCCGTGCACGGGGCTTTCGGAGCTGTCGATGTCGAGGATCAGATCTCAAAGCGCCCCATCTGACTTTCCGAGGCTGCGAGGCGGTCGAAATCGCGCCGGCCGGCGATCACGCGCATGACAGGATCACGAGCAAGACGACCGGCGTCATTGACGTCTTCATATCCGTCGATGCGCCCAAACACTGACTGGCGAAACACGCCAGCAGATCGTGGCGTGCATTCCCGCCGGTGCGATTGTCGCGCAGCGCCCACGACGCCATCTGTGTCAACCCAAGGGCGTCGTCAAACTCCCGGAACAACATCAATCCGCCATCGGAACTGAGCTGAGCGCCGTGGAACTGAAGCTTCAGACGCCGGTCAAATCTGACCGTCAACGGCGCGGAAGTCGATTCACCCGCAGCCCGCGCCGACAAAGCACCGATAGAACGAACCCAATGTCTTGATTTGCCTCAACAAACCAGACTCCGACACGCCGAAACTGTCAACCCATCTGGGATATGCGGGTTTATTCATTACGCCTCCTCGAAATGCTTTCGCACTTCGCCGTTGCCGACGAATTGTGAAAGCAGACGATAATTGCCGGTTTCCTTGCGAACGCGACCGGCTACAATGGCAGGGTGCACCGCGGCCTCCTGCGCCAGGCCCATAATTTTTATCGGCGACGCGTCGCGGTTCGTCTCAAGTTCCGCCCACAAGTCCTCTGGGATAAGGGCGCCTTGGGCCAAAGCGTCGGCTTCATCCTCTTTGTCCCAATCTTCATCATGGTCAGTCTTGTCGAGGCTGAGATCGTCGATGATGTAGTCGGTGTCGTCGTGAAGATGCCATCCAAGGTGGGCCAGCTCATGGAGCAGGCAGAACCAAAAATTATCGATCCGATCGTATCGCACAGTCACGCCAACAACTGGCACGCCTTCCTTGGTGCGCATGGCGGCGCCGTCGAGATAGGTTTTGGGAAGATGTTGTGCGTAGACAAGCGCGATCCCGTGCTGCGCCAGAAATTCGACCGCGAGCTGCGGGCCGTTCGTAAAAACGCTGAGACGGGCGACTTCCCGCAAAAACGCCTCGTCAATCGTTCCGTCTTCATACTTGTCTTCGAGACCGCGGCTCCTCGCTTCCGCCAACACGTGAAGGCACCAGGCCTGCAATGCGTAAGGGTCCATTCGCGCGTTGCGTCGCACGGAATTGTTCTTCCGGTAAAGCGCCACCGATAGCGCGTTCGGCCCGCCCGCCTGACGGATGAGTTTGCGCATCACTTCTTCGGCTCGATCCTTGAGATCGCGGGAATTCTTGATCCAGTTCAGCTTCGCCATCTGGACTACAGGGAAACGATCCCAACTCACATCTTCAAGATCGTCGGGGAGCGAAGCGGTCGGCTCCCCGATCAAAACCTCCGCGGGAATGCCCAGATGTGCATTCAGAGCCCGGATCATTTTGAGCGTCAGCGGACGTTTTCGCGCCAGCACTTCGGAAACTTTCGCGCTACTGCCGATATAGGCTTTCAGATCAGTGCGCGTCAGATTTTGCTGCTCCATACGGAACAGGATTGCGTCTATGGGATCCGGTCGAGGGATCGGATGGCGCGTTTCCTCATACACTTCAACGAGAGTGGTGATGACGTCCAGTTCGTCAGACGCTGCATGATCATCCGCCTCCATTAACGCAGAGATGCGTTCAAGAGCATGATCGTAATCAGCTTCAGTTTTGATGGGTCTAATCGCCGTCATATTGAACCTCCTCTGCATTTATCTTGTCGTACTCCGCATGCGTCCCAACAAACTTGATGAAAACGATCCCAATCTCGTAGTTGACGCCGACGACGAGCCGATACTTGTTGCCTGCAATATTGAACACGACGCGCCCGCCTTTCAGAATGCTGGCGCTGCGATACTTCTCCTTTATGTCCGCTGGCGTTTTCCATTCCGCCGCCTCAACCTCGTGATACCAGGCGTACAGGGACGTCGACGCTTCCGGGACGCGCTCGCCATATTCCCTCAGGGTTTTCAGTGCGATGACGCGCATCAGTAGATCCTATATAGGGCATTTTCGTTTTGGGGTCAATATAATACGCTCCCTTTTTGGGAGCAATCATATTCGCGGACCGTGCAAACCTCTCTCACTTGCGCAGATTCTCCTGAACGCAAAAGCTTTTCGGCTTGCGGGGCCTCGCCCCGCGGCCGCATAGGGCTCGGCGATGTGGCAAGACCACGGTCAAATCGCGTATTTGTTCGAGGCCCTAGAACCCACGATAATGGCGGACGTGTCTTGGCTAAGGCCAAACGCCAAAAAGGTGTACCTGAATGAAAACCATTTTGTGTCCCCGCGCGTAGACCGACTCCCATATCATGCTGATTTTATTGAGATTTTATCTGGACTGTGAGCGCATCGCCCGCTCCAGATTTTTCAGTTCATTGGTCATGGGCTCGTTCAAGGCGGCGGCAGGTTTGGTGTCTGACGGGGCGCGGGCGTCGAAGAACCCGGCGGCGCAGGCCCCCATTGCCGAAAGACCTGGACCCGTATGGCGGATTTTAATCCGCCCTCCATGGATGACCTGATCGATTAACGGATCGTCAGTGGACTGGCACGTTGGGGTGCATTTTTTATCCGCAGACGGTCGATTGGGGGCGTTGCGTCATGGGGCGTCGGGGGCGCGCAGGAGGCGGCGGGCGCGCTTCAGGGCGGCGCGGAGGCGGGCGCGGGGGCCGTGGAAGCGGGCTTTGCGCAGATCCTCGCGGAGCGCCGCGGGCGGCGTGCCGGCGAGGAGCAGGATGGTGGCGGCGTAATTGGCGGCCACCTGGATTTCAAAAAAGAGCGGGTCCTCAAGCCGGGCATGCAAAGCGCCCACGCCCTTGAGGGTGCCGGGCATGCGCTCAAGGAACCGTGTGAGGAGCGCCTCGCGCTCTCCGAGCCGTGCCAGACAGGCCGCCGGGTCTGACTTGAAATCCGACACGGCCTGCCAGCTGATCCGCCGACGGATCCAGGCCTGGTCGATCCGGTCCCCATGGACCCGGTGCCGCATGCGGAGCGCTGGATCCCAGAATGCCTGCCAGCCCTGCGCCTTCAGGGTGCGGATGACATCCACTTCCTCGTTCGATTCCAGGACAAAATCCCCCGTCCGCCCCAGGCGTTCGGAAAACCCCCCGGTTTGGACCAGGGCCTCCCGGCGAAAGGCGATATTGGTGCCGGCGATCCATTCTTTCTCGCCCAACTCCCGCCACGCGCCCCCCCAATCGACCACGGTCAGCAAGGTCAGCAGGCTGTCGGCGAGCCAGGCCGGACGCTCGCAGGGCCAGATGGGATCGACGGGCCCACCCACGACGCCGGCCTTGGCGCCGGCCGAAGCGAAGCCATCGAGAATGCCCGAGAGCCAATCCGGCGGAGCCACCGCATCGTCGTCCAGATAGGCGATGAAGGCGCAGTCGCCGCTCAAATCCACCGCGCGGTTGCGCGCCCGGGACAGGCCGGGCATGGTTTCGATCCGATAGCGGATGTTTTCCACACCATCCCATTCGGCCTGAAGTGTAAGGCCCGTCTCGGTCGGTCCCGTATTGTCGATGATCAGGATCCGGTAGCGGTCCGGGTCAAGGGTCTGGCCGCGCACGCTGTCGAGGGCCAGGGGCAGCAGGTCATGGCGCGCGTAGGTGCAGATCGCCGCGCAGATCTCGGGCATGGTCCTGCTCCACGGTCTCGGCCGGTCCCGTGCGTGCGCCGGGCCGGATGGATGTGCCCGACAGGGTGGACGGCGGCGTCGCACCGGCCAGCTCCAGGAGCGTGGGAACCGCGTCCAGGGCGCGGCGCCGGCCATGCTCGCCCGCGGGCCACTCTGCGGCGTGGACATAAAGGACGCCGTCGCCGCCGGTATGGCCGCCGGTCCGGCGCATGGGGCAGGGGCCGATCATGCCGTGGCGGGGATGCTCAAAGGCCTGGGGCGAGCCTTGCCAGATAACGATCAGATCGGCCTGGGTGCCGGGCAGGGCGAAGGGGTCGCCGGGACGGCCCGGCTCCCCATTGAACGCCGCGTGCTCGACGGCTCGGCTGATCGACCGCACGACCGGCGCGCCCGTGCGCGGGTCCCGGCAGGCCCGCAGCAAATCCTCGATCCGCGCGCAGGCTTCGTCATAGTCTTCCGGGTCGATGCGGCCCCCGACCTCCCGCCCTGTGAGGTTCAAACGGATCCGCCCGTCATAGAAAGAGGGCACGGCAAAGGCATCCATCCGTGACCAGAAGGGTTGGTAATGCTGCGATGGCATCCAACCGAGGCTCTCGGTCGCCAGGCCCGTCGCCGTGCTCCTTTCCGCCCCCGGAAGGAAACGGGCCACCCGCTGTTTCAGGCGGCCCAGCGGCGAAGGGCGAGGGCGCATGGATGCCCCGAGGTGGAATTTCACCGCCAGGTCCCAATGCTCCCCGGGCGCAAGGGTGGGGCAGCCCTTGGGAGCATCGCGCCAGGCTGCGGGCGCCTCGAAATGGGGCGCGCCGAAGGCGTCCCGGTACAACAGTTCCGGCAGCAGGATCATGCTCGGCACATCGGCCTCGTTGGGGCCCATACCGTGCATGGAAAAAGCCATCAAAGGAATGTCGGGCCATTCTTCCATCAACATGCCGATGAGGCGATCGAGGGCCTCATAGACCCGGGTCAGGCCCTCGCCGGCCGCCCTGGCGCTCGGGTGGTCCGCCAGCGGATGGTCCGGGTCCACGCCATGCCAGAAGGGTTCGATGGCCGAATGGAGCTCGCCGACCACGACCATGCCCAGGTCCCAGTCCCTGAACCGCTCCCGCAAGAGCCATTTCGTGATGGCGGTGCGCCTCTCGAGGGCCTCGACCAGGGCATCGGCGGCCCGGGCCGTGAGCGCCGGGTCGGGCCAGGTGAAGGCGTAGATAAAGTCGGGTGCGGGATAGGGGCCGAAGCGCGCCTCGATTTCCTGCATCAGGGAGGCCGGGCGGGCCGTGGGCTCGACGCCCGGGTCATGGGCGCCCCAACTGACCAGCCCGCGCAGATCCGGCGTGCGGGCAAGGTCGCAATAGGGAGCATCGAAAATCACCGGCTTCAGGCCGAGACCGGAAAAGACCGGTTGAAACGCCGTGGCCGGCTGGCGCGTGCGATAGGTGGCCGGGTCGAAATCGACGGCGGTCCAACGTCCGGAGCGCTCCGGGTTCAAGCCCGTGGCCACATGCTCCCACGCAAGGCCCGTATAGCGTTCCGGCCCGTGGTCGAGACCGAAGCGCGCGCTTTGCGCCTTGAGCCGGGCCAAATGGGGCATGCGGCCCTCGGCCATCAAGCGCTCGCCGAAGCTGGCCTCATACCCGTCGAGGCCCAGCACAATCACCCGGCCGGCCGTCCGTCCCCGTTCACCCACCGGCGCCTCCCTGCTGACAATCTCATCCTCCGATCCCAACTGGCGGACCAGCGAGGATGCCCGATACAAAGGCCCTTACGATGCAGGGCGGTGACGGATCCGCTTGGCATTTTCACCCGGTCTGCCGGAAAGATTGGCACAGCAGGCGCGTAAAACGCCAGCCGGCACGTCTTTTACAGGTCGGCCCGGTTCGAACATGAATAAAGGGTGGATGCGGATGGTCTGTCAAAAGGTCTTTTGCTGAAACGGTTTGGATCAGGCGGCCGAAGATGAGTCTACGGTCTTCAATCCGTTGGCAGGATTTCCAGAACACTGATGGTCGTCTCGCCGTGGCGGCGGGTGTCATCAAGCGTGAAACCGGCCGGGACCGTCCTTTCCTCGCGGGTGGAGCGCTCCAGCAGCACCAGGGCATCGGGCGCAAGCCAGCCGCCGGCGAGGGCGGCCTCCAGGGCTCGCTCGCCAAGGCCCGTGCCATAGGGCGGGTCGCAAAACACAAGATCGAACGGGTCGGCGAAGGCTGGCGGGCGGGGCCCCAGCTTCGTCGCATCCCGCCGAAAAACCCTGGCCCGGGCCGTCAAACCCAGCGCCTCCACATTCTCGCGGATGGTGCGGCGCGACCCGGCGTGATCGTCCACCAGCTCGGCGAAGATGGCGCCGCGGGACAGGGCCTCAAGGGACAGGGCGCCGGAGCCGGCGAAAAGGTCCAGGACCCGGGCCCCGTCGCAGGGGCGCCGGCCATGGTCTATCCTGTTGAACAGGGCCTCGCGGATCCGATCCGTCGTCGGCCGGGCGACCCGGCCTTCGGGCGCGTGAATGGGGCGCCCCCGCAACGTGCCGCCGATAATGCGCATGGATGTGTCTTTCGATCTTTTCGGGCCGCCATCCTTCTGCGTATACCCGCCCCCATGACCAAGTCGAAAGGGTCGGCCATGACCGCGCCCCGCATGCTATGCTGGTTAATCAACCGCCGTGGCAGGGGACGGAGCGGCGAGCGGGGACTGGAAGGGGAGACGTCAACATGAGTCAGGTATCGGTGGAGCGCGTGGGCCCCGTGGCCCGGGTGGCGATGTACAATCCTCCGGAAGGATACATGAACAGCGCCACGATCCGCGAGCTCTCCGCTGCCATGGACTCCCTCGAAGCCGATCCGCTGATCCGGGCCATTATCTTCACGGGGGCCATGCCGGGGCTGTTCATGCTCCACTATGATGTCTCGGAAATCATCGTGACGGCGAAGGCCCTCAAGGGCTCGCGCGCGGGTATTCCTGACGCCCGAGACATGCCCTTCCACGGCCTTTTCACCCGCATCGAAGCCTGCGCGAAGCCGACCATCGCGGCCATCAACGGCCATTGCATTGGGGGGGGCCTTGAGTTTGCCCTGTGCTGCGATCTGCGGCTCGCGGGCGCGGGGGACTATCGGATCGGCATGCCTGAAATCCGTGTGGGGATCTTTCCCGGCGGGGGCGGGACTCAACGTCTGGCCCGGACCATCGGGACCGCGGCCGCCCTCGACTGTATCCTGCGTGCGCGGCTGTTCTCGCCGCGCGAGGCGGCTGCCCGGGGGCTGGTCCATGACTGTGTCGTGGGCGATGTGCTGGGCGAGGCCACGCGCACGGCAGAGGTGCTGGCCAGCCATCCGCCAAAGGCCGTCGCCTCCGTGAAGCACCTGGTCCGTGGGGCGGCCACATGGTCCCTTGATGAGGGGCTAGAGCGGGAATGGCAGGCCTATGCGGGTTTGCTGACGGCGGACAGCAGCGCCGTCGACCGGCTGGAGACCTTCGCAGACAAAGGCATGCCCATGGATCGCTCGTCCACCTGAAACGGATTGTGGGCCGCCGGCAGCGCAAAGACTCCCGGGCCCATTCCGGCCGCCCCCTCAGGCCTCGAAGGACTGCAGTTTTTGCGCGCATGTCATCATGGCGCGTCCCGTGTGATAGGGCCCCTGCGTTGTCGGCGACACCTTGTTAGACCTCATGCCCGTGTCCGCCGGGCCCCTCAGGGCGCCGGCGTGGCCTCGATGAAGCGGATCATGGTGTCGACCAGGGCGTCCGGCTGGTCTTCCTGGACGAAATGCCCGGCCTTGCGGATGGTGGTGTGAGGCTGTCCCTGAGCGCCGGGGACCGTGTCCTGCCAGACCGTCTCGCCGCCCGCCGTGACGGGGTCGCCGTCGCTGAAGGCCGTGAGGAAGGGCTTGTCCCAGGTCGCGTAGACCGCCTGCATGACCTGCTCGTTCTGGCGGAGCTGGGACGGCACCAGATAGGGGAAAATGCGGGGGCCCGCCTGGTAGGTTTCGTCCGGGAAAGGGGCCGCATAGGCTGCCTGTTCTGCGGCCGACAGGTCCTTTTGGGTCGCGCCCTGGAACAGGCCCTCGAAGTCGAACGAGTCTACTGTCCGGGCCCAGGCCACCCAGCGGGTGAAGCGGAACTCGTCGCCATCCGTCACGGTTTCCGGCTGGCCCTCACGCCATACCGCGATGCGGAACAAGGGATAGCCGATCCAGCCGCGCAGGCCGCCGGCCGCGGGCAGCCCGGTGTTGGAGATCATGATCCGCGCGAACCGGTCCGGCTCATTGGCCACGACCCGCAGCCCGATCAGCCCGCCCCAGTCCTGGCCGAAATAGGTCGCGTTCTGCAGATCGAGTTGACGGACGAGATCGGTCATCACGTCGACATGCATCTGATAGCTGTGATCCGCCTGGCGGGTCGGCTTGTCGGACTTGCCAAAGCCCACGAGATCCGGCGCGATGACCCGGAAGCCGGCCTCGGCGAGCGGCGGGATCATGTGGCGATACAGATAGCTCCAGGAGGGCTGGCCGTGCAGCAGCAGGATCGGCGCGCCGCCCGGCGGGCCTTCATCCACATAGTGGACCCGGTAGCCGAGGGTGTCCGCGTAATGGGGAGTGAACGGATAATCGGGCAGATCGGCGAAACGGTCCGCGGGCGTGCGCAGGACTTCGCCCGGCTGCCACGTGGTCGGCGCCTGGAGGGCGAGAACGGCCGCTGCGGAGGCAATCACGAGGACAAGGATGAGACCGATCAAAACGCGCAGCATGCTGGTGCCCTTTTTTTGTTCCCGGTCGGTTTTCGCTCGGTGTCGGTTTCCGCTCGGTGTCGGTTTTCGCTCGTTCCGCATTCCGCCCGGCGACCGGTTCAAGACAGTCTGCAGGCGATCATTCAAGTGTAGACCAGAGCGCCTCCAGGCCCCACGCTTTTTTCCTGAGGGAGCCTTGGTGGATTGTGGCCCACGGCCTAACATGGGCCAAGGATCGACGGGGGCGAAACGGAATGACAGGAGGCTTGGCCATGACCTTTCGAAAAGGATGGATTACGAAGCATTTGCCGGCTGCGCTGGTCGCCTGTCTGCCCCTGGGGGCGCTGGCCCATGATACGCCGGATAAAGACATGCCGGCCCAGCAGCCGCCCGGTGCCCTGGCACCGCTCGCCGAACGGTTCGAGCCGCGCCATGTGTTTGATCTGGAATGGGCAAGCGATCCCCGGATTTCCCCGGATGGCATGACGATTCTTTATGTCCGCAACGGCATGGACGTCATGAAGGATCAGCGCCGGCGCAGCCTGTGGCAGATCCATCTCGATACGGGCCAGCATCGGCCGGTCCTCAATGACGGCGCGCGCTACGGAACGCCGCGCTGGTCCCCCGACGGAACGCGCATCGCCTACATTGCCGCCCGGGATGGCCTGCCGCAGATTTTCGTGCGCTGGATGGATACGGGCGAGACGCTTCAGGTGTCAAACCAGACGGCGGCGCCCGGCAATCTGGTCTGGTCGCCGGACGGCACCTTGCTGGCCTTCACGGCGCGCGTGCCGGCACAATCGAAGCCCATGGCGCCCATGCCGACGCCGCCCAAGGGGGCCGACTGGGCCGAGCCGCCCGTCGTGATCGACACGGTCCGCTACCGTTCCGACGGGGCCGGCTTCCAACCCGAAGGCTACACGCACCTGTTTGTGGTTCCGGCCGACGGCGGCTCGCCGCGCCAGGTCACGACCGGCAATTACAATGTCTCCGGCGCCGCCGCCTGGCTGCCCGGCAGTGACGGGCTGATCTTCTCCTCAAACCGCAACGAGGACTGGGAATATGATCCGCTGAACACGGATCTCCACGAGATCAATCTGGCGGAAGAAACGCTCAAGACCCTGACCACCCGCAAGGGGCCGGATGGCGGCCCCGTCATTTCCCTGGACGGGCGCTTCGTCGCCTATACGGGCTTTGACGACAAGGGCAAAGGGTACCACACCGCCAAAATTCATCTCCTGGACCGGCGGACCGGATCGATCCGTGTGCTGGCCAAGACGCTGGACCGCTCCGCACGGGCCCTGCAATGGGCCCCGGATAACAACGGCATCTATTTCCTGTTCGACGATGAGGGCATGACCAAACTGGCCATGACCGATCGGGCCGACCGCTGGACCGTGCTGGTCAGCAATATCGGCGGCACATCCATCGGCCGGCCCTATGCGAGCGGCAGCTTTACAGTGGGGCCGCGGGGCACCATCGCGACTGTGGTGACGGACGGTCAGTATCCGGCGGATGTGGAGGTCGCCTATGGCGGCCTGGGCGATTCCACCATGGTGCGCGTGACGGATCTCAACAACGAGCTTCTGCCCCGGTTCGACCTCTCCGAGGCCCAGGAGATCCGCTTCAAGTCCGGCTATGACCGGCGGTCGATTCAGGGCTGGTACCTCACGCCGCCCAATTTCGATGCCTCGAAGACCTATCCCCTGATCCTGGAGATCCATGGCGGGCCGTTCGCCAATTACGGGCCACGCTTTTCCGCCGAGGGGCAGCTGTACGCAGCAGCGGGCTATGTGGTCCTGTTCGTCAATCCGCGGGGCAGCACCAGCTATGGCGCGGAATTCGCCAATCTGATCCACCACAATTATCCGTCCCAGGATTACGACGACCTGATGGCCGGCGTGGATGCTCTGGTGAAGCGCGGCCTGGTGGATCCCGACCGGCTGTTCGTGACGGGCGGCAGTGGCGGCGGTGTGCTCACGGCCTGGATCGTGGGCAAGACGAAGCGGTTCAAGGCGGCCGTCGTCGCCAAACCGGTGATCAACTGGCAGAGCTTCAGTTTGACTGCGGATAATTACCCCTATTTCACAAAATACTGGTTCCCGGCCATGCCCTGGGAGGATCCGGACGGCTACTGGAAGCGCTCGCCCCTTTCCCTGGTCGGCAGTGTCTCCACGCCCACCATGCTGCTGACCGGCGAGGCCGACTACCGCACCCCCATGTCGGAGACGGAACAGTATTATCAGGCCCTGAAGCTGCGCCGGGTGGACACGGCGATGGTGCGCATTCCGGGAGCATCCCATTCCATCGCCCGGCGACCGAGCCAGCTCATCGCAAAGGTCAACCATGTGCTGGCCTGGTTCGACCGGTATGATCCGGCAAAGAGGCAATCCGATACCGGACAGGCTCGCTGATCCGTAGAAGGAAGGAAAAAGGATGGTCCTGGGCCATGATTCCCTCGCGTCGCCGGCGCCGCCCCATACCCCCGCTCTGCGCGGTCAATGGACCGTGTCCGGCCAGGCCCTCGAACCGTCGCGCCAATGGTATCGCCTGGGCGCGGTCTCGCCCCTGGAGCTGAAAAACGCGCGTCTCCAGGCCCATTACGCCGTGCAATGGCTGGCGCGCACGGCCCGGGCCGTTGTGCCGCCACGGCGGGACGACAGCCATATGGCCTTGATCTGGGACCATGAGGTGAACGGGCTCGTGACCCAGCCCATGCTGGTCCGTGACGGGCCGGTCCGCCTCGCCCTGTCCTTCACGGCCGGCGGCATCGCTCTTTTGGGTCCGGGAGGCGCGGAAGGCCTGTTGCCCCTCGATGCGGTGACCGAAGGCGATGTGCGTGATTTCCTGATGGCCTGGGCGGGCCGGTTCGAGATCGATCCGGCGGACCTCCTCCAGCCGATGCCCTATGCCATGCCGCGCCATCCGTTGGCGGAAGGGGGATGTTATGGTTTCAGCTTGGACGGCGAGGCTGTCCGGGAACTGGGCCGCTGGTTCTTCAACGGTTTCGATGCTTTGGACAACCTTGCCGGCCGCTATGGCGGTCGGGCTACGACGCCCATCCGCGTGCGCGTATGGCCCCACCATTTCGATATCGGCATGCTGATCACCCTCGGGGAGGGCGGGCCAGCCGGCGCGCCGGTCGTGGGCGTGGGTCTGTCGCCGGGCGACGACCTGTTCCGGGAGCCTTACTTTTACGTCACGCCATTTCCTTCGCCCGGCTATGGCTCGACTCTGCCGGCGGTGGCGGCCCCTGCCGGGTGGCATACGGATCGCAGCTACACGGGCGTCGTGTTGCGGGGCGGGGACGCGGTGCGATCGCCCCATCCACGGGGCCTCGTCGATGCGGTCCTGGCCCCGGCGATCGAGGGCTGTATCGCGCTTGTGCAATCCTAAAGGAGGAGGCTTCTCCTTTGCCTTGCGCGCCGACCGGATGCTCTCTAAAACCGTGAGTATTGCTTAAGGGTAATGCCAAAAGGGGAAGAGACATGCGTTGCAGGCTCGTCATTCTTTTCATGGTCGCTTCTCTGGCCGGCGGCTGCGCCTCCATCGTCAAGGGCAGCGCCCGGCCCGTTCAGGTCCGTGTCGAAGGGCCGGATCGGGCCCTGTGTACGCTCCGCAACAAAAAGGTCGACCTGCAAGTTCAGGCGCCGTCCGTGGTCCCTGTGAAGGCACGTGGGCCCCTTGACGTCACATGCGTGGCAGACGGCTATGAGACCGGACGCACCACGATCGATCGCAAGTTCGCCTATTGGACCTTGGGCAATTTGGGCCTCGGCGGCCTGATCGGCATCGCGATTGATGCGGGGACGGGGGCCATCTCCGTGTACAAGGACGATGTGGTGGTCCAGATGAGGGAAGAGGTCTGAACCGCGATGGCTTGAGCGCTTGGAGGGCTATCGTTTGACTGGGTCACGGTGCTCCAGGACGGCGCTCGAGACAGGGCTTCGCAAACATCGGCACTGCTGGGCAGTGTTCCGGGGACCGTATCCCGTTTCGTTTCCGGATGAATCGTAATGGGGCGGTCCGTGCTGTCCTGAAGGTCCCGTTGAACGCATAGGAGCCGGGCCACGGCTATGTGGTCCCGGCCTGATATCATTCTTCGTAAAAACCTTTGGCGACGGATCCGACCGGCATGCGGGCCGGATCGGCGGTCAGCCGAAGGGGGCGATCAGCGCTGGCCTTTCAGGATGCGGCGCTTGGCCCGCTCGTAATCCCGTTCCGTGATCGCGCCGGCTTCATAGGCCTTTTTCAGGTCCAGCAACTCTTCGCCCATGGTGCTCTGGGTGTTGATCACCTGGGAGTCGGCGCCGCCGCAGGCCATGAGCAGGGTGGCGAGACCCAACACAGCAAGTCGCTTCATCTCACACTCCATAGAATAACGCCGGATGCGTGCCGGCCGGGAACCGAGGGGGCGTACGGGCGTGACCCTATATGCTCGGCCTTAAATTGCGGTGTCACTATGGACAAGCCGGGCCGGGGCGTCCACTGCGCCCCCGCCCGGTTCCCTTCTCCCCGCCTCACGTTTCCTCGCGGGCGGTCTCGCCGTCTAAGGGCTGATAAATCTGGCTGCCCAGGGCCCGGAATTCGCGGGACTTTTCCCTCATTCCCTGTTCGATCTGCGTCACCGCATTCTGGCCGCGGGCGGCATCGGCGACCTCCTGGCTGATCCGCATGGAGCAGAATTTCGGCCCGCACATGGAGCAGAAATGGGCCACCTTGGCGCCTTCGGCCGGCAGGGTCTGGTCGTGGAAGGCCTCCGCCGTCTCCGGATCGAGGGCAAGGTTGAACTGGTCGCGCCAGCGGAATTCGAAGCGCGCCTTGGACAGGGCGTCGTCGCGGATCTGCGCCGCCGGATGGCCTTTGGCCAAGTCCGCCGCATGGGCGGCGATCTTGTAGGCGATGACCCCGTTCTTCACATCGTTGCGGTCGGGCAGGCCCAGATGCTCCTTGGGCGTCACATAACACAGCATGGCCGTGCCGAACCAGCCGATCATGGCCGCACCGATGGCGGACGTGATGTGGTCATAGCCCGGCGCAATGTCGGTGGTAAGCGGGCCGAGGGTGTAGAAGGGCGCCTCGTCGCACTCCCTCAACTGCTTGTCCATGTTCTCCTTGATCTTGTGCATGGGCACATGGCCCGGACCCTCAATCATGACCTGGACATTGTAGCGGTCCGCCACTTTTTTCAGCTCACCGAGGGTTTCGAGTTCGGCGAACTGGGCCGCATCGTTTGCGTCGGCGATGGAACCCGGGCGCAGCCCGTCGCCCAGCGAGAAGCTGACGTCATAGGCCGCCATGATCTCGCAGATGTCCTCGAAATGCGTGTAGAGGAAGTTTTCCCGATGATGCGCCAGGCACCATTTGGCAAGGATGGAGCCCCCACGGCTGACGATCCCCGTGACCCGGTCCACCGTAAGCGGAATATGGGCCAGCCTGACGCCCGCATGGACCGTGAAATAGTCGACCCCCTGTTCGCACTGCTCGATCAGGGTGTCCCGGTAGACCTCCCAGGTCAGGTCCTCGGCCACGCCGCCGACCTTCTCCAGGGCCTGATAGATGGGCACCGTGCCGATGGGCACCGGGCTGTTGCGGATGATCCATTCCCGGATGGTGTGGATGTGCCGGCCCGTGGACAGGTCCATGACCGTGTCGGCGCCCCAGCGGATGGCCCAGACCAGCTTGTCCACCTCCTGGGCGACCGAGGAGGTCACGGCGGAATTGCCGATATTGGCGTTCACCTTGGTCAGGAAGTTCCGACCAATGATCATCGGCTCGATTTCGGGGTGGTTGATATTGGCCGGGATGATCGCGCGGCCGCGGGCGACCTCGTCGCGCACGAAATCGGCGGTGATGAAATCGGGGATGGCGGCGCCGAAGCTCTCGCCGTCCCGGGGGCCGGTGCGCCGTGCGGCCATCTCCCGGAGCATTTGTTCCCGGCCCAGATTTTCCCGAGCCGCGATATATTCCATTTCCGGCGTAATAATCCCTTCGCGGGCATATTCGAGCTGTGTGACGCGGCGACCGGGCTTGGCGCGCAGGGGCAGCCGCTCGGTCCGGTCGAAGACGGGCACGGACAGGGTCTCGCCGGCCCTCAGGCCGTCGTCCTCGGGCTTGCGCGTACGCCCAGGATAGGGCTCCACATCGCCGCGGCCTTCGATCCAAGTCCGGCGCAGGGCGGGAAGGCCTTTGGTGATGTCCACCGTGACGGCGGGATCGGTATAAGGGCCGGACGTGTCATACAACCGCACGCTCGACTCATCGCCGGCGAGGTCGACTTCGCGCATGGCAACGGCCACACCATGGTGACCGGATGCGGCCGGGTGGATCTTGCGGGAGGCGGGCAGGGGGCCCGTGGTGACGGCATCGGTGGTGACCGGTGCGGTCTGGGCGGCGGCGCGGGTGTCAGACATGGCGGCTCCCTTGGCTCTTGTTCGGGATCAAGGAAACCCGGTTCATGAGCGGCAAGGGGCTACGCGGGGCCGAAAGGGTGCGCGTGGGGCACCCCATGGTCTCCGACGCCGGATCGGGGCTGCATGGCCGCCCCGCCCGTCCTTCCCTCCGCCGGTCCTAACCGGGTCAGGTTCGAAGGGACTGGGCGGCCTCGATGCGGATCTTCCCGCACCACGCCCGATCTCAGCCCCTTTGACATATCGGCAGGGGCGCCCCTAGGACATCACCACTGTTGGGTCAGGGGCCCGACTCTGTCAACCGTTTGGAGAGCGGCAGGGCGCCTCAAGGGCGCAGGGCCGGCACGGCATGTCCTCACAGCATCCTTGGAAGGATGCCCGCGGCCCGAGCATTGGCGAGGCCGGCGCGGGCGGAGTCCGCATCGATGGCGATCTGGGTCTTCAGGGCTTCCAGGCCGTCGAATTTCTTCTCGGGGCGGAGGAAGTCGACCAGGGCCACACTGATCCGTGTGTCATACAAATCGCCGGCAAAGTCGAAGACATGGGCCTCAAGGAGCACTTCGGTCTTGTCGAAGGTGGGCCGGCGCCCGAGATTGGCGACGCCTTCGTAAACGCCCCCATGGGGCCCTCCGAAGACTTCGATCAGAACGGCATAGACCCCGAGGGCCGGATGAAGCATCTCCCCGAGCGGGACATTGGCGGTGGGAAAGCCGATCGTCCGGCCCCGTTGATCGCCGGCGGCAACAACGCCCTCCACGGTCCATGGCCGGCCCAGGAGCCGGGCGGCCTGCTGGGGCCGGCCTTCGCGCAGGGCCGTGCGGATCGAGGACGATGAAATCTGCCCGTCGGCCATGGTGCCATTTCCGTCCGCATCCGGAAAAACCGGTGCAACGGCGGTCACGCCGAAACCTTCCGCATCGCCCATATAGCTCAACATGGTCATGTCGCCGGCCCGGCCGCGCCCGAATCGGAAATCTTCGCCGGCAACGACATGGGACACCCGCAGCCCCCCGATCAGAATGTCGAAGACGAAATCCTGGGGGCTCATGGCCGCCATGGCCTCATCGAAGGTCAGGGCGAAGAGCGCATCGACACCGAGTGCGGAGAGGAGGCGGGCTTTGGTTTCCAGCGCCGTCAGGCGGAAGGGCGGCGTTTCAGGCGCGAAGAAGCGGCGTGGATGCGGCTCGAACACCAAAACGCCAAGGGGACGGCCGCGCCCGCGCGCCATCGCGCTTGCCTCGGCGATCACGGCCCGGTGGCCCCGATGCACGCCATCGAAATTGCCCAGGGCCACGCTGGCGCCGTGGGCCTGTGGCGGAAGCGTGCGGTAGGAACGGAAGATCTCCATATCGCGCCTGTCTTTGGAAGGGCCGACCCTTGGACGGACATGGCTGCCCGGCCGGGGTGATCCCTGACCGATCCGGGCGCGCATACCCGGCGGCCCTTCCTAACCCGATGAAATTACTGGGGGACACAGCACTGAACCTGGGGCAGCAGCATGGCGCCGCCGGCACAGGATCCTCACAATTTGGCAACCTCGCCCGGCAGGCGACCGATCGCAGGATCCAGAAATCCATTCAGCCGGCGCCTCGACAGGGGATGGCGGCACCTCGACCGCGGTCTCGATCCATGCCTTGGCGCCGGGCAGTCATCCGTCCCGGGACGGGACCATGATCAACGCTTCCCCGTCGGCGACGATCTTGTCATTGACGCTACAGCGGCACGCCAGCGTCACGCGCTTTTTCGTGTGGTCGATCGCGGCCACTTCCACCGCCGCAATGACCGTATCGCCGATGCGCACGGGTGCGCGGAATTTCAGCGTCTGACCCATATAAATCGCGCCCGGTCCGGGAAGTTTGGTGCCGATCACGGCGGAAATCAGGCCGGCCGTCAGCATGCCATGGGCGATCCGGCCACCAAATGCCGTGGTCGCGGCGTAGCTCTCGTCAAGATGCACCGGGTTGGTGTCGCCCGTGACGCCAGCGAACAGCACGATATCGGCCTCGCTCACGGTCTTGGAGAAATACGCGACCATGCCTTCTGTCAGGTCTTCGATGGTCAGCCCCTGGACATGTCCAGCCATCCTGGATCTCCCTCTTCTCGCTGGTGCGGTGCTTTTGTCATGACCGGCAACCTAAACGCCGCGTGCCGAGCGAACAAGCGCGCTCTCCCGGGCTTGGCGCGGGTGGGTCCGGCGAACAGGCATGGCGGCTCGCGACGCCAAGCGCCAGTGGGCGCAGCGTGCGGTTAACCGCATCTTATGCTCACCGGACGAGACTTCGCCCGTGAACAGGGCCGATTGCAAAAGGTCCATGGCCGCGCCGGCGGCTTCGGTCCGAGCGACCGGCGGCCGGCCCCAGTCCACCGCCGGGTGCCGGAAAAACGGCCACCGTGCGGCCGCCTTTCGGAGGAATGTCCCATGCCTGCAACAGCCCAGTCCGAGGCCTTTTCCCGCCTGGTCGACCATATGCGCGGCCAGAAAGGGAAGGAGAGCGTCGATCTCGTCGATATCCTGACCCTGGCGGAAGTCATGGTCGGGGCCATGCAGAGCTTCTTTTCCAGTGTCGATGCGAAGGTTTATGCCGAATTCCGCGGCATCGCGGACTTTATCGAACGCACCAAGACGGAAGTGGCAGCCCTCCAGCCAAACGATCTTCAGCAGACCCGCATACCCCGGGCGGGCAAGGAACTCGACGCCATCGTCAAGCAGACCGAGGATGCCACGAACACGATCATGGAAAGCGCCGAGCGCATCATGAACGCCGATCCGTCCGACCACGATGCCTATCACGCGACAGTGCAGGACGCGGTCATGCAGATCTTCGAGGCCTGTTCCTTCCAGGATATAACGGGCCAGCGCATCAGCAAGGTCGTCGCCACGTTGAAGCATATCGAGGAGCGGGTCACCCGCATCTCCAACGCCTTCGGCGTCGCGGATGCCCCGGAACCGGAGGAGAATGAGGACGAAAAGCGCCGGGCGGATCTGTTGCTCAACGGCCCGCAGCTCGACGGCGAAGGGGTGGACCAGTCGGATGTCGACGCCTTTTTCGAACAGGCCGCCGGCAAGGAGGCCAGCCAGAACGCCATCGACGCCCTGTTCGACTGACGGTCAAGGATCGCCTGAAGGTCAGGGGTCGACCCAAAGTCAGAGCGTCCGCACCAGGTTCGGCAGGCAAGGCCTCACCGGCCCCGCCAGGTGAGGAAGACGAAGCCCAGTCCCAGCACAAGGCACAAGGGCGAGTAGAGCAGCTGATCGAGCGTCGCAAAGGGCTCGGTCTGCTCGATCCCGATCCTCGGGACGACATAGCCGGACATGCCGCGTCCGACAAAGACCAGCGCGATCACCCCGGTCGCAAGGCGGGAGAACCAGGCCCAGCCCAAGGGCACTGCGCCGCTGGCCGACAACCCGAACAGGCCGGCAAGGACGAGCAATCCGCCCACGGAATGGGCCATCCAGGCCGGCGGCATTCGGACGAAATCCGGGGCCCCCACCACAGTGTTGATGAGTTCGGCCTCGGTCTTGCCCGGCCACAGACCTCCCAGACCCCAATAGACGTGAAGGGCCGCAAGGGCTGTCAGGGCAACGAAAAGGCCGACGGCAACCCTCCGTGTCGCTTGACGCATCGCGCAGGACCTCCCCACAAGGATCAAATAAACATCCGCCCTGCGGTATGCTCGTGCACCGACTCCTACGGATGGTGCAGGTCGTCATCGCGAGCGGCCAAAGGTCGCGCGGCGATCCAGGGCAGAATACTCAGCGTGTGCGGCTCTGGATTGCGTCGTCGCTGACGCTCCTCGCAAAGACAGTATAAGCTGAATCACCTGAATGCGTCAGTGCACCAGCCATGGGGCTGGGCGTTGTCCACGTCCCCCGGTCAAGGAGCACTCAAGGGCGGAACGGCGTTTTACGCTGCCGCGACAACGGCTTCGACCGGCTGCGGCGCGCCGAAGAGAAATCCCTGGCCGAAGTCCACATTGTATTCCAGGACCTCGACGACCGTCCGCTCGTCCTCAATCCGGTCGACAATCAGGTCGATGCCGCGCCGTTGAAACTGAGCCTTCACATCGGACGGGTCGATGTCCCGGAAGGCTGCCTGGGCCGGGTCGAGCAGCAGGGGCGCGGGGATCTTCAAAAAGCGAAAGTTCCGGTCACCGAGATAATGGGGATCGATGGACAGATCCTGCACCTGATCCATGGACAGGCGGAAACCCAGTGCCGTCAACCGGGAGAGTTGGCGCATTTCGTCCGGACCCGCATGCTCGATGGTCTGCTGGGAAAACTCGAAGACGATCTGATGGGTCAGTTCCGGATTGTCACTGATGAAATCCACGAACTGGTCGAAAAACGCGATATCCTTCAGGGTCCCCGCGGAAATATTGCACATGAGCAGGACATGCCGCTCCCGGGTGGGCAGCCGCCGGGCAATCTGGACCGTGCGCAAAAGCAGCAGATTGTCGATGGCCGATACGAAACCGGCGGCCTCCGCCACGGGAAGATACTGGCCTGGCAGGAGGATCCGTCCATCCGCCGTGCGCAGACGGGTGAGCGCCTCGAAGCAGCGCACGCGCCGCTGGGGCAGGCTCACGACCGGCTGCAGGTGAAGGTCGATCCGGTTGTCTTCGAGGGCCTCTTGAATTGTGTGGGCGGCCGGCGGACTCCCACGGAGGGTCGGCATGCCGGGGCCATGCCCGGGATCACCATGATTCTCATCCGCCTGCAGAACAGGCGCGCCGTCCCGGGGTTCGTTCAGCCGTTCGATCAGGCCTTCGAGCACATGCATTTCCGAAACGAGCCGCTGGGTGCGGTGCCGGGCTGAAGATTCAAAGGAGTAGGTGAGGGCGGCCATCTCGGCACGCACGAGTTCCAAATTGTCGGCCAGGGTTTCCTGGGCACGGCGCAAGGCGCGCGTCTGGTCGGCTGATCGGCGGCGCTCACGGGCCTGGGTCAACAGCAGGCTGGCCTGCCCCGTCAACAGGCCGAGGCCTGGGGCGGCGATCCAGAGTGTCTCCGGGGCAAGGACCTCGGAGCGCACCAGGACCCAGGCGGCTGCCAGCCCCGTGCATCCCCATAGAACCATCTGGAGACCGCCGATGATGAGCCGGCCCACAAATCCCAACACGCCTTTTTCCCTCCGCCGTCACGGCGCTGCCAAACCGCCTCGAACCATGGGGCGTGCAGCCTTTCCATTCGGCAAACGGCCGGCATGGGCACGCAAAACACCCGCAGACCGGCCGGCCCGCGGGTGTTTGATGCACTGTGAAAAAAGGGTCGGTCCGTATGGGACCCGGGATCAGGTCAGCGGAGAGATCCGGATTTCGACCCGGCGGTTGATCTGTTCGGAGACGCCATCGGGTGTGGGCACCACGGGGCGGTCTTCGCCGTAACCCTGGACGATCAGGCGCTCCGGCATGACGCTGCGGCTGATGAGATAGGACGCAACGCTGTTGGCGCGCTCTTGGGAGAGACGCTGATTGTATTCCCGCGTGCCGGCCCGGTCCGTGTGGCCAAGAACTTGGACATAGGTCTTGTCAAACTCGACGAGCACCAGGGCCACATCGTCGAGCACGGGATAGAAGTTCGAGGTGATGGCAGCCTGGTTGGTGGCGAAGGTGATATCGCCGGGCATCACCAGTTCGATTTCATCTCCGATCCGGCGGATGCCGACACCGGTCTGGTCCAGGCGCTCGCGAAGGCGCGCTTCCTGGCGGTCCTGATAGCCGCCGACGGCACCGCCCGCCAGGGCACCCACGCCGGCGCCGATCAGGGCGTTGCGGGCGGCCTGTTTACCGCTGGATGTGTTCGTCAGAGCACCGACAATGGCGCCGCCGAGTGCGCCGATGACGGCCCCCTGGGTCGCGCGGCTGGTCTTGTCTTCCCGGGTATAGGGGTCCTGGGTCCGGCAGGCGACCAGGGCAAAACTTGCGATAATGACGACGGCGAGGGTCTTCTGCGCTGTCCGTACCATGATGGTCCTCATTCGGCTGGGCGTGAAACATGGACGAGTGTCGGAGCCCGCGTGGCCTGCAAAGGACCGCGCCCGCCCGTTAAAGTCAAGGCTTCGCGCCATAGTGGGTTCCGAGGGTCTTCATAAACCGTTGCCGGAGAAGGGCCCGCGCGCTCCATGTGTCGGCCATTGCGGAGCGCGGACATTTGGCGAGACACTGGCGCATCGGGGTGCGCTGGCATTCCCATCGATCCCAGACGTGTCGACAATGGAGGAAAGTCCAGAATGTCACTTTTTGATCTGACGGGCCAGGTTGCGGTCATCACCGGTTCGAGCCGCGGTATTGGCCGGTCCATCGCCATCCGAATGGCCGAACACGGCGCTAAGGTGGTGATTTCAAGCCGCAAACCGGAGGCCTGCGACCTGGTGGTGGACGAGATCAATGCGGCCCATCCGGGCGAGCCCCGGGCGGTCTCCATTCCCTGCAACATTTCCAGTAAGGAGGATCTGCAGCGTCTCGTGGACGAGACCAACCGGATCTACGGCCGGATCGATACGCTGGTCTGCAATGCGGCCGTGAACCCCTATTTCGGTCCTAGCATGGACTGTCCCGACAACGCCTTTGACAAGATCATGAACTGCAACGTCAAGAGCAATTTCTGGCTGACCAATATGGTCCTGCCCCAGATGAAGGAGCGCAAGGATGGCTGCATCATCATTGTCTCGTCCATCGGAGGCTTGCGGGGATCGGAGATCCTGGGCGCCTATACGATCTCAAAGGCCGCCGACTTCCAGCTGGCCCGCAACCTTGCCGTCGAACACGGCCCGGACAATATCCGGGTGAATGCTATCGCGCCGGGTTTGATCCGCACCGACTTTGCCCGCGCGCTGTGGGAAAACCCCACGATTTTGCGCCAGCACACCTCGACCACGCCTTTGCGCCGGATCGGCGAGCCCGACGAGATCGCCGGTGCGGCGGTGTTCCTGGCGTCCAAGGCCGGCGCCTTTACCACCGGCCATGGCTTCGTGATCGACGGCGGCCAGACCATCGGTGGCGGTTGAGGGGGCGGCGGCTGATGGCACCGAGGCCCGAGAAGAGGCCATGGAGAAAGCCGGCACCGCGGTGGCGATGCCGGCTCCATGACGTGCCGATGGCATATCTCTTAAGGCCGCAAGTCTGCCGGCCCGGGGCCGGATCAATAATATTCCACGATCCGGCGACTGCCCCGCACGATGAATGGCTGACCATAGCGGTTGTAGCAACGGCGGGCGCGGATCAGCACGCGGAACCCGTCGTAAAAGCCCCGCTTCAGGATGGGGTGACAGGAGCGCCCCACAAAGCGGCGGAAGCGCGGTTCCACATACCAGGCGCCGGCGCGGGTGAAACGCCGGTCATAGGGATGCACGCCGAAGCGGCCGCGATAGTAATAGTCCCGCCGCGGACGACCGCGGTAGCGGCGATAATCCCGTTCGGTCAGAAAGATGCCGAACCGGTCCGGTCCGATGAAAATCCCGGCACGGAAGTCGTTGCGGCGGCGGATGCGCCGCCGGCGCCGGCGCTTTTTGCGCCTGTAGGGTTGCGCCTCTTCCGCCTCTTCCTCGGATGTGCCGGCTCCGGCGAGGCTGCTCTCGGCGAGGTCTTCGGCAATCGTCGTTGCGACCGCCGTGGTCACATCGGCCCGCGCCGGCGCATTCATGCCGGTCAGGATCAGCGCGGCACCGACAAGAACGCCGAACGCCATGGCGACGAGGCTCTTGAGCGGGCTTTTGCTCTTCAAGTGGGTCATCCTCAGGACCTCCCGTGGCTGGCGCCGCACCCGGGGCGGCGTCACGCTTTTATTAAAGACCAGGGCCGGCTGAACCCGACCTGGCCGGTCGTCTCCCATGTCCCATGCCCCATGCCCCTGGAACACGCTGGGCAGGGATGCGATCCCCCAGGGTGCCGGCGAATTGAAGGTGGGCAATCCGCGCCGTTGGGTAACGCCCTTGTTCATCTTCGGGCGGGCACCTAGCCTAATACAGATCCCAAATTGATTCGCCTCACAAGTGGCTGTGCTTGTCCCTTACCCTAACATTGGTGCCGAATCGCCCATGGCCATGGCTTTGCCTGCATCTTCCGAAGACCCCCGTCATCCGGACGCTCCGCGCCGTCCCCGGATCCTCGTGGTCGAGGACGATCCCAGCATGGTCCGGGCAATCCGTGCCATGCTGGACGGCCAGCTTTACGATGTTGAGGTCCTGGGCACGGGCGGCGAAGCCCTTCAATCCCTGGCGGCGGCGCCGCCGGATCTCATGCTGCTCGATCTTCATCTGCCGGATCTGCATGGCTTCCAGGTGCTCGACGCCGTCGGAGGCCTGCCCCGGCGCCCGGCGACTGTGGTCATCACGGCGGAGAGTTCGGTCGAGACGGCCGTCGAGGCCATGCGGCGCAATGCCGTCGATTTCGTGCCGAAACCCTTCAGCCCGGCCCGCGTCCTCAAGACCATCCACCACGCCCTGGAAGCCTCGGCCCTGCAGCAGGAGATGAAGACCATTGACCGGGATCTCGGTCGCCGGGGCATGGGGCCCCTGGTCGGCGCCTCGCCGGCCATGCTGCGGGTCTATCGCATGGTCGAAAAGGTCGCCTCGTCTTCGGCCAGCGTGTTCATCACCGGCGAAAGCGGCACGGGCAAGGATGTCGTGGCCCGGGCGATCCACGACGCCTCGCCCCGGGCCCGCAAGGCCTTCGTGCCCCTGAATTGCGGGGCAATCCCCAAGGATCTCATGGAATCGGAGCTGTTCGGCCATGTGAAAGGGGCGTTCACCGGCGCCACGGCCGACCGCCCGGGCGCGGCCCGCAAGGCCGATGGCGGCACCCTGTTCCTCGATGAATTGGGCGAGATGGAAATCAATCTCCAGTCAAAGCTGCTGCGCTTCATCCAGACCGGCGATGTCCAGGCGGTGGGGGCGAACGAGTATTCCTGCGTCAATGTCCGCTTCATCTGCCCCACCAACCGCGATCCCGACGGCGCCGTCGCCGACGGTCTGCTCCGGGAGGATCTCTATTACCGGCTGAACGTCCTCCAGATCCATCTGCCGCCGCTGCGCGAGCGCGGGCAGGATATCCTGGCATTGGCCCGGCATTTCCTGACCAACTTCTCGGCCGAAGAGGGCAAAGCCTTCCGGGATTTCGATGGCGAGACCGAGGCTGTGCTGATGGCCCATCCCTGGCCCGGCAATGTGCGTGAGATGCAAAACATCATCCGTCGGATCATCGTGATGAACGACGGGGAGACGGTGACCGCCTCCATGCTGCCGCGGCCCTTTGGACGGGTCGGCGCGCCCGTGGCCGCCAACAGCTCCCATCCGCCCGCACGCCCGCGGGTCGGGCATGCCGGCCCGGCCGAGGCCATCCGCCCGCTGTGGATTGTCGAGAAAGAGGCCATCGAAGAGGCGGTCGAGACCTGCGCCGGCAATGTCGTCCTCGCCGCGGCCCATCTCGGCATCAACCCGTCGACCATCTACCGCAAGCGCCAGCAATGGCAAAAGGCCGGCCACGCGGCGGAGTGACGAGCGCCCACCCTGCCCGACAATACCGTAAGCACTACAGTTCAGAGAATTTTGATCAGGATCAATCAACCCCAAGTGGGGTGATGCAATCCTTCCTGGCGACAGGAAGGATGACAGCCCGTCGGCTGGATTTGTCCGTCCAATGACGGGTAGAAGCATGAAAACGCTGATCCTTTTCTATTCTCAGACGGGGACGACAGCCAAAGTGGCGGCCTCCCTGTCGAGGGCCCTGGCGGCCACGACCGCAGAAATCGGGTGTCCGCGCTATCAAAAGTCATGGGCCGGGCCGGCTTTGCTTTTTTACGACTGCATGGGGAGTCGCATACCGGCCATTGATGTCCCCGAGATCGCCTTCGGCACGTTCGATCTGCTTGTGCTTGGGGCGCCGGTCTGGGCGAGCTTGCCGGCAACGCCGCTCTCGGCCTTTTTGCAGAACCGTCGGGATCTGCCGGCGCGGGTTGCCCTCGTCCTCACCCATGACGCACCCAGCACGCCCGACAAGGCCATCCGCCGGGTGGCCGATCACCTGCCGCAGGGGCTGGAGCGCACGCTGGGGGTTTGCCACCAAGATGTAGCGAACAACCGTTTCTCCAGTGCGGTTGAGGATTTTGCCGCCGCATTGCGCCGCGGCGTCGGCCCGAAAGACCTTTGAGAGCACGCTCCTTGGTTCGGCTCAGACGGCCTGAGCCCACCTGCGGCGCGTCCCTTTGCAACTGTCCGGGTGACAACAATCACCGGTCCGTGGCGGGTTCTGGCGGAGCTTTTTGGGCTCTGACGCGTGAGTGACCGCCGTGCCGCAAGAAGGGACCCTCGTGCCCCCCCTCTTTGTCCGTCCCTTTCCATCCGATTGGGGCCCCTTGCCGATCGCCTCGTGCCGGCGGAGCCTTTTTCCCACCTCCGACTGTCAATCATTCGCACCATTGACGTATGTCATGTTGCCTTGACATTCGCTTTCCTAGCATGGGGTCCAAACCGAGGGATCGAGCCCGCAGGAGAGGCCCATGCACATCGTCCTTATTCACCCAAACTACCATTCCGGCGGTGCGGAAATCGCCGGCAACTGGCCGCCGGCCTGGGTGGCTTATATCGGCGGAGCGCTGAAACAGGCGGGCTTCGAGCACATCACCTTCATCGATGCCATGACCAACGACCTCTCCGACGAGGCGCTCCGGGACCAGCTCATCGAAGCCAAGCCCGATGTGGTCGGCACCACGGCGATCACGCCGTCGATCTATAAAGCCGAGCGGGCCCTGGAGATCGCCAAGGAGATCGACCCCAAGATCATCACCATACTGGGCGGGATCCATGCGACCTTCATGTACAAGCAGGTGCTCTCCGAGGCGCCCTGGATCGATGCCATCGTGCGCGGCGAGGGCGAGGAGATCATTGTTGATCTGATCAAGGCCATTGCCGAGGGCCGCTGGCCGGCTGAGCGGGAAGACATCAAGGGCCTCGCCTATCGCAACGAGGATGCGGGCGAGATCGTCGCCACGGTCGCGGCGCCGACGGTGAAGGACTTGGAGGCGATCAAACCGGACTGGACGCTGCTCGAATGGCCAAAATACACTTATGTGCCCCTCGGCGTCCGGGTGGCGATCCCGAATATGGCGCGCGGTTGTCCCTTCACCTGTTCCTTCTGTTCCCAGTGGAAATTCTGGCGCGACTACCGCATCCGGGATCCGAAAAAGGTCGTGGACGAGATCGAAGGCCTCGTGAACGACCATCAGGTGGGCTTCTTCATCCTCGCCGACGAGGAGCCCACCATCAATCGCAAGAAATTCATTCAGTTCTGTGAGGAACTGATTGCTCGCGGTCTGCCCGACAAGGTGAAATGGGGCATCAATACGCGGGTGACGGATATTCTGCGGGATGAGGAACTGCTGTCCTTCTACCGTCAGGCCGGCCTCGTCCATGTCTCGCTCGGCACCGAGGCCGCGGCCCAGTTGAAGCTCGACCGCTTCAACAAGGAAACCAAGGTCGACCAGAACGCCAAGGCCATCCGTCTGCTGCGCGAAGCCGACATTTTCGTGGAGGCCCAGTTCATCGTCGGCCTGGACAATGAGACGCCCGAGACCATTGAGGAAAGCTACCAGTTCGCCCGGGACTGGGATCCGGATCTCGCCAATTGGGCCATGTACACGCCCTGGCCCTTCACGCCCCTGTTCCAGGAACTCGGCGACAAGGTCGAGACCTATGACTTCGAGAAATACAATTTCGTCACGCCCATCATGAAACCGGAGGCCATGGACCGGGCCACCCTGCTCGACCGGGTGATGCGGAACTATCGCCGGTTCTATATGCGCAAGGCCTTCTTCCACTATCCCTGGCGCGGCACGGGCTTTCGTCGGCGCTATCTGCTCGGCTGCCTGAAGGCCTTCCTCAAAGCCGGTTTTCAGCGCAAGTTCTATGATCTGGGGAAAGTCAATTACTGGGGTCCACAGTCCAAGGGCCAGGTGGAGTTGCATTTCGACGAGACCAAGAAAATCGCGCCGGCCCAGGCCGCCGAATGGGAAGCCGCCGCCGACCGCGCCGCGAAATATCGCGAAAGCAAGGAACGCATGAAGGCAATGGTCTGTGGCGGTGGTACGGAGCAGATGCCCGAAGACGCGGCCGCCGCGCCCGACCGGTGATCCGCAAGGGATCTCTATCTGGAGGATGGGCGAAGGCCCATCCTTTTGCCCCACTCGATAACCATCATTGCCATGACCGTTCAATCCATCACCGCGCCCGCCAAGATCGGCCCCAATGCCGCGATCCAGCTCTTTAAAGCTTTGGAGGCCGCGAAAGGGGCAGAAGCGGCGCGGGCTGTCGCCCGGGCCGCCGGTTGCGAGGACTGGTATGATCATCCGCCGGCGGACATGGTCAGCGAAGTCCCGGTCATCCGTCTGTTCCGCACGCTGGAGGCCATGCATCCGCAGCACGCCTCCGCCATCGAGGCCCAGGCGGGCCGGCGCACGGCGGACTACATCATCGCCAATCGCATTCCAGCTTTTGCATGCATGGTCCTGAAACGCCTCCCGGCCCGGATCGCCGGTCCTTTGCTTGCCAAAGCCATCGAGCGCCACGCCTGGACCTTTTGCGGCTCCGGGACCGTCACCGTCCATCCGGGTCCCCCCTGCCGCTTCGAGATCGCCGACAACCCACTCACGCGCGGCCTCGCCGCCGACCGGCCGGCCTGCGCCTGGCATACCGCGGTGTTCAACCAGCTTTTTCGCCGTCTGGTGCACCCCCGCTCCGAAACACTGGAGCAAAGCTGCTGCGCCACATATTCCGGGTCCTGCACGTTTCGCGTGGCATGGTCCTGACGGCCCCCCTTTTGCGCCTCCGCTGACCGGCGCGATGCCCCACGGACGCGCCCGGAGGCGGTCCCTCAAAGCTTCGGAAAGAGCTTGCCGGGAAGTGCTTGCAGGAGGGCACGCCACTCCTTACCGTCCACACCATTCAGGAAGAGTGCTATGGGTCCAACAGGAGGCTGAAAGCACATCAAAGCCCCGCCAATCCAGACTTTGGTTGAGCCGTTGCGCCGATGCGGGCGCCGCGGCCGGCACAATCGGGTCTTCACTACTCATTTTTCAAGGTCAAGGGAGTTTCAGGGTCATGAAATGGCATGGGGGACTGAGGCGGCAGGTCACCAATAACATTCCGCACTGGGCGAGGGTGAAGGGCCGCCAGGTTGCTTTTTTCGGAACCAAACAGACTTGCCCACTGTGCCTTTCGAAAGTGAACGGGTATCGCCCCCAAGGGGGGATCGCCCCGATCGCGGAAGAGGTCCGGATCGTCGGGGCGATGCGCCGGGACGAGGACCGTTGCCCGGTTTGCCATAGTCTCGATCGCACGAGACTGACCATGCTGTTTCTCGAAAAGACCTACGGTGCGACGCTTAAAGACCAGCGCATCCTGCATGTCGCCCCGGAATGGGGTCTTTATCAATATCTGCGCCGGGCCCGCATCACGCACTACACACCCAGCGACCTGGATCTTTACCGCTACCGCCACATCCGCGACGTCAAGAAAGTCGACTGCACATCCCTGCCTTTCCCCGACAACAGCTATGACCTGATCATCTGCTCCCATGTTATGGAGCACATTCCGGATGAACGGGCGGCGCTTTCGGAATTTTACCGGGTGCTGGGGCCGAACGGCCGGGCCATCCTCCAGGTGCCGCTGGCCCTTGACCGGGCTGAAACCGATGAAGACCCGGCGGTCACCACGCCGGAGGCCCGGGAAGCCCGGTTCTGCCAGTGGGATCACGTGCGCCTTTATGGGCGGGACTATGCCTCCCGGCTCGAAACGGTCGGCTTCAAGGCTGAATTCTTCAATCCTTTCGAGCAGTATGCGGATGAAGCCGAAACACTGCATCTCAATCCGCTCGAAGAGCTTTACGTCGTCCGCCGCCCCGGCGCCTGAGGACGGCCGCTCCAGTGCCGCGACCGTCCTGCCGGTGACGGTCGCCCCGCAACTCACTCCCATTCCGCTTCCTTTAGATCCCTGGGCGGATGATCGCTTTTGCCCAAATCGAGACGTTGCTCGTCCGGATCACCTGGTCCCTTAAACGCCCCTTAACCGCACTGGACCAACAGTGCGGGCACAGGGCGGCACCCTTTGTCGGGTTACCTTAAGGGCGGACGGAACATCCATGGGCAAAATCGGCAATCTAATTTCGGGACTGAAGGTTCGGCTGGTTGGAGGATCGGTCCGCGACCGGCTGTTGGTGGTGGTCGCGCTGCCGCTTCTGGGGCTGGGGTGCCTTGCCGGTATTCTCGTGGCCGAGAAATGGTCCCTGGCGCAGGATTTTGCCAGCCGGCGGCCGGAGATCAATACGGTTCGCGATGGGGGCCGCCTGATCCACTCCCTTCAAGGGGAGCGCGGCACGTCCTCCGGCATGTTGATCGGTCGGGATCGCGCGCGTTTCGCTTCGCAGCTCCAGTCCTATCGCGCGCGAACGGATGCCGGACTAGCGGCCTTCAAGGCCAGTCTTGCCGGTCGCAATGGGATCGCCCGGACCGATGGATTTGTCGAGGCGGCGCGGGACGTGGCCCGGGCCCTTGATCGGCTGGCGGCGATCCGCCGTGCGGTCGACGACGGAGCCATCACGGCCGAGACGGTCCTGGACGACTACACGGATATGGTGGGCTCGCTCATTGCCCTGATCTCCGAGATTGCCTTCGGCTTCCAGGATCCCGCCATGGCCCGGGATTTTCGGGCTCTGACCGCCCTGCTGGAGATGAAGGACCGGGCGGGCATCGGTCGCTCCGTCGGGGCCATGCTCTACGCCCAGGGTCGCTACGGGCAGACAGCCCATCTCAATTACGCAACCTTATCTGCCGAAGAGGGCATTTGGCGGGCCGTCTTCGACCGACAGGCTCAAGGCGCGGACAGGGAGATCTACAAGGCATCCCTGCCAGGCGAAGACGCATCCGCTTTCGATGAGTGGCATTCTGCCCTGCTGTCCTTGAAACCGGAACAATCTCTCGGCGGACGATCTGCCGCGGACTGGTTTCAGCTCGCGACCGCCCGCGTCAATGCGCTCAAGGCCGTGCAAGACGGCATCGTGGCCCGGATCGAAGCGGGGGCCGAGCGTGCCACCGCCATGGCGTGGCGCCAGGGCATGCTGGTGACCGGCGCCTGCGGATTCCTGGTCGTTCTGGCTGCAGGCATCGCGATGGTGGTGGGCACACGCATGTCCCGTCAATTGCGGGCCATTGCCCTGTCCATCACGCGGATCGCGCAAGGGGATCTGACTGCGGAACCACCGCGGGGCCTGAGCACGTCCCATGAGATCGGTCAGCTTGCCGCCGGGGGGTGGGCCTTTCTCGATGCCATGATCGTCCGCCAGGAAATGGAAATCGAGAAGCAGGAACTGGAGGAATCGAGGGTGGAGGAGCGCGCCGATGCGCTCCGGAACATGGCCGACACGATCGAGGGCCAAACCCGGGAATGCGTGAAATCGATCTCGTCCAGCGCGTCCGACGTGTCCGGTCAAGCGGAGAACATGCGAAGCTCCGCTGCCAAAGTGCAAGGTGCCTCGAAGGAAATCGGTGATCTTGCCGGGCACACCCGGTCCCAGAGCAATGCGGTGGCAAGGGCCAGCGACGAGATGCGCGGCGCCATCCGGGAGATTTCCGAACAAGTCGCGCGGGCCTCTGCCCTGTCCCATGAAACCGTTCAAAGTACGGATCGTTCCCGCAAGACCATCGATGCCCTGTCTCGCAGCGCGAGCGAAATCGGCGACGTGGTCAAGCTGATCCACGAAATCGCCGAGCAGACCAATCTTCTGGCCCTGAACGCCACCATCGAAGCGGCCCGGGCGGGCGAAGCCGGCAAGGGGTTCGCAGTCGTCGCCAATGAGGTGAAGCATCTGGCGAGCCAGACGGCTCAATCCACGGTCACGATCTCCCAGAAAATCCAGGAAATTCAGCGAACGACGGACGATGCCGTGAAGGCCTTGGGCGAGATCACGCACACGATCCACCACCTTGACGGGGCCGCGACCACGATCGCCGGAGCCATGGAAGAACAGACCGCCACGACCGAGCAGATCAACAGTCTGATCGAGGACGCCAACCGCTCCTTCGAGGCGATTGAGGGCAGGATCAACGACGTTGTGGACCTGTCCGAGCAGACCACCAATGCTGCCGAAGAGGTCCATACGGTGGCAGCGATCCTGCTGTCGGAGACGGAGCTTCTGGAGCACGAGATCGCCCGGGTCGTGCGCAGTGCGACGCCCGAAACGGATCGGCGCGAGGAGACGCGGCTTGAGGTCTTCATGCCCGGTACACTGGATGTGGGGACCCGAAAGGCCGAGATTTGCGTGATCAATATTTCCCGGACCGGCCTTGGTATCCGTCCAATAGAGGGGGTTGAACCGGGCGATACAGTCACAGTGACCACCGATGATCTGGGCACGATGACAGGGCAGGTCTCGCGGGTGACCCAGCAGATCATCGGCGTTACGGTGAGCCCGGAGCATCTCCAGCGCCTTGAAGCGGCCTTCGTCAATGCCGGCGGTGGACCCGATCATGATCCGGCCGACAACCCGGTTCAATCGGCAAAGGCCTAACATCCCTCGCCCTAACATCCCTCGCCCTGACACCCTGACCGATTAACGGTTCCTTGACGCTTCGAATCACCTCAGGGATAAAGGCCGGCAAAAGCGACATGTTGGGCCCGAATGTGGGGTCCGGCAATAGGGGGGGGCATGGCCCGCAATCGGCGTGTGATCTATCGGTCTGCCGGCGGATCCAGGGTTGTCGACCTGATCGAGGAACCCGTCCCCCAGCCGCGCGCCGACGAGGTCTGTGTCGCTGTCGAAGCGGCCGGGATCGCCTTTGCCGATATCGTCCAGCGCAACGGGCTCTATCCGGGACAGCCGGCCTTTCCCATGACGCCAGGCTATGACGTATGCGGCCGGGTGCATGCGGTCGGGCGGGAGGCGGCCCAGCACTTCGCCAAGGGCCAGCGGGTCGCGGGCGTCACCGTGTTTGGCGGCTATGCCGATTATGTCTGTACCCGGGCGGATCATCTGATTCCGGTGCCAGAGGACGCACCGGCGGTCGAAGTGGTCGCCCTGTGCCTCAACTATATCACCGCCAGCCAGATGCTGCACCGGTGTGCCGCCGTGGAACCCGGGGACCGGGTCCTGATCCACGCGGCCGGGGGCGGCGTGGGCACGGCATTGCTCGAGCTTGGCGGCCTATTTGACCTGGAGATGTTTGGCACGGTGTCCAAGGCCAAGGCAGACATTGTCAAACGGCTTTCGGGCGTGCCGATCGATTATCGCAAGCGGGACTTCGTTCGGGAGATCGACCGTCTCACCGGCGGCGCCGGCGTGATGGCCGCCTTCGATGCCATCGGAGGACGCCATGCCCGCCGCTCCCTGAAAACCCTGTCCGAGAACGGACGGCTCGTGGTTTATGGCCTGACGAGCGGATTTCCGAGTGGACGGCGGGACTATCTGCGCCTCGGCCTCGACCAGATGCTGTCCTCCGTGGGTCTGATGACTGTCTTCATCTCGGCCCAGGGCGTGCTGGGCTACAACATCGAAAAGCTTCGGACGGCGCGCCCCCGCTGGTATCGGGAGGATCTGACGGCCCTGATGGCCCATCTCGCTGCCGGGCGCCTGCGCCCCGTGATCGCGGGCACCTTTCCCCTTGCGGATACGCGGGCGGCGCAGGAGGCCTTTCTGCGGGCCCAGCGGCCGGGCAAAACCGTGCTTCTGTGCGCCGGTTCGGGCGTTTGACGCCATTCCCGTCCCCGATGCTTCCGGTTGTTCCCTCGGGCCGCCTGGGCTAGTCATTCGGGCCATGTATTTGCATCCCCCCTGCGGCTCGTCCGTTCGCAAATGTCCGGGCCACACAGTCGGACTTGGGCGTCGCAGCCGCCCCACGAGGAACGGGGGCAAAGGGAGGCGCCGCGGGACGCTGGATCACTCCTTTTTTCTCATTCATCGCCTTTTCGCGGCCGTGCCCCGGTGAAGGGCCCCGCGGGAAACCAGGAGAGCGCCATGGCTGACGCCGCAAAAAACAAGGCATCTGGACTGAAAGCCAAGAAGACCGCCATCTCGCCGACCCGCGCCGAGAACTATGCGGAGTGGTATCAGCAGGTGGTGCGCGGCGCCGATCTCGCCGAGAACGCCCCCGTACGCGGCTGCATGATCATCAAGCCCTGGGGGTATGGCATCTGGGAGACGATCCAAGCCATTTTCGACCGGCGCTTCAAGGAAACGGGGCACGAGAATGCCTATTTCCCGCTGTTGATCCCCTTGCGCTTTTTCGAGCGCGAGGCATCCCATGTGGACGGCTTCGCCAAGGAAATGGCCGTCGTTACCCACCATCGCCTGGAGGCCAAGGACGGCAAGCTCGTGCCGGCCTCACCCCTCGAGGAGCCGCTCATCATCCGGCCCACCTCGGAGACCATTATCGGCGAGGCGTTCGCCAACTGGATCCGCAGTTACCGCGACCTGCCCGTCCTGATCAATCAGTGGGCGAATGTCATGCGCTGGGAAATGCGCACGCGTCTTTTCCTGCGCACCTCGGAGTTTTTGTGGCAGGAGGGGCATACGGCCCATGCGAGCGAGGCCGAGGCCCGGGAAGAGACCCTGAAAATGCTCGATGTCTACCGCGAGGTGGTCGAGGAGCACATGGCCATGCCGGTGATCTGTGGGGAGAAGAGCGAGAGCGAACGCTTCCCTGGCGCCGTCAACACCTATTGCATCGAGGGCCTGATGCTCGACGGCAAGGCCCTCCAGGCCGGCACATCCCATTATCTCGGACAGAATTTTTCCAAGGCTGCCAATATCCGGTTCCAGACGGAGGAAGGCGACTGGGCCCATCCCCACACCACGTCATGGGGTGTGTCGACGCGCCTGATCGGTGGGCTGATCATGACCCATGCCGATGATGACGGCCTGCGTCTCCCCCCGCGCATTGCGCCCCGCCAGGTGGTGATCCTGCCGATTGACCGCAACGAGGAGACCAAGGCCGAGGTCATGGCCTATGCTGAGAAAGTGGCGGGCATTCTGGACGGCGTCAGTTATGACGGGGCGCGTGTGCGCATTAAGGTGGACAAGCGCGATCTGCCGACCCCGGAAAAGAAATGGGAATGGATCCGCAAAGGCGTGCCCGTCCTGCTTGAAGTTGGACCCCGGGACATTTCGGAAGAAAAGGCTGCCTTCGCCCGGCGCGATCGCATGGACGAGAAGAAGGCCATTCTTCCGGTGTCGGAGATTGCGAGCAGCTTGCCGGACACTCTGGCCGACATCCAGTCCTCGCTGTTCAACGAGGCTCTGGCACGCCAGAAGGCGCGTACCCGGACGGATATCACCACCTATGACGACTTCGTCGCCCATTTCGGCAAGAAAGGGGAGGGGGACGACCACAGCTATCAGGGAATGGTGGGGTTCGTCCGTGCCCCCTGGTGTGCCGACCCGGCCTCCGAGGCCAAGCTCGATGCCCTCGGCGTGACGGTTCGCTGTCTGCCCTTTGACCAGCCGGAAAGCCTTGGCCCTTGCGTCCTGACCGGCGAAAAGGCCACGGTCGAAGCGCTGTTCGCGAAGGCCTACTGAAAAAACGAAACCACCTGTTGGCTGGTCGATGTCCAGCCAACAGGTCCAAACAGATCCGATCAGCCCTCAAGATCGATTTCGATAATATCGTTGCCGCTCATGTCTTCCTTCTCGAACCCAAGGCTTGTGTAGCCATGGGCTTCGCAATCCTTCGTGATGCGTTCCACCTGGGCGAGGGAGAAGGACTTTTGATATTGGGGCACGCAGAAGGTCTGCTCGCCTTCCCAGCGGCCGGTCTCCAGCCACCGATTGGCTTCCGGATTGAACTGTTTCTGCACGCAGTGGTAGTACATCGAGCCTTCGATATCCGCGAACTCTTTGCACTGGCCGGCATCGATGCGGTAGGAGCCGGAGACTTTCACCACCCCGCCGGCCTCCAGGCCGACCATGCAGTCTGTTGGCAATTCGGTGCGATTGCAGATCTCGAGCGGCGCTTCGGCGTGAGCCGCACCGCCGAGGACCAGCGAAGCCGTGACCAGGGCGCCCGCCAGCGTGTTGCGGCGGGCGAAACGGGTGTCAGCGATCATGTCCTTGTCCCCTTGTATGTCTTGCTTGTTGTGTGTCTTACTTGGTGGATCCGACGGCGCCGTTCAATCAGGGCGGCATGCTGCGGGGTCATTGGCGACGCCGCACCCGTCATAGCATGCTTTCGCCCGCATTCCCCGGATGAATTTCTGATTGCGTCTGTCAGGACGCCGATTCGCTCCATCATATCAATGGCTTGAGGCGAATGTGCGAGGCGTTTCATGGACAGCACGGCGGGTGAAGATGATCGGGGTTGCCTTGCGGGTCGGTTTCAACCGCCATTTGAAGTTGGACCTGGGCCTGCGCCTCGCAAGGCGTTGATCCAACACCTCATCCGGGATAATCGGCTTTTTGCATCGTGCCATGATAGGCCTCCATCAATCGCACATTCATGGCGCGAGCACGCAATTCTGGACAGTCCCCTCAAGACCGAGTCGCGGACCACCCGCCTCAACGTGCATCTTCGTCATCGTGAGCGCAGCGTGGCGATCCAGGGAGGTACGGGATATTTTTCCGTATGAGGAGGTACCCTTACCCTGGGCTGCCGCGTCGCTTCGCTCCTCGCAGTGACGGATGAAGGCATCTCGGAATAAAGGTCTTTCCCTTCATTCTACTCTGCCTGCGCCGTCATCGCGAGCGCAGCGCGGCGATCCACGGGATTATGCCTGTGCATCTTCGTCATCGCGAGCGCAGCGTGGCGATCCAGGGAGGTACGGAATATTTTTCCGTATGAGGAGGTACCCTTACCCTGGGCTGCCGCGTCGCTTCGCTCCTCGCAGTGACGCGAGGATCTCGGAATAAAGGTCTTTCCATTCATCCGACATTCCCCATGTATAGATGGCTCCCGCGGGGCAAGGGCTTTTCGGTTGAAGATGGCGTGATTTCGGCTGCGGCCATGTATGGCCCGCCAGATCCGTCAGGCCGAGCGCCTCATCCAATTCCCTGGAGCGCATCAACAAGGAGATCAAGCGGCGCACCCATGTCGTCGAAATCTTTCCCAACGACGCCGCCATTACCCGCCTGGTCGGCGCACTGCTCCTGGAACAGAACGACGAGTGGGCCGTCTCCCGCCGCTACATGTCCCTGGAAAGTCTCGCCAAAATCGGCGAGGATCAAACCCTCAGCCTGACACACAAAACAGGCTGACAAATACCGCGACCTCACAGGAGGCCGCCTCCTACAC
>JBHJGV010000044.1:0-11735 GCA_050331455.1 Alphaproteobacteria bacterium
GCTTGTTGTGTTCTCCTTGTTCACTATCTTTGGTGCGTGTTTGTGTGCGGGGGTTTACACGCGGCTTTTGTTTTGGGGGGCCGCGATCACCTTTTGGGGGGTTTTTAACCGGCCGGCTGCGCTCACCATCGACCCCAGGACCCGTGGAGGGTGCGGAGCGGCGGGTGACACCCCGCCCTACGGATGGCGTGTCCGACGACTCAGCACGACCTCAACCGGACGCGCATCAGCCCCGGTCTCACACACTATTGATCTTACTTATAAATTTGGTGAGCCCAGATGGGTTCGAACCATCGACCTACTGATTAAAAGTCAGTTGCTCTACCAGCTGAGCTATGGGCCCGTCTCGATGGGGTGCAGCGGAACGTAAGGAAGGTGGCGCGGGGGGTCAAGGGGCCCGCGCGCCGCTTCAGATGGGAAAACCCAGGGTCAATCACATCAGGCCGAGGCGTTCACCAAAAAAGATGAAACCGAGGATGATCAGGGTGTAGAGGATCAGGCCGCCCACCACGATGAACACCTGATAGAAGCGCCGCGCCCGGGCTGCGTTCACCTTAAGGCTCATGGTCGTCGCCTCGGCCAGGCTGAACGAGGCGATGTCCCGGATCGAGATCATGCCCACGACCTTGTCGTCCGCATCAACCACGGGCAGGTGACGGAAATTCCCGTCCCCCATCAGTTCCGCCGCCTCGGACACGTCCGTATCGTGGGTCACGGTCTTGGGCTCGGCCGTCATCACGTCGGACACGGTGGTCTCGCCCGGTTTCTTGCCCAGGGAGATGACCTTGTTGAGCAGGTCGCGCTCGGTCACGATGCCCACAAGATGACCCGCGGCGTCCACGACCGGCAAACAGCCGATCCCCGCCTCGGTCATCTGCCGGCTCGCATCGAGCACCGTCATGGACGGCATCGCATGGCTAAGCACCTGACCTTTCAGGCTCGGAAGTTCCGTGACGAGCATGGCGATCTCCTTTTTTCCGTCCGCTTCAGTGTGGGCCCCGGTCGGTTTGACCCCTGCTCGGTTTTGGCCCGGGACGTCCGGGCAAAGGGCGACAGGCCAAGGCCGATCCGGTCCGCAGATGAGCACAAACCGTTTGAGCGGTTGCCAAAGCCTCAAGATCAGTTAGGCGCCATGGACGGCTTGGCAAACGGATCGCCCGCGTTTCGGGGCCATCGCCCGAGCCGAACCACGCCCAAGGCCCTCCATTGAACGCCGAAACCCCGCCGGTGCAACCCCCGGCGGTTGGGTGTCCATCCTGAGGTGTGACCGAAAGCGCGGGCGCCGGGTCAGCGGCGGCGGCGGCGCCCCCGGGCCAGGATCATGATGTCCGGGTCCTGGAGGATTTCCCGCAACGCCCGGACGGTTTCGGATTCGTGGGCCTTCTTCGCAGGCTCATCGGCGTCACCGGCGCCCTCGCCTGGCTCCGGCGCGGCGTCACCGGCGCCTGCGTCACTGGTGTCACGGGCGGTTTCGGGCGCGCCGCGGTCCGCCGGGCTTTCCCATGCGGGCCGATCCGCCTCGCCGGGCACCCGGTCGAGAGCCAGGCGGTCCAGCGTCGGGGCGGACACCGTGTCCGTCGAAGGCGCAAGATCCTCGGACTGGGCGAAGGTGTCGGCCGCGCGATTGGCCCTTTGCGCCCAGCACGGCACCTCGGGCTGGTCGGGCACCCGGGCCATGCGGCGGAACAGCCGGCGGGGCCAGCCGAACGGCCCCCTGGTGCTGCCCTGCGTCCCGGCGGGTCTTGCAAGCGGTTCCCCATCGCCGGCCCCGGCCTCGGGCGCATCCGCCAACGACGTGCCGGTTGCCTCACCCGCACCGGAGGCCCGGCCGGCACCGGAGGCCCGGCCAGCATCCGAACTCAGGCCCGCATCGCCAGTATCCTCCGAAGTGAATCCGTTCAGCGGGTCGCCGTCCGGCAGCTCCACCGCGGCAAGGACATCGTCACGGGCGGCGGCTCCGCCGAAACGGGGCGCGAGGCCGGCCGGATCCATGGTGTCGAAATCCAGGGATGCGGCGGGCGCCATGGGGGCGTCTTCGTCCTCCGGCACGCGGACCCGGTCCATCACATCGCTCATGGAGAGAGGGCCCATAGTGATGGACCGATGGGACGCGGACGGTCGCGGCGCCAGGACCGACGGGACCGGCGGGGCCTCAAAATCGGCATCGGGTGCCTTGGGGCCACGGGGAGCGTCGGGCATGCCCACCCGGTGGTCCTCCATGCCGGACCCATGGGAAAAGGGGATGGGGTGGCGAGCGAACAGGGATCGCAATTCCGCGTCGGTCCCGGCCGTGCACCACCGCCCGCCATTCACGGGTTTGACAATGCTTTCGGGAACGATGCGCCCCTCGTCGATGTACCGGCGCATGTGTTTGGCCGAATAGGGCCCATAGATCGTGTTTTGGACCTTGACCCGCCAGGCCCGGCCCAATCCGTCCGGATCCGAGCCGCGTTCCGTCTGGCCCGATGCCGGCCACGGACCATCCCCGGCCGGGCATGGTCCGCATCGCTCGGTGCTGACACTCATGACACAAATAACCCTGTGACCGTCGCCGATGGCGCTACCCCCACGGACCCCTACGTTCAGTCCCCGGAACCCCACGCGTTAACCCTGTGCGTTAAGGGTTTAGCAAGAACTGTGACACGTCTGATGTGCCCCTTTTGTGACCGCGTTTCCCCACTGCGCCGTCGGCCGTGCCGGAACGGGACAGGCCTTGCGGCCGCTGGGACACGCGGGGCATGCTCGGACGTCCCGTCGCGAGACAGGCGGGGCCAATACGAAACCCGGGCACGCCGCGTTCTTCATGCGACCGCCCGGAGGGACGGACCCGCGCCTCGAAAGGAAACACCATGACCGCAGCGACGACCCCTTACGAATTCTGCACCGTGGAGCGGGACGGGCCGCTGACCACCGTCACCATGAACCGGCCCGACGTGATGAACGCGCTTCATCCGCCGGCCAATTTCGAACTCGCGGCCGTGTTCGACGATTTCGCGCGGGATCCGGATCAATGGATCGCCATCATCACCGGCGCGGGCGAGCGGGCCTTCAGCGCCGGCAATGACCTGAAATACCAGGCTTCCGGCGGCCAGATGTCCGTGCCCGACAGCGGGTTTGCCGGCCTGACGGCACGGTATGACTGCGTGAAGCCGGTGATCGCCGCCGTGGACGGCATCGCCATGGGCGGCGGTTTCGAAATCGCCCTCGCCTGCGACCTGATCATCGCGTCGGAAACGGCGACCTTTGCCCTGCCCGAGCCCCGGGTGGGCCTCGCGGCGTTGGCCGGCGGCCTGCACCGCCTGCCCCGCCAGATCGGGACCAAACAGGCCATGGGCATGATCCTGACCGGCCGCCGCGTCGGCGCGGAAGAAGGCAAGGCACTCGGCTTCGTGAACGAGGTCGTGCCGGCCGGCCAGGCCCTGGAGGCCGCCCACCGCTGGGCCGGTGAGATCCTGGCCTGTTCGCCCATGTCGATCCGGGCCTCCAAACAGGCCGTTTATGACGGCCTCGACCATGCAAGCCTGGAAGCGGCGATAACGGGACGGTATGAAGCCGTCGGGGCCATGCTGCGCAGTGAAGACCTGGTCGAAGGACCAAAGGCCTTCGCCGAAAAGCGCAAACCCCAATGGAAGGGTAAGTGAGCGGATAAGCGCGTCCGGTTTGCGGTGGCGGGCCGGGCCCGAAACCGTCCGCAACTGAACGAACCGAGGCAGGGAGACGGGCCGTGGCGTCCAAATGGGCATCCTATGACACCATCATTATCGGGGCGGGCAGCGCGGGCTGTGTGCTCGCGGCGCGGCTCAGCGAGGATCCGGATCACCAGGTCCTGCTGCTGGAGGCGGGCCCCCGGGACAATTCCATGGTCGTGCACATGCCCGCAGGCGTCGGCAGCCTGCTGAAAAGCAAGGGACCGCACAATTGGGGCTTTGAGACCGAGGGCCAACGCCATCTGGACGGCCGGCGGCTCTACTGGCCGCGGGGCAAGGGCCTGGGCGGCTCCTCCTCCATCAACGGCATGATCTATATTCGTGGCCACGCCCGGGATTACGACATGTGGCGCCAGCAGGGGCTGGATGGGTGGGGCTTTGCGGACGTCCTGCCCTATTTCAAGCGCTCGGAAACCTATGAAGGGGGCGGGTCGGACTTTCACGGGGCGGACGGCCCACAATATGTCAGCACCCACCGCTCACCCAATCCCCTGTTCCGAGCCTTCGTGCAGGCGGGCCTCCAGGCCGGTTATCCCCCGACGGACGACTTCAACGGTGCCCAGCAGGAAGGCTTCGGCCGCTATGATTTCACCATCAAGGACGGCCGGCGCTGGAGCACCGCGAGCGGCTATCTGAAACCGGCCATGGACCGGCCCAATCTGACTGTCATGACGGGCGCCCAGGTGACCCGGGTCCTGTTCGACGGGCGCAAGGCCATCGGCGTCGAACTGGCCCATGGCGATCGGCTGGAGACCATCCACGCCCGCAGCGAGGTGGCCCTGTGCGGCGGGGTGCTCGCCTCGCCCCAGATGCTGATGCTGTCGGGCGTGGGGCCTGCGGATTATCTGCGCCGCTTCGACCTGCCCGTGATCGCGGATCTGCAGGGTGTGGGCGAGAACCTGCAGGACCACTTGGACTGTCAGGTGATGGTGGAATCCACCCAGCCCATCACCCTGTTCGAATACTCAAAGCCCGTGAAGCAGATTGCGACGGGTCTCAATTACCTGTTTTTCGGTCAGGGTCCCGGGCGCACCCAGGGCCTTGAATCCGGCGCTTTCGTCAAAAGCCGCCCGGATCTGGAAATCCCGGACCTGCAGATCCATTTCATCATTGCGTTGGTCTTTTCCCATGCCCGAATCAAGGCGGACCGGCACGGCTTCATGGCCCATGTCTGCCAGTTGCGCCCGGAAAGCCGCGGTTATGTGCGCCTGAAATCCGCCGATCCGGCCGCCGATCCCCTGATTCAGCCCAATTATCTGGCCACAGAGGAAGACCGGCGCGCCTTGCGCGAGGGCGTCAAGATCCTGCGGGAGGTGTTCGCCCAGAAGGCCTTCGATCCCTATCGCGGGCCGGAAATCTGGCCGGGTGCCACAGTGCAGAGCGATGCGGACATCGACGCCTTCATCCGGCGCACCGCCGAGACCATCTATCACCCCATCGGGACCTGCAAGATGGGCACGGACAATGACGCCATGGCCGTTGTGGACAATCACGGCCGCGTGCGCGGGGTCGAGGGTCTGCGGGTGGTCGATGCCTCCATCATGCCGACCCTGGTGGGCGGCAACACCAATGCCCCCACCATCATGATGGCCGAGAAAATCGCCGACCATATGCGCGGGCGCCCTGCCCTGCCGCCCGAACCGGTGGACATCGCCGAAGACCGGATTTAGGGGAGCGGCTTTACCGGGCCGGGCTGACAGGACGGGTGCGGATCTGATAGGGACGAAAGGCCTTTGTTCATCGAGATGGAGCTCCCATGGCCGCCCGCCCCGCCGACTACACCCATATCCACAAGATCTTCACGGCCGACATCAACGAGCGGGTCAATTGCGGGCGATACTGCGCGCCGTTGAACGGCGGCAGCCCGCTGTGCTGCACCACCGCCACGGCCATCCCTATCGTCGCCAACGCGGAATGGAAGGCCCTTAAGAAGCGCACGGATATTTGGCAGCCCTTCAAGCCCTTCGACGCCACCTCCCGCAAGATCGTCGAGGAGCTCCATGAAAGCTGTAGCGCCGTAGAATGCGCGGTGGCGCCCGTCTGCCAACGGGACAACCGGACCCTGGCCTGCCGTGCCTTTCCCTTTTTCCCCTATTTCACGAAGGAGCGGGACCTGGTCGGGATCGGCTATTACTGGACCTTCGAGGATCGCTGCTGGATCCTGTCCAATCTCGGCATCGTCGAGCCGGATTTCGTTCGTGAGATGATGGAAACATACCGCTTCCTGTTCGAAAAGGACAAGGAAGAAGAGGACGTGTTTGTCGAACAGTCCGTCAGCGCACGGCGCGTATTCTCGCGCTGGAACAGGCCTTTTCCCGTACTCACGGAAGACGGCAGCCTTTATGTGGTGGAACCGAAATCCGGCGGGCGCCTTGTGCCAATGGCGGCGTCCGAGCTGCCCGCCTTCGGACCCTATAGCAGCCAGGGCGCCTATCGCGAGGCGGTCGAAGCCCATGGCGGCGATCCCGACGACCCGGCTCTTCCGTCCCTGGACGAAGCGGCATCCTTCCATGCAGCGCAGGCGCCGGCGCGCAAACGGGCATGACCGCGCCGTCATGGCCCCGGCCTAAACATCCCGGCTGACACAAAACTGTTGCAGACCCTTAAGGCGCGCGGACCGCAGGCTGTGCGCTCGCCTATACGGTTTCCCCATGGCCCGCTCTTCGTTATGGTACTGGCAGATTTTCATGCCACGTCATTTCGAAAGCCCATGCGGGAGAGTCGGCCCATGGCCTTACGGTTCATCAATGCGGTGCAGGGACCTCTTGTGGCGGCGATAATGGGCGTCGGCGGACTGCTGTCGCCCGGCTTGGCAGCCCCTAACATGCCGCCGTCGGAACAGGACTGCGCATCCGCCTGGCATACGGCCCTCGAACGGGGGACGGCCGAAGCCTTCCTGGCATTCCGGGACCGCTTTGCCTCCTGTAACGAAGTGGTTTTCGCCGACGCGCAACTGCGCGCCTTGCGGCGGGAGCGGGAGACGCGGGGCCGCCTGTTCGGGGATAAGGGAACGCCGAACACCGATCCGGTGGGCAAACTCCTGGCCTTTGATGCCCCACTCCAATCGGTCAATGGCGGCCATGCCACCATCGCGCTGCGCAATACTGGCGTGAAGGAGCAGGCGCTCTGTGATGTTTTTACCCGGAAGATCGGCCCGTTCGAGCCGGCCGCCCGCAACCCGGCTGCGGATTACGGTCGCCCGGTCTACTGGCCGTTGAAGCGGCATGTCAGTGTGCGAAGCGTCAAGACCTGCGGCGCCATGCTGGAGGCCTATGATTTCACCCGAGGTCTGCGCCAGATCGATGACATGCGCCGGCTCCTGGCCGCACGAGGCTCCGACCAGGCGGCACGGCTCATGGGCCGCGGCCCGTTCGTGATCATGTGGCGCGAGGGCGGCCTGGGCGGCGGTGTTTTCGACTTCTCCGACGTGCCGACAGACGAACTCGTGCAGCAGATCGATGCCTTTTTGCTCTACGCCTCCCTGGAAGTGAACGAATGGGACAAGGAGCATTACGAAGAAGCCAATATCCGCCAATGGATCCGGAACTATCTGCAAACCGCTGGAAGGCCGTTGACCACGAACATCGCCCATATCTTCGGACTTCCGACGGCCGCCCACGCCATGCCGATGCCGGCAGATCGGGAGCAGCGCCCGTGAAACTGGATCCCAAACCCATCAGCCATCTATTCCGCGGCTTCGGCAGCCTGTTGGGCCTGAAGGACGAAGGGCTGAAATGGCTGTCTTCCCTTTGGTTCGCGCTGATCTGGGTGATGCTGACGATCGGGTTGACTTTCTGGCTCTCGCCGATCGAGAATGGCGGCTGGATCGTTCTGGCCGGGCTCGTCGCCTTCATCATCACGGCGATGATATTGACCCTCGTGACCGTTGTGGTGCGGATCTTCCGGTGGCTGCTCCGCACACGATCCTATCAGGGCGCGGAGAAAACCAAGGCGGGCGAGCTGCCCTGACCGACCAATGGGGTGGTGACCAATGGGGTGGTGCCCCATGGGGTGGAGAGTGTCGCCGCGACTGCCCAACCGCCAGGGACGCCCCCTCCCCTCCGGGACCACGTGAAACAATGGGGAATCGAACCAAAGACTGCTGCTGCCTTTCGTCCGAGCGGCTCGAGGCAGGCACGGATGAAATTGATCCAGCGGACCGATTTGTCCGGCCTTTGGCCGGACCGGTTTCGATCACGCGCCTAAAGAAAGACGCCACCTGAAGGAAAACAAATAGGGTTTGAGCTTGGCGCCTCGGCCCCTCGCAGGGGCTCGGGGCAGTCTCGGCTCAAATCGGTCCACCGGACGGGTTTCGATCACGCGCCTGAAAAAAGACGACACCTGAAGGAAAACAAATAGGGTTTGAGCTTGGCGCCTCGGCCCCTCGCGGGGGCTCGGGGCATTCTCGGCTCAAATCGGTCCACCGGATTGATTTGTCCGGCCTTTGGCCGGACCGGTTTCGATCACGCGTCTGAAGAAAGACGACACTTGAAGGAAAACAAAAAAGGGGTTGAGCATGACGCCTCGGCCCCTCGCAGGGGCTCGGGGCATTCTCGGCTCAAATCGGTCCACCGGACCGATTTGTCCGGCCTTTGGCCGGACCGCCTCGAATGGTGGGCGGTGAGAGGCTCGAACTCCCGACATCCACGGTGTAAACGTGGCGCTCTCCCAACTGAGCTAACCGCCCAACAGGCTGTCACTATATCGTTAAGACGGCAGGAAGGCCAAGGGGGATGGGCATTCCATCCAAGATGGCCGAGTCCGGCACCACGCCTTGCGGTCGCAAAGCCACTCAGAAACCTTGAAACCGCTCACGGCAGGCATCTGCACATCAAGCGACCGGATGGGTCCAGCGCCTCTTACGGGCCGATACCAATCCGAGACAGAAGGCCGATTACGGACGTCCTTCCATCAGTGCCAGCCACCGGATGGATGACGGAACGGGGGCAGCAGTATGCTGATCATCCGCCGCCCTTCCGGTCTCAGACGTTGACGGCGTCTTTCAGGCCCTTGCCGGCCGTAAATTTGGGCTGCTTGGACTCAGGAATCTGGATGGGCTCGCCCGTACGCGGATTACGGCCTTCCGAAGCGGCCCGCAGGGTCACCTTGAAGGTTCCGAAATTCACCAGGCGCACCTCATCGCCGTCCTTCAACGACTCGGTGATGGCGTCGAACACGGCGTCCACAGCTTTCGTGGCGTCGGTCTTGGGCAGGTCGGAGAGCTCCGCGACACGCGCGATGAGATCGTTCTTGTTCACGGCTGAAGCCCCTTGGCTGTTGATCACGATACTGTTCAAGTCATCGGACTGCGGACCGCTTGAGGGTCCTTGATGCTTGAACAATCCCATGCGATCCGGCGAATCCGGTCGTAATGCGAAAACCGTATTCCGCACCCGTCATAGCCGTCAAAGAAAAAATCCCGGAATTCCGGGATTTTTTCCGCTTTACAGAACCGCATTTTCGCAATGCACAACCGAATCAAACACCAAGGCATGCGGGAGAAGCCCTCGCCGCTCCGCCCACCGGGCGCGAAAACAGGCGTGAACTCAATGGGTTATGACTGCACCCGTATCGCCGTCGTCGGGCCCGAGAGGCGGCACGGCTTCGTTCTCGTCGCCGGTCTCCTCCCATTCGATGGCCTGGGGTTCACTGGTCAAGGCGATCTTGAGCACCTCGTCAGCCGTCGAAACCGGCAAGATCGTGAGACCGCGTTTCACATTGTCCGGGATATCCGCCAGGTCCTTTTCATTGTCCTGGGGAATCACCACGGTCGTGATGCCGGCGCGCAAGGCTGCCAGAAGTTTTTCCTTCAACCCGCCGATGGGCAGCACCCGCCCGCGCAGCGTGACCTCACCGGTCATGGCCACGTCGCGGCGCACCGGAATGCCGGTCAGCACGGAAACGATGGACGTCACCATACCGATGCCCGCCGACGGACCGTCCTTGGGCGTTGCGCCTTCGGGGACGTGGACGTGGATGTCCTTCGTGCTGAAGAGCGGCGGCTTGATGCCGTACATGATCGAGCGGGACTGCACGAAGGAGCGCGCTGCGTTGATCGATTCCTTCATCACGTCACCGAGGGTGCCCGTCGTGGTCATGCGGCCCCGACCGGGCATCATCACCGCCTCGATTCCCAACGTGTCGCCGCCGGTCTCCGTCCAGGCCAGTCCCGTCACGACGCCCACCTGATCCTCACCCTCAGCCTCGCCGAAACGGAATTTCTGCACACCGGCATATTTTCCGAGATTGCGCTGGGTGACCGTAACTTTGGTCGCCTTGGAGGTCAGAATCTGTTTGACCGCTTTCCGGGACAGGCCGGCGATTTCCCGTTCCAGGTTCCGCACCCCGGCTTCGCGCGTATAATGACGAATGAGATCGCGCAAAGCCGAGTCGGAAATGGACCATTCCGCCTTGCGCAGCCCATGATCCTTCATCTGCTTCTGGATGAGGTGCCGCTTCGAGATTTCGACTTTTTCATCCTCCGTGTACCCCGGAATCCGGATGATCTCCATACGATCGAGCAGGGGTTGGGGCATGCGCAGCGAGTTGGCCGTCGTGATGAACATCACATCGGACAGGTCGTACTCCACCTCCAGATAATGGTCCGCGAAGGTGCCGTTCTGTTCCGGATCCAGCACTTCGAGCAGGGCCGACGACGGATCGCCGCGGAAGTCCGCACCCAGCTTGTCGATTTCGTCCAAAAGGAACAGTGGATTGACGTGCTTTGCCTTTTTCATGGACTGGATGATCTTGCCGGGCATGGAGCCGATATAGGTCCGCCGGTGACCGCGGATTTCCGCTTCGTCCCGCACGCCGCCCAGGGAGACGCGGACGAATTCGCGGCCCGTCGCCGCCGCAATTGACTTGCCAAGGGAGGTCTTGCCCACCCCCGGAGGCCCCACGAGGCACAGGATCGGCCCCTTCAACTTGTTCGTACGCTGCTGAACGGCCAGATATTCCAGGATGCGTTCCTTGACCTTCTCAAGGCCGTAGTGATCCCGGTCGAGGACCTTCTGGGCCAGTTTCAGGTCCTTTTTCACCCGGGATTTCTTGCCCCAGGGGATCGACAGCAGCCAGTCGAGATAATTGCGCACCACGGTCGCCTCGGCGGACATGGGGCTCATCTGACGGAGCTTTTTGACTTCGGCGACCGCCTTCTCACGGGCTTCCTTCGAGAGCTTGGTCTTGGCAATCCGCTCGTCGAGTTCCTGAAGCTCGTCGCGCCCCTCGTCGCCCTCGCCCAGTTCCCGCTGGATGGCCTTCAACTGCTCGTTCAGGTAATACTCGCGCTGGGTTTTCTCCATTTGCTTCTTGACCCGTGTGCGGATCTTTTTCTCGACCTGCAGCACACTGATCTCCCCCTCCATCAGGGAGAAGACCTTCTCAAGACGTGCAGAAATATCGAGCTGTTCCAGCAGTTCCTGCTTTTCCGGGATTTTGACGGCAAGATGGGCGGCGATCGTGTCGCTCAGCTTGGACGGATCGTCCATCTGCCCGATCGCCGTCAGAACCTCCTGGGGCACCTTCTTGTTGAGCTTCACATAGTTTTCAAACTGGCCGGCAACGGAGCGCGCCAGACCGCCCAGACCGCCGGCCGGTTCGGGGGCATCGCTCAGGACCGTGGCTTCGGCCTGGAAAAAGTTCTCGTTCTCCAGATAGCGCTCCACCTGGGCGCGCTGGCTGCCCTCCACGAGCACTTTCACGGTGCCGTCGGGCAATTTCAGGAGTTGGAGCACAGAGGCGATGGTGCCGATGGTGTAGATATCGTCAGGCTGGGGATCGTCGTCGGTCGCATTCTTCTGAGCAACGAGCAGGATATGCCCGTCATAGGACATGACATCCTCGAGCGCTCGAACGGATTTCACCCGGCCCACGAAAAGCGGGACAATCATATGGGGAAACACAACGATGTCGCGCAGGGGCAGAACGGGGAATGATTGCCGGTGGCCGGGATCCAGAAGGGTCCTGGGTGCGCTGCCGGAAATGGTTTGCTAGTGGGTCATGGCTTGCTCCTGTGGGTAGCGACCC
>JBHJGV010000045.1:0-4717 GCA_050331455.1 Alphaproteobacteria bacterium
GGGGGGGGGCATTTGGCCCTCTTACTTTCCGTGGGGGGGGGGCGGTGTGGGGGGGCTTGTGGGGGGCGCGCCTTAAGGGGCCCAGGGTCACAGCACGCCGAAAAACAGGATATCGGCGCGGACACCTATGGTTTCCGCCTCCCACGCCCACCAGACTGTTGGGAAATTCCATAATGGGAATTGGTATCACGCTTCAGAAAAAACAACGAACAAAATCGCCGGCAGGAGGGGTCTGACCCCCGCCGTACCGGGCCCGGATCTGAATGCCCCGCCACTCAAACCGGCATTGCGCGACCGCTCAGGGGATCAACATGATCTTCCCGATGTGACCGCTCGATTCCATACGTTCATGGGCAGCGGCGGCCTCGGCCAGGGCGAAGCGACTGTCGAGCACCGGCTTGACCCGGCCTGACTCGATCAGCGGCCAGACATGAGTCCGCACGGACGCCGCCAGGGCCGCCTTTTCCATCACCGACCGGGATCGAAGAGTGGATCCCGTCAGGGTCAAGCGCTTCAGCATCACGGGCATCAGGTTAAGGGAAACTTTCGGACCGTCCAGAAAGGCGATCTGGACCAGACGCCCATCCATGCGCAGGCATTGAATGTTTCGCTCCACATAGGAGCCGCCCACCATGTCGAGCACCACATCGACGCCTTCCCCGTCGGTCAGCGCCGAAAGGGTTTGAACAAAATCCTCCTCGCGATAGTTGATCGCCTTTTCAGCACCCAGCCTTTCGCAGGCCGCCACTTTCTCGGCCGATCCCGCCGTGGCGAAAACCCGTGCCCCGAGGGCCGAAGCGAGCTGAATGGCAATGGTGCCGATCCCGCTTGTCCCACCATGGATCAAAATGCGCTCGCCCGGTTCCAAACCGCCCCGTTCAAAGACATTCGTCCAAACCGTGAAGACCGTTTCGGGAAGCGCGGCCGCCTCTTCGAGGGTCATGCCCTCGGGCGCCGGCAGGGCCACCGCGGCATCGGCCACCACATACTCCGCATAGCCGCCCCCGGGCAGAAGCGCCGCGACACCGTCCCCCACGGTGTAGGTCTGCACCCCCGGGCCCAGGTCGACCACGGTGCCCGCGACCTCGAGGCCCGGCAGATCCGACGCGCCCTTGGGCGGCGGATAAAGGCCCTCCCGCTGGACCACATCGGGACGGTTGACCCCGGCGGCCGCGACTTTAATCAGGATCTGCCCATGCTGGGGCTCGGGAACGGGACGGGTCGTGGGTTTAAGCACCTGCGGCCCCCCGGGTTCCGTGATTTCCACAGCGGTCATGGTCTCGGGGTGCATGGGCGACGACATGGACCTATCCTTTGTGCAGAGGCGACAGTTTAACGATGGAGCGTAGCATGGAAATGGAGGGCGACCCGCCGCGGGCCAAGGCCCTGGAAGGCCTGTCTTCGACGGACGATCTGAGCCATCTGTCCGAAGCGGAACTTTCGGCGCGCATCGATGCTCTGGAAGCCGAAATCGAGCGCACCCGGTTTATGTTGGAGCGCAAACAGGAGGCCCGGGGCGCCGCCGGCTCCCTCTTCAAGACGTGATTGGCGGCGGGCGCGGATCCGCCAGTCGGCCCGGTCAGGCTGTCGTGACGTCCGCTGTCATGACGGCGGCGCCATGAAATGGGCGTGCCCGGCGTTTACCGGTCGCGGGCTGGCGCGTCGCTTGCACCCTCAAGCGCGAAAGACATTCGATGGCGCAAGGGTGACGGCACATGATCGATTTCGGGATGAAGGAGACCACGGTGGGCGCAGGCGAGACGGAGTGGGCGAGCGCGGTGGGCGATTTCGCCCAGTCGGAGCTCTTCGTGCGGACCTTTGCCGACGGCATGGCCATGGTGGAGGAGACGGCGGCCTATCTGGACGGCGAGGGGCGCCAGGAAAGCCGGCGCCTGACCCGCAAGACAGCCCTTGCCTATGCCGGGGAGAGCATGCGCCTGACCACGCGCCTCATGCAGGTCGCCTCATGGCTTCTGGTGCAAAAGGCGATCCGCGAAGGCGAGATGAGCCCCGCCGAGGCCCGCGAAGACAAGTACCGCCTGGGCGCCCAGGAGATTTGCCGGGGCACCGGCCCCGATGCGCTCGAGGACCTGCCCGAGCGTCTCCTCGACCTGCTCAAGCGCAGTGAACGCCTTTATGACCGTGTGGACCGGCTCGACGCCCGGATGTACCGGGAAAAAACAGAAGCCGCGCCGGCTGGCGGCTCCCCTGTCCAGGACCAGCACAGCCGCATCCAGGCCGCTTTCGAAGGCCTCGCCGCCGCTGCCCGCGCCCAGCGGTGAGGTGCCGCCGATTTGGCAATCTGGGGATGGGGAATGGCCAACGTCTTGATCACCAACGCGTAGGCCGCGAAGGCATCCCGCGCCGTCAAAGGCAGCCCCCTCTCCGTCCGGGTGGATGGACGCACGGGGGCTGGAAGGTCATGAAGACGCCTGGCGCCTGCAACCTGAAGCCGATATGCATGGCAACATTTCGGAGTGGTGTGCTGATTGTTGGCATGAGACCTATAGCAATGCGCCTGCGGATGGATCTGCCTCGCAGGACGCCAATCGTAGCGATCATCCCCGATCCGTTCTTCGCGGCGGGTCGTGCAGCAGATTGACACGTTGGCCGCCGCCGCGACCAAGCCCGGCTCAAGGCTCCCGTCCCATCCGATCGCGCAAGGCTTGGGCAAACCGCTCATAGACCCGGGCTTCCCGGCGGCGGTTGCGCCGTCCACGGATATAAGCGGCAATCTCAAAGCCGATCCGCTCCAGGCGGCCCGGGCCCCGGCAGGGCTGGGGGTTGTCCAGGGCATAGCCCAGATAGCGCAGGACGTCGCCCGCCTCGTGCTCGAAAATCCGGACCTGCCGGGAAGAGAGCGCCCGCCGCCACGCCTCGATGCGCTCCGGATCGGGCGCCTGTCCGACCAGTCCATGGATGCTCCGGTTGAAGCCCGGAACCCGAAAGCCCCCTTGGACGTCGTGCCCGGCAGGGGAGGGCATGGCGCAATGGCTCGCGATCATGGACAGGACCGGCGCGGGATTGCGGACCAGATCCTCAAAGCGCACGATCCGGCAAACATCCGGACCCAGCGCATAGTGGGCGGCGAGGCCGGCACCGGTGTAGCGCAGCCACATTCGGGCGGCGCCGATGATCTCGTCCGGCCCGAAATCGAGCGGCAGGACCGATGCCGCAACGGCCCGGCCGTCCCGGACGATGGTCACGAACCGTGCGTTCGGGAAACGGGCGCGCAACAGGTCGGTGCGCAGCACATTCTGGGGCGTGTGATCGACGAACCGCACTGCATCCGGTTTCCCGGTATGGACGGCATATTGACGGACGAGGTCCTCCACGAAACAGACGGCTCCGTTCCGCTCCGGTGTCATGACGGGCGGCGTGTAAGGCCCCTGTTCCAGCCATGCCAGAAAGGGGCGGGTCCGGCGGATCCGTTCAAAGAGGGCGTCGGCGGCCGTCTGGTCCAGGGGGCCCGTTTCGGTCACGATGTCCGTCAGGAAGGGCGATTCCGGAAGACAGACCGTGTACGGATCGCCGGCGATGAGCGAGCCGAGCAGGGTGGTGCCGGCACGCAAGGGACCGCCGACAAATACAGGGGCGAGTGGGGGCGATGCGGTCATGGTCATGGGCCCCGTGACGGTCGATACCCCCGGGCGCCCGGCGGCATAGCGTTGAAGGGGGCGAGGGCGCGCGCCAGATCGGGCTGGTGGACCCAGGTGGTCCCACCCTGATCCGTGAACCGACGGTAGAAAAACGGGTGGCGGTGACGGAACCGCACCCGGCGGGGACCGTGATTGTTCGTGCCCGTATTGATGCGGTAGACGGCGCCGGGGAAGGGCAGGGGCGAGAGGGGCCGCCCCGCCGCCGCGGCTCGATCCACCCAGTCCCCATGGCGGATCGACAGGGGCCAGAACCGGTCGCCGAGCGCCGCCAGGTCCTGGTCCACCGCATCCGCCAGATCCGGAATCTCACCCGGCGCGAAAAAAGGCGCTGCACAGGTGCCGCAAAGCACGTGGAAGCGGTCGATCTCCCAGGCCCGGCCGAGGCCCGCGTCGTAATAGAGGCCGCTCTTGAAAATCCGGCCCTGCGGAGGCTCACCATCCAGCAGGACGGCCGTCAATTCCCCATGGACGAAATCGTCCGCATCCGCCTGAACCACGAAGGCGCCGGCTTGAGCCATCCCGTCACGGATGACCTGATACCCATGGGCGAGCTTGAGCGCTTTGTCCCGCATGCGCGTGGCAAGATCCGCATCCGCCGGCGGAGCCGGATGCGTCACCACGTGAACCCGCAACGACGCATGGGCCGGCAGGTCGTCAGGCGGCGTGTGGCACAGGAGGTGGAGCGTAAAGCGCGGGTCGGACTGGCCGAGAAGGGCCACCATGCTTTCCACCGCAAGGGTGGCGGTGGTGGGCCAGTGCATGCCGGCGACGCACGGCGCTTTCAGGGGCATGAGGAAATGAACATCGGGGGCCATGACGAGTGTCTCTTAATGCGTGCCGGGGCGAGTCTTGGGCGCCGAAGCCGGTGGCAGTTTTGCCCTTATGTCGCGCAAAGGAAAGGGGCGGTGCCATCAGGCCCGCCCCCGTTCCGATCCGTGGTGTCCGTGACCGCCCCGGGCCCGGAGGGGCCCGGCCGGGTGGTTCGGTGATTAGAACATAAGAACCATCTCTTCGGGGAGGTTGTCCGGGCTGTAGCCTTCAAGTGTGTTCTCGAGGGG
>JBHJGV010000046.1:0-10876 GCA_050331455.1 Alphaproteobacteria bacterium
GCCCCGCCCCCTCCCCCGGCCCCCCGCCCGCGTTCTCCTTGCACCTTTCCCCGCCGCCCCGGCCTTCTAAACGCCCCGCACCATCCTAAGCCTATCGGGGGCCCCCCCGCCGCCCCCCGGCCCGGCCCGGGGCGGCGGCCGCCTTCAAGCCCTCGGCAATGGCCGTCAGCATGGCATGGACGGCGGGGCCGGCGGTCATGTCGGGCCGCACCTCGCGAGTCCGCACCAGCCCGCCGCCCTCGGTATGCCCCAACAGGGACAATCCGTCGGCGGAAGCGCCGGTGGAGATGTCGTCACTGCCCTCGAAGGGCGAGAGCACACCCTCGGGCGCCTCATCGTCCCATTTCAGCGGATTGTCCCGCATGAGCGTTTCCTCCTCCTGCCCGACGGCCGTGCCGCCGGATGTGTGCCGGGCGCCATGGGGCGGCCACGGTTATGCCACCGGCGCATGCCCTGTCTTGGCGAGGATCCCGGCAAGGCGCTCCTGATAAACCGACCAGTCCTGGATGCGCGCAATCGTCTCGATGTGATCTGCACCCTGAAAGAAAGCGATGCTGGGCAGGGTGGTCACGCCGTGGACTTTCATCAGCCCTTGCTCATCGGCCCGGGCGACGACACCCAGACGCAAATGCTCCGGGTTTTTGCGGACCAACTCGCGCACCACGACCGCGACATCGGCGGTCTCCGGTTTCTTTTCCGGATCGCCGGTAAAAAACAGGGCGGTGACTTTGGCCGGATCGCGGTTCAGATAGGCCGCAACGGTCTCGGCCGTCACGGTTTCCGCTTCACCATCCGCAACCAGAGCATTGATGATCGCCTGCCCCATAGACCAATCCTCCCACATCCCGCGGACAGGGTCCGCGGACACGGCCCGTTATGGACCCGCCGGGCCGGAGGAGGTGTCTGGCGTGCGATCAGCTCCGCTGCGCAACGGACAATGCGGGCCGGCCGTGACGAAGCGCCCAGGCTGCCGTTGCCGAACACTCTTTGGCCGATCTTTTGACCTAGCCCTCCGGTCTAGTCATATTGATCTAATCCGCAGGCCCTTGCAAGTGATTTCCGTCGAGTCCCGGCGGCAATTGCGGCTCGCGATCAATCAAATCCGCCAGCAGATGATCAAAGGGCTGACCGGCGGCAGCCGCCGCCACAGCAGCGAGGGCATCGGCGATCTGCCGCGCCTCTTCTTCATCCAGAATCCGAATGGCCGAGCCCAGGTGAACGAGCACATGCCCGCCGATCGGCACCGGCCCCGTCAGGGCCAGCGTCACCGGCGTCGGCGGGCTGCCATCCACAAGGGACACACACTCCGCCGCCAAATCGTCCGCCTGCACGACGGTCATGGGAACACCGACGCACATGGCTCAGCCCGCCCGATCCGCAAGACGCGCCAGGACCCGGTCGTCGCCGATCCTGCAGGCAACCTCCGCACTGGGACGGTCGGTCTCATAGGGCATGCGGGCCACCGCGGCGGGCATGATGGGTTCGCCGTCGCCGCATGGGCCGGCCGCGGAGCGCTCGGTGATCGCCACCCCCCAGCGCTCCAGTTCCATGGCGGCCAGGGCCACGGCCTCGTCGACCCGGGCCGCGACCGGAGGCGTCAGACCACCGCCATAATCTTCCAACTCCACGGGCTGACAGCCGATCAGGGTCATGCGCACGGGGGGCTCTCCACCCATGAATTCCGCCAGAGCCAGAATTTCCATCATGGAGGTCTGGTGCAAGGACACCTTGCCGCCCGCCACGAAGCGCGGCACATCTGCGCCGCGGGCCAGGATCAGATCCGCCGGCTGACGGCCCATGTCGCAGGCATCGAAAATCAGGATGCGCCGGGAGTCCGACAGGATATTGACCAGGGCGAGGCCCTGGGTCCCGCCATCCATCACTTCGGTGCCCTCCGGCACCGCGAAGCGCTCGGCAAAGGCCTCCGCGCAACGCACCCCGAAGCCTTCATCTGCCCACAGAAGATTACCGACACCCAGGACCAGGGCGTCGAGGCCGCACCGCCCTGCGCGGCCCTTGTCCACCATCGCGGTCATTCCTTGTCATCCTTGAAGTAACGCCAGCCGGACACCATGGTCGAAATCAGGCTCTGGCGGCTCATGATGTCTTCCCGGATGGCGGCATAGATATGAACCACGGAGAAGACCACGATCACCCACATGCCCAGATGGTGGTAGGTATGGACGGCAAAGGAGTTGTCGTTGAAAAACCCGAACACCCAGCCGAAGGTCGCAAACCACCAGGTATCCGTGCCCTGTCCTTCCGCATACAGCGCAAAACCGGTCAGGATCTGGAAGACCATCGGTATGACGAGCAGGAAGAACATGGCGATCTGGGCCAGGGGATTGTGCCCGATATATTTCTTGGGATAGCGCGTCAGGAAGCCGTACCATTTGATCTCATGGATCACTTCGCCCCACCATTTGACGCTCCAGATCGGCAGGATGAAGATCTGGCGCGCATGGTGGTTCCCGGCAAAGGCCCAGAAGATCCGCCCCAGGAACGCGACCGCCATGACCTGTCCGGCGGCGAAATGCACCATCCGGATATTGCCCAGGAGGAAATGCTCGGAGGCTTCCCCCGGCAGGCTGGGCGGCGGTTTGGCGATGAGATAACCGGTGATGCACAGCAACACAATGCACAGGGCATTGAGCCAGTGCCAGATGCGCAACGGCGATTCGTACACATAGACTTTCGCCGCCGGGCTCGTGACTTCCGTGGATTCCTCCACCACGGCCTGGAAAAAATTGCGCCGTTTGGGGTGCGCATCGGCGCGGGCGTTTGCCACGTCTGCCATGACTGGGACCCTCCTCAGCGGACTTTGATCTCGGCCAGCGCGTCCCCATCGGCACTCATGATGTGGGTCGAACAGGCGAGACACGGATCAAAGGAATGCAGCGTGCGCAGAATTTCAACGGGCTGCTCCGGATCCGCCATGGGCGTGTCGAGCAGAGCCGCCTCATAGGCGCCGATATTGCCCTCCGGGTCCCGGGGACCGGCATTCCAGGTCGTGGGCACCACGCACTGGTAATTGGCGATCTTCGTGTCCTCGATATGCATCCAGTGGGCCAGCGCGCCGCGCGGGGCCTCAGTGAACCCAACCCCTTTCGAGGTCTTGGGCCACGTGCTCGGCTCCCATTTCTGGATGTTCGCCGTGGAGATGTCGCCCGCCTTAATGGTACGGATCAGCTTATCGTAGAAATGGCGCATGGTATGGGCCGCCCACTGACATTCGAGGCCCCGCGCCGCCGTGCGGCCAAGGGTGGAGAACAGTGCTTCCACGGGCAGGTCGAGCTTGCGCAAGGCGGCCTCGGTCGGCTCCTTGAACTCCGGAATGCCGCGGGCATAGCCGATGATGTAGCGGGCGAGCGGGCCCACTTCCATGGCATGCCCCTTCCAGCGCGGCGCCTTGATCCAGGAGTATTTTGCCGCCTCGTCCAGTTCCTTGATGTCGGTCTTGGTGCCCTTGGCATTGGGACCGAGTTCGTATTTGGGCTCGGTCACCCCATCCCAGGGATGCAGGCCGATCGATTCGTCCTCGTAGGAATACCAGGCGTGGTTGACATATTCCTGGATCTCGCTCGGGTCCCGCAGGTCCACGTCGTGGATGCGGCTCAGATCCCCGTCCACGATGGCGCCCGAGGGCAGCAGCAGATTGTCCGCAGAGTAATCATTGGCATGTTCGGGAATATCCCCATAGGCCATCACGCATTTGGAGGACAGGCCCCCGCCATAGGTCCAATCCTTGTAGTAGGAGGCAATGGCCAGCAGGTCCGGCAGATAGACCTGCTCGGCGAAGGTGATGGTCTGATCGATGATGCCCTTGACGAATTCCAGGCGCTCCATGTTCACGGCGCCAACGGCCCCGACTCCGTCCAGATTGAGTGGACACGGAACACCGCCCACGAGCCAGTTCGGATGCGGATTTTTGCCCCCGAAGACCGTGTGGATCTTCTTAATCTCCTTCTGGAAGTCGAGCGCCTCCAGATAGTGGGCGACCGCCATGAGATTGGCTTCCGGCGGCAGCTTATAGGCCGGATGCCCCCAATAGGCGTTGCGGAAGAGGCCCAACTGGCCGCTTTCCACGAATCTCTTCAGCTTATTCTGGAGATCCCGGAAATAGCCCGGACTGGACAAGGGCCAGGGCGAGATTGACTGGGCAAGTTCAGACGTGGCGCGCGGGTCGGCCGAGAGGGCCGAGACCACATCCACCCAATCGAGCGCATGCAGATGATAAAAGTGCACGATGTGATCGTGACACTGGAGCGCGAGCTGCATGATGTTGCGGATGGTGTTGGCATTCTCAGGGATCTCGATCCCGAGGGAGTCCTCCACCGCGCGCACGGAGGTGAGGGCGTGGGTGCCGGTGCACACGCCGCAGATGCGCTGGGCGAAGGCCCAGGCGTCCCGCGGGTCGCGGCCCTTGAGAATGACTTCCAGCCCCCGCCACATGGTGCCCGTGGACACCGCATTGCGGATGATATTTTGGTCATCCACATTCACCTCGACCCGCAGGTGACCCTCGATGCGGGTCACGGGATCGACGACGACACGGCGGCCCGCATTGTCGAGATTGAAGCCGTTGGGTGTCACCAAGGTCATTGTTCAGCCCTCCCCTTATTCGGCCGCGTCATTGGTCGGCTTGGCGCCGTGGTCGGACGGCCGGTTGTCCCGGGCCCGGCGCAGGGCCGTGATGCCCAGATGGGCCGCCACGGCGCCGCCCACGACCGCCGTCGCGGCAAGGCCGATATCGTCCGCATTGGCTTCGGCCCCCAGCGGCGTCTCGATCTTGGCCAGCCGGTCGTAGAAGGGCCCGTTGTCCCAGAAATCCTCCTCGGAACAGCCGATACATCCGTGGCCGGATTGGATGGGGAAGGACACTCCGCCGTTCCAGCGCACCGTGGAGCAGGCGTTGTAGGTCGTCGGACCGCGGCAGCCCATCTTGTAAAGGCAGTAGCCCTTGCGCGAGCCCTCGTCGTCCCAGGCTTCGGCGAACTGACCGGCATCGAAATGGGGCCGGCGATAGCATTTGTCATGAATCCGCTGGCCGTAGAACATGTTGGGACGGCCGATGCGATCGAGCGAGGGCGCCCGGTCGAAGGTCAGCATATAGGTGATCACCCCGGTCATGACTTCGGGGATCGGCGGACAACCCGGCACCTTGATGATCGTCTTGTCCCGGATGACCTTGTGGATCGGCGTGGCGGCGGTGGGGTTGGGCCGGGCCGCCTGGACGCAGCCATTGGAGGCGCATGAGCCCCAGGCGATGATGGCCTTGGCGTCGGCCGCCATGGTCTTGAGCTGCTCCACGAAGGGCTTGCCGCCATTGATGCAATACATGCCGCCTTCGTTGAGCGGCGGATTGCCCTCAACGGCCAGAATATAGCCGCCTTTATATTCTTCCCGGATGTCTTCGAGGATCTGCTCCGCCTGGTGACCGGCGGAGGCCATGAGCGTGTGCGAATAATCAAGCGACAGCATTGACAGCACGACATCCGACACCAGCGGATGGCCGGAGCGGATGAAACTCTCCGAGCAGCAGGTGCACTCCAGCCCGTTGAGCCAGATCACCGGCGTACGGGGTTTGGTTTCCATGGCATGGGCGATGTCCCGCGCAAAGGCCGGCGCGAGCCCAAGGGACGTGGCCGTCAGGGAGCAAAATTTCATAAAGGAGCGTCGGCTGACACCCTGCCTGCGTATGACGTCATAGAAGGTTTCGACCATCCTGTGCGGCTCCCTCATTTCTGTCCAAGGCACTCAGCCCCGGTCGCCTCGCTGTTTCGATCATCCGGTCCCGTTCGCGCGAGGCAAGCCCGCGCAAGTCAACTTGGCGCCAGGCAGACTGCGCCCTTTGCCCTGGAGTCCCGCTGCGACGCCCATGCGCCCACGGCAGCATGCAGAAACCGTGGCCCAGCCCCGACATCCACCGCATGACCTAGATCAAATTTTCAGGCTCCGTGACGGATTAGTGTCCTTTCCCGGACGGATTTTCGGTACGTGAACCGTTCTGACCGAGCACAGGGGCGGCACAATCCTCGCAGAGGTTGCGCTGCCCCAGCACGGCTTTCAGAACCATACGTCTGCGGAGCGCCAGACCGGCGTGAGGTCGATGCCGCTCATGCCGTCGATACCGCTCATGCGGATTGCGGTCCGTGACGGTGCCGAAGCGGATCAGCCCGGGAGATGAACGCCCGACCGACCATGCCTTGAACCAGCCATGCCACGAGGAGAAGGCCCCCATGACATCTTCAAAGCGCCCCACGTCATTGCCTCTTTGGTCACTGCGCGCTGCGCGCGCTGCCCGGATCCTGCCGGTGCTCGGCGCTCTGTCTGCCTTCGCGGTCACCCCCGCCCTGGCCCATGGGGAACACGGTCCCCACGGCGTGGCCGGCGGCATGGGCCATGTCGTTCTGGGTCTCGATCACCTGGCGGCCATGGTCGCGGTGGGCATGCTGGCGGTGGGCCATGGCGGGCGCGGCCTCGTGACCCTGCCCCTGACATTCCTGGGTCTGATGGCTGCGGGGCTTGCCGCTGCCTGGTTCATGGCCGCGGGCGGCGCCATGCCTCCTGCTGTTTCGCTGCTGAGCGTGTTTGCCCTGGGGGCCCTGATATTGGGTGCGGGATGGCTGCGCACCGGCCGCGGACCGGCCGCCCTGTTCACGCTTGTGGGCGTCTGCGGTGTGATCCATGGCTGGGCCCATGGAACCGGTGCGGTCGATCCGCTCCACGATGGGGCTTACGTCACGGGCATCATGCTGGCGGGCGCCCTGCTCCACGGCCTGGGCATCCTGTTCGCCCTGTCCCTGCGGAGCATCATGGGTGCGGGCCGGCCCACGATTGAGACCCGCGCCGGAGCCTGATGCCCGGCGCAGGCCAGGATGCGATCAGTCCCGCTCCGGAATGGGGGGGATGCGGAAGACACGCATCTCCCGATTGGGCCGGCTGATGGCCACCAGAACGCGCTCGTCCGTGCTCTTGTCCCAGGCAAAGGCCTGCCCTTCGGCTTCGATGGCAATGGTGGCCACATGCAGCAAGGTCGGGCCCATCGCCGGAAAATCGAGCACATACATCTCGGGACGGTCGTGGCCCATCACATAGAGAAAACCGTCCGGACCCATTGCACCGCCCGAGGCGGCATGGGGCGCCATGCGCGTCAGCACGGAGTCCGGAAAGATCCATCCCCCCATGCGCCGCCAGTCCTTATCGAAGCGCGCGACGGCACCGAAGCGGTGATCCTTGAAGGCATGTCCGCCCCGCCCGTCATAATGGGCGAATCCGGCAATCCATCCGTCTCCGAATGAGTCGAACCAGGTGAGGGAGCCCTCGTCGAGCAGCCCGAGGCTGCGGCTCGCCTCATGGGTCATGTCCTCGGTGTTGAAGGTTTCGATGGAGCTGGCCATGGGCGTCGCCGGAAAATTCGAGTTGGCGCAGTACAGGCGGCCATCATCCGCATAGCAACTGTTCAGATGGGCGATGGGGCCGCCCCGCGGGCCCAGCCAGCCGGCCACCCGCTCGCCGCTGTCCCGGTCATACTGGCCGATGGCAAAATTGACGATGGCATAGACATGCGTGCCATCGATGGCGGCGCCCTGCCCCGCCTCACGCGCCGGATAGGCTTTCAGGCGCTCGGCTTCAAGCTGGACCGGCTGGGGCGCCACGTAGTCGACGATCTGGGCTTTGGCTGGCACGGCGCCGAGCGTTCCCGTCACGCCCACTGTGCCGAGGAGCCCGGCCAACAAAAATCCTCTCATCGCGCAAGATCCTTCCCTTTATGGACGTCAAGGATTTGCAGACTACGGATGCGCCATGGCACCCGCGTGACAGATCAATAGGGCCTGGCGCCAATAGTCTGTGCCGTCACAAAAATGAAATAAGAGCGTCAAAAAAATATAAATTGACATAAATGCTTACAGATACGTCATGTCATCCAACCTTCACTTGCTTTTTACTTTCCACAATGTCGTTTTTTGCGGCACCGCAGTGGCCGGATAATAGAGAGTGGGGATCGACATCATGAATCGGATCAATAAGACACCGTCGGTGGGATTTCGGGACGGCGCGACGCGGGAAGGCCGCGAGCGTCCGGTGCCGAGCAGCCGGCTGATGCTTTGCCTGAGTGCCGCCGTGTTGGCGCTGGGGGTCAGCGCCACCGCACACGACGCCCACGCCCAAACGGTCGATGCCACGGACGAGGCGGCCGATGACACCGTGGTCGAGGTCGAAGAAGGCCTGGAGCGCATGGTTGTTTTCGGCACCGGCCTTGCCCAGCAGCGCGCCATCGAGACCAAGCGCAACACCTTGCAGATTGTCGATGCGCTGTCCGAAGACGATATCGGCCGTCTGCCGGACCTGAACGTCGCCGCGGCCCTGCGCCGCGTGCCTGGCCTTGCCATTCAGAACGACCAGGGGGAAGCGCGCTTCCCGGTCATTCGCGGCCTCAACGCGGAATTCAATCGGGTGACCATCGACGGGGCGACCGTTGCCTCGCCGGAGCGGGGCACACGGACGGTGCCTCTCGACATCATTCCCGCCTCCCTCCTCGCCGGTCTTGAGGTCGTGAAGACCATCACGCCGGACCTCGACCCCAACGCCCTGGGCGGTACCATCAATCTGCGCACCCGCAGCGCCTTCGACCGGGAAGAAGACCAGTTCTTTTTCGGCCAGTTTTTCGGCGGCATTCACGGTCAGGCCGGCGAAGGCGGCACCCTGTTCAGCGAGGAACCGGACCGGGAAATTCCCTTTCGGGTGAACGTCGCCGGCGGCAAGCGCTTCGGCCCCGGTGAGCAGTTCGGCGTCGTCGTGGGCTTCGACTATTCCCGGCGCAATTTCGAGATTCCCCAGATCGAGGTCGATGACGCGGACTACACGGAGTTCGACGCCGACGGCAATAATGTGGGCCTGGGCAACGGCAACGGGATCGTGGTCCCCACCAACAACAGGGTCTTTTTCTACAACAATCTGCGGGAGCGGATTTCCGGCCACGGACGGGTGGAATGGCGCCCGAGCGAGACCTTTGCGGTCGATCTGCGCGGCCTTTACGCCCGCTTCACCGACGACGAGCGCCGGGACGAGTTTCGCTACGAACTGGGCACGAATGCCGGCCGGGGCCAGCCGGCCACCATCCTGGAGCAGACACCCGTTTCCGGCATCACGGAAACCGGCTTCGGCATTGTCGGCCTCGGACGGTTCGAAATCGACCGCACCATCTATGTGGCCGCCGGCACCATGGAATGGGCGCCCGTGGACGGTCTGACCTGGACGGTGGATCTCAGCTATTCCGGCGCCGGACTGACCAACCCGGAAAGCACGGAGTCCTTTCAGTCGGATACGTCTTTCGGTGCGTTCTACGACACCTCGACCTTCTTCCCGCGGACTGTCCCGCTCGATCCGGCAGCGTTTTTCGACCCGGCCAGCTTCGCCCACAGCAATCGCGGGGAACTGGACCGCTCTACGGACGAGGACATTTTCGAAGCCCGCTCGGACGTCCTGTTCGAGACCGATGTGTTCCCCATCGAGACGACCGTCAAGGTGGGCGGCCTTTACCGCAATCGTCAGCGGGAAGAAGAGACCATCTTCAACCGTTTCCGTCCTACGGCGGACCTGGGCTACACCCTGGCGGATGCGTTCAATCGCGACCTTGCCAGCGTAGAGTTCCAGGGCGGTTACGACTTCCCCTTTCGGGTTGACGATCTGGGTGCGACGGACTTCTTCCAGGCCAATGAAGGCGCCTTCACCCGGGACGGCGCGCCGGGCGCACCGACCTTTTTCGCCCGCTCCGAAGCCGAAGAGGACATCGTTGCCGGTTATGTCATGGCCACGGTGTCGCAAGGTCCCTTTACCCTGACCGGCGGTGTGCGGATCGAATACACAGAATGGGAAGGCCTCGACGTGCCCTCGGGCACCGGCACCAGCGGCGATTATACGAATGTCCTGCCCGCCGTGCTGGGCCGCTGGGATATTCTGGAAAACCTCACCTTGCGCGCAGCCTATACCGAGACCATCGGCCGCCCCGATCTCAGCGACCTGACGCGCGCCACCAGCATCACCCAGGAGCCCGACGGCAGCTTCATCGTCAGCCGGAGCAATCCCGATCTCGATCCGCGTCAGGCGCGCAATCTTGACCTGTCGGTGGAATGGTACATTCCGGACGGGATCATCGCCGCGGGCGTATTCTACAAGGACGTCAAAGACGAGATCTTTGTCCTGACCACCCAGGACGCCGTGTTCGAAGGTGCCCCCGCCGTCATCACCCAGCCGATCAACGCCGAAGACGCCGAGATTTTCGGGATCGAGTTCCAGGCCCAGCAGGTTCTGACCTGGCTGCCCTCGCCCTTCGATAATTTCGGCTTCAACGTGAATGTGACCTGGCTCGACACGGAATTCACCGTGCCGACCGCCACGGGCACGCGCACGACCGGGTTCTTCCAGCAGCCTGATGTGGTCGCCAACGCCACGCTGTTCTATGCCGTCGAGGACCTGGAGGTGCGGGCGTCCTACAATTACACGGGCGATTTCATCGACACGATCGTTGCCAATGATCCGCTGCGGGACGAATTCTGGACCGATCGGGCACAGGTGGATCTTCAGGTGCGCTACAATCTCACGGACCAGCTGACATTCATCTTCGAAGGCCAGAACCTCAATAATGAGGGGCGTACGGAGGTCACCGGTCCCAACCAGGCCTTCCTCCAGGAAAGCGCCGAATTCGGCCGCACCTTCTGGTTCGGCATCAGCGCCGCGCTGTGATCCCAAGATCATCCTTACCCCGACTCCTGCGGGCCCCGGCCGGGGCCCGCGTTTTTTTGCTGGCCGCGGCGGTGTGCCCGGGGGTTAGGGGGGACGAAGGCCCACCCCGCCCGGGTCGTGCGTCGCGGGC
>JBHJGV010000047.1:0-27535 GCA_050331455.1 Alphaproteobacteria bacterium
CGGCCCCCCGCGCCGGCACCGGGCCATGCCATCGGCGGCCGGCTTTCTTCCTCCCCCGCAACCCCCCCGCCGCCGGGGGGGGCGCCGCAGCCGGATGGGCGAGCGGCAGCCAGACATGGAGCGGCACCTGCCCCGCCTTCACGGCGAAGCCGGCCGTCAGGAGACCAACAGTCAGCGGATCGGCGGCGATCGCGTCCGGGATCCGCGCCATTTGCAGACTGCCCGCGGCGGCACAAGCCTTCAGAAGGCCGAGCAGAAGCATGGTCTCGCCGAGGACGGACAGGATGATGTAGACCGTTCCGGCCCGAAAGGCCGAGGCCGTCCCGTCGTGGATGACCAGAATGAAGGACGAGAGGGTCATCAGGGCAAAGAAAAAATAGAATGCCGGGACGTCGAGGGACATCACGAGACCCAGATTCCCGGTCATGGTCAGGAGAAAGAAGACCGCGAAGCGTCCCGCCCGAGGGCCCTCCTTCATGTACCCCGCCGCATAGACCGCTGCGAGGGTCCACAGCAGGGCGATCAACAGCAGGAACGGGCGGCGGACCGGGTCAAGCCCAAGATCGACCCCGAGCAGGACCGGCGGCAGGGTGAGCGCGGGCCCATCCGGTGCCGTCAGCGCCAGGATGAAAGCCGGCAACGGGGCGAAAACGGGCAGGAGCCGGCGCCACGGTCCGCCCCGGACCAGGGCGGCTGGCGCGGCAAGGCCGAGGGGCAGAAGAACCGAAAGCAATGCCAGCGCACTCATCCCGTCACCCCATAGGTTCGCTCGATGATGAGGAGCACCCAGGACAGCGGGCTGATACCAAGGCCGGCAAACAGGCCGACGGCGAGGGCCGCACCGGCCGCGAAGACCGCCGGGCCGAGAATGAGCAGGGAGGCATCCACCGCCTCGCCGCCCTCTTCTGCCTGTGGAGGCTCCAGGAACCAGCAGCGATAGATAAGAGGCAGGAAATAGGCCGAATTGAGCAGTGTACTGCCGGCCAGGATCAGGATGACCCAGTCCATGCCCGACTGGAGTGCCCCCAGTCCCAGATGCCATTTGGAAATGAAGCCGGCCATGGGCGGCAGGCCGATCATTCCCAGGGCCGCAACGCTGAAGGCGAGCATCGTCACCGGAAGGCGCCGGCCCACACCGTTCAGTTGGGTGATTTGCGTGATGCCATGGGTCTTTTCCAGAATGCCCGCACAGAAAAACAGGGTGATCTTCATCAGCCCCTGGTGCACGAGGTGGACCAATGCGCCGGCGAGGCCCAGGGGCGAAAGCAGCGACAGCCCGAGCATGATGTAAGAGACCTGACTGACCGTCGAAAAAGCCAGACGTTTCTTGATAGCCGTCTGGCGCAACGCCAAAAGGGACCCGCCCAGAATGGTCACCGAGGCCGCCATCGCCAGACCAGATCCCAGTCCCAGATCTCCCACAAGCCCAATGCCGTAAACATCGAGCACCACACGAACGATCCCGAACGCCCCGGCCTTGACCACCGCGACCGCATGGAGCAGTGCCGAGACCGGTGCCGGCGCCACCATGGCCGACGGCAGCCACCCGTGGAACGGGATCATGGCCCCCTTCACGGCGAGGCCCGCGACCATCAGGGCAAAGATCGCCGTGGCCGTACCGGGCGCCTCCGCAGCCATCCGCTGGAGATCTTCGGACGGTGCCGCAGCGAAATCGCTGCCCCCAGTCATGGTCAGCAGCCAGAGGATTCCAACCAGCAGAGCGGCACTGCCGCCGAGGGTGTAGGTGAGATAGCGCCGGGCCGCCGCAAGGGACGCCGCATTGCCCTTGTGCGCCACCAGCGGCAAGGTCGAGAGGGTCAGCAGCTCATAGAAGATAAAGAACGTGAACAGATTGCCTGCCAGGGCGATCCCCACCGTTGCCGAGACGCACAGGCTGAAAAAGCCGAAAAAGCGACGCTGTTCCGGATCCCCCTGGAGATATCCGATGGCATAAAGGGTGGTGACGAACCAAAGCAGGGCCGACAGGGTGATGAAAAGAAGGGACAGGGCATCGATCCGCAGCAGGAGCGTCAAGCCGGGGCCCAAATCGACGGCGAGGCTGTAGCGCTCCCCTGCCCCCACCTGGGACAGCAGCGCCGCCACCACGAGCAGCTTGAGACCCGCGCCCGCCATATTGACCGCATTGCGCGCCCACGCCTGCTCCCGGCGCAGCAGGAACACGATGATCGCCGGCCCCAGGGACAGGCTGATCAGGGCCAGCGGCGCGGTCCAGTCTGGAATCATGGCGCCGCGCTCCCCTGGGGCGCAAGCGGCGCCAGCGTGCCCGAAGCCGTGACGGCGAGAAGGTCGAAGACCGGCGCCGCTGCAAGCCCCAGGGCCAGGGATACGAGAGCCAGGACCAGGGCGGCCAGATCTTTGCGGCCGGCCCGCGCATCGACGGGGAGCGGAGCATCATCCGTCATCGGCGCAAAAACCGGCAGCACGAAACGCGCCAGATAGCCTGCCGCCAGCAAGCCACCGGACACGAGGACGGCGACAATGAGCCAGCGGCCCTGCTCAATCGCTGCACCAAGCAACAGCCATTTGGCCAGGAATCCACCGCTGGGCGGCAGGGCCATGATGGACAAACCGGCAAGGCCCAGTACGAAAACAGGCACGGGACAACGCCGCCCGGCACCGGCGAGCGCCGCGCGGTCGTCGGACCCGAGAGCGCCTGCGAGGGCGCCCGCCGCCAGGAACAGCGCCGCCTTCGCAAGCCCGTGGGAGACAAGGTGCAAGAGCGCCGCGCTCCAGGCGAGCCCGGCGCCGAGCCCCGCCATGCCCGCCAGTGGCAGCGCGAGGAGCGCATAGCCGAGTTGGGCGAGCGTGGAGTAGGCGATCATCAGTTTCAGGCGCTGCTGGACCAGCGCCATGAGAGAGCCCCACAAAATGGCACCGGCCCCGAACACACCGATGACGCCCAGCAGCGACGGCGTGGCGAGACCGGAAAAGGTGTCCGCCCACAAACGGATGAGAAGGTAAAGCGAGGCCTTGACCACAAGGGCCGAGAGCATCGCGCTGACCGGTGCCGGGGCGGAGGCATGGGCCGGCGGCAGCCAGGCATGGAGCGGCCAGATTGCCGATTTCATCATCAAACCGAGCGTCACGAGCAGCGCCGCGGCCCCGGCTGTCACGGACGGCCCCAGGGACTGCCCGGCCAGCGCCATGTCGAGAACGCCGGCCTGCCCGTAAACGAGCGCGACGCCCATGAGGAACAGCAGCGAGCCGAAGGTCGCCTGGAACAGGTAGCGCATCTGGGCGACCAGCGGCGCCGCACCGCCGGCAAACGCCACAAGGGCGATGCCCGACAGGCTGGTGAGTTCCAGGGCCACATACATGTTGAACAGGTCATGGGTCAGGAAAGCTGCGGCGAGCCCGGCCCAGAGCAGGAAGGTCAGGGTCCAGAACAGGCCGGCACGGCGGCGGCCATTCTCATGCGTCAGGTCGCCCAGGGCACGATCCCGGTCCACGAACAGGGCAACCCCCGCCATGACCACCGCCGTCATGGCCAGGAACACCGCCGCCGGCCCATCCGCCCGCAGACCGATGCCGAGGGGCGCCGTCCAACCGCCGAGCGCCACACGGACCGGGCCCTCCTGGGCCACCGAAACGGCCAACCCCAGCGCGACCGCAAGGCCCAGCGGAACGGTGACCACCACGGCAAGCCGAACCGTGAGGACGAAGGCCACCAGCGCGCCGGCGAGCGGCACCAGAATGGCGGCCTGGGCCAGGACCTGTGGGCCGGGCCACAGCGTGGCCAGCAGGGACACGTCGCCGGCCACGGCGGTCAGGCCCCGCCGGCCGAACCGTCCGAAGACGGTTCATCAATGGTCAGCCGGCCCGTCACAGTCCGCAGACGGACCACAAGGGCAAGGGCAAGCGCGGTCATGGCGGCCGTCACCACAATACCGGTGATGGCCAGGGCCTGGGGCACGGGATCGGGCGGCCCGCCCGCCCCCGCCGGTCCGATCCCCCGGGCAGCCAGGGCGCCGAAGACCACAAAGGCTCCACTTCCCATGATGTTGAGCCCCAGAACCCGGCGGATCAGATGCGCCCGCAGGACCGTACCGGCCGCGCCCAGCACGAACAGGGCCATGCCCGTGAGGGCGTAAAGATCGGTCGCGGTCATGGCACTCGCTCTCCCAAGCCGTCCGACACCGGGGCGCCGCCCGCCAGGAGGAACAGCAGCGCGCCGACCGAGACGAGCAGGCCCGCCTCGATCACGATCACGAAAGCTTTGGCGAGGGCCGGTGGGTAGTCCAGAAAGCCCTGCGTCCACGGCAGACAGGCAGCGCCGGCGAGCAGGAAGGCACCGACCCCCGCGGCGGCCAGACCCCGTATGCCCCGCGTGCCATGGCCAGGTGCCGGCCGTGTCCCCGAAATGACGAGGAGCACCGCCACGCCGGCAAGCACCGTGCCACCCTGGAAAGCCCCTCCGGGATGATCCGCCCCCGTCCAAAGCAGATAGACGGCCGTAAGCACCGACAAAGGAACAAGGGCCCGCAGCAGGAGGGAGAGTTCCGGCTCCGGCGGCGGCAGCACCGGGAAATTGCCCGGACGACCCATCCAGCCGCCACCCGGCCCCAGCACGAAGACGCCGGTGAGGGCGAGAAGGACCACGGCCTTTTCCATCATGGTCTCGAAGGCTCGGATATTCATCAGCACGCCATTGACGGTGTTGCCGAGGCCCGTCGTGGCCTTTGTGTCGTTCGCCGCCTGGGCCAGCACCGCCGGCACCTCAGGCAGCGCGAGGGCGGCGGCCCCCAGAAGAACAAAGGCGCAAAGACACACCGCAACCGCCGCGCCTTCTGCCGCGCCGAAACGCTCAGTGATATCCACGGGTTCAGCCATCACCGCCCTCCTCCGGCTCGCCGGTGTCCGGTCCGGACCCCGCAGGACCGGCCAGCCGCGCCAGGGTGACCATCAGCAGAATACCCGTGATCCCGGCGCCCACCGCGGCTTCCGTCAGGGCCACATCCGGCGCGCGCAAACGCAGCCAGACCAAGGCCAGCAGCACACCGAAGACAATAAACAGCATGACACCGGCAAAGATCCGCGGATGGAACAGGGCCAGCCCTGCCGCCGTAATTGCACCGACCGCAAGAAGCGCATCGAGGATCCAGAACAGGCTCATGGCTGGCCCTCCGCTGCCGGACACTCAGCATCGGCCCGGCGGTCCCGGTCCCGGTCCCGATATCCCAGATCCCGCCGCCGCCGCGCCGCCACAAGCTGGGCCGCCGTGGTGGCGGAAAGCATGGCGATGAACCAGACCAGCAGCAATTTGAGGGCCTCGCGCATGGACGGGGCCTGGAGCATCAATCCCGCCACCACGAAGCCGAGGCCCAGCGTGTCGGCCTTGGTGAGGGCATGGAGACGGGCAAAAACGTCCGGCAGGCGCAAAAGACCGACCGTGCCCACCACGAACAGCAGGCACCCAACCAGGATAAGAAGAAGGGTCAGGCCATCGACCATCATGCCGGCCCGGCCGTGGCGTCCGGACCGGCGCTCTCGTCCGCACCAAGACCATCTACGCGTGGTCGGTCGTCCACCGTTCGGGCCACGGACAGCCGCGCGAAGGCGGTGACGGTGAGGGCAGCGAGCAGGGCCAGCAGGATCGCCACATCGGCGGCACCGGGCACGGCGCCGGCAGCGCCGATGAGGAGCGTGAGCGCAATGCCGGTCGTTCCGATGAGCTGAACCGCCGCCATCCGGTCGGCCGGATCGGGGCCCCGCAGGATGCGGTACAGTCCGGCCAGGATCGTCACCAAAAGGACGATGGCGGCAAGGGCATACACGGCCGTCATGGCCGGCCCTCCGGCGCGATCCTGCGGGGCGGGATCACATGGTCGACCCGCTGGTGTTCCGCATCGAGAACGGCATGGGCCTGGTCGTCAGCCGCCAGAAGATGCACCCAGAGGCGCCCATTCGTATCCCGACCGGCCGCCATGGTGCCGGGCATCAAGCTGATGACACCACTGAAGACGGCGCCCGCTACAGGCCGGCCCGCCGCTTCGCCGGATCCGTGACGCATGAAGGCCGGCGCAATGGGCAGTTTCGGGCGCAGGACGCGTGAAACCACATCCATGCCGCCCAGAAAGGCCCGCCAGACCGCGCCGGGAAAATAGGCAAGCGCCCCGAGGGGGCGTGCCAGCACGGCCTCCCGGTCGCAAGCATCGGGCGCGCCGGCACGGCTGCCGGCCAACGCCCTGGTCAGGGCCCCGGCCAGGGCCGCAGCCGCGAGGCCCACGAGCGCATCGTCCCCGTCCCAAGGGGCCAAGATCAGCCAAGTGCCATAGGCGAGCACAAACGCTCTCAAGCCAGCAATCATGGGCCAGTCCCCGGTTTCACGGCGGTCGGTGCTGCAACCCCGTTCTAGCGCCATCCCCTCCCGCGTTTCAACGTTCAACCCTCAGGACCACACCAAAACGGAACCCGGCCCGCAGGGCGTCCGGCCGGGGCGCCGGTTCCTCAGGTCTCGAAGCGCTGGAGGCGGGCGATCAGGCTCGATGTGTCCCAGCGCCCGCCGCCCATCGCCTGCACTTCGGCGTAAAATTGATCAATGAGGGCCGTCAGCGGCAGGCGGGCGCCGCTCTCCCGGGCCTGGTCCAGGCAGATGCCCAGATCCTTGCGCATCCAATCGACCGCAAAACCGAAATCGAACTCGTCCCGCGCCATGGTGGCGGCTCGATTTTCCATCTGCCAGGACTGGGCCGCCCCTTTAGAGATCACGTCAACCACGGCGTCGGGATCGAGCCCGGCGCGGGTCGCAAAATGCAGGCCCTCGGCAAGGCCCTGAACCACGCCGGCGATGCAGATCTGGTTGACCATCTTGGTGAGCTGGCCGGCCCCGGCGGGGCCCATATGTTTCATCATCCGCGCGTAGCAGTCCATCAGGGGACTAACCGTCTCGAAATCCGCCGGTTCGCCGCCGCACATGATGGTGAGGGCCCCCTTTTCGGCGCCCGCCTGGCCGCCGGAGACCGGGGCGTCCACGAAACCGAGCCCATGGGCGGCGGCCCGCACGGCGAGGTCCCGGGCGAGCCCGGCCGAGGCCGTCGTATGGTCCACGAACACGGCCCCCTCTTTCATGCCGGCGAAGGCGCCTTCGTCCCCTAAGGTTACGGCGCGCACGTCATCGTCATTGCCGACACAGGCAAAGACCACATCGGCGCCCTTGGCCGACGCGCGGGGCGTGTCGGCCCGTTGCCCCCGGTGCGCGGCCAACCAGCGCTCGGTCGTTGCCGTCGTTCGGTTGTAAATCGTGACAGCGTGCCCGGCAGCCGCCAGATGACCCGCCATTGGAAAGCCCATGACCCCCAAACCCAGAAACGCGACCGATTGGCCCATAGTGGTCCTCCTGCTGATTGGTTGCCCGTCCAGGGCGTGACATGGTTCGATAGGGCCGTGATGTGCGAGCGGTCTTCGGCTTGCCCGCGGCGTGCGTTACAGTGCCGGCATCCGGGGGGCCCTGACCCGTTCCGGATTCCAAGGGACCATGGGGGAGACGACCATGCTGAAGGCCCTGCTGAAATGGACCGGTGTGGTCCTGCTCCTGCTCTTGTCCGTGGCCCTGATCACCGGCGCCATTCTAACCCTGTTCATCCGCAGTTCCCTGCCCTGGACAAAAGGAAGCCGGGACGTCGACGGGCTTGCGGGCCAGGTGGAAATCCTGCGGGACGGGTTCGGCATTCCCCATATCTACGGCAAGGACGATGAGGCAGTCTATTTCGCCCTCGGCTATGCCCATGCCCAGGATCGCCTGTGGCAGATGAGCTTCAACCGTTGGGTGGTGCAGGGGCGGCTGGCGGAAATCGTCGGCGCCAACGCACTCGACACGGATGTCTTTTTCCGTGCCCTCGACCTCGACACGGCGGCGGCCCGCAGCGTGGAAATCCTGCCCCAGACGGCGCGGGTCGCGCTCGAGGCCTACGCCCGGGGCGTTAATGCGGTGCTTGACGACCCTGAATTCAAACGACCTCCCGAGTTCTTGTTTTTCAGCGTCCGACCCGAGCGCTGGCAGCCGGCCGACAGCCTTGCCACGCTGAAGCTCATGGGCCTGACCCTCAGTACAAACGCGAACACGGAATTCGAACGCGCCCGCATGCGCGCCATTCTGGGCCCGGAAAAAGCGGCCGACTATATGGATCCCTTCGTGCGGCCCAATTTCGTGTCCCTCAACGCCGACGATCTGGGTCTGCCGCTGCGGGACCGCCGGCGGCCTCCCCCGGTGACCCCGCCGGGCCCGGAAGTCGCCCCCCTGCCCGGAGCGCCGGAGGGTCAGGAGGCCCTTGATGGGTCGCCGGCGGAGCATTCCAACAATTGGGTGGTGGACGGACGGCGCACGGTGTCCGGCCTGCCTTTGCTGGCCAATGATCCCCATTTGCGGGCCAGCATGCCGGGCATCTGGTATCTTGCCCATCTGTCCTTTCCCGATACGGACGTGGTCGGCGTGACCCTGCCGGGCATTCCAGCGGTCCTGCTGGGCCGGAATGACAGTGCGGCCTGGGCCTTCACCAATACCGGCCCGGACACCCAGGACCTTTATGTCGTCACCCGCGATCCCGAGGACGCCGGCGCCTATGTCGTCGAAGACGGCGTCGAACGCTTCGTTCAGCGCTCGGAGCTTATCGAGGTCAAAGGCGCCGAGCCAGTGACGGTCACCTTCAAGAGCACGCGCCACGGCCCGGTCATGCCCAAGGGCTATACCCGCTTTGCGCAGTTGGGCGCCCAGAACCAGGACGTGGCGCTGGCCTGGACGCTGCTCGACGACCAGGACACGAGCTATGCCACCTCCCTGGGCCTGATGCGCGCCACGTCCTATGAGGAAGCGCGGGCGCTCGGCCGGGACTTTGTCGGGCCCATGCAGAACATTCTCTATGCGGATATTGGCGGCACGATTGGCTATCTTGCGCCGGGCAAGGTCCCGGTGCGCCGCGCCGACCATGACAGCGGCGGGCTCCTGCCCGTGGACGGCAGTTTGCGGCGCAATGACTGGCAGGGCACCGTCCCCTATGACGAACTGCCTTTCGTCAAGAATCCCGGCGAAGGGCTCATCGTCACCGCCAACAACCAGATCGTGCCGGACCGCTTTCCCTATGCGATCACCAATGACTGGATCGCCACGGAACGGGCCCGGCGGATCGACGAGCGCCTGCGGGCCACGCCCCAGCACGACCTCGTCACCTTCGCGGCCCTCCAGAACGACGTGATCTCCCTCAAGGCCCAACGCCTGGTTCGCTATCTTCTCCGGGAAACGGCACCGGACGGCCTCGCCGGCGAGGCCCAGAAGCGGCTTGCCGGCTGGAACGGGGCCATGGACGGCGACGCGGCCGAGCCCCTCATCTATGTGGCTTGGATCGCCCAGCTTGAGCGCCTGATCACGGCCGATGATTTTGGGGCGGATTTTCCCCTTCGCCGGCGGCCCCGGGAGAACTTCCTTATCACGGTCCTGTCCGGCGAAAACGAGGCCTGGTGCGACGTGGTCACCTCGCCCCAACGCGAAGAGTGCGGCCCGCTTATCACCCGCGCCCTCGAACTGGCCGTGGAGGATCTGCGTGCGAGCTATGGGGACAATATCGACCGCTGGCGCTGGAAACGCGCCCACCGGCTGCGCTTTCCCCATCAGCCCCTGGACGCTGTTCCAGTGCTCTCGCGCCTGTTCTCGCGCTCCACTCCGGCCGGTGGCGGGATCGACACGGTCAATGTCGCGCCATTCTCGGCTGAGACGGGCAGCACCCGTTTCGACGCCACTTTCTCGGCCAGCATGCGCGCCGTCTATGACCTCAGCGACCTGAGCAATTCCCGCATGGTCATCACGACCGGCCAGTCGGGCCATATCCTCTCAGAGCATTTCGACGATATCATGCCCCTTTGGCGGGACGGGCGGACCATCCGTATCGAGACGGATCGGGACCGGGTGCGGACCGTGGCCGACCGGCTGATCCTCACGGGACGGGACGGCTGACCCATGGGCATGCTCGGCTGGTTGCGCTGGCCCGTCCGGGTCCTGGGTGGTCTGCTCGTTCTGGTGGCGCTCGTCGCGGCCGAACGCTTTTTCACCCTCCGCGGATCCCTCCCCGACTATGAGGGAACCTTGACCGTTCGCGGCCTTGCCGCTCCGGCGCGGATCGTTCGGGACAGTCGGGCCATTCCCCACATCACCGCGTCAAATCTTGCGGACGGGGCCTTCGCGCTGGGGCTGGCCCATGCCCAGGACCGGCTGTGGCAAATGACGATCCTGCGCCGGGCCGGCCAGGGGCGCCTCGCCGAACTGTTCGGAAGCCCTGCCCTCGACGTAGACCGGACCCTGCGGGCCCTGGATCTCGACGGGCTGGCGCGCTCCAGCCTCGAAGCCCTGGCGCCGGACGTGCAGGCGGTCCTGCGCGCCTATGCCCAGGGCGTGAACAGCCGGATCCGGGACCGGGACCGTCCTCTGCCTCCGGAATTCTTTCTTCTCCAGGCCCCGGCCGAACGGTGGGAACCGCACCACTCCCTCATCATGATGTCCATGCTGGGGCTCGGCCTGTCCGGCAACGCCTTTTCGGAACTGGCCCGCCTCGATCTTGCCGACCGGCTCACGCACGACCAGATCGCCGACCTCATGGCACCCGCCCCCGGGCTGCCGGAAGGCGTGGATCTGGCCCCGTTCATGCCGTCGCAGGCGGATGATCCGGACACGCCGCGCACACAAGCCGGCCTGCCCTTCGGACGGGCCTTCGGGGCCTCGAACAATTGGGTAACCGATGGCAGCCGGACCGCGACGGGCGGACCGCTCCTGGCCAATGATCCCCATCTGGGACTGATGATGCCGGGCCTGTGGTATCTCGCCCATCTCACCATTGACGGACGCTCCATGGCCGGGGCCACCCTCCCGGGTATCCCCGCGATCCTGTTGGGGCACACGGACGATATCGCCTGGGGCATGACCAATACGGGGACGGATGTCCAGGATCTGGTGCTGGAGCGCCTGGATCCGGAAAACGCGGACGCCTATCTCACGCCAAGCGGCAGCCGGGCGTTCACCGCCCGGGAGGAAACCTTCAAGGTGCGCTTGGGCCAAACCGTCACCGAGACCCTGCGGACCACCCGGCACGGCCCCGTCATTCCCCTGCTCCAGGATCAGGCGCCCATTGGCCATGTCTGGTCCGTCCTGTGGACCGCCCTGACGCCGCAGAACCGCACATTCGAGGTCTCCGTGCGCATCCTTGGGGCCAGGAGCCTCACTGCGGTCCGCACCCTGATGGCCGATTATGTCTCGCCGACCCAGAATTTCGTCTTTGCCGACCGGAGCGGGGAGATCGGCTTCGTTGCCGCCGGCGCCGTGCCCCTGCGCCATCCCGATGTGCCGGGCGGCGGCCTCGTGCCCGTGGCAGGCTGGCGCCACGAGACAGTCTGGACCGGGCTGATGGACCCGGCGGACTGGCCCCAGATCTGGTCCCCTGAGGACGGCGTGCTGGTGACTGCCAATAACGATATCCGCCCCGATGGTTATGACGGCTTCATCACCGCAGAATGGACCCTGCCGTACCGGGCCGAGCGCATCCGCAGCCTGATTGAGGCGGGTGGCCCCCACACGCTCGACAGCTTTGCCGGCATTGTCGGCGATCACTGGAGCGGCCTGCGGCCCCGGCTGCTGGCCCGCATGCTGGACGCAACCCCCGGCCGGGAGGATCTCAACACCGCGCTCGACGCCTTACGGGCGTGGGACGGGGAGATGGGGCTCGACCGGTCCGAACCCCTCATCATGGTCGCATGGCTGCGCGCTTTCGCAGACCGTCTGGCTACGGATGAGCTGGGCGAGCTTGCCGACCGTTTCGGGGGGTTGCGTCCGGTGTTTTTCGACCGTGTGCTGAGGGACGTCGGCGGCGCGTCCGTCTGGTGCGATGACACCGGAACGCCGGAGCGCGAAACCTGCTCCGCCCTTTTGCAGGCCAGCCTTGCCGCAGCCCTGGCGGATCTCGAGCAGCGCTTCGGCAGCGACCGGAGCACCTGGCGCTGGGGACCGGCCCACCGGGCCATGCACAGCCATTTGCCCCTGGGATTTGTGCCCGTCGTGTCCCGGCTTTTCTCCCGCACCGTGCCCACGGCGGGCGGCACCTTCACCGTGTCCCGCGGCTCCTACCGTTTCGGCGGCACCGACCCCTTCGCCAATGTCCATGGCGGCGGCTACCGGGCGATTTACGATGGGGCGGCGCCGGAGCGCTCCCGCTTCATGATCGCCACCGGCCAGTCGGGCAATCCCTACTCGCCCCACTATGACGATCTGGTGGCGGATTGGGGAGCGAACCGGTTTTTCGAAATGGAGCGGGATCCCGCCGTCCTCGCCGAGGGTGCCATCGGCCGCCTGGATCTGGTGCCGGACCGTGCGCCTCAGGCCCGTTGATCGGGATCGGGGGCGAGCTGACGGTAGCAGCCCCGGTGATAGACCAGCGGCGCCCGCTCGTCCGAAACGACGATATGGACGACCTCGCCCACCAGAATCACATGGTCGCCGGCGTCATGGCGCGCCGCGATCCGGCAGTCGAGCTGCGCGATGGCGCCGTCGATGAGCGGGGCCCCGGTCTTCGCCACCTGAGTGGTCACGTCGCACAGGCGCCCGTTCCCGGCAAAGGCCATGGAGACGGCGTCCTGCCCCTCGCCCAGAACGCTGACCCCATAGGCTTCCGCTTCGAAAAAGGCTGAAAAGCGGTCGGATCCCTTGTCGATGCACCACAGGACCAGGGGCGGCTCGAGGGAGACGGACGCAAACGAACTGACCGTCAGCGCAACGGGATCGTTTCCCTCCCGCGGCGGACAGGTCACGATGCACACGCCCGTCGTGAATGCGCCGAGAGCACGGCGGAACGCCTGATTGTCGACAGACATGAACAACACACTCCTTCCAGGTCCCTGTCTCCCTTACCATAGGGGCAGGTCACAAGGGTAATGTCCCCGCCGGTCTTTCAAGGGGCCGTGCGCGGCCGGGGGTGTTCAGGGAGACGCATGCCATGAAACATCGAAAGACGCAGGACCTGCGAAAGACAAGCCTTGGTCTGATCGCGCTGCTGGCCGCCGCCATGGCGCCGGCGGCCCTTGCCGCCCCGCTCTACCAAGCCGCGCCAGCCGATCATCTGCCTGGGGGCGGACTGCTCAAGGGCATGAACATGGATGCAGGAATCGCCGACCTCGACGCAGACGGCGATCTCGACATTCTGATCGCCAGCGAATATCGGGCCAACATCCTGCTGATCAATGACGGCAAAGGCCGCTTCACCGATGGCAGCGACCGCCTTCCCCAGGTGAGCCGGGACAGCGAAGATGTCGCCATCGCCGATTTCGACCGGGACGGCGCCCTCGACGCGGTGATCGTGAGCGAGGACGACAAGATCAACGACTATTACCGGAACACCGGCGGCGGCCGGTTCGAGGACGCGGGCGCGGATCTTCCTGTCCAAGGCGTGACCAATGGCGTCATCGCCGGGGACGTGGACGGCGACGGGGACATGGACCTGGTGCTGGCGAACAACGGCCAGAATATTCTTGTGCTGAACGATGGCGAGGGGCGTTTTCGGGACGTCACCGCCGACCAGTTGCCCGCCGTCGAGGATGTGACCCAGGACGTCGCCCTGGGTGACGTGGACAATGACGGCGACCTCGACCTGCTGTTCGGCAATGAGGGCCAAAACCGGCTCTTGATCAATGATGGCGCCGGACGCTTCAGCGATGTTCCCGATGCCCTGCCGGTGCGCGCCCAGGAAAGCCGGGAAGCCGATTTCGGCGATGTCGATGGGGATGGCGATCTCGACATCCTCGTGGCCAATGTCCGCTTCTTCATGGACAATGCGGACCGGCAGAACCGCCTGCTGATCAATGACGGGGCCGGCCGGTTCCAGGACGGGGGCGCCCGCCTGCCCGAAGATGACGACAACGCCGCCGAGGGCGATCTCATCGATCTGGATGGGGATGGCGACCTCGACATCGTCACCACCAATGTGCTGGCCATTCGCGGGGCCGGGATGGGCCGCCTGCGCGCCTACCTGAATGAAGGCGGCGGCATCTTCGAGGATCAGACCGAGGCGGTGTTTCCGGCCGAGGCCGTCGGCAACGGCTTCGATGCGGCCCAGGGCGACGTGAACGGCGACGGGCTCGCCGACCTTTTCATCGCCAACCGCATTGGGCCGGACCTGCTGCTTCTGCGCCGGCCCTGAGTAAAGGGGGCCCTTAACCCTGACACCTTACCCTCTCCCGGACGATGCATTTGGGGGAGGCACGAGGGCGCGATGGCGGCGAACAACGAACGCCCGATTATCATCAAGAAAATCAAGAAGGGCGGCCACGGCCATCACGGTGGAGCCTGGAAGGTGGCCTATGCCGATTTCGTGACGGCGATGATGGCCTTTTTCCTGCTGCTGTGGTTGCTCAACACGACCACCCCAGAACAAAAGCTCGGCCTTGCGGATTACTTCGCGCCGGCCTCCGTCAGCCCCACCACCAGCGGCTCGGGCGGCATTTTCGGCGGCACGTCCTTCAACGAGGACGGCGCGCGGCGGGCGGGTGCCCTGGCCATTGTCAAGCAGGACATTCCCGCCGATGCCCGGCGCTCGCGCCCCACCGAAGGCGAGCGGGATACGGATGCCGAGGACAAGAACCAGGAGAAAAAAGACGAGGCGCCGACCCCCAACGCCCCGGAGACCTTGAGCGAGACGGCCCTCGACCGGGCGCTGGCCCTGCGGGAGGCCGCCCTGTTCCAGCAGGCGGAGATGTCCATCCGCCAGGCCATGCAGGACATGCCGGAACTGGCGGAGCTGTCCAAGCAACTGATCATCGATCACACGCCCGAAGGCATGCGCATTCAGCTCACGGACCAGGAAGGCCGGGCCATGTTCCCGGCCGACAGCGCCGAACCCTATGCGCGCACCAAGACCCTCTTGCGTCAGGTGGCCCGCATCATCCGCCGCCTGCCGAACCGGGTGTCGATCTCGGGACACACGGACGGTGCGCCGTTCTACCGGGAGGACGGCTACACGAATTGGGAAATGTCGAGCGACCGGGCGAACGCAGCCCGCCGCGTCATCATGGCCGCCGGCGTGAATGTGGACCGGATCGCCCTGGTCAGCGGCAAGGCGGGCACCGATCCCTTGTTCCCGGACGACCCCTATGCCCCGGCCAACCGGCGCATCAGCATTGTTCTGCTGCGCGAGGCCCCGCCCCTGCCGCCGGGGCACCGGCTCTAGTGCACCGACCCATACGGATGGTGCCGGTCGTCATCGCGAGCGGCCAAAGGACGCGCGGCGATCCAGGGCAGAATACTCAGCGTGTGCGGCTCTGGATTGCGTCGTCGCTGACGCGCCTCGCAAAGACAGTATAAGCTGGATCACCCGAATGCGTCAGCGCACCAGCCGCTCACGTTACTTTCGATTTTCCGGATCATAAGGCGGGTTGGACCCCGCCGCTCCATGCGCTCCCCAGGCTCAAAAAAAACCGCCTGTGGTCGGGCCGCCGCCGAGCAGACGGTCGAGGCCGGCCTGGTAATTGGCGATCTGCCGCTGGAGGTCCGCCGGCACCGGGCCTGAGGTCCTCTGACTGTCCCTGAGCAGAGCATCGAGGGCCGGATCGCGGGTGAGGTCGTTGAAGGCCTTGCGAATGGCCGAAAGGGAATCGAGCAACACGGAAGACGCCCTGGCCGCATCGGTCTTGTTGTCGATCCGCAAGTCGCGTTCAAGGCCCAACCCGAAGAACAAGGGCCCGTCACTGGCCACAGCATCCTCCTCCCCATCGTCCTGGTCGAGGAGGCTGCCGTCATCGACCACCAAACCCGGCTCGAGCCCCAGCCCTTTAAGCGCATCGTCCGCGCCCTTGCCCGGGATCAGCTCAATCTGAATGCCCTCGTTGCCCTCGATGCGGATCGTGTCCCCGTCGGATGTCCGACGGACCCGCGCCTCACCGTCGAGCAGCAGCACATTCTCGATCTTCCGGGAGAGCGAACGCATGGTCTCGTCGGCGTCTATGGTCACCTTTTTGGGCCGTTTGCCGTCGACGGCGATGGAGAAATACTGCCCCTCCCGCACCGGCCCGTGGGATGTCACCGTGCGCGGCTCGCCATAGGTGATGGTGCCGCGCGGCAGGCCCAGAACGTCGAGCACGGAGCGGCCCGTGGGATCCACCGTGACGGACCGGGCGGAGGCATGGCCCTCGCGCCCTGCATATTGTTCCGTCCAAACATGGTCCCCGTCGGCGGTGTAGCGGGAGACGAAACCGTCCCGTGTGCCCTTAAGGGTGTTGCCCTCCACATCGCCCAGGGTGTCACCGGCCACGATGACGTCCCCGTTCAAGATCGCAAGAGAGTGGACATTGTCCGAGGCGGAGGATCCCAGATAGCGGGTGTAGGCGGCATCGGCCGTTGCGCCCAGATCGTCGATGCGTGTCAGAAAGCCGTCCCGGCCGCCATCGAAGGTCCCCAGATCGTTCGCGTCGCCGCCGGCGTTCAAGCCGCCCGCGCGGGTCGTGCCAGCCAGATAGATGCGCTCGCCATCCACTTTCAGATCGCCGATGGATCCCTTGTTCAGATCCCCCAGATCGACGGTCCACAGGGTCTGGGTCGGATCGGCCTCGTTCAGCTTGCGCACGATGGCCCGGCCGTTCTCCACGCTGGCCACAACCAGATTGCCGTCCTGGGCCACAGCCACCGCTTCGGCCCGGTCGTCGCCGGCCGTGCCGAACTGGTGCTGATAGGCAAGCGAGCCGTCCGCCTCCAGCTTGGTAAGGGTCGCATCTTCGCCGCCGGCCTGGGTCAGCCCGCTGCCCAGCGCCGCTTTGGTCACCCCACTGACATAGATGGCGCCATTCGCGCCGGCCGTCAGGCCCAGCGCACTGTCGTCCGCGGCCGGTGCCACCTGACGGGTCCAGAGCGTCTCGCCGCGGGAGTCGAGTTGGGTTACGAACCCATCCGTCCCACCGCCCCGGGACCCGGTGACCGCGCTGCCCGTGACCTCCCCCGCCACCACCACGTTCTCGTTGCTGTCGAGGGCGATGGCGAGGCCTGCGGCGTTTTCCGACGCGCCAAGGCTGCGGGTCCACACCAGGGTGCCGGTGCTGTCATATTTGGAGATGAAGGCGTCCGTCTCCCCAATCGGCGCGCCCTGCCCCAGATCCACCCTCGTCCGCCCCGTGACATAGACATTGCCTTGACTGTCCGCCACCGACGCTTCGACCTGCACGCTTGTGTCAGTATCCTCGTCGCCGGGCTCCTCGGGCTCGAGGCGCGGACCCCCTTTGAGGGTGGGATCGGTCCCATCGACCCCGGTGAACTCGAACACCTGGCCGGCTTGCTTGTTGCCCGTGCCGGAAACACCTGCAACATGGACAACAGGCTGGGCAGCCGGAGCGGAAAAGCTCAAACTTTCCGTGCTGACGCCCTTGATCTTGATGCCGAACGTGTTGGGTGGCAGGGCGAAGTCGTCATCGCCCCCCTCATCTTCCCGCTCGATGATCCGCTCCCGGGCGAAACGGGAAACGATGCCGTTCTCCTCGAGACGCCCGTTCACATAGGACACAATCTCATCAAGGGTCGGCACGCCGGGATTATCGGCGTTCCCGGCGGCATTGATCTCGGACAGGTCCATGGAAATGTCGATGGTGGTGTTGTTCTTGGCCACCGACACGGTAAAGACCTCGTTTCCCGACAGCCCCGTCATGGGGTCCAGCACGGAGGTGCGATGGGCGACCCGGCCCACATGCTCGGAAAGCGTTCGAGGCACGGACAGGGCGGTGTCGGCCTGCCTGCGCTTCTCGCCGGCGGAAATCTCGAACGCCTCGGCCTCGAACCCGTCGATATAGGCCAACACCTCCGTCAACCCATCCTGGAACTGACGGTCGAAGCCGCGCAGGCGAAGGGTGGACGTATCGTCCTTCGCGGCATGGGCCGCAATGGTCTGAAGGCGTTCCATGCCCTGATAAAGCGCAAAGAGTTTCTTGTGGTCGGGATGGACCGGGCCGCCGCTGCCCAGATTGGCGCCGTTCTCGTTGACGAAATCGCGGGTTGCCAACGCCTCGCGCAGTTTTTCATCCGGCGTGGGCAGATTTTCGACATCGAGCCAGGGCGGGGTCACATCCGTCGGGCCCCGGGCGCTATCGCTTTCGCGGGTGGAAACGCCGGAGAGCTGGGGCCCTTGGGTGCGGGCAAGCAGGGAGGCGGTCGCTTCGGCCTGGCGCGCCGTATACCAGCTCGTCAGCAAACTTGTGTCGAAGCTCAGGATAGTCGGCCGGTTGTTGGTCCCGAACATGGCCCCCGCATCCCCAAAGAACGGACCGCAGGGGCGCGAGCCCGCACGATCCCACGGCCTCAATCGTGCCAGAGCGCGCTTAACGGCCGCCTAAAGCGCTGCTAAGGTTTCGCAGGCTGGATCTTGCCACTTGGTGAAATTGAACGGGCTAAAAGACATGTCGGGCGAACTGCGCACCAATAAACAGGGCCGCGATCTCATCCGCACCTACGAAAATGTGGGGCTGTCGGCCCGGCAGGACACCCATGGCTGCTGGCGCATCGGGTATGGCCATACCGAGCGGGTGAGCGAGGGCCTGACCATCAGCCAGGCCCAGGCGGACAGTCTTTTTCGGCTCGATCTGGAACGGGTGGAGGGCGGCGTGCGCCGCTCCCTGCGCGGCCCCGTGAACCGGAACGAATTCAGCGCCCTTGTCTCCTTCGCCTATGACGTGGGCATGGGCGCATTCGAGGCGAGCCCGGTCGTCAAATACATCAACGCAGGGGACCGTAAGGCGACCGTCGACGCCCTTATCCGCATGACACCGGGCGATCCGGCCCAGGAACACAAGATCGGATCGCCCAGTGCCAAGCGCCGGGCCGCCGAAGCCAGCCTGTTCATGACCGTGCCGCCCCTCGATGCCATCGATGCGCCCGTGGCCGACCGGCTGGAGCGGGCGGCACGCAAGCTGGCCCATCCGGGCCCGCATCGAACGCCGAAGCCCCTGCTCAACGCGGCTCGGGTCGGCGTCCTGCCCTGGCTTGGCATCGGTGTCCTGTTTTCCGGTCTCGCGGTGGTGCGGGAAGTGGCGGAAATCGCGGATATCGGCAATCTGGACCATGCGCTTCTCAACGGTCTGATCGATGCCCTCGTGTTGTGGCCCCGCGCGGCCCATCTGGCCATGGCCTTCATCGTGTTCCTGGCCGTGTGCTGGACCTCCTTCGTGGTGCTCCGCCACCTGAAGGACTAGTGCCCCCGCCCGATCCGTCCGCGTCCCCCGCTATGGCGGACACGACGTCGCGTTCGTCATTAACGCGGCGACAAACAAAATGCGGCAACAGTCCTGTCCGTGCGAAACCACGGGGCACGTGAGCCCCGCGACGGAAGGACTCTCCCCATGGAAATCGTTGCGTTCGGGTCAAAGGATATTGAAAATTCCCTGGCCACGATGGACACCGAAGCGCTGGACAATCTGGCCTTCGGTGCCATCCAGCTCGACGGCAAGGGCACCATCATCAAATACAATCAGACCGAAGGTGAGATCTGCAACCGCGATCCCAAAGAGGTCATCGGTCGGAACTTCTTCACAGATGTCGCCCCCTGCACCAACACCCGTGGGTTCAAGGGCAAGTTCGACGAAGGTGTTTCTTCGGGCAAACTGAACACACTGTTTCAGTACACGTTTGATTACAACATGAAGCCGACCCGCGTGAATGTGCACTTGAAAAAGGCCAGCAATCACGACGACCGGTACTGGGTCATCGTCAAGCGGATGTGAGGCCGATGCCGGACCCTGCCGGGCCCCGGCCATGTTGAGGAGACCTCCCATGGACCCCGCGGAAACCGATACGGCGCCTTCGGATGCATTGATCCAGCTGGATCACTTGCGGTCCCGCGTCGAAGACGTCATCGGGCGGCTGTCGCCGTCCGCCGAGGGGCCCTCGGGCGCTGCGGCACCGGATGGGCAGCCGGAGATGTCCGACACCCCTTCGGCCCCGGCGGATATCGAACACGAACCCGCCGTCGAGGCCCCCGTCAAGGCGGACCAGCCGGAACCGTCCCGGTGCGGAGGGGACCCCGCAACCATGAGCGATCTGGGGATCGGCCCGGGCCTCGCCCACCGGCTCGCCACGCTCGGGATCCGTTCTCCGGCGGATCTGAAAGCCCATGACGCCGCGACCTTGGCCGGTCTGCTGGGGCCTCTCGTGGATCCCGGCACCCTTCAAGGCTGGATTGACCAGGCCGCGGCGCACGCGCCGCTGACGGAATACTAACCACGCTCGACCAGGCTGAAAGCCACTACCCCGACACAGGAAAGGACGCCGTTATGTCTTACATTGAAGATCTGCGGGATCGCGTGAACCGCCTCGAGGAAGCCCTCGACACGCCGCGCGTGACCGACCTGCAGCAAAAGCTCGACGAACAGGCCCGCTACAGCGCGGAAATTTCCGGCCTGCTCCACTCGCTGCTCAACGCGGTCGAAGACTATATGAGCCGCCGGGCCGCCTGATCGACTGCGATCCGAACGGGAGGACGGGGCAGATCGGCCTCCCGCAACGGTCGGGCCAGGCCCCAGGACGCCTTGTCCCCGCGCCTGCTACAGTCCTAAGCGTTGCCAAAGATCCTGGCGGACCCATATGGCATGTGCTGATCTGGTGCGGCCATGGATTGGGCGCTGGGGACAAGATGGAGGTGGGTGATGGGGGAAAGACATGCGAAATTCGCCATCGGGGATGTGGTACGCCACCGGATGTTTCCCTTTCGCGGCGTGATCTACGACGTGGATCCGGAATTCGCGAACACCGAGGAGTGGTGGCTGTCGATCCCGGAGGAAATCCGGCCTCGTAAAGACCAGCCCTTTTATCATCTCTTCGCCCAGAACGAGGCCATCTATTATGAGGCCTATGTGTCGGAACAAAATCTTCTGCCGGACACATCGGGCCAGCCGGTGGATCACCCCGAAATCGGCGAAGTGTTCGGGGCGTTCTGTGGCTCGCGCTACGAACTGAAGTCCGACCTGGCCCATTGATGGGATCCATGGTCTGTAGGCCAATCATCTGTAGGCATTCACTCCGAGATCAGAGCAGTTAACGGAATGGCAAACCTCACATGGTTGTGTCACCTCAGCACAGCCAATATGTGGGATGTCCCGTGGAACTCGATTGGTCACCGATGCCACTCAAGGAGTGGCGCGCGCTTCTGTCGTCCGCACCGCGCACGACGCTGCTCCAGTCATGGCCCTATGCCCGGGCCATGCGCCAGCACAACCAGGTCATCACCCGCCCGGCCCTGATCCGGCACCGGCGGGACATTCTGGGTCTGTTTCAGATCCAGGAGGTCGCCCTCGGCCCTCTGCATATCGTGCATCTGCACCGGGGCCCGGTCTGGCTCCAGGATAATCCGCCCCTCAACCATTGGGCCAGTTTTCTGGAACGCTTCACGGGCCATTTTCCGTCCCGGCTGGGCCGCCTGCGCCGGTTGATGCCGGGCATGCACCACGATGCGGAAAGCCAGGCGCTGATGTCCGATTTCGGCTTCAAGCCCAAGGGCAGCCCCTATGAAACCATCTGGCTCGACCTGACCCGTGATCTCACGACCTTGCGGGCCGGGCTCAACCCGAAATGGCGCAACGCATTGTCGAAAGCGGAACGCAGCAAGGTACGCGTTCATCTGACGACGGACGGGCGTGGCCGGGACTGGTTCCTGAGGGGGTATGCCAGGGACCGGCAGACCCGCGGCTACCGCTCCGTCTCGGTTCCGTTTCTGAAAACGCTGATCACCGAGGCGGGCCGCCAAGACGAGGCCTGGATCCTGAGGGCGACCTTGGAGGGCCGCGCCGTGGCGGGCATCCTCGTGCTTCTGCACGGTTCATCGGCCACCTATCAGGCCGGCTGGACCACCAGCGACGGGCGGACCGTGAACGCCCATCATTTGCTCCTCTGGTCCGCCATCGATGCCTTGAAGGAGCGGAGCATCCGGTCCCTTGATCTGGGCGGCGTCCATCCACGCATGGCCGAAGGCGTGACCCGGTTCAAAAAGGGCCTCGGCGGCGACCATTGCGTCCTTGCGGGCCTTTATGCCTGATCGGCGTTCACCGGGCGGCCGGCAGCCTCAAGAGTTCGCCGGGCCACTTCGAACAGCTCCGCCTCCGGAATGGGGGATGGACCGCCGGTCGTGACCGCCTCGACGAAGGCCTTCATGCAGGCATCCTGGCCCTTGTCCTGGCCTTTGCCCAACAGGCCGCCAGCCTTGGACGACCATCCGTGCAGGGTCAGTTTCCGAAAATTATCGATTTGGGCGACCTTTCCGCCGCAGAACACCTCGAGCCGCTCCTTAGGATAGGATTTCGCGCCGTTGGCGAAGTAGCAGACCGTTCCGATGGAGCCGTCTTCGAAGGACAGGGTGATGATCGCCTTGTCGTCCCTGATGCTCCCCGCCCCCACCATGGCGGTGTGAACCTCCGTCATCGGCGCACCCGTCAAGAAGCGGATCAGATCGATGAAATGGCAGGCCTCACCGATGATCCGGCCGCCCCCCACATCCGGATCCTGCGTCCAGTGGGTGGCCGGAATGGCGCCGGCATTGACCGTGTAAATCGCTGTGAGCGGCTCCGACCGGGCATCCAGGAGGCCCTTGAGCCGAGCCACATCCCGGGCGAAGCGCCGGTTGAAGCCGACCATCAGGCGCGCCGACGGATTGTCCTTGAGGGCCGCTGCCAGGGCGTCGATTTCGACGTATTGGAGCGCCAGCGGTTTTTCAACGAACACGGATTTTCCGCTCCGCAGCGCCGCCTCGGTATAGCGCGCGTGGCTGTCATGGCGGGTGGCAATGACCACGGCGCCGATGGCCGGATCTTCGATGGCTGCCATGGCGTCGGTCGCCACGGCTTCAAAGCCGGCCTTGCGCCCATGGATCCCGGCGCTCACACCGTTTTCGCTGACCAAAGTATGAAGGCGCGCCCCGGCCTTGCCGAGGGCGGGGATCAAGGTGCGGGAGGCATAGTTGCCCGCACCGATCACCGCGAATGCGTTCCGGGTGGCGCGAGGATCGGCCGAGCGGGCGAGGCGCACAATGCGCTCACCGGCCGTGGCAGCGCCCTCGCCTCCCGCGCCGTGATCGAGCAGGATGGCCAGACTGCCCGCATCCTCGGCCAGGGCCTCATAGGCTTTCGCTGCCTCGGCAAGGTCGATCCGATGGCTGACGAGGCCGGAGAAATCCAGGGCACCCCGGTCCAGAAGGTCAAGCACGGCCTCGAAATTGCGCTGCTCGGTCCACCGGACAAAGCCGAAGGGGTAGTCCTGGCCCTTGTCCTCATAGGACGGATCATAACGGCCCGGCCCGTAGGAACAGGAGACCTGCACGGACACTTCGGTCTGGAACAGATCGGTACGATTGAGCTCCAGCCCCGCGACACCCACCAGCACCACACGACCGCGTTTGCGGGACATCTGCACCGCCTGGCGCATGGGATCGTTGCTCTTGGTCGAGGCGGTCACGAGCACGCCGTCGACGCCCCGGCTCTGGGAGAAAGCCTCCGCAGCCTTGACAAGATCCTGCCCCCGGCTGAGATCGACCGTCTCCGCCCCAAACATCCGGGCCATTTCGACCCGCTTGCCGTTGAAATCCGCCCCCAGAACGGCGCAGCCATTGGCGCGCAGGAGCTGGACCGTCACGAGGCCCACAAGACCGAGCCCGATCACGACAATCCGCTCCCCGAGCGTCGGTGCAACAAGGCGCACGCCCTGGAGCGCGATGGCGCCCAGCACCGTGAAGGCCGCGTCCTCATCGGCAATGCCCTCGGGCACCTTGGCACACAGATTTCTCGGCACACAGACCACTTCGGCATGGGGCCCGTTGGAGACCACCCGGTCACCTATGGCAAAATCGTCAACCCCGGGCCCGACGGCGATCACCTCTCCCATATTGCAATAGCCGGGCGTGAAAGGCTGGTCGAGTTTCGCGCGCACGGCTTCGAGGGTCGGCCCGACACCGTCCGTGCGCACCTTGTCCAGGGTCTGGCGCACCTTTTCGGGCTGCTGGCGCGCCTTGTCGATCAGGTTGGCACGGCCGAAGTCGAGCATCATGCGCTCGGTGCCAGCGGAGATCAGGCTCTTCCGGCTCCTGATGAGCACATGGCCGGGCCGCACCATCGGCGCCGGCACCTCCATCACTTCCACATCACCGGTTTTAAGGGACTGAAGCACCTGACGCATGGCCCGCCTCTCCTTTACGCCTGTGTCATCCACACGGATGGGCCAAAGGGCGCATGCGAAACCCGCTGTCCCGGCCCTGCCCTTCGTTCCACAACCGCCGGATCGGGCATGCGGCGCATGTCCAACCGCTTTGCGGAACGCCCATGCCGAGCCCGCTCGCAGCACCGGCAACACCGTCGTCTGACAGTCTTATGCACACTCGGAAAAAAGGGGCCGCCTTGGCGACCCCTTCTGTTTTTCGTCAGCCCATGGCTTTCTGGAAGCGCTCGTCGATCTTCTCGATATAACCTTCCGTCGACAGCCAAGCCTGCTTGTCGCCGATCAGCAGCGCAAGGTCCTTGGTCATGAAGCCGGCCTCGATGGTGCCGATCACGGTCTCCTCCAGGGTCTCGGCGAACCGAACCAGGGCCGGATTTTCATCGAGCTTGCCGCGATGGGCGAGGCCGCGGGTCCAGGCAAAGATGGAGGCCGTGGAGTTCGTGCTGGTCTCCTGACCCTTCTGGTGCTGACGATAGTGGCGGGTCACGGTGCCATGGGCCGCCTCGGCCTCCACGGTCCTGCCGTCCGGCGTCAGCAGAACCGAGGTCATCAGGCCGAGGGACCCGAAGCCCTGGGCCACCGTGTCGGACTGGACGTCCCCGTCATAGTTCTTGCAGGCCCATACGAAATTGCCGTCCCATTTCAGGGCTGCGGCCACCATGTCGTCGATCAGACGGTGTTCGTAGGTGATGCCTTTTTCCTTGAACGCGCCGGCGAATTCGGCGTCGAAGACCTCCTGGAACAGATCCTTGAAGCGCCCGTCATAGGCTTTCAGGATCGTGTTCTTGGTGGACATGTAGACCGGCCAGCCGCGGGCCAGACCGAAATTGAAACTGGCCCGGGCGAAATCCCGAATGCTGGCATCCAAATTGTACATGCCCATGGCAATACCGCCGCCGGGGAACTTGAACACCTCGAACTCCATGGGCTCGCCGCCGTCTTCCGGCGTGAACGTCATGGTCAGCGTGCCCTTGCCCGGCACAACGAAATCGGTTGCGCGGTACTGGTCGCCAAAGGCATGACGGCCGATCACGATGGGATTCGTCCAGCCGGGCACAAGGCGCGGCACATTCCGGCAGATGATGGGCTCACGGAACACGGTGCCGCCGAGGATGTTCCGGATGGTGCCGTTGGGCGAGCGCCACATCTTTTTCAGGTTAAATTCCTCAACCCGGGCTTCGTCCGGCGTGATCGTGGCGCATTTGACGCCCACGCCATGCTCACGAATGGCATTGGCGGCATCGATGGTCACCTGATCGTCCGTCTGATCCCGGTATTCGACGCCGAGATCGTAGTAATGCAGATCGATATCGAGATAGGGCAGGATCAGTTTCTTTTTGATCAGATCCCAGATAATACGGGTCATCTCATCGCCGTCGAGTTCGACGACGGGATTGGCAACCTTGATTTTGCTCATGGTATCAGCTCCAGAGAACGGACGACGGTAGGACGATGGCTCTCCCCGGCCGGCCGGGCCGGCAAGGGTGGCCTGTCCCGGGCACCCCCGACCTGTCAGACTAGGCAAACCGGATTCCCCATCGCTATAGCACCCGGCTCGGGCACGGGCAAAGGCAGCCGGGCGCTGAGAGGGAAGACGGAAAAGGATCAAGGATCAGCAAATCATGGCCGGCACGGACCACACCCAGGCCCCCATCCTCGGCGGACCCGCCATCGTCCTGGTCAAACCTCAGATGGGCGAGAATATCGGGGCGAGCGCGCGCGCGATGTACAATTTCGGTCTCACGGATCTGCGCCTCGTTGCCCCGCGGGACGGCTGGCCGAGCGACAAGGCCGTGGCCATGGCCTCCGGCGCCTCCCCAGTGATCGAGGGCACCCAGGTTTTCGAGACCACGGCGGCGGCGGTCGGGTCCCTGCACCACCTCTACGCCACCACGGCGCGGGACCGCTACATGATTAAACCGGTCATGACGGCGGAGGCCGCGGCCCAGGATATGCGCGCCCGCACAGGCCGGGGCGAGGCGGTCGGTATCTTGTTCGGCGGCGAGAAGGCGGGCCTGCACAATGATGACGTGGCCATTGCCGACACCATCGTGACCGTGCCCGTCAACCCGGCCTTCGCCTCCATCAACTTGGCCCAGGCCGTGCTCCTGCTCAGTTACGAATGGTTCAAGCAAGCCGATGCCACGCCCGCCGTCGTCACCGAGGCGGAGCACGCGAAGCCGGCCACCCGCGCTGAAATCCTGGCGTTCTTCGATCATCTTGAGCAGGCCCTCGATGATGCGGGCTTCCTGTTCCCACCGGAGAAACGCCCCGGCATGGTGCGCAATCTGCGGAACATGTGGCACCGGGTGGCCCTGACCCACCAGGACGTCCAGACCCTGCGCGGCATGATCAAAGCGCTCCAGCGGACCGATCCGGTCACGGGCAAGCGGCTCGACCAGGCCCTGTGGAGCCGCTCGTCCGGGGATTGACGGGGCCTGCCCTTCCCAGTAGGAAACGCGGCTCTACGGGCATGGCCAAGGTCGTGCCGCCAGGACGGGTCACGGGGCAGCCGCCGTTGAAATCGCATTCGACATCCATTCGAATGCCGGCCCCTGTATCGCGACAGGATCAGTATGTCTAAGAGACTGAGTTCGAAGTATAAAATCGATCGCCGCATGGGCGAAAATATCTGGGGCCGGCCCAAAAGTCCCGTGAACCGGCGGGAATACGGCCCGGGCCAGCACGGCCAGCGGCGCAAATCCAAACTGTCGGATTTCGGCATCCAGCTTCGCGCGAAGCAGAAGCTCAAGGGCTATTACGGCAACATCACCGAAAAGCAGTTCCGCCGCATCTATGACGAGGCCAACCGCCGCAAAGGCAACACGGCTGAGTTGCTGATCGGCCTGTTGGAGCGGCGCCTTGATGCCGTGGTGTACCGCGCGAAATTCGTGCCGACCGTTTTCGCGGCCCGCCAATTCATCAATCACGGCCATGTCAAAGTGAACGGGCGCCGGGTGAACATCCCGAGCTACCAGGTCAAAGAAGACGATGTGGTCGAAATCCGGGACAAGTCCAAGCAGCTTGCCCTGGTGCTCGAGGCGACACAGCTTCCTGAGCGGGATGTGCCCGACTACATCGAGGCCGACCACGCCAAAATGACCTGCCGGTTCGTCCGTGTACCGCAACTGGCCGACGTGCCCTATGCGGTGCAGATGGAACCGAATCTGGTGGTCGAATTTTACTCCAGTTGACGCGGCGGGCTGACCAGCCCCCGCCCCTTTTTCGGGCCGCCGTCGGGCCCCCCGCCGGCCCCGTGAAATCCCGTGGTATACCCACCCTTATTTTTTGCAGCCATCAAGTTTGGGCCGCGCGGTGTGGGGC
>JBHJGV010000048.1:0-65417 GCA_050331455.1 Alphaproteobacteria bacterium
GGATGGGTGGGGGGGGGGGGCCCCGGGGGCGGGGATGGGTACCGGGGCGCTTTACAACCCCCCCCACGCCTCATTGCCTTAGGGGGATTTTAAACCCGCCTCATGCGCCCCCCACGACCCACCGAACCCGCGGATGAGGATCGTGGCGGATTTCAATCCGCCCGACGTCTCCGTGCCGTAGGGCGGGTTTAAACCCGCCCTACGTGCGCCCCAGGACCCACCGAACCCGCGGATCAGGATCGTGGCGGATTTCAATCCGCCCGGGACGATGCGGCCGGTTTCGTGTTATTTCTGTGTGCCTGGCTCAAAACGCGGTTTTTGCCCCGAAAGAGACGTCCCATGACCCAGTCGCTGGCCGGCGCCGTGACCTGGCGCACTGTTCTGATCGCGAGCCTGTCGCTCCTCGCCCTTGCAGTGCTGGTGATGGCGCTTGAGGTTGTGTTTGTGATTTTCACCGGCGTCGTCATGGGCGTGTCCCTGGCCCATGGCAGCGCGGCCTTGAGCGCGCGGCTCGGAGCGCCCCGGAGCGTGTGCCTTGCCTTTCTGGTCGCGGTCACCGGATTGGCTGTCATCGGCTTTGCCGTGACCGCCGGGCCGCAGATCGCCGAACAACTGCAAGTCCTGATCAAGGGCCTGCCCGAGTTCCTGGGCGAGGCGCGGACGCGGGTGGAGATGACCGGGGTCGGCGCCGATGTGATCGGCGTGCTGGAAACTGCGATTGCGGACCTGCGCAGCGGCTCCGGCGGTCAGCCCTTTATGGAGCAGGGTGCCAGCCTGTTGCGCGGCGTCGCGGGCGTGTTCTCGACGACCTTCGGCGTGCTGACGGGTATCTTCATCGTCGTTGCCATCTCCCTTTACATCAGCATCGAGCCCAATCTTTACCGGAGCGGCGTGCTGGCGCTCGTGCCTCCGGCGCGCAGGACGGACGCCTCGGAGCTCATGGACCGGATCAGTTCGGTCCTTGCGTGGTGGGTGGCGGGCCAGGCGCTGTCCATGCTCGTCCTCGGCACGCTGATGACGGTGGGGCTGTGGATCGTGGGCGTGCCTTTTGCCCTCGTCTTCGGGGTCTTCACGGCCCTCATGACCTTCGTGCCCAATCTCGGTCCGGTGATCGCCGCAGTTCCCGTGCTGCTGGTGGCCCTGACCCAGGGTGTGGATGTGGCGCTTTATGCCTTCGTCCTGATCATCATTGTCCAGAATGTCGAGGGGCTGATCCTCACGCCCATGGTGCACCGGCGCATCATCGCCCTGCCCCCGGCCCTTGTGCTTGCCGCCCTTCTGCTCCTGGCCACGGTCGCCGGCTTTATCGGCGTTCTTGTCGCCATGCCTCTGACGGCGGTGGGACAGACGGTCGCCCGGTTCCTTGTCGAAAAGCGCGATGCCGCCCAAGGCGCCTGAGAACCGGATGGGCAACATCGCCCGCGTGCCCAGCCGTTTTTTTCGGGGGAACGGATCGAGCGCGGTCTTTGTCCTCGCCGCCGGAGGCGCCGCGTTTTGCGCCTATTTCAGCATGTATGCCTTTCGCAAACCCTTTGCCGCGGCGACCTATGAGGGTCAGGGGGCCGGGCCTTTGGAGCTTGACTTCAAGGTGGCGCTCGTCATCGCCCACCTCTCAGGTTATGCCCTGTCCAAGGTCATTGGGGTCAAGATTGTCTCCGAGGCGCCCGCACGCTGGCGCGCACCCTTGATCCTGGGGCTGATCGCGGCGGCGTGGCTCGCGCTTGTGGGCTTTGCCCTCGCACCGGGCCCCTGGAAATTCACCATGCTGTTCCTGAACGGACTGCCGCTCGGCATGATCTGGGGGCTGGTCTTCGCCTATCTGGAGGGCCGGCGCACGAGCGAGGTCCTGGGTGCCATTTTGTGCGTCAGCTTCATCGTGGCGTCGGTCTCCGTGTAAGCAGTCGGCGCCGCTCTCATTCTCCATGGCGGCATCGCGGAGGTCTGGATGCCGGCCGCGACGGGCGCCGTCTTCATGCCCCTTCTCGCGGTGTCCGTGTGGGTTTTGTCCGTGCTGCCCGCACCCGATACCGCGGACGAGGTTGCCCGCACCCATCGCGCGCCGATGCATGCCGGCGACCGGGGGCGGTTTCTCTCTGCCTATGGGCCGGGCGTCGGCCTTCTGGTGCTCGCCTATGTTCTTTTTACGGCCTTTCGCGACTTCCGGGATAATTTTGCCGCTGAGATTTGGATCGCCCTCGGACGATCCGGGGAGGCTGCCATGTTCGCGATCAGCGAAATCCCCGTCACCCTCGTCGCTTTGGCGGGGACAGCCGCCGTGGTGGCGGTGCGCGATAATCTGCGCGCCTTGAGCATCATCCATGCCATCGTGATCTTCGGGGCTTTGCTGCTTGGGGCGGCGATGGTCGCCCAGCAGGCCGGTCTGATCGGGCCCACGGCCTTCATGGTGGCCAGCGGCGCGGGCCTTTATCTCGCTTATGTGCCGTTCAATGCCATGCTGTTCGACCGGTTAATCGCGGCGGCCCGGTTTCCCGGCACGGCGGGTTTTCTTATCTATCTTGCCGATGCCTCGGGCTATGCCGGCAGCGTCGCCTTGCTTGTGTTCAAAGAACTGGGCGCTCCCTCTCTCGACTGGCTCGATGTCTTGACCGGCGCGGCCTATGGGGCCAGCGGCCTGGGCCTCGTCCTGACGATCCTGTCTGCCGGCTATTTCGGCACGCGCCTGGATCGCCCGCCCGTCCCTTGCCCGCCCGTCCGTTGCCCGCCCGTCCCTTGCCCGCCCGTCCCTTGAAAGATCTCAGCTTTCCCGGGTCCATGGAGCCCGGTTCTTTGGGGGGAAAGGGACTTGACGGGTGCCGGGAACCAACATAGAACATTCGTGTTTAGGTTTTGTTCCAGTCGGAAAGCGGTCTGTCGGAAAGCGCTCTGGATGTCTTGCGGGCTTGCCGCCAAGGCCCAAACCTGGGGCAAAGGCCCAAACCTGCGGCCAAGGCCCAAAAAGTCCGTGTCGGTTGCAGTCGCGATTGTCCGTGGACCCGCGGCCGCCGACCTGCCGCCGGTTTGGCTTGGTTGATCCGCTCGCGGACGCCATCGGGGCCGCCGGCGGTCATCCGGGCTCTCGTCGGCGGTCCTGTGCACGATGGTCCGGTCCCGCTTTTTTCGGCCAAGGGGTGGCCCTATGTTGACACCGAAACAGCACGAACTGCTCATGTTCATCTATGAGCGGATCCGGGAGACGGGGGTTTCCCCCTCCTTCGACGAAATGAAGGAAGCCCTCGATTTGCGCTCGAAATCGGGCATTCACCGGTTGATCACCGCCCTTGAAGACCGGGGCTTTATCCGGCGGCTGCCCCACAAGGCTCGGGCGCTGGAAATCCGACGTCTGCCCGATGATATGGCGCCGGCACCGGAGACACCGCCCGTGCGCAAACAGCGCTTCGAGCCCAGCATCGTCTCCGACAACGGCCAACGCCGGCCCCTCAAGGCGCTCGCCCCCGACCCGGCGCCGGGTCTCGACGGCGGGGTCGAGGTGCCCGTCATGGGACGGATCGCGGCCGGTACACCCATCGAAGCCCTGGAAAGCCACAGCCATTTCATCGGCGTGCCCGTTTCCATGCTCAGCAGCGGGCCCCATTTCGCCCTTGAGGTTCGCGGCGATTCCATGGTCGAGGCGGGGATCCTCGACGGGGATACCGTCGTGATCCAGCAATGCGATCAGGCCACGAATGGCGATATCGTGGTGGCGTTGGTGGACAATGCGGAGGCCACGCTGAAGCGCTTGCGCAAGCGCGGCGACACGATCGCCCTGGAGGCCGCCAATCCCAACTATGAGACCCGCATTTACGGGCCGGACCGGGTGCGGGTGCAGGGGCGGCTCGTCGGACTGCTCCGCCATTACTGACCGGCCTCAGCGGGCCGGCGTGTCTGGTACCGGACCGCCATCGAACCAGGGATGGCGCGCCCGGGGTCGGTGATAGGGCTGCCGGCGCGGCAGGACCCACGGCCGCTCGCCCCGTGCGCCGCGGGCCGACCGGATATTGAGCGCTTGCCGGACATTGAGCGCTTGCCGGACATTGAGCGCTTCAGTGTCTGCCGGCTCGCGATGCTCCCGTCGCGCATCCCTCTCCCCCATCGCCCTCTCCCCCATCGCCCTCTTCCCCCTCGCCGGCTCCCCCTTCGCCCCCGCCTCCACCGCTCCCGGGCCGATCGTCATGGGATCCGCGCCGTCCGGCCTCGGCGCCCAGACCGCCATGGCCCCCTGAAAGGCGAAGTCGAACCGGTCGATGATCAAACCGGGTCCGGGGCATGGGCCGCGCACGGGAAAGGCGGCGATTAGAACATCCGCTTCAGGACAAACCTGCTCGACCGTATCCTCCGACGCGGTGAACACGACACGCCCAAGGCGCGGCGCCTGGATCCGGCAGAGTCCGTCCGCACACCGCCAATCGCCACCGGCCGCACGGGCGGGGGAGCGCCCGTCTCCGTCGCGGCGCAGCCAGACTCGCGCCGAAAAGGTCTCCTTGCGCCGGTCCGAGAGCTGGAGCGTTCCGTCCGGTCCCCGGACCGCGACCAGACGCCCGTCCCGGTCAGCCAGCAGATCCGGCGGCCGGGCCTGGGCCGCAAGAACAAGGCCGGCCAAAACGGGCAGCACACCGACGAGCCGCCACAACCGCGTCCACAGCAGCAGCCATAGGCCGCCGAGCACGATCAGTCCCAGGGCCGTGCCCGGCATCGATCCGATGGTCCGTGCCGACCAGGACCAGGCCGACACGTCATGGGCAACCCCGAGAATGAGGTCGATGCCCTGGCCGAGGACCCAGAGAAACAAGGCATCGAGGCCGAGGGGCATGGTGGCGAGGGAGGCCAGGGCCGCGGGCATGACGACAATCGAGAACACGGGCACGGCCACGAGATTGGCGAGAATGTCGAGCTGGCCCAGGCGGTTGAAATGGAAAGCCGCAAAGGGCGCCGTCGCGAGACTTGCCACCAGCGTGGTGCCGGCGATGCCCATGAGCCAAAGCGCCGCCCGACGCACCGGATCCGCCCGGCCCTCCCGCTCTCGCTCCTGCCAAGGCCCCGGAACATGGTCCGCCAATCGGCGCAGGCCCTCGTAACCGCCGATCAGGGCCGTGACGGCCCCGAAAGACATCTGGAACCCGGCCTGCATCAGGCTTTCGGGCCTGACGGCGAGGATCACCAGGGCGGCGACGGCGACCGTGCGCAAGGACACGGCGGGCCGGTCGGCGAGAATCGCCAGCATGGCAATCAGCACCATGATGAAGGCCCGCTGGGTGGACACGGAGGCGCCGGACAACACCAGATAGGCCCCGGCACCCAGCACCGTGACGCAGGCGGCCCATTTCTTAACCGGTTGGGTCAGCGCCACGGGCTCCACCAGGGCCAGCGCCGCGCGCACGACAAAAAAGATCAGGGCAGCAATCGCCGTCATGTGGAGGCCCGAAATCGCAAGGAGATGGGCGAGACCCGAATCGCGCAGCGCCTCCAGGTCCTCTCGGGGAATGCCCGCCCGGTCCCCGGTCATGACGGCCGCGGCCATGCCGCCCGCCGGCCCGGGCACGGCCTCGCGGATCCGTTCACTGATGGCCTGGCGCCACCGGGCAATGCGCGCGCGGGCCGCGTCGGGCACTGCACCGTCCAGGCGTGCAGGCGCCTCAATGGCGTAGCCGACGGCGCCCAGCTGCCGGAACCAGGCATCCCGCGCAAAGTCGAAGGCGCCGGGGCTCACCGGCGGCGGCGGCGGCTGGAGCACGGCACGCACCGAGACGCTATCCCCCGGCTTCAGGTCCGGCAGATCCTGGCGCACGCTGACCCGGACCCGGCGCGGCAGGGCACCGGGGTCGCCCGCCCCCTCTTGCGACGTGCCCCGGATGGTCTGGGGGCCGATCAGTAAGCGATGCCGGCCATCGGCGCTGTCCTCAACGGCAATGACGCGCCCCGTCACGGTGACGGGCCCGGTGCGTTTCTCGATCACGGGCGCCGCCACCCACGCGGTCCGCACCGTGGCCGCGACACCACCCAGGGTGATGATCAAGGCGATCAGCCCACAGCGCCGCCAGCCGCTCCCCGCCGGAAGAAGCGCATGGACGCTCCAGATCCCCAGGGCCAGGACCACGGCGAGCCACACCGGCGGCTCCACGGGCAGGGCGAAATAGGCGGTGATGCCGATCCCGAACAGGACCGGCACCCAGAGCGCCCATTGGCGCTGTTCCGCCATGAAACTGGTGGCCGCCCAGACCACAACCGTCCGTGGGCCGCCCATCGCCCGGACCAGCCCGGGGCGCGCGACTTTGAGGAGGACGGCGGGCCGGGTCACGGGGCCTCGCCCTCACCCGCCGGAGGGCGGGGAGCGGTCCAGCCACTCCGAAATCAGGGCATTGACCGTGTTCGGATCGTCCTGCTGGGCCCAGTGCGAGATACCCGGGAGGGGCCGGAAGGTGAGATTGGAAACATACTGCCCGGTACCCTCGGTCAGATGCAGCCCCAGGGCCATGTCATTCTCGCCCCAGATCATCAGGGTGGGGATATCGGTCTCGAGAGGCCCTTCGGCCATCAGGCGGCGCAGATCGGACCGGCCCAACAGGGCCCGGTAATAGTTCAGCATGGCGGTCATGGCGCCGGGGATCAGGGCATTCTCGCGGAACACCTGGACGGCCTCGGGGGGAAAGCGGTCCTTGTGGGCCGCGGTCCCGGTGAAGGCCCGGCCAATGGCCCGCGCACCGTCCGCGGTGAGCAGACGTTCGGGCAGCCAGGGCAGTTGGAAGAAAAACATGTACCAGGACTTCAGGATCTGCCCGCCGCGCAAAAAGCCCGCCCGCGCACAGGCCGGATGCGGAATATTGATCACGATAAAACGCTCGAAAGGCCGGACCCGGCGCAAAATCGCGAACCAGGCAATCACGCCGCCCCAGTCATGGGCCATCAGGACTTTCGGACGGTGCCCCCGGGCGACGGCCGCATCGTAGAGCCCGGCCACATCCTCGATGAGAGTGGGCAGGCGATAGGCGTCGACGCCCTTCGGCCGGCTCGAGCCGCCATAACCGCGTAAATTGGGCGCCCAGACGGTATATCCCGCCTCCGCGAGCACAGGCATCTGGTGGCGCCAGGAAAAATAGGTTTCCGGAAAGCCGTGGAGGCACAGAACGAGATCCTCGCCCGTGCCCATGACGGCCGTTTCAAAGGCGAGGCCATTGGCCTCGATCAGGTGGATGGTCCAGGGCGTTGCGGCGTCCATGGGCCGAAAGTCCTTTGCGTTCAATCTGTCCCGTCTCGCCGACAGCCTAGCCCGCCCCGGCGCAGCGGGCCAGCCGAACCGGCCGCTCCCATCAAGGGCATGCGCGCCCCAGTGGGACGGCGTGCGCCAAGTGGTCCCGTCCAGCACTCTCCCCCTGCCTCCAGAAATTCGAGGCTGGCACGGCCGGAGCGTGGGATTTGGCAAACGGGCAGGCCAGCGCCGTGAGCGACCAGGGCACAAAAGCCTCGGATTGGGCCGGTCGGATTGGGCCGGTCGGCTTGGGGAGGCGTGACGTCCCAGACGCGGATGGCGGCCCAGGCCCCCTGGTGATCGACACGGCCGCGGTGGTGTGGGCGGTGGGCAGTGGTGTGAGAGGAGCGCCGATCCGAAGGCTGGGTGCGTTTTGACCGGACCGGACAATCATGCGAAGACGCCAGGCCATCGAAGATCCAGGACCGGAAAGCCCGACCCATGACTGACACCGTCGTCACCCGCTTTGCCCCCTCGCCCACCGGCTTCCTGCATATCGGTGGGGCCCGCACGGCCCTGTTCAACTGGCTTTATGCACGCCATTGCGGCGGGCGCTTCGTGCTGCGCATTGAGGACACGGACCGGGAGCGCTCCACCGACGCGTCCATCGAGGCGATTTTCGAGGGGCTGGCTTGGCTGGGCCTCGATTATGACGGGGACCCGGTGTTCCAGTTCCAGCGGGCGGACCGGCACCGGGCGGTGGTCGAGGAGCTGCTGGCCAAAGACATGGCCTATCGGTGCTATGCGACCGCGGAAGAACTCCAGCAGGCGCGCGAGGAGGCCCAGGCCGAGGGGCGGGTCTTCCGGTATGACGGCCGCTGGCGGGATCGGGATCCGTCGGACGCGCCGAAGGGCCAAGCGCCGGCCATCCGCCTGAAAGCCTCGCGAGACGGCGAAACCGTCATCAAGGACCATGTCCAGGGCGATGTGACCATCCAGAACCAGGACCTTGACGATTTGGTGCTGCTGCGCAGTGACGGCACGCCGACCTATATGCTGGCTGTCGTCGTCGATGACCACGACCAGGGCGTGACCCATGTCATCCGGGGCGACGATCACCTGATCAACGCCGCCCGCCAGATGCAGATCATGAACGCGCTCGGCTGGGCCGTGCCGCATTATGCCCATGTGCCCCTGATCCACGGACCGGACGGGGCGAAACTGTCCAAGCGCCATGGGGCCCTGGGGGTCGAGGCCTATCGGGACCAGGGCTATCTGCCCGAGGCCATGCGCACATATCTTGCCCGGTTGGGTTGGAGCCATGGGGATGACGAGATCTTCACGACGGAGCAGGCCGTCGACTGGTTCGACCTGGACGGCATCCGCGCCGCCCCGGCCCGCATTGATTTCGAGAAACTGGCCCATGTGAACGCCCATTTCCTCCGCGCGGCCGAGCCGGATCGCCTGATTGGCCTGATCCGCCCGGCCCTGGAGGAAAAAGCCGGGCAACCCCTGGATGAGGCCCTTGAAGGCCGGGTGCGCCGGTGCCTCGGCGCGCTCGCGGAGCGGGCGGACACGACCGTGGCCCTGGGCGAGCAGGCCGGCTTTCTGGTCGCACCGCGTCCCCTGCCCATCGAGGCGGCCTCGGCCAAGCACCTGACCGAGGACAGCCGGGCCATGCTGTCCGCCCTCCGGGATTCGCTCGGTGATCTGGACGATTGGAGCCTTGAGGGCATTGAAGGCGCCGTGCGCGGTTTCGCCGATGCAAGGGGCCTCAAATTCGGGAAAGTAGGGCCGCCCCTGCGCGCGGCGCTGACGGGAACGCCGAACTCCCCGGGGCTGTTCGACGTGATCCATGCCCTGGGCCGCGAGGAGACCCTTGCACGGATCGGTGATCAGGCCGCCGTTTCGCTCGCCCGGACCTGAGCGGGCGGCGGATGGACCCCGCTTTGCCCAAGCGCGCCCGATCCGCGGGTGCGGCCACGCATCCGTGTCCCCTGTGACGTCAGAGTGATGGTGACGGCACCACCGTTAACCGCGTATACTGTTTCGACACGCAAAGGTCTTTAGGATTGGTCGCAGATGGCTTTGCCTCGTTTGGCGCGCGGCATTGACCGACACGGACATCCAAAGGCCGGTGCAGGGCCGAAACGGGGCCGCAGCCGGCGAAACCCGTCCGCCCAAACACGTCGAACAGCCCTGCCCGTGGGCACGCGGGGCCTGTTAAGATGCGATTGGCGTTTGCGCGGGTCGAAACGATCCGCAGAACGACGATCCCTGAAGATCGAGCCAACAGACCGAGGATGCCATGCGATCATTTGCGAAACCAGGAAAGCCGGTCGGCCACGCTGCGCTGGACCACAGCGGACAGCAGGTCGAACTGCCGGTCATGCGCGGCACGGTCGGCCCGGACGTCATGGACATTCGGAAACTGTACGGCCAGACCGGCAGCTTCACCTATGACCCCGGTTTCCAGTCCACCGCGAGTTGCGAATCCGGCATCACCTATATCGACGGTGACGAAGGCGTGCTGCTCTATCGCGGCTACCCCATCGATCAGCTTGCGGAACATGGCTCCTTCCTGGAGACCTGCTATCTGCTGCTTTACGGGGACCTGCCCAGCTCCCAGGAGATGCGGGACTTCGAGCATGGCGTCATCTATCACACCATGCTGCACGAACAGCTCAAGCGGTTTTTTGAAGGCTTCCGGCGCGACGCCCACCCCATGGCCATTATGTGCGGTGTGGTCGGCGCCTTGTCCGCTTTTTATCACGACTCCACGGATATCAAAGATCCGCACCAGCGCATGGTCGCCAGTTTCCGGATGATCGCGAAAATGCCGACCATCGCGGCCATGGCCTACAAATATTCCATCGGCCAACCCTTCGTGTATCCGCAGAACGATCTGGGCTATGCGGAGAATTTCCTGCGCATGTGCTTCGCCGTACCGGCCGAGGACTACAAGGTCAATCCGGTGCTGGCCCGCGCCATGGACCGCTTCTTCATTCTGCATGCGGACCACGAGCAGAACGCCTCCACTTCCACGGTGCGTCTTGCCGGTTCCTCCGGCGCCAACCCGTTCGCCTGCATCGCGGCGGGCATTGCCTGTCTCTGGGGCCCGGCCCATGGCGGCGCCAACGAGGCGGCCCTCAACATGTTGACCCAGATCGGATCGGTGGATCGGATTTCCGAATTCGTGCGCCGGGCGAAGGACAAGGACGATCCCTTCCGCCTGATGGGCTTCGGCCACCGGGTCTACAAGAACTACGATCCGCGCGCCAAGGTGATGCAGACCATGTGTCACCAGGTGCTCACCGAACTCGGCCTCGGCAACGATCCCCTGTTCAAGGTGGCCGTGGAACTGGAGCGCATCGCCCTCGAAGACGAATTCTTCGTGGAGAAACGACTTTATCCGAATATCGACTTTTATTCGGGTATCACGTTGCGGGCCCTGGGCTTCCCGACCACCATGTTCACGGTGCTGTTCGCGCTCGCGCGGACCGTGGGCTGGATTGCCCAGTGGATCGAGATGATCGAGGACCCGAACCAGAAGATCGGCCGGCCCCGCCAGCTCTATACGGGCGAACCCCGACGAAACTACGTGCCCATGGAAAACCGCGCCTGAGGAGGTTTGCCTCGGCACCGGCGCGGCAACGGGAGCAGCTCTGACCCATGAAGTGCTCGCTTGGACCGTGTTCCGATCCCGCCAGCGTGCCCCGGCCCTCCACGGGCCCGGGCACGCGCATCCGCCGGCTTTTCGTGGTGGAGGCTCTGCGCCGCAATCCGTCCCCGGCCAATGACAATTGGGTCCGGCGCAAGCCGGGCCTTGCCCAGCGGGCCCTGTGGTTCGCGCCGGCCGCCGCCCTCGCCCTGATCGCCGCCCTGACGGTCTGAGGGCGGCTTGGCCCATCGCATCGGCATCGGCATCAGGCCCCGCATCGAGCCGGTGTTCTTGATCCACCTCAATGTGAATCCGCCGAGCGCTGGCACCATTGCCATCAAGAGCAACCCTCAGATGGGATGGCCGGCATGAGCGACCACCGACTGGCCTTCGCGGCCCCGAATCTGCCCCGCTACACAAGCTATCCGACGGCGCCCCATTTCACCGGCGACGTGACGGACGCGGTCTATGGCGATTGGCTGGGCGCCCTGACGCCCGAAGCGCCGCTGTCGGTTTATCTGCACCTGCCCTTCTGTGCCCAGATGTGCTGGTATTGTGGCTGCCACACAAAGATCACCCGGCGGATCGAACCGGTGGAGCGCTATGGCGAGGCGCTGGTGCGGGAAGTCGATCTGGTGGCGGACCGTCTCACCCAGGCCATGCCGATCAGCCATCTGCATTGGGGCGGCGGCACGCCGACCATGCTGCCCCTGGACCATTTTGCCCGGGTGATGGAGCGCATCCGCACGCGCTTTGCAGTCCGGGACGATGCGGAACTCGCGGTGGAGGCGGACCCGCGCACGGTGACGCCGGAACTGGCGCGCGGCCTCGCGGCCCAGGGCATCAACCGCATGAGCTTCGGGATCCAGGATTTCGATCCCCGGGTGCAGGCGGCCATCAACCGGGTGCAATGCGCCGGGCTGGTCAGCCGTGCGGTGGGCCTCCTCCAGGACGTGGGCATCAAGCATATCAGCTTCGATCTCATCTACGGTCTGCCGCACCAGACCCTGGACAGCCTGCGCCGCACGGTGGACCAGGCCGTCGCCATGGGACCGGACCGGTTGTCCGTGTTTGGCTATGCCCATGTGCCCTGGATGAAGACCCACCAGAAAATGATCGACACGGATCGTCTCGCCGATGCGGAAGGCCGGCTGGAGCAGGTGGAGACCATCGCCGCGGCGCTGGAGGCCCATGGCTATGTCCGTGTGGGCCTCGATCATTTCGCCAAGGCCGGGGACAGCATGGCCGCGGCCCTTGCGCAGGGCGACCTGCAGCGCAACTTCCAGGGCTACACCACGGACCAGGCCCAGGGCCTGATCGGCTTCGGGGCCTCGGCCATCGGCACCCTGCCCCAGGGCTATAGTCAGAATGCGCCGGATCTCGGCGGCTATGAACGGGCCATCTCGGAAGGCCGCCTGGCCACCGTGCGCGGCCGGGCCCTCACCCCGGACGACCGCACGCGGCGCGCCGTCATCGAGCGCCTGATGTGCGACATGGCCGTGGATCTCGACACCATTGACGGCGCGGCCGGCCTCGCCCCGGTTCTGCGCAGTTTCGACCCCATGGTCCGCGCCGGCCTCGCCGAAGTCACCGGCCACCGCGTCCGCCTCAACGAGCGCGCCCGCCCCGTCATGCGATGGGCCGCCGCAAGGTTCGACGCCTATCTCGAGCCGCAAACCGCCCGGCATTCCGTGGGCGTGTGAGGGTAAGGCTCTCGTCCGTGTCGCCTCTGTCGCGTGGTGCCTGATTTGCCAAAGATGTGCCCGGGGGCCTTAAGGCAGCGCGAGGCGCGCAAAATCTGCAATGACGCCCCCACCTTCCGCCGTCCATGAATCGCGGGCATCATGCCGCTCCACAGGACATGGGAGACAGGCTTTTGATGGAGGGGCTCGGAGACGGCCGACGACAGGGCGGTTTGCCGGATGCGCCGGCCTTGGCCGTTCGGGCAGGGGCCATCGCGCTTGTTTTTTCCGATGGGACCGTTGAGAGCCCCTCGCCGACCCAGGCGATCCAGGGTCTGGAAGGGGCGCCGGTCGTGGTGGCCCATGCCGGGTTTCTGGCCCGCCGCCTGGGGCGCAACAGGCCGGCCCGCCGCAACACGCTGTTCGATGTCATGGAGCTGTTCGCCTTTGTCCGCCCCGCCCGGCCGTGCCTGCCGACGGCACGCGGCCTGGGCGAGGCGATCGGCGCGACCGCGCCCGGGTCGGTGGAGGACGAGGCCGTCATCCTGCTCCAGGCCGTCCGTACCCTGCTGAACGATCTTAAAGGCCTGGAGCCCAAGGCCGCCGCGCGCCTTGCCGATCTTGCCGCAAGCATGGCCAAGGGCGGATGGGCGTGGAGCGGCCCGGTGCTCGAGGCCCTGGGCACGGCGCCGGAGGGCGGGGTCTTCGGGGGACTCGACGCCTGGAGCAAGATGCCGGAATGGCAGGAGCGCGCGCCCCAGGGCCAGCCCTCCAGCAAACCGATCGAAACCGCCGATGCGCTCACCCGGCTTGAGGCCCTGCTGGGGCCAGGGCGCAGCATTCGTCCCGGTCAGGATCTTTACGTGGAGACCGCGACCGCGGCCTTCGCGCCGCGTACGGACAAGGACAGCCCCCGGGCCGTCATCGCCGAGGCCGGCACGGGCATCGGCAAGACGCTGGGCTACCTGGCGCCGGCCAGTCATTGGGCGGAGGAGAACGGTCCCGGCACCTGGATTTCCACCTACACCAAGAATCTCCAGCGCCAACTCGATCAGGAAATGCAGAGCGTCTATCCGGATCCGGCGGAACGCCGGCGCCGGGCCGTGGTGCGCAAGGGTCGGGAGAATTATCTCTGCCTGCTGAATTTCGAGGAAGCCGTGCGTCGCGCCCGCGGCGGGGTGGACGATGTGGTCACCCTTGGCCTCGTCGCCCGCTGGCTGGAGCACAGCCGGGACGGGGACATGGTGGGCGGCGACTTTCCCGCCTGGCTCATGTCCACGGCCGAGATCCAGGGCGGCGCCCAGGGGCCGGGCCTGACGGACCGGCGGGGGGAATGCCTTTATTCCGCCTGCACCCATTATCGTAAATGCACCATCGAGAAAGCCGTACGCCGCTCCCGCCACGCCCATCTCGTCATCGCCAACCACGCCCTGGTCATGACCCAGAGCGCCCTCGACCACGCCCTGGCCCAGATCCGCGGGCCGGGCACGGAGGATAGCGGCACCTCGGAACACCGGGTCCGGGTTGTTTTCGATGAAAGCCACCACCTGTTCGACGCAGCCGACAGTGCCTTCGGCGCGACCCTGAGCGCCCAGGAGGCGGCCGAACTGCGCCGCTGGCTCCGGGGTCCGGAGTCCCGGGGCGGGCGCCGCGGCCGAGGCCTGTCGGAGCGCATCGGCGATCTTCTGGAGGCGGATGGCGACACGCGCGCCCAGCTCCAGGCCTGTCTTGAGGCCGCCCACGCCCTGCCCCGGGAGGGTTGGACCGCGCGCCAGGGCGGCGAGACCGCACAGGGCCCGGCGGAACGGTTCTTCCTCGCCCTGCGCCGCCATGTGGAGGCCCGGGCGGAGCGTCCCGATAGCGGGGATTTCGGTCTCGAGGCGGCCTGCGATGCGCCGCATCCGGAGCTTCTGGCCAATGCCGGGGCCCTGGCCGATGCCCTGAAGGATCTGGGCGCCCCCTTGCTCGCCCTCTCCCAATCCCTGCGCCAGCGGCTGGAAGACGAGGCGGAGGACCTCGACACCCCGACCCGGGGGCGCATCGATGCCGTTTCCCGGGGGCTCGACCGGCGCGGAGCCCTGATGATCCCCGCCTGGCGCGCCATGCTGGCGAGCCTTGCCCGCGGTGGCGGCGAACCGGGCATGGTGGACTGGTTCGCCCTGGAGCGGATTGGCGGACGGGTGATCGACGCCGCCATGCACCGGCGCCACTTGGATCCCATGAAACCCTTCACGGATGGCGTGGCGAAGCCTTTGCACGGCCTGCTGATGACGTCGGCGAGCCTGCGGGACGGGGCCCCGCCGCAAGACTCGGAAGGCGAAACGCAGGACGACGACGCCCCCACCGATCCGCCGACGGATGACTGGGCCTTTGCTGCCCTGCGCACCGGCGCGCGGCACCTGCCCGCGCCCGGCCTCGTAACCCGCGCGATCCCCTCGCCCTTCGATTATGCGGGGCGGACCCGCGTGCTCATCGTGCGGGACCTGGCGGCGCGGAGCACGGAACAGCTCGCGGGCGCCTACCGCGCCCTGTTCGACGCGAGCGGCGGGGGCGCCCTGGGCCTGTTCACGGCCATCTCCCGCCTGCGGGCCGTCCACGGACGGATCGCAGGATCGCTGGAGGCCTCGGGCCTGCCGCTCTATGCCCAGCACATGGATGCCATCGATGTGGGCACACTGATCGATATTTTCCGGGACGAAACGGATGCCTGTCTGCTCGGCACCGACGCTGTGCGGGACGGGGTGGACGTGCCGGGTGAGTCCCTGCGGCTCATCGTGTTCGACCGGGTGCCCTGGCCAAGGCCCGATATTCTGCACAAGGCGCGCCGCGCCCATTTCGGGGCCCGCACCTATGACGATGCGCTGGCCCGATTGCGCCTCAAACAGGCCTTCGGGCGGCTGGTCCGGGGGCCGCAGGACCGGGGGATTTTCGTGCTGCTGGATGCCCGCACGCCGAGCCGCCTGCTGACGGCGTTTCCCGACGGGGTGAGCGTCACCCGCTGCGGCCTCGCCGAGGCCGTGGCCGAGACGCGGGCCTTTTTCGGGAGACCGGCGCTTGAGGCCGTCAACGCGGCACGGTGAGGCCCATGAGAAACCGACCGGGAGCCCCATCCTCGATGGGCGCAAAGCGGTGCATCAAGGGATCGGCCCCCTGCCCCATCCGCCCGTGGAACACCGACACCGAGAAACACGGCACAGTCTCGATCTCCCCGCTTTCCGGGTCCGGCCCGCCGGCGGCGACCCGATGGACAACGGCGCGGGGCAACCACTGGGGGCCGGCCCCGCGATCGGCGATGGTCAGGCGCAGGCGAGCATCGTCCCCATGGAAAGCCGGACACGTGGATGGCGCCGGGCTGCCCGCGGTTTCGCCATGCGCGGCAAGGCGCGCCTCGATCCGGGCCGCGCCGGCCGAGGAAGACCTGTGATTCAAGAGTGCGGGGCATCCTGCATTGGCATGTAAATTCCTTGATTTTTCGTCGGAACTCTTTGACACAAGGTCGCGTTGGGCTGGTGCGGGTCTCACGTTTTTGACCGGGGACCGGCGCGATCCGGGGGGACGCGGCCCATTTCATCGGCCTGACATGAGACGGCGTTAGCGTGACACGCGTAAGGGATTGGACCCTGGCCCGGAGTGAACCCGGGCCGAAAAAATTGAGGGGAAAACAGTGATGCGACTTTCAACTCTTATGGGAACAGCGGCGCTCGTGTCGCTGCTGATCGCCGGCGGCGCCCAGGCGGACACGGGTACCGAGACACGGGCGATCGCCAGCAAGGACAAGGCGGACGAACTCGTTGCGGCCATTGAAGCCGTCAATCAGCCTACGGAAGGTGTCGCTCCCGCAGCGACCGCGGTAAAGGCCGAAGAAGAAATCGGCGATGCCACGCCGCCGGCTGAGGAAAAGACCGAAGAAAAGAAAGAGGCCCCCGCCAAAAAGGACAGCACGGACAGCGCCGCGCAAGACAAGCCGGCCGAGGCGGCGGCTGAAAAAACCACCATGGAGCGGGCCCGCGAGGCCATCGACCAGGCTGGCAAGACCGTTGCCGAGAAAGCCTCCGAAGCAATGGACGCTGTGAAGAAGGCCACTGCGACGGCGGTCCAGAAAACCCGCGAAGCCCTCGGCGCCGCCGAAGAGGAAACAGAAGAGACCGCCGAAAAGACGGCCGAGACGGTCGAAGACACCGCCGATGCCGCGGCCGAAACGGCTGAGGACGTCGGCGACGCCGCTGCGGATGCCGCTGAAGATGCGGCCGAAGCCGCCGAGGACGCCGCCGAAACCGTCACGGACGAAGCCGAAGAGGCGGTGCCGGACGGGACCGTGGACGACACGGTCGAAGCGGCCCAGGACGCGGCAGAAGAGGCCGGCGAGGCCGCCGCCGACACAGCTGAAGACGCGGCCGATGCCGCCGAGGACGCGGCCGAAGCGGTCGCGGACACCGCCGACGAGGCAACCACCGACGATACCGTGGAAGACACGGTGGAGGCGGCCCAGGACGCGGCTGAAGACGCCGCGGAGACGGTGACGGAAACGGCGGAGGACGCCGTCGACGCGGCGTCCAAGGCTGCCGGCGACGCGGCCGATGCCACCGAGAAAGCCGCAGAAGATGCCGCCAAGGCCGTCGAAGAAATGATCGAGGACGTGGTTGATCCAGAGACGGACGAAGGCAAGCCGGAAACGCCGAAAACCGAATCGGCCGCCAAAGACGGTGAGGCCCAGGATTTCGCCCAGGGCGCCCAGCCGGTAGGCGCTGCCTGCACCCCTCCGGCGTCCGATGATCCGGCCACGTGGCTTTGCGAGAATGAGGGAAACACGTGCAGCACCAGCAATGCCGCAAAATGGGTGTCCCAGTCTGCGGAGTATCAGGCCCTGGTCGCGCAAACCTTCCGCTTTGCCGGCCTCGAAGTGCGTGACCTCGCCAAGGCACACAAGGCCGGCACCTGGGCCGTGGCGGTGGACCTGGATGAAACCGTCATCAGCAATTCCGCCTATACCGTTCAGCGGGAGATGTGCGGCCGCGGCTACAGCCGCGCATCCTGGCACAATTGGTCGGCGGCCGAACAGGCAACGCCCTTGCCCGGCGCCAAAACCTTCATGAAGCTGGTCTATGACCTCGGCGGCCTCATCGTCGGCGTCACCAACCGCCGGGAAAGCGAAGCGCCCTACACGGTGACGGTGCTGGAGCGCCATGGCCTGCCTATCGAATTCGTGCTCTACCGCGGCGATTCCGACAGCGCCACGGGCGAGAAGGAAGCACGCTGGGCCCAGGTGCCGGGCATGCTGGCCAAGAAAGGCCACAAGGGCGCGAAGATCGTGATGTGGATGGGCGATCAGATTACGGATTTCCCGGGTCTCGATCAAAGCGTCTATGCCAAGGACGGCAATGTCAAAGGTCCATTCGGCACGAAATACATCGTCCTGCCGAACCCCATGTATGGCGAGTGGGAACACTCCAAATAAAACGCGCGTGACGCTGATTTCAGTCCGTTCAGCGGCTGAACCGTCAAGCCTCCGGGGTCTTCCCGGAGGCTTTTTTTGGCTCGACGCCGAAAAGCGCGAACCAGAGCATTCTCAAAAAAACGCCGGACCAGGAGGACGCTTCAGAGGGTTTGGATTGAGCGCGTTCCGGGCGGAATGAAACGCGGAGGAACGGTGCCCCCTCTTCCTCAAAGCGCTCACAAAAAAGGGCGCGCCAGCCGGCACGCCCTTCCTAAGCACAGGATAAAGCAACGAACCCTTACTGTCCGAGTTTGGTCGGATAGGCGGGTGCCTTTTTCAGGTCAACCGGCTCATAGGTTTGGAGTTGCTTCATGACCTCGGCAATGGCCGCATCGAGCTGGCTGTCCCTGCCCGCATTCACGCCGACCGGATCCAGAGCCACCTCGATATCGGGCACGACGCCCTCATTTTCGATCCGCCATTTCCCATCCGGATTGTAAAAACGGAAATAGGGGACGACCAGTCGTCCGCCGTCGATGAAGGGGGGATTGATGGAGATGCCGATCAAGCCGCCCCAGGTCCGTGTGCCGATGAGCGTGCCTGCCTCCATGGCCCGGAAGGCATAGGGCAGGAAGTCACCGCCGGAGCCCGCATCCTGGTCAATCATCATCACCTTCGGGCCGTACATGGCACCGCCCGGCGTGTTGAAGATCAACCCGTCCCGATCCTTCCAGCCCGACAGATAGGTGCGGCTGAGCACATCGGTGATGTAGTTGGCCGCCTGGCCGCCGCCATTGCTGCGCTCATCAAGGATCATCGCCTCACGGTCCGTCTGTGCAAAGAAGTACCGGTTGAAAAAGCGATATCCGGCCCCGCCCGTGTTGGGCAGATAGACATAGCCCACCTTGCCGCCGGTCTTCCGGTCAACATATCGCCTATTCGCCTCGATCCAAGCCCACAGGCGCAAAGCCCCTTCATTCCGGGTCGGGGTGACGATGCGATCCTCAGCATCTTCACCGTTGGGGCTGGCACTGACGGTCAGGGTCACCTGCTCGCCCACGGTGCCCTCGAGCATCTGGTAGATATTGTCCGCCGCCGTCAGGGGGCGGCCGTTCACGGCCAGGATATAGTGGCCCTCTTCAACACCGATGCCCGGGGCGGCCAGCGGAGCCTCAAGGAAGGGATTCCAGTTCTCGCCCGTAAAGATCGTTTTGATCCGGTATTTGCCGTTCTCGATCCGCAGATTCGCGCCCAGCAATCCGCCGGCCACGGAGTCTTCCTCATGGAGGTCGCCGCCGCCCAGGCGGTTGTGGCCGACCTGCATCTCCGCGATCATCTGGATCATCAGATGATTCAGATCTTCCCGGCGTCCCACATGGGCCAGCAGCGGCTTGTAGCGGTCATAGACCGCCTGCCAGTCCAGACCGTGCATATTGGGATCGTAGAAGAACTGCTTTTCCATGCGCCAGGCATCATCGAAGATCTGAGCCCATTCCTGGCGCGGATCGATATAAGATTTCATGTCCCGCGTGGACAGATCCTTGAGATCGATGCGGGCCCCGGTCTTGCCGACCGTCAGCCGGTCCCCGACCTGGCGAACCAGGACATGGGATCCGTCATGGGACATGGCATAGCCGAAGACGCCGCGCGCGATGGTGCGCGCCTCCTGCTCTTCCATGTCGAAGCGCATCAGGCGATTGCTGGCAAAGGGCGTTTCGCCCCGGCGGTACCGAGCGACACCGGGCTGGGTCCGCTGGATGAACAGGAGACCGCCATCCTTGGCGACGGCGAGGCCGCCATAGTTCCGCTCCGACAGGGGCAACGCCACCACCCGCTCGGACAGGCCTTCGAGATCGACGGTCGTGACGACCGGTTCCTTGTCCTTGTCCTGACCGTCGTCGTCGGCGCCCGCTTCCTCTTCGGCGTCTGAGCCCTCGGCATCGTCTTCATTGCCGTGGTCGTTATCGCCATAGTCTTCTTCCATGCCGAGGGCCGCGTTTTCCTCCTCAGGCTCGCCGTCCTCGTCCGACTCCACGGCTTCATCGCCGGGCTTGGGCAGCAGCGGCGACGTGCCGTCCGCGGCCAGAACGGCCACATAGATGCCGGCCCTCAGGGGGCGCTCCTGGCTCGACATATCGAGGCCCACATTGCGCGGTCCGGAATTGGTCGAGGCGGTGAAATAGAGATATTTGCCGTCCTTGCTGAAGGCCGGAGAGCCGATATCGCCCATGCCGTCCGACACGCGGGTCGATGTTCCGTCCTCGACATTATACAACATCAGGTCGCTGTAGAAATTGGCCTGGGAGGCCACATAGGCAATCCAGCGGCCGTCCGGGGAGACATCGGGGCTGAAGCTGCCGCGCCGGTCCTGGATGGCGATCCGGGTTTTCTTGCCGGTCGTCACGTCGATCATGAACAGGGCGAGGTGATTGTCCTCATAGACGATATATTCGCCCTGACCGCCCCATTGCAGCAAGGTGTAATAGTCCGGACCGAGATCGAACATCTTCGGATTGCCCTTGCCGGTCTGTTCGGCGATGGCGAGGCGATGCTTGCCGCTTTCATCGGACAGATAGGCCACCGTCTCGCCCTTGGGCGACCACAGTCCGGAGAACTCCCGCACGCCGTCCGTACGGGTCAGATTGCGGGTCGATCCGTCCTCGACGGGAACGGTGAACACATCTCCGCGGGCGGTGATGATAGCGCGTTTGCCTGTCGGGGACAGGGCCACATATTCGATGGTCTCGGATACATCCTTCCAGGCGGGGCGAAGCTGGGGCAGATCGGGCTTGATGGAAATGCTCAGGGGTGTGACGGTGCCCGTCGCAAGATCCAAAGTCTTGAGGCGCCCGCCCGCCTCATAGACCATGGTGCCGCCCTTTGCGTCGGCCGACCGGATGTCCCACTCGGTCTCATTGGTCACCTTGCTGACGGCTTTGGTCTTGGGATCGTATCTGAAGACATTGAGGACCTTGTCCTCGCGGTCCGAGAGGAAGTAAACCGCGCCCCCGGCCCATATGGGCTCGATATCGTTGACCCGCTTGCCCGGAATGCCCGTGACGGTCTTCTTCGCCGGGGTATAGATCGCGATGGACGGCGTGCGCCCGCCCCGATATCCGCGCCAGCCGGCACTGCCGCCATACAGTCCGGTATAGGCCGGTCCGAAGGCCATATAGGCGAGTTGGCTGCCATCCTCGGACCAGGTGCCGCGGAACACGTCGGCTTCCATCACCTTTTCAGGCAGGCCGCCGTCGAGAGCGGCATGGTAGAGTTGGCCGGAACGCCCGAACCTGCGTTCGCGGGCAGAGGTGAAGGCGACCTTCTTGCCGTCATGGGTCCAGCCCGTGGCCGTGTCCGTCCCCGGATGGAAGGTCAGGCGCGTGGGCTGTCCGCCCTCGGCCGAAATCACGTAAACGTCGGCATTGTCGCCGTAATCGGCCGTGAAGGCGATCATGGACCCGTCCGGCGAGAAATAGGGTTCGCGCTCGCTGGCGGCGCCCGTGGTCAGGCGGCGCGGCGCCGTGCCGTCCCGGTTCGCGATCCAGATGTCGCCGGCATAGACAAAGGCAAGCTGTGTGTCGGAGAGGGTGGGCGAGCGCAGCAGCAGCGTCTCATGATCGTCCGCCAGTGCGCCCGCGCCCGGCAGTGCCACCAGCAGCGCGGCGGCGGCGGCGCTTTTCAACCATTTCCCAGCCATGGAGATCCTCCCAATTGTTGCTCCGTCCCCCGGAGTTGGTTCACCGTAACCTAGCCCGATGCGGCCAGCATGCACATCAAAGGGATGGGGTGGCTTTGCAATGCACGAAAAAAGGGGCCGGCCCGGCCCCTTTTTCCGTTTTGTCCGCCCATGGGTCTGACGCCTCACGGCTCAGACAAAGTGGAACATGTCGCCGTCGAAGCCCGGAACATCGTCGAGGGCAACGAGGTCCAGATCATCCTCATCCCAGGGCAGTGCGTCGAGGGTGTCGGTGAAACCCGCCTGGAAGCCAAAGCTCTGGCTTTCGCCGGCATTGATGGACGCGTTGTAGGACAGGGGCGTGAAGTAGAAGTCCTCGCCATCCGTGAACGTGTCCGCGCTCCAGGCTTTCAGGTCGGAGATCAGGTCCGCCTCGCCCTCTTCCAGGTCCAGCCGGACGGCCCAGCCGTCGACCGTCTCGCTGCCCGTATTGCGCAGATCCACGTTCTGGACGGCGCCGCGCCCCCAGAAGGACGGCGCAGCGGCCTCGACAACCACATCCTGCGGATCCTCGGCCGAGGCAAAAACAGGCGCCGGATCCCGGTCGATGAAGCCGATCTTGAGCAGCTCGGCATCGAAGCCGGCACCCTGGACCTGGACATTCACGTTGAGCACGTCGCCCGCCTCGCGCTTGCGCACAAAGCCGACGCTTTCCGTGGAGAACGTCCCCGTCCCGGTATCGAAGTCGACGGGCCCCTGGAAGCCGTTGAGCCATCCGGCTGCGAAAGACGATCCATCCGCATCGTAATCGACATCGAGGGCGAAGCGCTCGACGAAGTCGCCGTTCAGGACCTCATCCGTGAGCGTCACATTCAAGCTGACATTGAAGCCGCCCTGGCCCCGTTCCTCGCTGAACCAGTCATTGACGCCGACCACTTCAAAGTCCGGCTCCGGCGAGTCCAACTCAAGACCGATGATCACCGGATCATGGTCGGATGCGCGGTACGGCGATGGGGCGAACAAGTCATCGATCTGACTTTGCGGCTTGAACTCGACATTGTAGTCCAGCGCAGAGGCCTCAAGGGAACTGATGTTCCATTCCGCCGCGCCGGTCACTTGGGCGGCAAGCGAGGCGTTTGCAAGGGCATAGTCGAGCGAGCCGAAGGTCTGGGCCGCGGGTGCGATGTCGAGATCGACCGGGAAGCCGAAGCTGAAGGGGAAATCGCCGTCATCGATAAAGGCATCGACCAGATCCCCATAGCCTTCCTGCTTTAGGAAGGTGATCGGATCTTCCATGGCATAGGAATTGAGGTCGCCCAGGATCATGACATCCGGATCGCCCGAGCCGGTCGGGTCCGTGTCCAGCCAGGTGTCAAGGGCGATGGACGCCTGGAGCCGGGCCTCATTATTGTTGCCCGTCCCATCGCCGATCCCCTCATTGTTGCCGAAGGGGCTGACGGAGCCCTTCGACTTGTAATGGTTGACGGCGACCGTGAAGGTCCCGCCGCTCTCGATGTCCTGGAAGGTGGCCGCCAGGGGCGAGCGGCTGGTGCCGGGACCGTCAAACACCGGATTGCCGAAGTCGAGGCCCAGACCGGCGAGGTCCGCATCGGTCAGCACTTCGACCGTCGTGCCCTCGGCGAGGCGAACCGCGTCTGCGTCGTAAATCAGACCCACGGCGATGGCGTCGGTCCCGATAAAGGGCACGCCCGGATCGACATAGGCATAATTGGTCCCGGTCGCTGCGGTCAGTTCACTGACGAGGGTCTCGATCGCCACCAGCCCGTCGCCGTTCTGGTCGCTGCCGAACTCGTTTTCGATCTCGATCAGGCCGAGCACGTCGGCATCGATGCCGGTAAGGGCCGCAACCAGCTTGTCGACCTGGCGCTCGAACTCGACGAGGTCCGGCACGTAGCCCGGATCGCCGGGCTCGAGGCCGGCGCCGTCGAAATTCCGGTCATTGGCGCCCCGCGGCTCCAGATTGTTGGGTCCGGCATTGAGCGGATTGTTGTTCCGGGACCGCTCGTCGTCCAGCGTCGTGAAGAAGTTCAGCACATTGTACGCGGCGACCGTCAGGGTGCCGCCCACATCCGGGGGCGTCTCTTCGCGCGGGGTGGTGTCCACGAAGTCCGGCGCCTCGGTCGGAACCAGACGGTAGGTCTCGTCGCCGAAGCCGCCCGACCCGCGGGAGAACCGCAGCACACCGGTGAGGTCTTCAACCGTGTCGCCCGCGCTGAGCGGGTCAGCGGCATCGAACTGCCCGGGAATGGCGCCGGACTCGCCCGCAATCTCGAAAGGCACCGTTGCCGGGTTCTGGATCGTGGATCCGTCGTCGAGGACCAGGGTCTGCTTGACCTGCTCGTCGATGAAGGCGTCGAAGCCGTCCACGCTTGGCGCGTTGCCTTGCGTGAAGACTTCGGTCAGGCCGCCCGAATTCAGGCCGATGTCCCCGAAACGGCCCAGGGTGAACAGGTCGCTGACCGTCATCTCCTGGGGCACCGTGACCCGCATGCCTTCAAAGGCCTCCAGATCGGCAATGCGTTCGCCGTCGGAATTGGTCGTGATTGCGGCCACCGGGAAGGTGATCACGGCCGCCGTGGGCAGGGTGTTGCCGCTGCTGACAACCTCGATGGACGTCACATTGGAAATCTGGGTCTCGTCGAAGAACTCATTGACCGTGCCGGCCACGCGGACCGTATCGCCCACCTGGACCGTCGTGGACGGATTGCTGCCGGTGAAGACGAAGATGCCTTCGGAGGTCAGGTCGTTCCCGTCGGCATCGATGTCCTCTTCCTGGATGAAGAAGCCGCCCAGATTGCCCGAGCCCGTAGTGTTCACGGAGGTGACCACCGCTTCGACCAGGACCGCCGTGCCGGCCAGCGTGCTCGACCGACCCTCGCCCTGGATTTCGGAGATGAGGCGCGGCTCCGGGTCACCCACACTGCCGGTGCCTGCCGTGGGGGTATAGGCGGCGTTGGAAGAGAACGCATGCAGCAGGAAGTCACCCGTGCCTTCTGGATCGCGGAAGCCGCCGGGGGCGAGGAAGGTCCCGTCAGGACCCAGCACATTGGCGGAATAGATGATCGGGTCATCGGCCTCGATGGCGGCAACGCTGTCGATGATTTCCGTCCACAGAATGGTGTCGATCACGCCGTCATCATCGGTGTCGATGTCGCTGCCTTCCGCACCGGTGAAATCACGGACCAAGAGATAGGTCTGGGAATTGTTCGTGAACGTGTTGTTGCCGATCTGCAGATTGCCGATGACGCCGAGTTCGCTCTCGGCCTCCGGGCTCGCGCCGAGGAAGAAACCGTTGTCGCCCGTGGAGAAACCGGTCAGGTCGATGATACTGTCGACCTCGCCGCCGCTTTCCACCTCGATCAGGGAGACGCCGTCGAGGCTCGTCCCCGGCTCGCCCAGAAGCTCGAAGAATTCCTCATCGTCGCCGATGGTCGAGACCACGATCTCGTTGATCACCAGGGGCTGTGTCGGGAAGACACCCGCTGTCGGCGTGTAGCCGGCGCTGGAGAAGAAGTCGTGGATCTGGAAGGCGCCCGTGATCTGCGGATCGCGGAACGCGCCCGGCGCCAGGAACGAACCGTCCGGACCGACAATCTGTGCACTGTAAATGATAGGATTGTCGTCGTCGATCAGCGCGATATCGTCGACGATCGCAGCCCAGGGCGCATTGTCGATCGTGCCGTCATTGTCCGCATCGATATCGTCGCCGGACGCGCCCGTGAAGCCGTTGACCAGCAGATAGGTGCGCGAGCCGTTGGTGAAGGTGTTGTTGTCGATCTGGAAATTGCCGACGACGCCCAGATCGGCCTCGGCTTCGGGGCTCGTGCCTAGCAGGAAGCCGTTAACGCCCAACTCAAAACCGGACAGGTCGATGATGGTGTCGATCTCACCGCCATTTTCGATCTCCAGGAACGCAAAACCGTCCAGCGACTCGCCCGGTGTCCCGGCGAATTCCACGAATTCCTGGTCGACACTGTCCGTGGACACCACGATTTCGTTGATGACCACCTGGGGCGCCGGCGGCGCGGCGGTGCCGACTGTCGGCGTGTAGGCATCGAAGTTGAAGAAATCATGGATCTGGAAGTCGCCGGTCCCTTCCGGATCCCGAAAGCCGCCCGGCGCCAGGAAGGTGCCATCCGGCCCGACCACGTCTTGCGAGTAGATCAGCGGATTATCGTCGTCGACGAAGGCCGCGCTGTCGGAAATCGCATTCCAGACAATGGTGTCGATTGTGCCGTCATTATCCGTGTCAATATCATCGCCGGACTGACCGGTGAAGCCTTCGACCAGGAGATAGGTCCGCGACCCGTTGGTGAAGGTGTTGTTGTTGAACCCGAAATTGCCCGTGATGCCGAATTCGTCCTCGGCCGCCGGGCTCGTGCCCAGCAGAAATCCGTTGTCACCGATGGTGAGGCCCGACAGGTCGATCACCGTGTCGATCTCGCCGCCATCCTCGATTTCCAAGAACGCGAAACCGTCCAGGGATTGGCCGGGCGTGCCGACGAACTCGACGAATTCCCGGTCGAGACCGTCCGTGCTCACCACCTGCTCGTTAATGATGACCGTGCCTGTTTCGAACGGCATGCCGCCGCCGCTGCCCGTCACCGTAAACGGCCCGTTGAAGATCGAGATGACACTGTTGGATCCGTTCCAATTGGCGGCATCGGCGATGGCGGCCAGAAGCTCTTCCTTGGTGCCGCTGGTCACGGCGCCATTATACGTCGAGTTGTCGAACTCACTTTCGGCGCCGGCGCCGGCGCCAACGGCCACGGCCGTCTCGCCGACGACGAGACCGGGCGGAAGGGCCGACTGCTGGGCATCATCGGCGCCAACCTGGAATTGAGTCGAATTTGTCTGCACAGCGAACAGAAAGGTCGGATTGTCCGTCGTGCCCTGAAAGGCGAACACCTGATCCCCAGAGGTCGAGAGGGCGAAGGACCCGCCGGCGGTGGTGAAAGCCCCGCCCACGCCGGTGAAGGCGATGACGGTGCCGGCGGCCACGTCATTCGGAGCGACCCAGCGGATGATGCCTTCGTTAAGGCGGAAGCCGCCGTCATCGAACACGCCATTATCGGTGAAGAAGATTTCTTCTCCCGCCGGAATATCCGTCAGCGCTACAAAACTGAACGCATCCGGCGTGTCCGCCTGGACCCCGATGATTGCAATATCGCCCGCCTGAAGTGTCATGACCCGCCCTTCCCGTATGTCTCAATGCGCTTTTGATAAAGCGGTCCGGGCTCTGTGCCTTTTGCGTGCGCCGCCACCCTTCGACAACGCGCGCGAGCCCCGCAAATCCGCCAAAAACTGTGTGACGTTAACGAAATACGCCCGTTATGTGACAGCGGGATAACATCCGCCCGTCGGCATTGATCGGTCTTTTGGTTGCGGGTGGATCAGCGCTCGGCGGGACAGCCATAGTGGTGCGCGAGCAGATAGGTCCGCCAGGTGTCCGGGCCCCCGTCATCGACGCTTTGCAGGGTCAGCTTGAAGTCCCGATAGCCCAGATGATTGGCCCGGGGCAGTTCCACATCCACGATGTGGCCCTCGAGGGCATGGAGCCACAACTGCCCTTCCTCCCGCCCGAAAGCGGCCCCGTTGGCCCGGAACCGGTAGGCCGGCAGGCCCTGGCGATACTCTTCGCCGTCAAAGGTGAATTCGGCCCGGCCCAGAAAGGCAATGGGCTGCGGCAAGTCCGGATCCGCCAAGGATAGGATAAGATCGAAGGAAAACCCCGTTTTCGGCTCGAGCAAATAGGGTGTCATCACCGTCAGGCTCGCCAGATCGAAGTCGTACAGGTGCCAGGGATGGCCCTGGAAGGGCACATCGAACGCCAGCACCCGGTCCGGCAGGTCCACCTGGAAGGCAAGGGTTCGCAGGCGCGGGTTGGAGGTCAGATACGCAAACGGCTCGACCCGGGCGCCGGGCAGCAGACGCCCGCCCGTGATCGAAGACGGAGAAAAGCGTTCCAGATCGAGGGTTGCTGTGACAAGCGCCGCCGGCGCGCAGCGCTCCCGAGCCTTGAAAACGGCAAGGTCGGTGTCGCTTTTGCGAAACACGCTGATGCGTTCAGGATCACTGCCATCCCGGTTGCTGCGCACATAGTGATAGATCCGTCCGACCCAGGACCGGTTCTCGCGCACCTCGAAAAGGCTCAATGGATCGACCGGAGGTTCGGGGGCCGGCTCTGGCTCCGCGTCCGCCTCCGGCTTTTCAGGGCCGAAGAAATACTCCGCCGGGGACGGCGGGCTGGAGCGTGCGGGTGTGGCGACCGGAAGGCCCGCCAGTCCCACCGCCACCAGCAGGACGAGACGCGGCCATGCCACAAGCGCACAAAACAATCGTGCCCGGCGTCGCCACCAAAATGCTGTGTGCACGTCTTCGCCCCTTGCTTCCTTGCCCCTGCCCGCCCCTCGCCAGGGTGCATTCCGTCGCGCGCCAAGCGCCTGCCCGGGCCTCACCATGGCCGAGGATTCGGTGTCGCGCCGCCCGCAGACGGCCCTGTCGAGCCCCACGGCCCGGTTTCCCGGCGCCGGTTTCGTGCCATCATTCGCCGATGCGGGTCCAGGCCCCGGGCCGACGCTCGAACGCTAAAAGTGCCGGCCAAGCCCGAAAGAAAGACCTAAGCATCGGCGGGCCGGCGTGCCGAACAGGCGGCCTCGTGCAGGCTGAGGGCCCCTCGTATAGGCTGACGGCCAAGGCGGATCGGCATGGGCCCGGCCCAACCGATCCGCGGCCTGGGCCGGCGAGGCCGAGACCGAGACCGAAAGGCCAAACCAAAGGGCCAGAAGAACAAGGGAGGACGCTATGGATCTCACGCTGGGCCCCGAATATGTCACGTTCCGGGAAGACGTGCTGGCACTGCTGGAGGCCCATCGGGACGCCGCCCCGACCCCAGCGGAGCGCGGCCTGAAGCATCCCAGACGCCTCGCCTGGCAGAAATTCCTGATCGAACACGGCCTCGCCGCCCGCACGATCCCGACGGCCTATGGCGGCTACGGCGCCGAACCCGATTTCTTGAAGTCCCGCATCATCGCCGAGGCCTTTGCCGCGACCGGCCTGCCCGGCCCCATGGCCAATCAGGGCATCTCCATGCTGGTGCCCACCCTGCTCGAATGCGGCACGCCGGAGCAGAAGCGCGCCTGGATCCGCCCGACCCTCCTTGGTGAGATCGTCTGGTGCCAGGGTTATTCCGAACCGGGCTCGGGATCGGATCTGGCCAGCCTGACCACCAGGGCGCATATCGACGGTGACGATTATGTGATCAATGGACAGAAGATCTGGACCTCGACGGCCCGCGAGGCGGACATGATTTTCTGCCTCGTGCGCACGGAGGCCGATGCGCCGAAACATCTGGGCATTTCCTATCTCATCTTTTCCATGGACAGCCCAGGCATCGACGTGCGCCCGCTGGTGGACATGACCGGTGACGCCAATTTCAACGAAGTGTTCTTCACCGATGTCCGTGTGCCCCGCAGCCAGATCGTCGGCGAGCCCGGCCAGGGCTGGATGGTGGCGAATGCCACCCTGACCCATGAACGCGGCATGCTGGGCGACCCCAATGCCGCGAACAAGCGCCTGCTCTCCATTGCCGAACTGATGCAGACGCAAACCGTGAACGGCGAGCGGCTGATGGACAATCCTCTGCTGCGCGACCGGCTCGTTGCTCTGCAGGCCCGGGTCTTCGCCATGCAGGCCAATGGCCTGCGCGTCATGACCAGCCGCCTCAACGGGGAGGATCCCGGCATGGCCGCCCTGATCATCAAGTTGCAGGGCTGCGAGCTGAACCACGAACTCGCCCGACTGGCGATCGATGCCCTGGGCGAGATCGGCCTGCTCTATGGGGACAGTCCGTATCTGAAAGATTTCGGCGACTGGCAGCGCAGCTACATGTATGACCTGGGGCTGATCATCGGCGGGGGGACGGCCCAGATCCAAAAAAACATCATTGCCGAGCGCGGCCTGGGCATGCCCCGGGAACCCAAGCCGGCCAAAAAATAAGGGAGGCTACCCATGGAATTCGCTTTGTCAGAAGACCAACGGATGGTCCAAGACTCTGTAAAGGACTTTCTAGAGACCGCGAGCGCCCTCGATGCCGTGCGCCGGGCCGCCGACGGCGACCCGGAGACCGTGGCCGCCATCGCGAAGGGCCTCGCGGATCTGGGGGCCGGTCAGATCCTTGTGCCGGAGGCCTATGGCGGCCTCGGGCTCGGCCTCCTCGACGCGGCACTGGTCCAGGAAATGCTGGGCCGGACCGTCGCCCCCGCGGATTTGATGGCCGGGGCCGCGATGGCCGTCACGGGTCTTCTGACGGCCGGTACGGAGGATCAGAAAGCCGAATGGCTGCCCCGGATCGCTTCCGGGGAGGTCCGGCTCAGCGTGGCCGTGACGGAGCGGGTGGGCGCGCGCGAGGGGGCCGGCGTCGACGCCGCCGATGGCCGCCTGACCGGCAAGAGCCTGTTCGCCTTCGAGACCAATGCCGCCACCCATATCCTGGTGACCGATCGGCAGGGACGCTTGCATATCGTTGCGGCGGACGCCCCGGGCCTGGAGCGGCGCGCCCTGCCCGGCATCGACCGGACGCGGCTGTTCTGCGAACTCGTCTTCGACGGGGTGCCCGCCGTGACGTTAAGCGGCGAGAACCAGCCCGGCCGCGCTGCCGATCAGATGGTCAGTGTGGGGCGCCTTCTCCTCGCAGCGGACACTCTTGGTGCCGCCGAGGCCATGGTCGAGAAGGCCGTCGCCTATGCCCTGGAGCGTAAGCAGTTCGGACGGGTCATCGGCTCGTTCCAGGCCGTCAAGCATCTGTGTGCGGAAATGGCCGCCGAGCTGGAGCCAGCCCGGGCGCTGGTCTGGCACGCGGCCCATGCCCGGGACGAGGACATGGATGAGGCGGCTGTGATGATCTGCCTCGCCAAGGCCCATATGGCCGAGATCGGCACCCACATCGCGCGGACCTCCGTCGAGGTTCATGGCGGCATGGGGTTCACGGATCTTCTGGGGCTTCACTATTGGTTCAAGCGCATCGGCACCAACCGCCAGCTTCTGGGCGGGCCGGAACAGGTGCGCCTGGAGGCGGCCCGGCTTCAGGGCTGGGTCTGATCAGGGCACAAGTGGCGGCAAGGGGAAGGGGACGAGGCTATGGCGAGGACGCCGAGGCGGATCACGGAACAGGCCACGCGCCTGAAGGACCTGCTCGATCGGATCGAGGAGGCCGGCTATTTCTCTGTGGAGGGGGTTATCAGCGGGGCGATGATCGATGCCATGTACAACGAGTTGTGGCACGACAAGCCGGCGGAGAAACGCCCCTCCCGGGATTTTGTCGCCGCCCGGGTCTGGCTCGCCACCCGCCGGCTCCAGCAGCGGGGGTTCGGGGACGTGGAGTCCGTGCCCGACCTGTCGCCCCGGTCCGTCTCGAAGGAGCGCCGCTACGAGAAGTTCCAGCAGATCCCGCTTGAGGCCCTGTCGGCCTTTTCCGAGGACGATCTGCCCTTCAACCTTGAACTGACGATCGACGAGATCGAATTCATCATCGGGTATCTGGAAAAACGGGGGTTTGACGCCACGGGTCTTCCCATCACGGACATTCACAAGGAAGGCCGGGCCAATGCCAAGGCTGCGGCGGCGGACTATTCCACAAAGGCCTCGGACTGGACCATAGACCCCGTCTTCGACCTCGTGCATTACGCCATGACCACCCGCCATGCGGCCATGAACCGGGAATGGCGCGGCACCGCGCCCCATATGATCTACACGGCCTGGTTCGTCCAGCTCAACCAGCCCGACCACCGGGTCAATGAGCTTTATCTTTATCGCGGCAAATTCGTGATCAAGGCGGAGAAAACGAACACCGGCAATACCCTGCTCCGGACCAGTCATATTCAGTACGCGTTCTCGGCCGGCGACCTGCCCGTGCGCCATGACGGTCTGATGTTCGAAACCGGGGACAAGCATGTTGTCATGGGCTTCAGTCGGGACAGCCAGGGCAATCACACACCCCAGACCATGCAGCTCGACGGGCGGAACCGCTCGGCCCGCTATGGTGGGGTGTTCGACGTGCTGGCCGGCTGGCAGGCTACGACGGACCAGTTCGAGGATGTGCGGCGGGACGGCTTGATGGGCACCGGTATTTACATGAAGCTGGACACGGATATGACCAACACGGCCCATGGGACGACATCCCTTTCCGATCTTCTGGACGCCCTGACCGACGAGACGGAAAATTACTGCAAGCTGATTGTCCGGGCGGATATGACCCGCCGGGACAGTCCCGTCCTGGTCAGCACGACTCGCATGGATGGTTCGGAACGGGAAATGCCGGCCTCAGATTCCGCCCTGACGGCGGAGGAACGCCAGGCCGTTTCCATGCTGAAGGACTATAGCGACTGGAACATGGACGACATTGCAACACTCATTCCCAGGGCGTAAGGCCGGCCCAGGGCGTAAGGCCGGATCACGCTCCCAGCCGTTCCCAATGCCGCGAAAGGACGGTCACCTCGCCCTGTTGTCGAGGGCGGGTTGCCCCGCGGCGTCCTGGCATTTGATGCTCTACAACCATAAAAAAGGCGTGTAGACTGTTAACACGGGAACAGTCGAGGGGTGGAATACGTCTTGCGCGGCGTCAATCCGACCTTTGGCGATACGGGAGAAACCGGACAACGACACACATCAGCCAACGGTGAGAGGTTCAGGGGAAAGACCATGACAGATCGGCAGACATTGACCCGGAAAGCCAAGGAATTACGAGCACTTCTCACGGAAATCGAGGCGGCCGGCTATTTTTCCGTTGAAGGCGTTATTACCGGCGCCATGATCGACGAGCTGTACAAGACCCACTGGAACGAAAAGGAGCGCGAAGACCGCCCACCGAAGGACCTGACAGCCGCACGCATCTGGCTGGCCGTCCGCCGGCTTCAGCAGCAGGGCTTCCCGGAAATGGACAACCGGGGCCGCATGGGCGATGTGGACCCGATGCTCGCGCTACCCGATTGGCTGAAATCCGATGACCCGAAACATCGGAAAAAGCAGATGATCCTGATCCAACAGATTTCGGACTTTAACAAGGACGGGCTGCAATTCCCGCTGACCCTGACCCTCGAAGAGATTGACTTCATCATCAAGAATCTCAAAAAGCGCGGCTTCGGCCAAAGCGGCCTTCCAGTGACGGACATTTATGAACAGGGACGAAAAATTTCGAAGGATGCGGCAGACACCTATGATCCGACCACATCCGATTGGAAAGTGGATCCCGTCTTCGATCTCACCCATTATGCGATCTCGGCACGTCACAAGGCCATGAACCAAAGCTGGAGCACGGATGCCCGGCATATCGTTTACACCGCGTGGTTCATGCAGCTCAAACAGCCGAATCAGAATGTCGAGGAGTTGTTCCTCTACCGTGGAAAATTCGTCATCCGCCCCGAGACGACCGATGCCGGGACCGTGCTGCTGCGCACCTGCCATCTGCAAAACACCTTTTCGACCCATGGAATGCCGGTGCGCCATGAAGGCCTGATGTTCGAGACCGGCGACAAACACGTGGTGTTCGGCTTCAGCCAGGACGATGTGGGCAACCATACCCCCCAGACCATGCAGCTCGACGGACTCAACCGGCTGCGCAAACAGGGCGCGGTCTACAACGCCCTGGCGGGCTGGAAGGCGACCACGGATCAGTTCGAGGACGTGCGCCGCGACGGGGTGCTGGGCACAGGCATTTACATGGAACTGGACACGGAAACCAACACGGTCGCCAGGGAGTCAGACACTCTGGATGACTTTCTCAGTGAGCTGATTAGGCCGGAATTTAATTATTGCGTGAAGGTCGAGCGCGCCAACATGAAGCAAATGTCCGGCCCCCTGACCGTAACGACCACCGTCGATCACAAGAGCGAGCAAATCGCAGACAATGTGGACCCCTTTGCCAATACGGAAGAGAGGGAAGCCGTGGTCAAGCTGTGCAACTATAATGCCTGGACCCTGGAAGACATCTCTACACTGATAAAAACCATCCATGCGACGTGATCGGACTCAGACCACAAGGCCCCGCCGTCCGTTTCCGGGCGGTTGGGCCGCGTTGCGGGCTTTGTTCCGGCCCATGACATAACGCAGCTTGGCCACGGCAACGCGGCTGAGCTGCTCCTGGCCTGCCGAGGCCGGGCCCACGACAACGACCTCGATCCCCGTTCGGGCACACACGGCACAGACCTTCACACTCGTGCCGTGGGAAATGAACTCAAGGTAAACGTCATCCATAGTGGTCGGTCCCTCCGCACCGACGGACAGACAAAGCGGCCCGGATCCCCAGTCTGCCCCAAGGGCGTGACCGTTCCGTATCCTGCCGCTGTCCCAGATCCGACCATGGGCCCAGCCCGCGGCCCCGGCATCACCGTGCCTCCCCCCGGGTTTAGGCGACCGAATTCGGCGCTCTGGCCAGCGCTCCGGCCAGCGCTCTTGGGGCGTCTGGCGTCGACCGGCGGCCGGCTGAGTGCAATCGGGTCCAACCGGACGACGGGGGATGTCGTGCGGCGCAAATCCGGGTTGCCGGGTCCAGGCTCGCTCCAGGATCCGTCGGCGGCAGCCCCTGTGGACCGGGTCCCTCCCCCACCGCCATGCCCTATGGCTTGATTGGCGACCACGCCTGTGAAGACCAAGGCCTCCCCAGACAAGGATTGCATCGTCTCCGGATCGATCCGAAAAAAATCAGTCTCCGGTGAATAGGGTCTGGATTTTCTCGCCACCTTCGACTAGCTTTCGCTGTGTCTTGTTCAGCAACGAAACGGATTGGGCCATGACGACCCGCATTTGCCTCCCCCCAAGCCTTGGCACCGCCGGCCCCCGCCGCGCGGCAGGCCGTGTGGCACCGGGCCGGGGCGCAGCGGGTCTTTCCGCATGGGCCGTGGCCGGCGTGGCCAATACCCCCGTTTTTTTCCCGTTTGGCTGATCGGTTTTTGTCCCCGTCAGCCCCTCCCGGGAGAGGCTGACACACACCCCCACAATCCGCCGGGTTCGTCAGATCTCTCCCTTGGTTCCAAGGAGAGAGCCCATGATCGTGGCCGTCGACGGACTGACCAAACGCTTTACCCGCAAGGGACAACAACCGTTCACCGCCGTGGACGAGGTCTCCTTCTCCATCGCACCGGGGGAACGCGTGGCCTTTATCGGCCCCAACGGGGCGGGCAAGTCCACCACCTTGAAAATGCTGACGGGCATCCTGTTTCCCAGCGGCGGAACCGCGCAGGTTGCCGGCCATGTGCCGTGGGCGGAGCGCCAGGCGCTGGCCTTGCGCATCGGCGTGGTGTTCGGCCAGCGCTCCCAGCTCTGGTACCACCTGCCGGCCCAGGACAGTTTCGACCTGATCGCCCGGATGTACGCCATTCCGCAGGCCGACTATCGGTGGCGCCTTGACCATGTGGTGGAGGTACTGAAGATCGGTCATTTGATCGGCCAACCGGTCAAGAGCCTGTCTCTCGGCCAGCGCATGCGCTGCGAAATCGCCGGCAGCCTGCTTCATGGCCCCTCGGTGCTGTTCCTGGACGAGCCCACCATCGGGCTCGACGTGACGGCGAAGGCCCTGCTGCGTGAGCACTTGAAACATCTGGCGCAGGCGGAGGATACGACCATCGTCCTGACCAGTCACGACACGGGCGATATCGAGGAAATCTGCGACCGGGTGATCCTCATCAATGACGGCCGGATCCTGCTTGACCGCCCGTTGGAGGCCCTGCGTGCGGATTTCCTGACCGCCAAGCAGGTGGTTCTGGTGACGGATGAGGAAGCGCCGCATCTGACCCTGGGGGCCGATATGCCGGGCGTGGAACTGACCGCCCGGGATCGCCACCGGCTGACCCTCCGTGTCGATACGAAGCATAGCCGGGTTGACCGCGTCGTGGCGCAGGCCCTTGAAACCCTGTCGGTGCGCGATCTCAGCATCGAGGCTGCGCCCCTGGAGTCCATCATTCTGCGGCTTTACGGAGAACGACAATGAGACAGCGTTTCAGCAGTTTTGCGGCGTTCATCGGCTTCGGACAACGACGGGCGCGCCTCGAGTGGTGGATCATGGCCTTTCCGCTCACGATCTATGCCCTGCTGGTCGGCGTCTTTGCCTCCATCTTCGCCATCACGCCCTTCGAGGAACTTGGGAAAAGCGATGCATCGGGGATCACGGGGGCCCGCATGGTCTGGTATGTGGCGATTACGGAATGTGTGGCGTTGGCCACGGCGGGCTCCTTCCGCGATATGCGGGACATCGTTCTGACCGGTGAGTATGCCGCCAGCCTGCACCGACCCGTAAGCCTGATGGTCCTGAAGACAGGGGAATGGATCGGCCGGTTGAGTTTCGATCTGCCCGTGTTCTGCCTGGCTGCAACGGGGCTCGGGCTGTTCTTCACCGGCCTGTTTCCGTTCGGGCCCGTGCAGGCGCTGTTTCTGGGCCTGTCCTTGATGCTCAGCACCCTGCTGCTCCATTGGATTCTGGCCATTGTCGGCCTTGTGGAGGTCTGGGGCCCTTATGGACGGCCCGTTTATTGGATCGTCCAGAAGGTACTGTTCCTTCTGGGCGGGCTGATCCTGCCGATCGCGCTTTACCCCCAGGCGATCGCCGCGGCGGCTTGGCTCACGCCGTTTCCGGCAATCCTGACCATCCCCGGACGGATCGCCTTCGACCCGGCTCCGGCCGTTCTGGTGGCCGGCGTCGCCATCCAGCTTTTCTGGCTCGGCGTGGTCGGCGCGCTTCTCGCCGCCGTCCAGACCAGGGCGAACCGGATCATTTTGTGGAGGGGATACTGATGATCGTGACCGAACGCCATTCCGGCCCCGGGCCCTTGAGCCTCGCCGGATACATCGCCCATCTCATGCGTCTGGCGGTGCGCACGTCCACCCGGGACCTTCGGGTCTTCCTGGTCATGAACAGTCTCATGCTGATCCAGAACTTCATTATGTTCATGGTCTGGTTCATTTTTTTCTCCCACTTCTCGTCCCTCAGGGGTTGGGAGCTGGGCGATCTCGCCACGCTTTACGGCATGGCCGCCTCGTCCTTCGGTCTCGCCTTCCTGATCGGCGGCGGAACCCTGGATGTCGGGCGCACCATCCTCAACGGGGAGCTGGACAGCCATCTGTGTACGCCGCGCCATCCCCTGCTGGCGCTCGTGTTCCGGGAGAGCCGGGAAGCGGGCCTCGGCGACGTGGCCACCGCCTTTGCCATGTGGTTTCTCGTTGCGGGCTATAGTGTGTCGGACCTGACCTGGCTGATCCCGATGATGATCTTCGGGGCCATGATCATGCAGGCAACCGCGATTACGGTACATGCGCTGCCCTTCTTCCTGCCCCTGGGCAGTGGCATGCCCGACCGGATCATGGAGGCTTTCATTCTGGTATCGACCTATCCCCATAACGGCTTTTCGCCGGCGGCGAAGATCCTGACCCTGACGCTGTTCCCGGCAGGCTTCATCGCCTTCGTGCCCGTAGAGGCGATGCGCACGCAGAATTTAGGGCTTTTGCTGGCCATGGGCGGTGCCGCCTGTGGTTACCTCGCGCTCAGTGTCGCGATCTTCAATCGCGGTCTGCGCCACTACACCTCCGGCAACCGCATGATCGAGATGCGCTAGGCACGGGCAAGCAGGGGGCGGAGCAAAAGCCCGCCCCTCCTTACACGGACAGGCGCCCGCCCAGCCGCAGATCTGCGCCGTCGAGGCGGGCGTCGATGTGATAGACTTCGGCGAGACGCTCCGGGGTCAGCACATGGGCCGGCGGCCCGTCGGCCGCGACTTTGCCGCCATCCAGCAGCACCAGGTGATCGCAAAAGCGTGCCGCCAAGGACAGATCGTGGAGCACGACCGCCACGGCCCGGCCCGCGCGGGCGGCTCCGGACAGCACCTCCATGATGGCGAGCTGGTGATAAGGATCGAGGGAGGCGACCGGCTCGTCGGCCAGGATGATGCGGCCCGGCCCGGCCAGCACCCGGGCGAGCAGCACCCGGGCCCGTTCGCCCCCCGACAGGCTGGTGACCAGACGCGTCCGCAAGTCCTGCAGCCCGGTCAACGCAAGGGCCGTCTCGACGGCCTCCCGGTCTTCCGCTGACGGACGGCCCAGGGGACGGGCCATCACGGGCCGGCCGAGGGCGACCAGAGCCTCAACCGCCAGGGGCCAGTGGATCGTCTGCCCCTGGGGCAGATAGCCGACCCGACCTTCAAGCCGGTGGGTGGGCCATGCGCTGATGTCTTCGTCATCGAGACGGATGAGCCCGGCCGAGAGGGGCACAAGGCGCAGCAGAGCGCGCAGCAGTGTGGATTTCCCCGCGCCATTGGGCCCGATCAGCCCCGTCATCACGCCAGGCGCCGCCACGAAGGACGCGTCCTGAAGGACCGGACGTCCGTCGAGGGCGACCGAGAGTCGTTCCGCTTCAAGACCATTCATCGCATGCTCCGCCGTGTCCGGATAACAAGGGCCAGGAAAACAGGCGCACCCAGAATGGCCGTGAGCACGCCGAGCTTGAGTTCCTGGTCCGTGGGAATCAGGCGGATGAAGAGATCCGCCACGGTGATCAGGATCGCACCGCCCAAGGCACTGGGGATCAACAGGCGCGCTGGATCAGCGCCCACAAAGGGGCGCAGCATATGGGGCACGATAAGCCCGACAAAGCCGATACTGCCTGTCACGGAGACGCCGGCTCCCACACTGAGGGACGTGCCCAGAATGACCAGGATCCGCGTGCGCACCAGATTGACGCCGATGGAGGCCGCGGTTTCCTCCCCCAGGGTCAGGGCCCTCAAGGGCCGGGCCGCGGCGAGCAGGCAGCCCAGCCCGAGAGCCACGAAGGGTCCGGCCAGCAGAACATCCGTGTGCGAGCGGTTTGCGAGAGAGCCGAGCAGCCAAAGCACCATTTCGGCCAGGGAAAACGGATTGGGCGACAGGTTCATGGCAAGGGATGTGAGCGCGCCCGCCAGGGAGGCGATCCCCACCCCGACCAGGATCAGGGTCAACACGCTCGTGTCCCGGCGTGCCAGGGCATAAAGCAGCAGCGTTGACACCAGGGCCGCCAACATGGCGAAGCCGGGGATCGCATAGACCGTAATCGCCGCCGCTCCATAATAAATGGCCAGCACGGCCCCGAGTCCGGCGCTGGCGGATACGCCGATGACACCGGGATCGGCCAGCGGGTTGCGCAACAGGCCCTGAAGAGCCGCACCGGACATGCCGAGCGCGGCCCCGACAAGCATGCCCACGATCAGGCGGGGCGCCCGGATGTCCTGGACGATCAGGGCCATCTTGTCCGTATCGGGATCGGACAGCAGGCCCTGCAGCACGGCGCCGGGACCAATGGGCGCGAACCCGGTCATAAGACCGGCAAAGGCCATCAGGAGAAGGAGGAAAGCCAGCGAGAGGCTCAGAGCAAGGGATGTTCGGCTCATGGGTCTGGCGCGCTCCTGTCTTGGGCCGCGGGGGACGGGCGTAGACCGGACGCGAAGACATGAATGGTCTCAATGGCGTCGGTCGCGAACCAGGCGGAACAGGCAACCTGCCGCCCCGGGATGAGCACGGTAGGTGTTTCCTCCAGGATGCGCCTGAAGAAGGCGTGGCGCTCGAGAGACCAAAACGTGACGTGATTGCTGCTGAGGTCGAAAAACGCCCCCACGATCATGTCCGGCGGCTCGAGCACCATCTGCTCCAGGTCCACGGCGAGCCAGCCGTCGCGTCCCTGCTCGGCCACCATGTTCCGCACACCGGCCCGGGTCAGGATATCATCGACGAATGTGCCACCGCCGGAGGTGAAGCCGCCCGGCGTGAGATAGAGGGCCCTCGGACGATCCGTCCACCCGGCAATGGTCTGCCGCACGCGTTCCAGGCGCACGTCCATCTGCGTCAACAAGGCGGTGGCCCGGCCCTCGGCACCCAGGGCAGTGCCCATGCGACGCAGATTGTCTGCCGCCACGGTCAACGAGGTGCCGAAGGCGATCTGGGCCACGGGGATGCCCAACCGGTTAAGGTGCGCCCCGGCATTGGATCCGCCACCATATTGGCGCACCACGAGATCGGGCTCGGCGAGCAGGATCGCCTCGCTGTTGGGCCGGACTCGCGGCAAACCGTCTGCCTGCGCCGCAAGATAGGAATATTCCGATCCGGCCGCGGGAGAGACGCCGGCGATGCGATCCCGGCCCACCAGAGCCATCACATATTGATCGGCGCAATAATCGAGGGACACCACACGGGCGGGCCCTGCGGCGGCCCTGCTCATCCAGGACCCAGCGAACAGGATCACCATAAACAGAATCATCCGGAGCATCAGGATGCTCCATCGCCAAGAAACAAATCCGGTTCAGGACAATAGCGCGCGGATTGGAAACGGCCCGAAAGGAAACGGGTCATGGCGGACGGTCCCTGCTTGCCAGGGAGCCGGTGGACCGGGAGCGCTCGGGACGGCAGTGGCCTCACTGGAGACCCAACCGGGACAGCGCCCGGACCGGCGGCTCCGATTCGGGTTCACACTGTCGCCACGAGCGGTTCACGCTTTCCGCGCCCCATGGCACATCCCGGCCCGGGAACAGGACGACGCGATGGCAGGTTTCCTGGCTTGCGGGTCACGGCACCGTGGTCGGCCTTCCCGGATGCGGCGCCGGTCCCGATCGGTCCGGACGGATCGCCTTCCAGTGGCGGGACGGGGAAGGCGCTGCCCCCCGGTCCTTGATCACGGCACTCTCCGCCTACAGTTGCGGGCTCAGCGCCGGATTTGCCCCAATTCCGGGACATTGTCCACGGGATTGGGCCGCACCGGCTTCCCTTTTACCCATCCACACGGACGGCACCATCTGATCCTGTTTTAGACGAAGCGCACCCATGCGACAATCATGAAGACGTCCTCCACTGTCACGAAGGAACCGCCATGTCCGCCTCCCCCACCGCGCGCCGGATCAGGGCCGCCGTCACCCGTCTGATGGTCCTTGGCATGACGGCTGTCCTGTGCGCCGCGGTCGTCGCAAGCTGCGGCAACCGGGAGGCGGAAAAGGAAGGCGGCCTGCCCATGCTGGCTTTGGGGGATTCCATTTTCGCCTGGCACCGCAAGACCGGCCAGTCCATTCCGGACGTGGTCGCCGTGCGGCTGAACCGCCCGGTGTTCAATGCCTCCGTGGGCGGTGCGTTCCTGTCCCACCCCAATCTGGTGCTCCGCGCCAGCGACCAGGACATCCGCACCCAATATGCCGGTGGGACCTGGGACTGGATCCTGTTCGAAGGGGGGGCCAACGATCTGGCGGCCGAATGCCGATGTGAGGATTGCGCGGCGGTCCTTGACGGCCTGATCGATGCCAAGGCCCGGGACGGGGACATTCCACGCTTTTTGTCTCGCCTGACGCAGATGGGCTCGAGGGTCATGATCGTGGGCTATTACCATCCGGGCCGGTCGGGTCGCAGCTTTTTCAAGGCGTGTACGGATGAACTTGCCGCCCTCAATGAGCGCCTTGCCCGGCTGGCCCAGCGGGACCGACGCCTGTTTTTCGTATCCGCCGCGGATATGGTTTCGCCGGACGACCCGGCGGATTACAGCGGCGATATGATTCACCCGTCCGTGCGTGCCTCCCTGCGGGTCGGCCATCACGTGGCCCAGGCCATCAACGCCGCCGGGGGACGCGGCCGTTAAATCGTCCTTGTGCAGAAGACCCATGACGCGAGGGACCGGGCCGCCCGGGCGAGACCGCCGCCGAGCAGAACACCGAGGCCATTGGCGATGAAATCGCCCCAATCGCCGACCCGGCCCATATGGGGCTGGATCAGCTCGATCAGACCACTGAGGAGCAGGATCCCCGCCGCCACGCCGAGGGCCCAGGGCCGTCGCCGAATCCCGATCAGGGAGGCAAAGGTCCACACGCCATACCCCAGAAGATGCAGCATCTTGTCCGAAGTCCCCAAAGCCATGCTGGGTTTCAGGGACAGATAGACGATGACGGCGCCGAGGGCGAAAAAACTCAGCCGCGAGAGGATCCGGATCAGGAGCATCAGGGATGCCGGACCGGCCGGGTTGCCAAGGGGATCAGCCACAGGACCTCCTTGACGCATAGGCTGCGGCGCAAAGGGCCGCATGGTGGGCGGTCGCGAAGGACGCCTGAAGCAGATAACCGCCCGTGGGCGCCTCCCAGTCCAGCATTTCCCCGGCGAGGAACACGCCCGGCCGGGCCCTCAGCATCAGATCATCGTCGAGCGCGTCCCAGGCCACGCCGCCCGCTGTCGAAATGGCCCGCTCCAGTCCCGCCGTGCCCGTCACGCGGATCGGCACGGCCTTCAACAGGGCGGCCAGGGCAGTGGGGTCGCCGGGCAGGCCGGGACTGACCGTTTCGCGCAGCAACGGCCCGGCCAGGGGCACGAGCCCCGCCTTGCGCAGCCGATTGGACAGGGACTGCCGGGCCCCGCCCTTGGACAGACGGACAGTCAGGGCCTCCACCGGGCGATCCGGGGCAAGATCGAGGGAGAGCAGGTTCGGCCCGCCCCGTTCGAGCGCATCCCGCAGGTCCCGGGACAGGGTGTAGACCGCGCCGCCCTCAAGGCCCTGGGCGGTCACCGTGGCGTGTCCGCGTAAGGTTCGGCCCTGAAAAGACAGGCCTACGGTCTTGAGCGGCGTTCCGGCAAACCGCTCGGCAAAGGCCGGGCTCCAGGCCACCGTGAACCCGCAATTGGCCGGGCGCAGGGGCATGACGGTTACGCCCGCCTGCTGAAGGGCCCCGACCCAGCCGCCATCGGCGCCGAGGCGCGGCCAGCTCGCGCCGCCCAAGGCAAGCACCAGGGCGTCCGGCGCCTCAACCTCCACACCCTTGCCAGACATCGTGTCCTCGAAACGCAAAGCACCCGCCTCGGACCAGCCAAGCCAGCGTTTTCGGGCCTCAAGCCGGACGCCGCGCGCCTCCAGCCGGCGCAGCCACGCCCTCAACAAGGGTGAGGCTTTAAACCCGCTTGGAAAGACACGGCCACTGGTGCCGGTGAAGGGCTCCTGCCCGAGGCCCCGGCACCAGTCCTGCAAATCGGACGGCGAAAACGCCTCAAGCAGCGGGCCGAGCCGCGCCGCTTCCGGGCCGTACCGGGTCTTGAACCGGTCGAGGGCTTCGCTGTGGGTAAGATTGAGCCCACCCCGGCCCGCCAGAAGAAATTTGCGCCCGGGCGTGGGCATGCGCTCAAAGACGGTGACGTCAAGCCCTTCCGCCGCGAGGCGCTCCGCCGCGAACAGGCCCGACGGACCCGCGCCGACCACCACGACCCTCTTTGTGCCCTGGATCAAGGCGCGGTCACTCCCTGTGCTTTACGACTTTTGGATGCAGGCGCTGGCGGTCCCTGCTCACGCCCCCATTTCGCCTTGGGGCTGCTTCACCCTAAGGCCTGTAGACAGAAAAGCGGCGCCGTCGCCCCGGGTCCAGCCGGCTCCCAAGCCCGCCCGGAGCACCACCCCCGCGCAGCAAGGAACCGGTCCCATGCCCCGTTACCGTGTTCTCTTTTCCAGGCCGAACCAAGCCTTTGTCGACATGATCATCGAGGCCGATAACGAGGAAGAGGCCCGTCGCCTCGCCTACGAACAATCCTGGCATGACGAAACGGCCACGCCGGACGCCACATTGCCCGTCAGCATCGCGCTTTACGAACAGCCCAGCGCGCCGGAGCCCCTGATCGGCCCCGCCGCCCTGGCGGCCGGGGCCACCGCGCCCCGGACCTGGGACACAGCGGAAGGCCAGACGGAAGAGGCCCGAGCGGGGAGCGCGGCACCCGACGCCGACGCCCAAACCGAAGACGATGCGGACGACAAGGTCGTTTCCTTTGAGGCCTTCCGCAAGCGCCGGATGGCGCGCTGACCGGACCCGCCCGGCCAGGCCTTGTGGTTGCCGCGACGGCGACGGATCAATCGGTAAAAACGGACAGGCCCAGGCGCGTCTGCATGTCCCGGGTCATAGTGCCGGTCGCGATGGTGAGCTTCTTGTTCTGGAGGCGGGTCAGTTCGAATTTCGTGGCCGCGTCGAAACTGCCGCTGTCCCGCACGCCCATCGCGCGCTGAAGCCGGCGCACCGCATCCCCCCGCGAGCCGTGGCGCAGGCATTGGAGCGGCTTCATGTTGCCGCCGGACTCGAGCGCCATGGCGGTCGCCGCCGCCTCCATGCCCGTAACCAGCACGAGGTCGTAGCGCATGCCGTTCTTGTCCGGCCCGATGCCGGCTTTGGCTTGGAATTCCGCCCACTGATGGGTTGCATCTCCATCCGGTGCATTCTGGTAACCCCGAATGGTCAGACAGCCCTGGGATGCAAAACTGTTGAGGCCGAAGGCCGGATGCAGATTGTCCTTGGGCACGCACGGGTCCCACCGGTCCATGGTGCCGTAGCTGACATCGTTCTCGGTCCTGAGGACCGTGACCTCGGAGGCCGTATCGGGGGTCGGACCGGTCCCCAGCCGCAAAGCGCCCTGCACGATCCGGCTCCTGCCGGCATGGGTGCCCACGCACATCTGATAACAGCCCGCTGGCAAGAGATTGGCCATGACCCGATCGGCCTGGAAATTCCGGAACCGGTAATAGCCGAGGACCGCGCCGGCATTGGGCACAGTGGACCCGCGATAGGCCGACAACCGCTTGGTGCCCGTGTCGTAAATGCCGATCAGACAACGGAAGGTCTGGTGGTTCGGGCGCACCACCTTGATGGGCAGGCTCGACTGGTCCTCGCGGCTGAAGCTGCCGTCGGCGAGGACCGCTCCGCGCAGGGCAAACAGGATCTTGCCATGGGGGGCGAAATGGGGCTCGAAGGCATTGTTGCGTCCGATCACCTCCAGCACCTCCGCCGTCAGGTCGAAGGTCTCGTCCACGGCACGGGGCAAATGGGCCGTATCGGGATGGTTCTGATGGTCGAGGACCCAGTCCGCGTCGTCCCATTCATAGTCACGGGGTGCGCCGGGCCCGCTGACCACCCGCGGGTTTTCTTCAAGGCGCGTGGTCTCCGGACCTTCCGCCTCCCGCCGGTCGGCCGTCATTGTATCGAGCGCCTTGTAAAGGGACATGGGATCGCTCGCGGCCGGGCTCTCCAAGACCGCACCGGCACGGCCGGCGCCCGGGCCTGCACGACGCGAGCGGGCGTCGTGATCATGGCGGGTGGCGAGCCGTTCCAGGATCCGTGAGGCCTGGGCATTGTTTTCGCCCTTCAGGCGTTCCAGATCCTCGAAAATCGCACTGATCCGCACGCCGCGATTGGCCAGATACTGTCCGGGATGGTCCGGGTCGGGAACGGAGCGATGGTGCAAGGCGACGACCTGCCACTGGTCGTTCAGGACCGGCGCGCCGGAGGAGCCCTGCTCCGTATCCGTTGTATAATAAATGAAGGCGCCGCGCACGCCGATCACGAAGCTTTGGCGCAGGGCGATCTTCTTATAGTCTCCCATGGGATGCTGGATCATGCTCAGGCGCTCATGCTTGAGAGCCTTGCCGGATGGCCGGATCAGGGGGATCCATCCATAGTCGCTCAGCGGCATGCCTTCCCGGCTGACGGATGCCACGCTCAGGATCGTGTAATCGAACCGCTCCGAGGTCAGAAAGATCTCTCCCGTCAAGGAAAAGCTGCGCGTCGGCCGCGGCAGGCCGAACTCGTCGAGATCGTAGTCGAAGACCGCATGGCTTCGGGCGACCATGGCCGGATCGCTGAGGACATGATTGTTGGTCAACAAAAGACCCGGCGCGACAAGGAATCCCGAGCTGTAGCCCAGGACCGTTCCGTCCGGGCCAACCGCATTGATCTTGGCCACGGACGTCCCCGTCCGGTGGCCCTTTTCCAGGAAGGAAAACGGATACAGGTCGGATTCGCCCATGATCCGCTCAAGGAAATGACTGTCGCCGAACGGCGCCAGTTCCATGCGGGCCTGGACCCGTTCTTCCGTGTCTGGCTCGTCGAGTTCGGCGAGGACCTCCTCGAACTCCTGTATGATCGCCCGGGTGCCGCCCTGGACCACGTTCACATGATCCCGCAGGGCCCGGAGCGAAAGGTCCCGAGCCGCCTGGACCCGATTGCGAATGGCAAGGTGGGACGGCATGGACCGCCCTGGGCCGGTCGACAGGCCATCCGCCGACGGGTTGCCGGGTGCCTTGAGCCGTTTGTCCGCGGCCCGGCCGGAAGATGCGGCCCCCGCAGCCAACCCGGGGTAACGGTCTGAGTCGAAATCGGATGGATTGGACATGGCACGATCCACAGGTTGATAGGTCTTGTCGCTGTCGGAGGGATCGACCGTCCCTGCCCCGCCCGCGCTTGGCCGCATGGGCGCCGCGGTAACCGGGTCCGACGGGTGGTCCACAGTGTCTTCGGACGCCGGCTCTACCGGCGCGTCTTCCACCACAGCAACAGGTTCGGGCACCACAGCGACAGGTTCGGGCTCGTTGTCGCGCAAGGACACCGCATCGGACCGGACATCGCCAGCGTCCTCATCCAGCGGCCCGTCCTCGTTCACCGGTTCAAAGGACCCCTCCAGAACATCATGGGACACATCACCGTCTTCATCGGAATAGGCCTCAATATCCGGATCCTCCGGCCCCTGCGCAGGGGTCAGGGGCGGTGGTGTGAAGGCCTCCGGAAAGGGAACGGACCGGACCATGGGATCCTCCCGTTCTTCCCCGTCTTCCTCGGGCGATGTGGAAGCGTCCTCCAGCTCCGGCCAATCGTCGGAGGTGCTGGACGGGGCGTCGGCGCCCTCTCCTCCCCAGTCCGCCTCCGGATCAAAGTCCTCACTCTCGTCCAACGAACGGCCCTCATCTTGCGGATGATGACCGCTTTGAGAAAAAGCGTCGTCTTCCTGAGCGGCGTCATGGGTGTCGGGCCCAGCCCAGGACGCCATATCCTCCTGGCGCCGCCCCCTGTCGCCTTTCAGAGTGATGGCGTCGAGATCCGACAGGGTCGACTGCCAGTCGGACGCCGCGCGGACGGGCCGCGCCGGTCCGGACCGGTCTTTTGCCGCGGCGGCAAAGAACGCGGCTTCGGCTTCCGCCTCCCTGCGCTTTTGCTCGGCCGCCATGTCTTCCGACAGGGCATTTTCGTCCGGGTCATGCTCGTCTTCCGGATCCAGACCGAACGCCAGGTTCTGGCTGTCCTCCGGGCCCTGGCCGTCTTCGGGATGGGCGGCGTCCCCCCCGAACAGGCGCCGGGTGAAGGCGCCGGCTGCCCGCTCTGCCGGCCTTTCGTCCGCAGGGGCGTCATCGACATGGTCGTGATCCCGGGGCGCGTCCCCATCAGGAGGCATCTCATCGACGGGACCGGTTCTGTATCCGTGGTCCGGCGCCGCGTCGTGGGCCGTATTGGCGTATCCCACAGCGTCTTCCCGGGACAGACTGTCCAGGTCGAGGCCGCTCACGGCCGCGAGCCGCATGGCGAAATCCTCGCCCGCAAACACCGGGACACGGACCCCCTCGCGCGGGGCGACATCGGCCAGCACGTCCTCGAACCGGTTCGCTGCCCGGGCATAGCCGTCATCCATCGGGTGGAGTTCATCGAACCAGGACACGGCCCCCCGGTCCACATGTCCGCGCAGATCCACATGACGGAAGCGGCCGGCGAAAAGATCCGTCTGCAAATGGCTCAGGCCGTCATTGAACTCGTCGATGATCAGCCCGACGACTTTCCGCCCGATATCAAGGGGAATGCCCGCCTGGTTCAGAAGCGCGCCGAGCCAAGACCCACCGGCCTTCGGCCAGCTGTAGTCATAGCCATGGGCGGCGATCACCACATCGGCGTCGGCGACGACCACATTGGCAACGATATCCCGGAAATGGGCCATGATAATGCCGAGATGCTCGGACAGGCCGTCCCGATCGATAAGGTCCTCCGGGTCCATCCCCGGCGTGAAGGGCAGCAGGATCGGGGCCAGGGCCCGCGCACCGAACAGGTCGTTGCCGCCGACGGACATCAGGAAGACGTCGGGTTGCTCCTCCCGGATCGGCTCGAGATAATCCTTGCGGCGCAGCATTCTCTCGATGGTGTCCGAACCGCCGCCCAGGGAGAGAATCGCATGGTGCCGGCCCAGGTGATCGATGATGTCGCGCCGGCGCAGGGCATATTGGAACCAGCTATCGCCCTGCGCGATGATCCGCAGGCGCCCACGCCCCGCCGCCACTCTGTCCCGATACTGAATGTAGCGAATGGCGAGGAAGATGGCGTTTGCGAAATCGAGGCCCTGCTCGGCGGCATCGCCGCCGCCCACCGTCACCCGGCGCTCCTGCAGCCGAATATGGGGCGCAAAAGGGCGCAAGGGCGAGGGCATGTCATCGACGCGGAAATAGGTGTTCAGGATTTCCTGAAGCTGCACCGCATCCTGATCTGCCGATGCATCGCGGACGATGTCGACCAATTCCTGGTGCATAATCATGTTTCAGGTCTCCTCACGCCCTACGCCACCATCCGGCACGCCTGTCCTTGTAGACAGACCGCCGGTCCCGCTGCCCCCGTCGCCCGTCGACGTCCCCACCCAATTCCGAGACATCGAAGATCACCCCGCCGCCTCTTTAGTCGCCCAGCACAGGCGATGCCAGATCTTTCCGGGACGCGATCAACCCGTCGCGGGACACCGCCAACCCCCTTGCCATAGAGTGACTCGGGAACCCTTGGGAGGGACCGGGCCAATGACCCCGATGGCTTCGCCTGACATGCGCAATCCGCCACCGGCTGCGTCGCCGCAGGCGATCCGCCATGAAAGCCTCGATGTCCTGCGCGGATTTTCTGTGCTCGGCATCTTCGCCATCAATGTCTGGAATTTCAGCCTTCCCCAGGCTTTTTATTCAAATCCCCGCGCCCTCGGCGTGCTCACAGGCAGCGATGCGGTGGTCTGGCACGCCACCACGCTGCTCATCGCGAGCAAGTTCTACACCCTGTTCAGTGTCCTCTTCGGGGCAGGCATTATAATGATGACGCGGCGGGCCGGCGGCGCCCTGCACCGGCGCCGCCTCCTGGTCCTGCTCGGGCTCGGGCTTTTGCACGCCTATCTGATCTGGCCCGGGGACATTCTGGTGTGCTATGCGCTGTGCGGCTTTCTGGTGGCGCCCTTGCGCACGCTGCGCCCGGCCCTGCTCATGGCAATCGGCCTTGGACTGATCATCGCGGCCGGGCTGATGGCCTATGGCTTTGGCCTGACCCTGGCGGCCCTGCCGGACTGGGAGCGCCAGGCCATGGAGGCCGCCTGGATGCCCACTCAAACCGTGATCGCGCAGGAAATCGCGCTGCGCGGCTCCGGCGGCTGGCCTGCTCAAGTGACGGCGAATGTCTCCGAGGCGCTGGGCATTCAGCTCAGTCTTTTTCTCTACGGGACCGCGTTCCGGATCATGGGGCTGATGGCCATCGGCATGGCGCTGGTCAAATCGGGCTTCCTGACCGGCGGGGCCCGACCCTCGACCTATTTCGCCGTGGCCTGCGGGGGGCTGTTGATCGGTCTGCCGATCGTGGAAGCGGGTATCCAATTCAACGAAGCCACGGGATGGGACTTCGTCGCGCATTACACGCTTGGGATGCAATTTAACTATGCCGGCAGCCTGTTCGTCGCCGCCGGCTATGCCGGCACGGTACTCTGGATCGTCCGCCAGGGTCATATTGCGCCCCTACGCCGCGCACTCGCCTCGACCGGCCGCCTCGCACTGACCAACTATCTCGCCCAATCCGTGATCGCGGTGACCTTGATGCAAGGGTTCGGCCTGGGACTGTTCGGCACAATGAGCGTGACGGGGCTCGGCGTTCTGGTCCTGGCCGTCTGGGTGGTCCAGGTCACGATTTCGATACTGTGGGTTCGAGCTGTCGGTCAGGGGCCCATGGAGGCCCTGTGGCGGTGGATGACTTACGGCGCCGGTCGCGCGCGCCCTCTTTACTCCCGGGGGAGCCCTCTTTAACCCCGGGGGAGAATGGCCTGTCGAGGGTCTTATCGCGCCGCACTTATTCGCTATAGTCTCGGTAGCGCAAATGTTCACTCCTGGGGTCCGGGCCGAATCCCGCTACGACACCGGGGGGAGAAGGTAAGCGTGCGGCGAATCAAAGCGCGCCGCCGCGGGGTTCGGTGAGGGAAACGAGAAGGCGATGGCCGCAAGCACGAGCGTGATCGGAACCGCCCCTGATCGGGCCGAAGTCGGGCGCGAGGCCGCCGCGGCCGCAAAGGCCGGCGCTGGGGACGGGAAATCCTCCGCCAAGGCCCGGCGCAAAGCGGCGCGCCGCTGGCTGGAAAGCGCGGCCCGCCCGGGACGGGGCTTCGTCATGGGGGCCAGCCTGATGGGCTGTCTTGCCGGTGCAGCCGTTATCGTCCAGGCGTTCACGCTCGCTCTGCTGATCGAACAGGGTCTTTTTGAAGGCCAACCACTGGCCGATCTGACCATGGTGCTCTCGGTGCTGGGGGGGGCTGTCGTGGCACGCGCCCTGTTCACCTACATCCAGGACTCGCTCGGCGCCGAAGCCGCAAGGCGGGTCGGTCTGTCCGTCAACCAGCGCCTGACCGGACGGCTTCTCCGGGAGGGGCCGTCCCTGACCCGCACGCGGGACTCCGGCACGCTGGCTACGGCGGCCGTCGAGCAGGTCATGGCCCTGGAAGGCTATGTGGCCCGGTATCGGCCCCAGCGGCTGATCGCCCTGGTGGTGCCTTTGATGATCATCGCGGCGGCCATTCCAGCCAATTGGGCCGTTGCGGTGTTTTTCGCCCTGACGGGGCCCCTGGTGCCGGTGGCCATGGCCGTCATCGGCATCCGTGCGGCGGCTGCCAATACCCGCCAATTCGAAGCCCTGGCCCGTATGGGCGGCCATTTTCTGGACCGGCTTCGCGGTTTGACGACCCTCAAGCTCTTCGGCCAGGCGGATGTGGAGCGTAGGGCTATCAACACCGTGTCGGACAGTTTCCGGCGGCGGACCATGCGGGTGCTTCGCATCGCGTTCCTCACCTCCGCATCCCTTGAGTTCTTCTCGTCCCTCGCCGTGGCGGCGGTCGCCCTTTATGTGGGGCTCGGCATGGTCGGCGTGATCACGTTCGGACCGGTGGCGGACATGTCGGTGGCGGCGGGCCTGTTCGTCCTTCTGCTGGCGCCGGAATTCTTCCAGCCGCTTCGCCAACTCGGCACCTACTACCACGACCAGGCCTCGGCCCTTGGTGCCGCCGAAGTGCTCATGGGCCTCGTTCCGGCCTCGACGGGCGAAGCCCGTCCCTTGCCGCCCCAGCGCTCCGCCGATGGGCGCCATGCAGCGCCCTGGGCTCCCAAAGAGGCCTGTCCGATTGCGCTGTCGGGCGTGACCCTGGCCTTTCCGAACGGTCGCTCCGCGCTCGATGACGTGTCCCTTGCCATCGGGGCCGGCGAATGCGTGGCCCTGGTCGGGCCCAGCGGTTCCGGCAAAAGCAGCCTGATCGATGTCATTTTGGGTTTCCAGAGGCCCACCGCCGGCTCGGTCTCGATCGGCGACCATGGTCTGGGCGCGGAAGACTGGCCGATGATGCCGTCCCTCGCCGCATGGGCCAGCCAGCGCCCCTATCTGTTCCATGCCAGCATTGCCGAGAACATCGCACTCGGCGTCTGCGATCCGTCGGACCCCGCCGTCAAGCGCGCCGCGGATGCGGCACGGGTAACCGATTTTGCCAAGGACCTGCCCCAGGGACTGCACACGCCCATTGGTGAGCGTGGCTTCGGCTTGTCCGGGGGCCAAGCGCGACGGGTGGCGATCGCCCGGGCCTTCCTGAAGGATGCACCCATCGTGCTGCTGGACGAGCCGACCGCCAATCTGGACCGGGATACCGAAGGCCTGATCATCGAGTCGATCAAACGGCTGAAAGCCGGCCGGACCACCGTGATCTGCACCCATTCGGACCGCCTTGCGGCCATCGCGGACCGCAAGATCCATCTCGATCAGGGCCGCATCGGCCAGGTCCCGGACGGCGCAGCCGCGGCCGGCGCCGCGGGCGGCAAAAACCGTTCCCCCTCGAAGGCGCGGACCAAGGAAGTGGTGGCCTGAATGGCAGAGCTATCGGTCTTTATAGGGCATATGGGCCGTCACTGGGGCTGGGTGCTGCTGGGCGCCTTGCTGACGCTTCTCACCGTCGCCTGCGGCATTGCCCTTTTCTCTCTGGCCGGATGGTTCGTCACCACCGCGGCCCTGGGCGGCGCCGCGGTCGCCCTCACCCTGCCGAGTATTTTCCTGCGCGTTCTGGCGGGAACCCGGGTGCTGTCGCGCTACCTGGAGCGGCTGACCACCCATGAGGCCACCCTGCGCCTGATCGCGGACCTGCGGAGCTGGTTTTTCTGCCAGGCCATGCCCCTTGCGCCATCCCAACTGGCCTCCGTGCGCTCGGGCGACATGTTGAGCCGGATCACGGCCGATATCGATGCGCTGGACACGCTCTATCTGCGGATCGTCGTGCCCACGGCCGTGGCGGCTCTTGTAGCCGCTGCCGTGACGGCGGGCGTGGCGGTTTTGAGCCCGCCCATGGCGCTGGCCCTGGCAGCCGGATTGCTTTTTTCGGGCCTGCTGGTACCGGCCCTTGCCCTGCGCCGCGGCCTGCCGGTGGGGCGCCGCCTCGCCCAGTCCAGCGCGCGGGCCCGCTATCTGATGGTGGACCTGGGTGCCGGCCTCGCCGATCTGCTCAGCGGCCGGGCCGGCCATGGCCAGGCCGCCAGGGTCCACACGGCGATGGCCGACCTTTTGACCGACCGGGCGCATCTTGCCCGGCTCCGGGCCCGGTCCATGGCCTTGTCGAGCCTGTTCGCCCAGGCGACTCTGATCGGCGTCATCGCGTTGGCGATCCTGCTCAAGGCAAGCGGTGACACCCCACCTGCCCCCTTGGTGGCGATGATCGTCTTCGCCGTGATGGCCAGCTTCGAGGCCGTCGCGCCCCTCGCCGGGGCCTTCCAGGACTATGGCCGGACCCGCGAGGCCGCGCGGCGCCTGCTGGATGTGGCCGACACGCGCCCGCTCGTGCGCGACCCGGCCCCCGAGGACCGGATTGCGGCGCCGGAGCGCTCCGACCTGCGGCTCGAAGGCGTCTTTTTCAGCTATCCCGGCTCGCCGCGACGGGCCCTCGACGGTGTGTCCCTTTATGTGCCCGCCGGCCGGAAAATGGCGCTGATCGGTCCGAGCGGCGGGGGCAAAACCACCCTTTTGTGCATGCTCATGCGCCTTTACGATCCGGACAAGGGCGTGGTGCGCATCGGCAGTGCCGATCTGCGCCGCCTGGCCCAGCAGGATCTGTGGTCCCGCATCGGCTATCTCTCCCAGTATACGGAGTTGTTTTCCTCCACCATCCGCGGCAACATTCTGATCGGCCGCCCGGATGCCGACGAGGACGCCCTGTGGCATGCCGTGCGCAGTGCGGGTCTTGAGGACTTCGTGCGCGAACAGCCCAAGGGCCTCGACACCTGGGTCGGCGAAGGCGGCCTCCAGATTTCCGGAGGCGAGGCCCGGCGGATCGCTCTGGCCCGTGTCCTGCTGAAGGATCCACCGATCCTGTTGCTCGACGAGCCCACGGAGGGGCTTGACGCCGAGACCGAGGAAGACGTCCTTAAGGCCCTCAGCGATGTAAGCGACGGGCGGACGGTTTTGATGGTCACCCACCGGGGAACCTTTCTCGAACGCACCGATGAGATCTGGATTATGGAAGAGGGCCGCCTTGTCAATGGCGGACCCCGGGCCCGGATGCGAGCGCATCTCCCCGAAGGCATGACCGCCTGAGCCGGCTTGCCCTTGGGCCTGCCGTGCGTCCCGGTTACACTGAAGAGAGGCAGGGCCGGGTGCGCAGGGCGGATTGAGGCCGGGTCCGGAGGGGACGACGACAACGCGGGGTCAGGATCGATGCGGCAAGGGAATGCAAGGGCGATGGACGAAAGCCTGTATGACGTGCTGCATGTGGCGCCCTCCGCCGATGCGGAGGACATCAAAAGCGCGTATCGGCGGCTCGCCAAGGAATGCCATCCGGACCTCAACCCCAACGATCCGCGCGCCGAAGCCCGCTTCAAGGAACTCTCCGCCGCCTTCCATATTCTGGGCGATCCCGAGCGCCGCGCGCGGTACGACGACGGCGAAATCGACGACGAGGGGGTAGAGCGCCCGTCGGACACCTTCTACCGCTTCCACGCCGACGGGCCGGACGGGCGCCGCTATGCGGCAAGCCCCGATCCCTTCGCCGATTTCCTCCAGGACGGCCTGATGGGCGACGGGATGCTGGGCGCCCGGAACGCCCTTCGCGGGGCCGATATCCGCCACGAAATCACCATCGGCTTTATCGACGCTGCACTCGGAACCAAGCGCACGGTGATCCTTGCCGACGGCCGCAATCTGGACCTCGCCATCCCGGCCGGGATCGAGGACGGCCAGACCATGCGAGTCAAGGGCAAGGGGGCTCTGGCGGCCGGCCCCGGCGTTCCGGGCGACGCGCTCATTCGTGTGTGCGTGGAACGCCATCCGATCTTTACCCGTCAGGGCCCATCGGTTCACCTGGACCTGCCCCTGACACTCGCGGAAGCCATTCTGGGTACGGAATTGCGTGTACCGACGATCCATGGTCCAGTAACGGCGCGGGTTCCAGCGGGTGTGAATGGCGGAACGGTCATGCGGATCCGGGGCAAGGGCATACAAGCGCCCGGCGACCAGGCGGCAGGCGATCAATTCGTGACGATCCGGATCGTCCTGCCCGAGACCAAGGATTTCGAACTCGAGGCCTTCATGCGCGATTGGCAACGACGCAACGCCGATAACCCCAGACGCCATTGGGAGGGCCTGACATGATGACATTGGAAGAACTTCTGAGATCGGTCCCGGGCCTTTCGGCGGAAGCGGTCGAGGAATGCGTGAGCCAGGGCTGGGTCAAGCCCCGCAACGATCCTGAGCGGGGTCTTGTCTTCGACAAGATCGATTTCGCCCGCCTGCGGCTTGTTTTCGAATTGCGCTATGACTTCGAGATCAACGATGCGGCTGTGCCCATCGTGCTCGCGCTGCTCGACCAGATCTACGATTTGCGCCGTGTCATTCGCAAAGTGTCCACGGAAGTCAGCCGCGGTGAAGCCCTGATTGCGCGCCAGAAGACGGCCAGCTTGCCGCCGCGCCGGACCCTGTCCCTGCCCGGTGTGCGCATTCCGGACTCCGCGAGCGCGGAGACGCGCATCCCCATTTCAAATATCCGTCTGTAAAATCCGCGCCCGATGGCCGGATCAGCCGCGGGGCATGGCGGCCGCGGGTCGGCAGGTTCCGCGGCCCCCGGGTCTTGGCGGGCGCCCCCGGGTCTTGGCGGGCGCCCATGGGCCGTGGTAGCACACCACACGTGCGCTTGGGCGGGTCCGACCGGACGGGACCCGGATTCGGGCCGGTTTGGCCCACCAGCGGATAATGGAAGGTCGGACAATCGCCCCGCGTACGGATCCATTCTGCTCAGACGGTATCAGCAAAGGATCCCAAGGCCATGGCGACCTATTTGGACGGCCAGTCCCGCACCTTCCAGGAATTCCTGCTTCTCCCCAACCTGACCAAGAAGACTGACCGGCCCGATGCGGTCGATCTGTCCACGCCGCTCGACCGTTTCGGGCCGGGGCGCAACCCGCGCATCCGCCTGCGCCTGCCCATGACATCCGCCGTGATGCAGTCCGTGTCGGGGCCGGAACTCGCCATCGCGCTGGCGCGGGCGGGGGGGCTGTCGTTCATCTTCCATTCCCAGCCCATCGAGCGGCAGGTGGAAATGATCCGCCGGGTGAAGAGTTTCAAGGCGGGCTTCGTGGTGTCCGATTCGAATCTTCAGCCCGAGGCCACCATTGCCGAGGGCATCGATCTCGCCCAACGCACCGGCCATTCGACCATCGCCGTGACCCAGAACGGCACTCCCGATGGCCCCTTTATGGGACTGCTGACCCGCCAGGACATTCCCATCAAGCGAGACCGCCACGGGGACGCGGTGCGCAAATGGATGACGCCGGTGGGCGACATGGTGACGGCGCGCCACGATGTGTCGCTCACCGAGGCCCAGGAACAGATCTTCGCCTCGCGCCAGAAATGTCTGCCGGTGCTCGACGGGGACGGACGGCTGGTGCATCTCGTGTTCCGGCGGGACTTCGAGGCGCAGGAACAATTCCCCTTCGAAATGACCGATCCGGAGCACCGGCTGCTCGTGGGCGCAGGCATCAACACCCACGACTACCGGGAGCGCGTACCGGCCCTGCTCGATGCGGGGGCAGATGTTCTGTGTATCGATGCCTCGGACGGGTTCAGCGAATGGCAGCAGGACGCCTTCACCTTCATCCGCAAGGAATATGGGCCCGATGTGATCGTGGGCGGCGGCAATGTGGTGGAGGAGGAGGGCTTTCGCTATCTGGCCGATGCGGGCGCCGACTTCATCAAGGTGGGCATCGGCGGCGGCTCGATCTGCATCACGCGGGAGCAGAAGGGGCTTGGCTGCGGGCAGGCATCCGCCGTCATGGCCGTCGCGGCCGCCCGGGACCGGTACTATCGGGAGACGGGCACCTATATTCCTCTGTGCTCGGATGGCGGCATCCAGCACGATTATCACATCACGCTGGCCCTCGCCATGGGCGCCGATTTCGTCATGCTGGGGCGGTATTTCGCCCGTTTCGACGAGAGCCCGGGCCGCAAGCTGCGCATCGGCACGCGTTATGTGAAGGAGTATTGGGCGGAGGGCTCGGAGCGCGCCCGCAACTGGGCCCGGTACGATATGGGCGGGGAGCGCCGGCTCCAATTCGAGGAAGGTGTGGACGGCTATGTGCCCTATGCGGGGGATCTGCAAAGCAATGTGGCGCGCACGCGGGCCAAGCTGGTCTCCACCATGTGCAATTGCGGCTCCATCACCATCCCGGCCTTCCAGGACAGTGCCCGGATCATCAATGTGTCCCAGCAGAGCTTTCTGGAGAGCACCTATTCGATCGAGCGCAAGGACAGCGAAGACATGCGCTTCGCCTGACCGCCCCCCCCTGCCCGGTTCGGGCAGCCTGGAAGAACCCCATGGACCGCATTGAAACCTTGAAGATTCGCCACTTCGCACAGATCGAGGAGGCGACTCTGACCTTCGGCGATCTGACCGTGCTGGTGGGCGCGCAGGGGACCGGCAAGAGCCTCGCGCTCCAGTGGCTCAAGATCGCCCTGGACGGCAGGCAGATCGTTGGGGCGTTGACCGATGCCGGGCACCAGACCAAGGATCCGGACGTTCTCATCGACTTGATCTTCGGTACGGGCATGCGGTCCGGCTGGCGGGACGAAACCCAGATCCAATTGGGCCGCAAACAGATCAAGCGCGACACGATCGGACGGATCGGCAACGGTGTTGAGCGCGTCTTCTTCATTCCCGCCCACCGGTCCATGCTGATCAGCGACGGATGGGCGGCACGATTCCAGAAACTCACCCCGGAAACGCCCGTCGTCGCCCGGATGTTCAGCGATACGCTCTTCAAGCTGTTCAGTTCGAGCGAAACGGAACCCTTGTTTCCGAAGGACCGGGTGCTGAAGAAAGAACTCCGGGACAAGATCGATGATGCCGTCTATCATGGCGGCACGGTGGCCATGGAAGTCGATCCTCAGCAGCATGCCCAAAGGCTGCGCCTGACCCATGGCAACATGTCCCTGCCCTTCATGACATGGACGGCCGGCCAGCGGGAATTCACACCGTTACTCTTGGGCTTTTATCACCTCATTCCGCCGCGGCGCATCTTGAAACAACAAGACATCGAATGGGTGGTCATTGAGGAGCCGGAAATGGGGTTGCATCCCCAGGCCGTGACTGTCGTGCTGCTTTTGGTTCTTGAACTGCTCTATCGCGGCTATCAGGTGGTCCTGTCGACACACTCGCCCCATGTCCTGACGGCCGTCTGGATGATCCAACGGCTGAAGGAATTCCATGCCGACTGGCGTTTATTGTGCCGGGCCTTTGACCTCAGCCACTCGCAGCAGTTCAAGAAGGTCGCCGAAGCCAGCCTTGAAAAGGCGTACCGGGTTCATCACTTGGCATTCAGCCACAAAGGCCGTGTGAACGCGAAGGACATCTCCAAACTCGATCCCGGAGCAGACGATCCGCAGATGGCCGGATGGGGTGGTCTGACCGAGTTCAGCTCCCAGTTCGGGGACGCGGTGATCGATGCCGTCAACAGTGCCCCCTTGAAATCGTCATGACACAGACTCCGATCCGCGCAATCATTGCCGAAGACTCTGACCTTAGCGCGGAGATCCAGAATGGCATTCAAGCTGTGAAACGCAGTGACAGACAAAAGCTCGACAGGGAGGTTAGCAGGTCATTCGCTGACAGCCTTGATTTGGACGGGACCTTTCAGTCCACAGATCCCGATGACAGGCGTTGGGATTATCTCATCGGACATAAAACAAGCGGCAAAGTCATTGCGGTCGAAATCCATGACGCCAATGAAAATCAGGTGGATGCCGTTATCGCGAAACGAAGGGCCGCCGAGAGTCACTTGCGCGATCACCTCATTGAGGGAGCGCGAATCTCAAAATGGCTCTGGGTTGCCACTGGACGTGTGAAACTCCCCACAAATACCGGCAAGGCCCTGCGCCTGAAAAATGCCGGTATTGAGTTTGTAGGCGGAGCGTTGCTTCCCAAGCATCTTCCCCAGTGACGACAGACCTTCGATCCCGCTCTGCGTATCGCTTCGCCGTTTACAGGAAAGGGCGCCCGCGGGGCGCCCTTTCATTGTTCACAGCCGAAGACCGTTGATCACGGTGCGGCGGATGCCATCTCGTCCTCGTCTGAGGCGTCGAGCTGGGCCGGGCCGGCGAGGGCCGGATAGTCCTTCACCATGCTGACACCATAGAGCGGCTTGTTGATGTTCTGGTGGCAGGTGGTGCAGTTGACCTTTGGCGCATCGCCCGTCGGGCCGAGGCGGTAGTCCGGATAGACCGGGCCGAGGGGCTCAAGATAGTTCACGTTCAGGGAACGGGACATCTCGATGCCGTGCCAGGCGGTGATCCGCTGGGGCGTGCTCTGGCTCCAGTCGTTGAAGGCCCGGCTGTTGTGGCAGTAGGTGCAGTTCACACCGAGCGCATTCGACATGTGGATCATCAGCGCATAGGTGTTTTCCGCATCCCGGGTCAGGGCCTTCTGGGGAGACGCCACGGACTTTTCAGAGTGTACGCGGATCTCTTCGTCCCGGAGCAGATAGTGCGACAGGGTATCGTAGTTCAGGGACGTGGAGCCGATATTCTGGGCCGCCGTGTTCTGGCCGCGGCGGTCACCCATCAGCCCACCGGCCATGCGCGGACCGGTTTCCTTGAACCAGATATATTGAGGCACAGGCATGCCACGGTGGCAGGTGTAGCAGGTCACGCCGGCCTGCTGCACATGGGGCACCCATTCCCGGTTGATCTCCCAGGTCATCTGGATCATCCGCCGGGCGACCATATGGGTATATTTGGAGTCGTCCGCCATGTTTTCGAGATTGTGGCAGTACGCACAGCCTTCTTCTTCCGGGGCCACCCATTCCGTGATCGCCGCCATGAGCCGGTTGAACTGGCCCGTGGAAATGTCCGTCAGCACCTGGACATTCTCGTAAAAACCACCAGCCTTGGGACCGCTCATGTCGATCTCATAGGGCGGCGGCGGAACCTGGTTCAGGGCCTCGAGCGCTTCGGCTTCCCGGGGATTCTCGAACTGGTTCATGGCCGTGCCGCGGAAACCCTGCTGGGTTGCCTCGACCGGCGGGACATCCCATCCCGCCGTGACAAACATGGCGACCGTCAGCAGAGCGGCGATCCCCACAAGGACGAAGAGGAAAAATCTCGACATCACATGCCTCCCGAAGTTGCAGCGGGATCAGCCATGCCCGGGTAGATTTCCGGATAGGGCGGAGCCACGTTGTTTTCCACGGCCCACAGATACCAGTTATCAACCACGGTGCCGGTGAGCAGGATGCCGATACCACCCGTCAGGGTCGTGAGGACAGCAAACCACCAAGCCCAGCGGTGAATGGATTCCATGCTGGCATTGAAGCCCATTGTCCAGCGCCAGAAAAGCGCACCGCGTTCGGCACCCGTGCCCCGGTCGACGATCTGCTCGATTTCCCGGTCGGCGCCATAGCGGCTGGTGGCCAGGATGGTCGCACCATGCATGGCGAAAAGCAGCACGGAGCCATAGAGGAACACGATCGAGAGGCAGTGGAACGGGTTGTAGTAGAAGTTGCCGTACCGGATGGAGAACGCCGTGGTCCAGTCCAGGTGCGGGAAGATGCCGAAGGGCACCGCCTCGCTCCAGTCACCCATCAGCATGGGACGGAACAGGCCGAGCGACAGATAAAGGAAGATGGCCGACGCGAAGGCCCAAGCCACATGGGTGCCCATGCCCAGGGCGAGCGCCCGGGAATAGGTCCGCCACCACCACAACAGGATGGAAACGGTCAGGAAAAAACCGGCCATCACCCACCAGCCGCCGTCCTGCAGCGGAGGAATGGTCATGCCGTATTCGGCCTTGGGCGGCTCAAGGGCGAGCCAGAACAGTTGACGGATGAACTGGACAGGATCCCAGCCCACCGAGGCCCACATGTTCAGCCCGATGATTTCAAACGCGATGAACCCGCAGACAAGGGAGGCGACCCCGGTGTAACCGAGGAAGATCGGTCCGATCTGCGCATTGCCGAGCCGCCCCAGGAGATCGTTGAACCAGGGCGTTCCGGTTCTGGGTTCTTCGCCGGCCGGCAGGGCGACGCCGTATTCGGCGGGCCCCCTGACCTGAACGAGTGTGAAGATATTCTGATATTCCGACATCTCTGTTGCTTTCCACCAAATGGCCGGTCCGGACGCGCCTTAGAACGGTGCTTGGTCCGAGGGATCGTCAGTCCCGGCACACATTGACTGTCCAGCGGTGACTGGTCCGGCTCGGGTCGGCCCGGCGGTCGCTTGGCACGCCGGCCCTTCCGCCGCCGGAACGGCCATCACCAGATCGGCAGGTCAAGCCACCAGTTCCACCATTCCGGCCAACCGCGGGTCCAGAAGGGTCCACTGATCACGATACAGATGGCACTCCAGAAGCCGGCGGACAGCGCCAGGAACAGGCCCAGGCGGTGAATGCCGAGGGTGCCCACGGAGTAGCCGATGAAGTCCCGGAAATAGGTGTCTTCATGGTCGGGCGTCTTAACCGCCTCGCCCTTCTGGGGATTGGTCGAAGACAGCACCAGGGATCCGTGGAGCGCCAGCGCCAGAGTCGTCGTGAAGAAGAAGGTCACGGCGAGCATGTGGGCCGGATTGTAGTGGAAGTGCAGGTACTGGTAGCCCGTATTGGACACCCAATCGAGGTGGCTGATGATGCCGTAGGGGAAACCATGGCCCCAGGCCCCCAGCAACAGCGGGCGGAACACGACAAGCGTGACATAGGCAAAGATCGCCGTTCCGAAAGCGACCGGAACATGGAAGCCAATGCCGAGCTTGCGGCAGATTTCCACTTCCCGCAGCGCCCAGGACACGAACGCGCCGATGGCGCAGACGGTCAGGATTTGCCACAGGCCCCCTTCCTTGATGGGCGCAACGCCGAGCCCGTAACTAATGTCGGGCGGGGCGATATTGATCTGCCAAATGTTCCAGATGCCGTCGAGGGAAGCGCCATAGAAGATCAAGGCGATACCGACGACGGTGAAAAACAGGGCAGTGATGCCGAAGAACCCCACGTAGAACGGCCCGATCCAAAAATCGAATAGGTCGCCCCCGATCAGGGTTCCTCCGCGTACGCGATATTTTCTCTCAAAACTGAGCATCGCCATCGCTGGATCCTCCGATATGACAGCGCGCAGGCAGGCCGTTTAAAACGGCAATGATGTCTTTAGGGTGCTCGAGGCCGGACGTTACGACCCGGCCTCAGGCTTGGGTTTCGACGGCCCCGCTCATGGGAGCGGCGCCGCGTCCGCCTCACTGGGCCGTCTGAGCGGCGGTCGCCTCAGCAGGGACGGCGAACCAGTTGTAGCGCTCCGTACCCAGCAGGACGAAATGGATCAGAATGGCCAGCGTGAAGAGGAACGCCGCCATGGCCGGCAGGGCCTTGGCGGGGTCGTACATCTGCCAGATCTTGTGTCCACCAAACATGTTGTCTCTCCCTTTAAGAGATGTGGCTGGTCAATGAGACCGAACTGCCTACGCCTCAGGCGTAGGGCAGCCAGCCCCACGGACGCCATGCCCACACAAACAGGTGGGCCACCAGAGCAATTGCTGTGAAACCCAGGAAACCCAGCACGAAATAGCTATGGATTTCCTTTGCCTCTTCTTCGCTCATCACGGAGAAAGGGCCCGAACGATCCGGTTCCATCATGTCACCTTCCCTCGGATTGTTGCCTTTCGGCAGTTACCGCGCCATGCCCGCGCGGCGGGGCTTCGGGGAACGCGTGGCGTTTCGCCCGGTATGCCGCCCGGAAAAGGAATCCGGACGTACATCTCCAGTATACTGATCAGCATCCGATTAGGCAGCCCGACCATTGGCCATCATCTCTTTGGCCAGGGTCACATGGGCCGTCGTCACGAATGCACTGTCCGCAGACCGCGCGCGCGCCTCAGCGGCATCGCGCAACTGCTTTGCTGCGGATATTCTTGTTAACACGGGGTAGGCCTCCACCACTTGATCCAGCACAACCTTGGCCTCATTGTCCCACGGAATTTCTCTATGCAGACGGGCACGCGTGCCCTCCGCCTTGTCGAGTTCCGTGCCCAGGGGAAGGATGTGAAAGAGGGCGTCGAACAGCCCGTTGCAGACCTCCTGGACAAGATAAGTCGCGCCCGAATAGCCCATGAAGGGCGTGCCCAGATGGCGGCGCACCACGGCCCCGGGGAAGGAGGCCGGAATGAACTGCGCCCGCCCGCCGGTCTCGGCCAGATACATGCGCTCATTGAAGCTGCCGAACAGAATGAGCGGCGGCTTTTCCCGGATCGCCTCACGGACAGCCGCATTGTCGGGCTTGGCGCCCGCCTTGCGGGCAAAGGCGAAGGTGCAGGGCAGGCCCAGTTCCTCTTCCAGGAAATGGCGGACACCCCGGGCATAGGTCTCATTGGCCACGATCGCGAAGCTCGCCGTGCCGAAAAAGTCCTGGGTGACCGAGCGCCACAGATCCCAGAGCGGCTTGATGGTCGTGTGCTTTTCCCGCTCGATGAAGGGCTCGGGATCAAGACCGGTCAACTCGCCGAGGGTGCGCAGGAACTTGGTCGTGCTGTGCAACCCGATGGGCGCCTGGAGATAGGGCTTTTCCAGTGCCTCGCACAGCATGCGGCCGAATTCCCGGTAGAGGCAGACATTGACGTCCCCATCCACGAGCCGGGGCACATCCGCAAGGTGGGACCCTAAGGGGAAGACCATATTCACTTCCGCGCCGATGCCTTCGATCAGCCGGCGGATCTCAGCGAGATCAGAAGGCATATTGAAGGTGCCATAGGCCGGGCCGATAATGTTGACGCGCGGCTTGTCACCGTCCTTACGGGGCTTGGCCTTGGGCATCTTGCCCCGCTTCGCGCCATATTCCGTCCACAGCCAATAAAGCGCCCGGTCGGCGCTCTGCCATTGGTCCTCATCGATGGTCCGGGGCAGGAAGCGCTGGATATTCGTCCCCTCGGGCGTCACGCCGCCGCCGATCATTTCCGCGATCGACCCGGTCACCACCACCGACGGCAAGGCCGGATCGAGCGTGGTGTGGGCCCGCTTCATGGCCTCTTCCGTCCCCTTCTGCCCGAGCTCTTCCTCGGCCAGGCCCGTGACCACAATGGGCAACTCGTGGGGCGGCAAAGCATCCGTGTAATGCAGAACGGACGTCACCGGCAGATTCTCGCAGCCCACGGGCCCATCGATGATGACCTGCAGACCCTTAATCGCCGTGAAGACATAGACCGAGCCCCAATAGCCTCCGGCGCGGTCGTGATCGAGCACTAGCATCCCACGGCCTCCTCCAGATTGGCGGCTTTCGCGCGCTTGTCGACCGCCCGCTTGCGGAACTCCGGACGATCCTGGGGCACATCTTCCCACACGCCGGCCGCATAGCCCTCGCCCACACCGTCGAAAAAGGCCTTCATCTCGTCGAAGCGGGCCTTGCCGGCCATGGCGGCATTCACGACCTGCGCGAGCGAGCCCGCGCCCGCCGGACCCATCAGGGGACGGGCGGAAATCAGATTCGTGAAGTAAAGGCCCGGTGTTCCGCTTTCCTTTGCCTTTTGAACGACAGGCGTGGTGCCGATGGCGAGGTTCGGCTTGAACGCCTCCATCGCTGCCACGTCCTGCTCCAGGGAGGCGCGATAGGTCACATGGATGCCGCGGGCCTCGAGCCATTCCCGGTCGGGTTCAGACCAGGGCGTGCGCGGACAGGCGGTGCCCACATAGCGGACATCGGCGCCGCTCTCCACCAGCAGCCGTGCGACCAGCAACTCCGATCCTTCGTAGCCGGACAGCGTAATCCGCCCCTCAATCGGGGTCGCCGACAAGGCGGTATCAATGGCCGGCAGGACCATGTTCTGGGCTTCGGCCACCTTGTCCGCCGACACACCGCACGCCGCGCCGATGCGCGCCAGCCAGTCGGCGGTCCCGTCCCGTCCGACGGGCGCGGAGGGAACGATGGGCCGGCCTGCCGCTTCGAATTCCCGGAAACTTGCTGTGTAGAACGGATGGATTGCCGCAACGGCCGCACAGTCGAGCGCCGCATAAAGCTCGCGCCACTCCCGGGTCGGCACCACGGGACCCACTTCGAGGCCAAGGGGCTCCAGCATGCGCCCGATGCCCACCGGGTCGGCCGGGAACATTTCGCCGACCAGAGTGACCGTCGGCTTCCCGCTCGGACCGCTGCGGGGGGCCTGCACCGGACCCTGCTCGGCCTCCAGCCGGGCATAGCGCAGCATTGCGCCGGCCAGCACGTCCTTCGCTTCCGCATGGGTGGGCACGCCGAAGCCTGGCACATCGATCCCGATGATCCGGACACCTTCGATCTGGTCAGGCAGCAGCCGGAGCGGTACGCCCGAGGCCGTCGGCACGCACAGATTGGTCACGACGATGGCATCGTATTTTTCCGGATCGGCCAGTTCGAACACCGAATCGCGGATGTCCTCGAACAGCTTCCCGGTCACCAGCGTTTCGGAATTGAAGGGCACATAGCCCACCGTCCGCCGCGCGCCGTAAAAATGCGAGGTAAAGCTGAGACCGTAGACGCAGCAGGCCGAACCGGACAGCACGGTCGCGACCCGCCGCATGCGCAGGCCGACGCGCAGGGAGCCGAAGGCGGGACACATGCTCTGGGGCTGGTCATGGGGCCCGGTCGGATAATCGGCCGCATACTGTTCAAGTATGGCGCTCTTGCCCGCCCTTTCGGCAGCGCGGCGCATCTCGTCCGCACCCGCATGGCAGCCCATGCCGTCGCCCGCACCGACTGGGGTGGCTGCCGTCTTGACGCTGTCCGGCCGAACGGAAGGGGCCTCGCTCACGGGCGCCGCTTGTCCGGTATCCACTTGTCCGGTTTCCACTTGTCCGGTTTCCACGGGGGCCTGACCGGCTCCGTCATAGACGACTTCGCCGCTGGCCGTACCATTTCCGCTTTTGTGGTCTTCGTCGCCATACATGATCCAGGCCTCCCTCAAACGGTGTCGTAGATGACTTCAAGCGAGGGTTTCTCGACATGGCTGACCCCGCACATGTCTTCGACCGTTGCCGGCTCGAGCTGGACGTTGCGGCCCACATCCTCGCCGTTGAACAGGTCCAGCAGACCGTCCTGGCTCAAGGGCGTGGGGTGGAGCGCCGGCGCCTCCGCCACAATGGTGGCCACCCTCTCGAACACGGATGCCCACGGACTTACGGCCTTGCCGACCATCTCGTAATTACCGCTCATGCGG
>JBHJGV010000049.1:0-28167 GCA_050331455.1 Alphaproteobacteria bacterium
GGCGGCGGCGGTGAAGGACGTCTTGAACATGGGAGGTCTCCTTTGAGATCTGTCCGGGTTTGAAAGGTCGTCTTCAGGGTTTGCTTGGCAGCGGCTCCAACCGCCGCCGACAAAAAGACCATCCCACACACCCCCGTCCCGTCCTGTGCCGCCGGTCACAGGGGCAATTTTTTCCAACGCCGCCGCTCGAATTTGTCCAAGACCCGCGCCTCGCCTAGGGTGGAGCCCTTATTCGGGCAAAGCGGAGGACTCACCATGCGCTTCAAGGCTGCCTTGACTGCCCTCGCATTTCTGACCGTTTCCCAGCCGCCTATGGCGGCGCCAGCCACCAATCCGATCAAGATCGTCGAGTGGCCCGTTCCGTGGACGGATGGCCGCTCCCGGGACCCTTTTGCCCAGGACGCCGAGACGGTCTGGTTCGTCGATCAGGTGAACGGCTATCTCGTGAAACTCGACACGGTGACACGCGAATTCACCAAGACCGTCCTGAAAGCGGGCTCGCGGCCCCACAATCTCATCGTGGATCGGGACGGCATGGTCTGGTATGCGGGCAACCGCACCGCCCTGATCGGCCGCTTCGACCCGCAAGCAGGGACCACGGAGGAATTCCCGATGCCCGGAGGCACGCCGCGGGACCCCCACACCCTCGTTTTCGACGGCAAGGGCCATATCTGGTTCACGGCGCAGATCGCCAACAAGATCGGCCGTCTGACCATGGAGAGCGGCAAGGTCGATGTCATCTCCGTGCCAACGGACCGGGCCCGGCCCTATGGGATCAAAATGGCGCCCGACGGAAGGGTTTGGGTGGTCCTGTTCGGGACTTCGAAGCTCGCCAAGGTGGACCCCAAGACCTTCGCGCTGACGGAGATCGACCTGCCCCGGGATGAAGCCCGCCCGCGGCGCCTTGAAGTGACCGGGGACGGCCGCGTCTGGTACGGCGATTATGCCGAGGGCAAACTCGGTGTCTACGATCCGGCGACGGACCGTTTCAAGGAATGGGATTTGCCGGGCGGCGAGAACGCCCAGCCCTATGGCACGGCGTCGGACTCCAAGGGGCGGATCTGGCTGGTGGAGACCGGGCTCGACCCCAACCGCTTCGTCGGCTTCGATCCCAAGACGGAAGACTTCTTCTCCATCACACCGATCCCGTCGGGCGGCGGGGTCGTGCGCCACATGCATTATCTGGAGTCGGACGGCACCGTCTGGTTCGGCACGGATTTCCACACCATCGGCCGCGCCAGGGTCGAGCCCCGCTAAGGACTTACCCGCTGGGACACCCAACGCCGGGAGGCCCAAGGTTGGGAGGCCATGCCAGCGCGGGCTGCGCGTTGATGGATGCCGAAAGACCATTCGTATCGAGAATGGTCTTTCGGAGCGGGACGGACGGTCTTGCACAAAGAAAACCCGCGCCGGTGGGCCGGCGCGGGTCGGGTGATGGGGATTTGGTGAGGGGCTGGAGGGCTTACCGCTCCGTGCCGATGGTGCCGACTTCGGTCTTGGCGTCCGAAGCGATACCGAGGGCCACGGTGTTGTTCTCACCGACGAGGCCGATATTGGCGAGGTCGCCGTTCAGGCGCGCGTCATAGACCATGCCCGCATCCGTGCCGGCCGTCGTGCCGATGCCGAGCGCCACCGTGTTGTTCTCCCCCACAAGGCCGACATTCAGCAGGTTGCCCTTGAAGGAGCCGTTCTGCACAGCGCCCACCCGGGTCTTGGCTTCGGCGTCGATGCCCAAAGCCACGGTGTTGTTCTCGCCGATCAGGCCCACATTGAGCGCCTGGCCGTTGATGCTGGGCTGGCCGGACTTCGCAGCCAGGGCCGGGCCGGCAGCGGCGAGGGACAGGACAAGGGCGGCGGCGGTGAAGGACGTCTTGAACATGGGAGGTCTCCTTTGAGATCTGTCCGGGTTTGAAAGGTCGTCTTCAGGGTTTGCTTGGCAGCGGCTCCAACCGCCGCCGACAAAAAGACCATCCCACACCCCCCCGTCCCGTCCTGTGCCGCACAACACAAGGCAAAATTTTCCACTCCGCCCGGTCGTCCGAAAGCGGAAAGGTTTGGCTGAAGGAGGCTACAAAAGCGTAGAGCCGCATCCCGCCGAAAGGGGATCGGGGCATACGCGGCTCAAACCGGCTTTAGGGCTGAACCGACACGAATGATGGACCAGGAGGGAGGACCTTAGAGCCGCAGAGAGAGAGCATCGGGCGCCCCCCGCAGGAGCTGCGCGTCATTGTCCGCTTAAATCGATCCGCCGGATCGATTTTGCCGCCCGACAGGGCGGCCGCTGCGAATGGTGGAGCTGGCGGGAGAACGTTCGACCTTGTCGACCCAAGCGGCCGACCGGCCGCCGGGCGCTCAGCCCGCCCCGCCGGAGGCGCTGCGCGCCGTGAGGCCAAAGATGGTGGAGGGGGCTGGATTCGAACCAGCGTAGCCGAAGCACCAGATTTACAGTCTGGCGGTTTTAACCACTCACCCACCCCTCCACGAGTGTGCGACACCGGCGGGCCGGCGGCGGAACCGGTGACTTAAAAGGCACGGGGACGCCTGTCAATGGGCTGATCCCGTCGCCCAGGGGCACCAATGGGCCCGGGGTTTGGAGGAACGCGTGACAAAACGGGGGGCAGCGCCTACACCCCAAGCCATGGCCCATCACCCACCATCCACCCCGGCGCGCCGAAAGCCTGGACCCCGGCCCGCTGCCCGCAGCCCGTCACCGGACGATCCGCCGGCCCATGTCTGGCTCTACGGTCTCCACGCGGTCACGGCGGCGCTTGCCAATCCGGCCCGCACCCTCCACCGGCTGGTTGTTACCCGGAACGGCGCCCAGCATCTGGGCGACCGCACCGCGGGTTTGGAGCCGCAGATCGTATCGCCGGACGGGCTGTCCGGCATGCTGCCCCCCGGCGCCGTCCATCAGGGCCTGGGGCTGCTGGCCGATCCCCTGCCCGAGCCGGACCTGGACGCCAGCGTGCTGCCGCCCGAGACCGCGCGCCCGGTCCTGGTCCTCGACCGGGTGACCGATCCCCAGAATGTCGGGGCGGTCCTTCGCTCGGCGGCCGTGTTCAATGCCCGGGCTGTGGTGACCACAGCCCGGCGCTCGCCGCCGGTCACAGGCGCCCTCGCCAAGGCGGCGACCGGCGCCGTGGAGCATATCCCTTATGTGAAAGTGCAAAATCTCGCGCGGGCTCTGGAACGCCTGAAGGACGGGGGCTATACCACCATCGGTTTTGCCGAAGAGGGCGCCGCGGCACTGCCGGATGTGATGCCCCCGGGGCCCGCTGCCGTCGTCCTCGGCGCCGAGGGCGAAGGCCTTCGCCCGCTCACCCGGGAGCTTTGCGACACCCTCGCCCATATTCCGACGCCGGGGCCCTTGAGCGCTCTCAACGTCTCCAATGCGGCGGCTATCGCTCTTTACCATGTGGTGACACACTCCCTTCGGTAAGGGCCGGCCTTTGCGTGAGAAAGCCACCACCCCGGCGCGCGATGGCTGGGCGAGCGACAAAAAGCGAGAGACGATCGGGAGCGTGACCCATGGCCGTATTCAATCCCTCAAGCCGCCTCGCCACCCATGACGTGACCAATCAGCCGCCGCCCTTTGAGGACATCAATCTCTATGCCCTCGACCAGCCCCTGCGCGAAGCCGTGGCCCGGGAGGGCGCGCGCTGGGCCGAAGACAAATTCAGAAGCCTCGGCGCCCGCGCCGGCTCGGCCGAGGTGATCGAATGGGCCGAACTGGCCAACCGTCACGCTCCGCAGCTTCACCGCTACGACCGTTATGGCCAGCGCATCGACGAGATCGAATTCCACCCCGCCTATCACGCCCTCATGGATCTGGGCATTTCCCACGGCGTGTCATCCATCGCCTGGACCGCCCCGGCCGGTGCGGGCGGCCATGCCGCCCATGCGGTGCTGGAATATCTCATGTCCCAGGCGGAGCCTGGCGTGTGCTGTCCCATGACCATGACCTATGCCAGCGTGCCGGCCCTGCGCCACCAGCCGGACCTGGCGCAATCCTGGGAGGACCTGATCGAGATCGCCTGTTACGACCCCTCAAGCCGTCCGCACAAGGACAAAGCCGGCGTCACGGTAGGTATGGCGATGACGGAAAAGCAGGGCGGCTCCGATGTGCGCAGCAACACCACCCGGGCGCGGCCCGTTGGGCGCAGCGGCCCGGGCCGACTCTACACCTTGATGGGCCATAAATGGTTCTGTTCCGCGCCCATGAGCGATGCCTTCCTGACCCTCGCCTACACCAATCGGGGTCTGTCCTGTTTCCTGGTCCCGCGCTGGCGCGAAGACGGCACACGGAACGAGGTGCATATCATGCGCCTGAAGAACAAACTCGGCGACCGCTCGAACGCGTCCAGCGAGATCGAATATCACGACGCCGAGGCCATCCTGGTGGGCGATGAAGGCCGGGGCCTCGCAGTGATCATGGACATGGTCCACCACACCCGGCTCGATACGATCCTCGCCCCGGCCGCCTTCATGCGTCAGGCCGTCGTCATGGCCATCTGGCACACGACCCACCGCACGGCCTTCCAGAAGCGCCTGATTGACCATCCCATGATGTGCGGTGTGCTGAGCGATCTGGCGCTGGAGTCCGAAGCGGCCACGGCCACCTTCATGCGTCTTGCCCGCGCCTTTGACGAAAGCGGCACGGACCCCCAGGCCGCCGCCCTCGCCCGCATCGCGACGCCCCTGTGCAAATATTGGGTCAACCGGCGCACCACCGGCGTCGCCTTCGAAGCCATGGAGTGCCTCGGCGGCTCGGGCTATATCGAAGACAATATCATGCCGCGGCTTTACCGGCAGGCGCCCCTCAACAGCATCTGGGAGGGGTCGGGCAATGTCATTTGCCTCGACGTCCTGCGCGCCATCGAACGCTCGCCGGAGTCCGTTGATGCTCTGTTCGAAGAATATGCGACCGCAAAGGGCGGCAATCGGCTCTATGACCGGCACCTGGAAACGGCGCGGACGACCATCGACATTCATGGGGGGATCGAGGCAGACGCCCGCCGCCTGATCGAATACCTTGCCCTGATGTTCCAGGCTTCCCTGTTGATCCGCTATGCACCGGTGTCCGTGTCCGACGCTTTTTGTGCGGCCCGGCTGAGCGATGCGCGGACGCTGGCCTATGGCACTCTGGCCCGGGCCGACGAGACAACCTTGATCGAGCGCGCCCTGCCGCTCAATTCCGTGCGCTCGCCCGCCCCTTGAGGTGTGAAGCCTTAGGGCTCGGGCGAGCCGTCGTTTTTCACCACGCGGACAGCCCTAACGGTCCTGGTAGGCGTTGTTGTATCCTGAAAGGATCAGCGGCCGTGGAGGGTATTGGTCGCCGGTACGTTTTCAGGATCCTTGAGGGCGACTTCCGTGTCCTGCGAAACCTTATCGACGATTGCGAAGATGTACGGCGCGGTGATGACCTGGGCGGCAATTGATCCGGGCACGATCAATTCAAGATTGACCGTCAACATCTCCGCCGTGTGATCGACGCGGCGGACCTCAAGACGATAGCCGCCCGTCTGCCGCTGGCCCGCGAAAACAGCGATACCGGTCTGGGTCCCTTCTTTCAAGGTGCGCGGCGGTTCTTGGTCCACCCGCGCCCACAGGGCCGTCCACTCCCCATTGGTCTTGACGACATGGTTCTCCCGTTCGGGGGGCCCGTTCTGCCCCCGGAAGACCGAGTCGACGAAGGCGCCGCCGTCTTCGGCGCTGGCGCTGGCCCCCGAGAACGCCATCATGGCAAAACCCAGAATAAGGCCCAGCAAGGATGTCCGGGCCACCCCAGCCATCCGGTCCGACCGGTTTGGCCTTTCCCGTCCCCGGGCAGACTCACAACCGGCGCCGCGCTGTGCAGAGCGGTTGACCAAAGCCTTTTTCAGTATGGCCGACATCTTCGGCCAGCCAACCGTCCCCGGCCAGCCAAAAGTTTTTGGCAAGCCGATGGTCCAACGGGCGCCCAGTGCCGTTCGCATGGTTCGCACCATGTTCGATTAACCCCCAAAAAATAGTGTCGGATCGTCCAGTTCATGCACGCCGCATGCCGTCCGGATGACCCAGGCTTACCGCGCGCGCCCGATCCATGCCCCCAGGATCGATGCCCCTGCGCCTGCATCCCTCCGGCCCCTCATTCCCCGGCCGGTCCCCGATGCATGGTCTGGACGTACCGTCACTCTGTGCACATTCCATGGCTAAGTGGGGGTGGCTCGCCCCAGCTTTGCCTAACGGCTGACAAAGTGTGTTCTCATCGCTGTTCCAAGGGCTTGCAGATCCGCGGGCAGGGGACGGGCGCGGCTCGGCCGGTCCGCAAGGGCGGCAAGCGCCGGGGGACGGGGCACGTCAGTGCCGATGATGGGCTCGACCACTTCCGGGAACTTGGCGGCATGGGCGGTCGCGGCGACGCACCACACGCCCCGATCCGGACGGGCCATGTCCGGGTGGTCGGTCTGGAGCAGATGGGCGGCCGTTGCGGAATGCGGGCACCAGATAATGCCGTCCCGGTCAAAATCCGCCTTGATACGGGCCCGGATCTGGTCGTCATCCACCGCCGCCGCCGACAAGGACGCCCGCAGATCCGGGCGAAGCTCCAGAAACCGCATCAGGCGCTCGGCATTGCTCGGCGCGCCCACATCCATCGCATTGGCCAGGGTCGCCACCGAAGGGCGCGGCTCGTAACGGCCGGTGGCGAGGAAGTCCGGCATGGTTCGGTTGGCATTGCTGGCGCAGATCACCCGGCCGATGGGCAGGCCCATGGCCTTGACCCAAAGGGCGCTGAGCGCATTGCCCACATTGCCCGTCGGAACGATGACATTGACCGGAACGCGCCCCAGGGTCCCGAGGCGCAGGGTCAGTGCGGCGTAGTAGGTCATCTGGGCCAGCAGGCGGGCAATATTGATACTGTTCGCCGAGGTGAGCTGGAAATGCCTGGACAGGTCCGGATCGGCAAAGGCGGCCTTGGAGAGCCCCTGGCAAGCATCGAAATCGGAAGTCACCTCCAGCGAGAGCACCCGGTCCGACCAGCAGGTGAGTTGGTGGCGCTGGAGCGGCGAGACCCGGCCTTCCGGGAACAGGATCACCACCCGCGCCTCGTTCCGCCCGTCAAAGGCCGCGCCGACCGCCCCGCCCGTATCGCCCGACGTGGCCACCAGAACCGTGAAGGGATCGGCCTGCCCTGCACGCAGGCGGCACAGGCATTCCGCCAGAAAGCGGGCTCCGAAATCCTTGAACGCGGCGGTGGCGCCGTGGAACAATTCCAGGACATACCAGTCGTCCCGGCCCGCAAAGGGCTGAGTCACCGGCAAAGGCACATTGAGCGCGCTCGCCGTGATCGCTTCAAGCTGATCCGCCAGCGGATCATCTGCAAAAAAGGGGCGGAGAAAGGCCTCGGCAATCCGGGCCAGGGACCAGTCCGGATCCCAGTCCGAGACGTCGATCACGGGAAGACTCTCGGGCACATAGAGGCCGCCGTCCGGCGCGAGGCCCCGGGCGATGGCCGTGGAGAGGGTCACGGGCGCATCGCCGCCCCGCGTGCTTGTGAAACGCATGGCAGATCATCCCCGCTCAGGGTGGGGTCCCGTTGGGACAAGCCTGGCGCCCGGTGCGGCCAGGGGCGCTCGGTAGAAGCGATGGCCCATCTGAAAGGCCTCCATTACAGCGATCATGGCGCGTTCGACCGCTTCGGCCCGCCCGCGCGGCGCCCAGGCGAATACGGACGGTCCGCTGCCGGACAGAGAACACCCCAAGGCCCCTTCCGCCCGCACCGCTGACTGCATGTCCTGCAGGAACGGCACCAGGGGCGCGCGTTGGGGCTCCACGAGGCAGTCGGTCAAGGTTTCGCCCATGAGCACCGGATCGCCGCGGAAGCACGCGGCCACGAAGCCGGCGACGTCCCGGGCATGGGCCACGGCGGTCTCCAGGGGAACCGTGGGCGACAGCAGGTCCCGCGCCGCCTGGGTTTCGACCTTGAGATCGGGATGGACGAGGAGGCAGTCCACATCCTCAGGCAAGGGAAGGGCGAGAATATCGCCGGGCTGCGGACCCCGGATGAGGCACAGGCCTCCCAGCAGCGAGGCCACGACATTGTCGAGGGGCGGCGGATCCGCCGAGGCCGCCTCGCCCTCAAGGGCCGGGGCAATCAGGGCGCCCTTTGACACGGGCTCGGGCAGCAGGGCGTTCACGGCCAGCGCGGCCGCCACCGCCGAGGCGGCCGACCCGCCCATACCCGCGCTCATGGGCACGCCCTTATGCACATCAAGCACAACACCGAAGGAGGCCCCGGCCTTTCCCAGCACGGCCTGGGCGGCACGCAGCGCCGTGTTGCGCGCGGGATCCTCCGGAAGCCGGGTGACGAGCCCGCCGACGGCGCCGAGGCGCACGCCCGGTTCCGGGGTCCGGGTCGCCGTGACCCGGTCCTCCGCGACACCGAAGGCAAGCCCCATCATATCAAAGCCAACCGCCACATTGCCGATGCTGGCGGGCGCTGCCGCCATTGCCGTCGTCCGGTTCATGGACCTATTCCCGTGGTGCCTGGTTCCCGTGGTACCTGGTTCCCGTGGTGCCGCAGGCCCCATTGCGCCCCACTCATGGGGACTCGGGAGCCATGACGGCGGGACACAACCGTGTCAGCAAGGGACTGCTTTGGGAAGGGCTGGCGGAAGGGCGCATGGCCTTGGTGCCGCCCTGGTGACGGGAGAAAACGCCCCAAGCCCGCGCTGTAGCCCCGGTTGCGTCCCTGCCCGGTTCAGGGGAAGGTCGTGATCAGCGATTCACTTGTTCTTCGACTGCGTCCCAAACTGCCATTTCCCATGACCCGTGCCCTTCGCGCCCTGCTTTTATCCGGCCTTTGCCTCCTCGCGGCCCCGTCCTGCGGACCGCAGCCCGTTGAGACAGGCTCTTTAACATCCCGTTTCGTCCTTGCCCGCCAGCACGAATTGGCCCTCGACAACGTGGCCACCCGGCTCGATTCGTCCACCCGCACCGTTCTGAGCCCTTCGCGGGTGGACTGGGTCGGACGACTGGTGCGGGTGCGCCGGGGCATCACCGTGAACGATCCCGGATCGATCTTTGCGGTCGAGGGCAGCCGGGCCCGGCATCGCCACAGCGGGCTTGACTGTCCGTCCGCGCTTCCTCTGCCGGCGGCGGATCTTACCGCGGGCCGGGAAATCCTCCTCGGGTTGACGGATGCGATCATTTTCGACGATCAGGGCCGCGACGTGGCCTGCCATTATGCCGGCGCAGAGGTTCTCCCGGTCCTGACGCTCATTGCCACCTTTGCACCGGCCCTGAGCGTGGAGGATGCCGTGGACAGCACCCGGGCCGCCATTTTGCGCCGGTTCACACGAGCCAGCCGGCGCACGGTTATCGTTGCCGCCGACGGCAACCGCTTCGACACGGCCGCCGCGGCCGTCGATATCGGGACGCTTGGCGGACGGTCGGTTCGCTCCAGCGTGTGGATCAGCGACGTCCGCGGATGGAAATTGAAGCTGCGCCTCACCTATTTCACCAACACCACCCATGTCGCCGAGCTGGGCGCAGCCCTTGTCCTCCTGGACAAGGCCGAGGACATGGACGCAAGCCTCGGCGGCGCCCGGCGCTGAAAGATGCGGGCCCTTTCTTGCGCGGGGCTTCGGCGGCACAATTGCCATCATGATGGCCGTGTTCATCGCCATGGCCAACACGCTGCAGGGTTTCGAGGCCGAGAGCCGGGCGGCCCAGAGGCTGGTGATGGATCTCGACGCCCTGGCGGTGTCCCTGTCAGACGGGGCAGCGGATCGTTCAGCTTACGATCCAATGCCAGATTGCCCTGTTCGTGATTTCACCGGACTCCCTGCGCTTCCCCCGCGGCCAGGATAAGATCGACCATCTCACGGCCATGGGCCGGCGGATTGTGTCTTTAATGTTCCGTATGGCACCTGAGACCGAGCTGCACAGGGAACTGAGCAAACGGGACTGGATCGATTTCAGCGATCTCGGGGGCGACCATGCGCCGGTGGCTGGCGCCGCCGACCATCACCCTAGATGACGTGTTCTGGCACCGGGAAAATGCCGACTGGCTGAAGCGGGCGATGGCGTGGGAAGCGGACAATCGTGCACTCTGCTCTTCATCGATTTTCAGAACCTATGATGTTTTTCGATCCGATCACACCGTCTGAACTTCACGACTCGGCAAACACAATGTCAGGGGAAAGACCCTATTCTGTTTACGGTTCATCCAAGCCTATGCCCTCATGACTTTACGGTCTTTTGCCTGACCAACACCGCCCAAGGGTCTTTCCACATTCCGCTGACAGCTTTTTAAAGCCTTTATGAATTTTGTGAAAATGACTTGCAGGCGCGAAGAAAGCGGGCGCGTCCTCCGGTCAGTGTCACGCGCCTGTGACAAACCTGCGGTGCTTTAAGGATCGCAGGGGCCGAAGGTTGGCGTACGGAACCTCGCATTCGCATATGAATTTTCCCAATCGACGGAGGAACCGGTGACCGAGTTGAAAGATACTGCACCGATCGCACTCGAGATGGATCTGGAAGATCCGAGCCTTGCCGACGTGGATCTGGCCACGCGTCCGACGGCTGGCGAGCCCTTCCACAAGATCCTGACACGCACCATCGCCCGCCGCGTGTTCCTGCAGGGCGCCGCCGCATCCACCGTTGGTGCCACGGCCCTCGCCACCGGCGTTGCCGGCACGCCCGAAGCGAAAGCCTCCGACAGCGCCGACGGCCTGAGCTTCGGTCCCATCGATGGCTCGACGGCTGACACCTTCGTGGTTCCGGAAGGCTACACGACGGATGTGGTGATCCGCTGGGGCGATTCCCTGACGCCGAATGTGCCGAGCCTGGACACGGCGTCCATCGCCAACGGAAGCCTGCTGGAGCCGGGCGCCGGTGAAGCCGCTGCCAACCAGTTCGGCTATAACTGCGACGCCTGTGAATATTTCCCGATTATCCCGGGCAGCGACAACTCCCGTCGCGGTGTGGTGTGCGTTAACCACGAATACACCCAGCCGGAAATGCTGTTCCCGGACTATCCGCTGTTCGGTCAGCAGATCCTGGATCCCGATTCCAACGAGAACCGTCCGGCTACGACCGCTGAAGTGCGTGCTCTGGTCCAGGAATTCCGCCTTGCCAATCCGGAAGGCACGAAGGTCGAGCTGGCCCAGCACGGCATTTCCGTCGTGGAAGTCGCTCTGGTCCGCAATGGCTGGCGCTCCCGCCGGGCATCCTTCTTCAACCGCCGCATCACGGCCGAGACTCCGATCGAGCTGTCCGGTCCGGCCGCTGGCGATCCGCTGCTGCAGACGTCTGCCGATCCCTCCGGCACGATCGTGCTCGGCACGCTGAACAACTGCGCCGGCGGTCAGACGCCCTGGGGCACCTATCTTTCGGCTGAAGAGAACGTCGACCAGTATTTCGGCAACTTCAATGCCTATGCCGAAAGCGCGGATGCCGATCCGGCCGTCCTCGACGCCCATGCCCGCCTGCCCCTGCCGGGAAGCCAGTCCAATCGGGGTTGGGAAGTGAACGAGCCGCGCTTCGACGTGGCCGTCGAGCCGAAAGAGTGCCTGCGCTTCGGTTGGGTCGTCGAAGTGGATCCCTATGATCCGTTCTCCACGCCGAAGAAGCGCACCGCCATCGGCCGCTTCAAGCACGAATGCGCCACCACGATCCTCGCTGCCGACAATCGCTGCGTGGTCTATTCCGGCGACGATGCGCGCGACGAATACATGTACAAGTTCGTCTCCGAGAAGGTCTATGACCCGGCCGCTCCGCGCGCTGAGCATCTGACCATCCTGGACAGCGGCACGCTCTATGCCGCCCGCGTCAACGACGACGGCACTGGCGAGTGGCTGCCGCTGATCTGGGGCCAGGGCCCGCTGACGGCCGAGAACGGCTTCACCAGCCAGGCCGAAGTCCTCATCAAGGCCCGTAAGGCCGCCGACCTGCTCGGCGCGACCCCGATGGACCGTCCGGAGGACTTCGAAGCCAACCCGGTGACGAAGAAGGTCTACTGCGCACTGACCAACAACACGCGCCGTCAGATCGACGATCCGGAAGGCACCCGGACGGCCCAGGGTCGTGAGGTGTCTTCCTTCGTCACCGTCCCGAACCCGCGCGACAACCGTTTCGGCCACATTCTGGAGATCACGGAAGAAGGCGACGACAATGCCGCCACCACCTTCACGTGGGAAATCTTCATGCTCTGCGGCGATCCGGGCACGAATCTCGGATCCTACCTGACATCCATGGAAGACCTGGACGACCTGCCGCTGCAGACCAACGACACCTACTTCGCCGGCTTCTCCAACCCGGCCGAAGTGGCGCCCATCGGGTCGCCGGACAATATCGGCTTCGACAATAAGGGCAATCTGTGGATCGTGACCGACGGCTCCCAGCCGCGCGGCACGAACAACGGTGCCTTTGCCGTGCCGACCTTCGGTCCGAACCGTGGCCGTGTGCAGCAGTTCGGCTCCGGCCCGGTCGATTGTGAGGTCTGCGGCTGCGAGTTCACGCCGGACAACCGCACAGTCTTCTTCAACATCCAGCACCCGGGCGCGATCTTCTCCCAGGCTGGCCTGCCGACCCTCGCCGAGCCGTCGAGCTACTGGCCGGACAGCACCATCGATGGCGGCAGCTTCGCCCAGCCCCGTCCCTCGCTCATCGCCGTCCGTGGTGATACGCGCGGAGGCCGGGTCGTCGGCGAGTGACGTCGCTCGAAGTCTGACGCCCGTCCCCGGGCGGGCGTCGGCGGAGGGGCCCCTTGCGGGCCCCTTCTTTCTTTCGGCCAAGCCCGGCTATGCTGTCGGCCATGGTCAACAGGTCTTTGGGGAAGCAGATCCATGTCGCATGCAGAGGATCAGAAATCGCGGCCCGGGCTCGACATCGGCGAACGGATGCCAAATTTCTCGCTGCCCGACGATGCGGGGCAGGCCTTCTTGTTTTACGAGTTTGCAGTCGGCGACCCGGTTATCCTTCTGGCCCATGGGGCGCAAACGGATGAGGACACGGTTCGTGAGGACCTGCACCGCTTGAATGCATGGTGGTCCGCCGGGCAGCAGGCGGTCCTGATCGCGCTTCGCCCCGGCGAGGTCATCGCCAATGCGCGGTTGGCCGAAGAGCTGGCCCTGTTCTTCCCCCTGCTGACCGATGGCAAAGGGGACCTGATCGCGCAAGCATTCGGGACACCCCTTGACGCGGGCGAAGGGCTGTTCGCCCTGATCCTGGATCGGAATCTGCGGGTGCTTGAGCGGGTGGAGCCGGGCCGCACGGTCGAGGCTGTTTTCGAGGGCCTCGCCGATGACCTTGCCCGCCGGGCGGCCGCGCCCGATGTCACTGCCGCCATGACTGCGCCGGTGCTGATCGTGCCCGACGTGATCCCCGAGCTCATCCGCCGCATGCTGATGGACCGGTTCGAGGGCTGGGATCCCCAAGCCTCTCCTATGCCGACCCTGGACGACGGGGCGCTCTCCACCGCCCTGGACCAAACGGCGAAGGACCGGATGGATGTGGTGCTGAAGGACAAGGCCGTCACGCAAGCCCTTACGGCGCTGATCGCGAAGCGGGTCCTGCCTGAAATCTACAAGGCTTTCTGGTATCGGGTCACCCGGTTCGAAACCTTGAAACTCGTGCGCTATGGCGCCCGGACCGGCGGCTATTTCAAGGCCCATCGGGACAATACCGCACCGGACACGGCCCATCGCCGCTTTGCCCTTACCATCAATTTGAATACGGATGACTATCGGGGCGGAGGTCTCGTGTTTCCCGAATATGGCCCCACGGTCTATGCCCCGGCACCGGGCGGCGCCGTGGTGTTTTCCGGAGCCCATGCCCATGAAGTGCTGCCGGTCACCGACGGCAACCGTTTCGCCCTGATCTCGTTCCTGTCCGGGGAGGACGGGACGAGACCGGCTGCGCCCGCGGCCTCTCCGGCGGATTAGCGCGCCGGGTCTGGATCAACGGGGACACGCAAGACGGCCACCTTCGGCAAGGGGCCCCGGGTCGCCGAAATGCCGCTCCCAGCTCAAGATTGCGAAAGGCGTGCGCGTGCCGGGCAGCAAGCGGACCACCGCGACGATGGTGTAATCGGTCCCGTTGACCATGGCCGCGGCTGAGCGGATCTCCAAGAGGTCGTGGGACCGGCCGATGCTCCGGTCACGGCTCTTCCGGAAGATCGCCCGCCGCTCCGACGCACTGAGGTCCAGCCAGTCCGCCCAGGCGGCCTGCGCCGGTGCCCGGATGGGCGCCACCGGTTCCGGATTGCCGCTATGGACCGTGGCCAGGGCCTGGAGCTGGAGACCATCCGCCGGCGTCAGGTCGGTGAAACGGGTCAGGTCTCCGAGGCCGGTCAGGCCCGCCCCTTCTCCGGCCTCGGCCATGCGGCGCAGGCCAATGATATCAGCCGTCAGGGCCTCAGCCGCCGATCGGTCGAGGCCGCATCGGCGCATCAGCGCGACCATGAGGTCCGGCGAAGCGGCCACGAGATCGATCTTGCCGCCCTCATGGCGCACGCGCACCCGGGCCCAGGCCCTGCCCACGCGCACGGAGCGTTCGGTGTCGAAGCGCCATGGGTCGGCGGCGCCATCCCGGGAAAGCAAGGCATGAATGGCGACGTAAAGGCCGCCCTCGGCGACCGCCTTGGCCTGGGCCTCGGCGGCGGTGTACCGGGTCAGATCGTGCCGCGTCCGGGTGGCGGTGATGACGGCGGATACGATCAGTGCGAGGAGCGCCATGACCCACAGAACGAGAACGAGGGCAAAACCGGCGCGCGGGCGCCTGGGATCCGCATGGGTCAAGCGCCGCACTGTCGTCTCCCTAAAGACCATCCTCAAGCGGGGCGGAACCGGCCCAAGGGCAGGACGCGTCCCTTGGAGCAATCACGGGTTCAAAAGATCCCGCATAATGGTGAGCTGGCTGCGCAGATCGTCCGTTGCCGCCTGATAATCCGTATCGTTCCGGATGATCGTGGCCCGGATCATGACCAGGAGTTCCGTGCGCTCCGCCCTTCGGGCGGTCGCACCGAACAGGGGCCCCAGCACGGGCAGGCGCGAGAGCACAGGGAGGCCCGAGCGGCTGTCGCTGAAGGACCGGCGGATCAGGCCGCCCAGGGCCACGGTCTGCCCGTCCCGGGCTGCGACCCGGCTTTCGATCCGGCGCTGCTGGATCGTGGGCGAGTCGATGCCCGACGTGGTCGTTTCCACCACGCTGGAGACTTCCTGCTCAACATGCAGGACGACATGTTCTAATTTCACTTCCGGCGTGACCACCAGGATGACGCCCGTATCCCGATATTCGACATTGTTCACGACCGGCGCATTGTTGTCGATGACGCTGACGGCGGCCTGAGTCGTGATCGGCACCTGGTCGCCCACCTGCAGGACGGCACTTTCATTGTTGAGCACGGCCACCTGGGGTGAGGACACGACCTGCACATCCGTGATGGAATCGAGAGCATCGAGCACCGCGAGGGCGTCGGCCCCCTGGAACAGAACGTTCACGCCCGCCTGGGAGCCGGGAAAGATGCCGGCACTGACCGGCGTGCCGGTGGCCAGATCGCCCGCGCTCTGGACGATGCCCGACACGCCGACATCGGACGGGTCGGTCAGGCTGGCGGTGAAGTTTCCGGACTGGAAGAACCATTGCAATCCAAAGCGCAGTTCGTCATTCAGCTGAACTTCTGCAATGGTCGCTTCGATCAGCACTTGTTTGGGCGGCGTGTCGATCTCACGCAAGGTGGCGAGCACCCGCCCGTGGTCTGCCGGGCGCGCCAGGATGGTGAGGGTGTTCTGCTGCTCGTCGGCGATGATCCGCATATGGTCGTTGGAAACGATCAGCTTGTCCCGGTTCGCGGCCTGGGTATCGACCCGGCGGCTGATGGATGACGGGTTGGCGCCCGCACCCAGCCGCCCACTCTGGCCCCCACCCTGGCCCCCTCCCCCGGCATCCGCCGCGAGGGAAACCGTGTCCTGGCCCGGCGCTGTCGTGCCGGCGCTCAAGGTTTGTTGGCCCGCGTCGTAAATGCCGCCCAATGTGATGGCGAGATCCTTTGCGCGGCCGTGGCGCACGGCATAGACATTCACCTCCCGCCCGTCCCCCTGCCCGCCCCGATCGAAGGTGTTGATCCAGTCCTCGACCCGGCGCAGATAGTCAGGCGACTTGGAGACAACGAGAATGGCGTTCAGCCGGCTGACGGGCACGAAACGAACGAGATCGCCGGACAGGGCATCCGCCCCGGCGCCGAACACGGCCTCCAATTCCTGCACCATGGTCTCCGGGCTGGCCGAACGCAGGGGCTGGAGCACGAAAGACATGCCCGCCATCCAATCGACGTCAAAGGCATCGATCAATTCGATCAAGCGCGTGCGTTCGGCATTGCCGCCGGACAGGATCAGAATGTTCCGTGTGGGGTCGGCCTGGACGGATGCTCCGCTCGGTTTCATCGGCTCGATCACATCCCTCAGGGCTTCGGCCCCCACATGGCGCAGAGGCACGATATGGGTGCCGTGGCCGGCGCCGAGCGCGGCCCGCCGGCCGACGCCGATCGGGGCAAGATGGCCCTCGGCACCGTTACCGGCCGGCCGGATTTCGAAAAAATCGCTGCGGCGGACCAGCGTGGCGCCATTGACCCGCAGGGCATTGTCGAGGGCGTCGAGCAGGGCGCTGCGGGGCAGCGGCTGGCTGGTCTGGAGCGTGACAAGCCCCGAGACAGCCGGATCGATGATGTAGTTCTGGCCCAGAAGATCGCCGAGCACGGCCGCCACCACATCCTCTACGGCGGCGTCCCGGAAACTCAAGGAAACACTCTGGACGATGCCGTTATCGGGCCCGCCGCCTTCGCTGCTCGGCGCCATGAAGAGCCCGCTGCCCATGCGCCGGACGACGGGCGGCTCCGTCGCGTCGCTGGCGTCCGGGACGCCGCTTTGGCTGGCAATGGTGCCGGTCCGCGGGGTCAGGTCACGGGTCTGGCTGCCCTGTGCGGATGGCGCTGCCGGTTCAACCGGTTTTTGCGGTCGATCGTCCCAAAGGCGCGACAGCAGCTCCGCCGTTTCCGGCCGCGGCGTGGACTGGGTGCCGGCGCAGGCGGTCATCGCCAGGACAAAAAGCGTGACGACGGCCCCTCTGGTCAGTCCTGTGATCGCGCCCCGCCTCGCCGTCATCGATTCTGGTCCTGTTTTTTCGTCACCCAGACAGTTTAGCGACCGTGTGTTGCACCATGTTGACACAGGCGTAGATTGTTGCCTGAAAAGACAAGCCTATTCAGGGTCGAAAAGGCCCGAGCGCGCGGCCTGGCGCAGCGCTTTCCGCCTCGCCGCCTCCTCCGGGTCCAGACCCTCGCGGGCCTCCTCCGCGCGGGGCGGGGAGGTCTGCAGCGACCCGGGCTCCGCCGCCCTGCGGGGTGGCTCATCATTGAGACGCAGTTCGATTTCCTGCTCCCCCCGGCTTATCCGCACCCGGCCGTGGTCCACCGTCTCAACCCGCCAGCCACCGGACAGGCGGTCTCCGGCGTGAGCCATTACAGGCTCGGTCCGGGTTGGATCGATCAGGATCGCGAGCCGCCGGTCGCCGCTCAGGACCGTGCCCCGTAGATAAATCCTGAGGGGTTCGGACGACGCCGCCGCGGCATCCGGTGCAGCAGGCTCCACCACGCGGGGGCGCCGTCCGGGCGTGAACAGCAGGCGCGCCGTAAGGGTCGTGTTGGCCTCCATGGCCCGGGTCGCCCGCGCCGCCTGCCAGTCGGTCACCGAGCCCGCATAATCGGTGGTCCGGGGTCCGCGTTTCGGCGGCGGCGCCTCGGGCAAGGGGCGCAGGACGAGTGCACCGGCCACGGCCAGGATCCCCGTGATCATCCCCGCGGCAATGACGATCGGTCCCCTCATCGTGCCGCCCTCTCAAGTCCGGTTTGCCTGGCCATGGCGGCCGTCACGGTGAGGCCAAGTCGGACCTCCCGGGTCGGCCCGGCCTCAGGCCCCTCGCGCAGGGCCGTGATGTCGAGCGCCTCCACTGCGAGTACCGGCCGGTCCGTCTCCAGCGCCGAGAGCAGGGCAAAGGCATCGCCCTCCGATGCCAGAAATTGAATCTGTACCGTGATGAAGGGCGTGTCCTCGTCGGAGCGGGCCGCACCCAATTGCTCGACCCGGCCACCATGGTCCTCGACCAGGGCGCGCAGCCGCGCCTGGAGGTCGGCGATGGCGAGATCGGCGCCGGCGGCGCTGTCGTCGCCGGGCCCGGGAGCGCCCATCAGAAGCGCGACATCCTCCGGCGCAGGTGCTTTGGGCGAGGACGGCCGGCTGAGGCTCGCCTCAAGGCGGGCGATCTGCTGGGCGAGCCGGGCATTCACGGTGCGGGCGTCGTGCAAGGCCGTGAGATAGCGGCCCACGGTGAACCACACCAGGGCCGTCATTACCGCAACGGTCAGCACCAGGACAGCAACACGCTGAAAAAGGGCGCGGGGTCCGCTCATGGCCGCCCCTCCCCGGCCTCATCCAGAGACAGATCGATGGTGAAGGCCTCCCGACCGCTGGCGGGATCGATGCGCACCGGAGCGCCGTGGCGGGCACTGGTCACGCCGGCGAGACTGCCCAAGCGCCGCAGGACCCGCGTGCTGTCCTCGCCGGAGCCCTTGACCTGCACGGTCAGTGTGCGTCCGGCTTCTCCCGTGCCGCGCAGGCTGAAATGATCGAGATGGGCCGTATCCGGCAGGGCATCGGTCAGGCGGGCCAGGAGGGGCAGCGGCGCCGGAGACGCGGTCAGGTGATCCGCCACGCGCGCAAAGTGGGCCTGGGCCCCTTGGACCTGTTGACGGGCCAGTGCTGCGCGCCGGGCCTCCTGGCGCACACCCGCCAGGTCCGCTTCCAGGGCCTGGCGTTCCGACTGGATCATGAGCCAGGGCGCCGCGAACACGGCTCCAAGGGCGACGGCCCCCGCCGCAAGCGCGATACCGGTCCGGCGCCTATCGGCCCGGGACCGGCGCTCCTGGTCCCTGGTCCGGAACGACAAGAGGCCGCCCGCCGCCGCGCTCCAATGGGCGAAACGCTGGGGGCGGACTCCGTCGCGCGCAAGCCCGTCGGCAAGATCCTGAAGGGTCTGTGGACGGATGCAGGCCAGGGTGACCCGCACCGTGGCCGCGTTCTCGCACCGGCCCGTGACGCGAAAGGCCAGATCGGCCGATGTCTCGTCCACGGGCATGAAGCGGTCGAGGTCGAGGCTTAAAAGCCCTTGGAGCGTCCGACTGTCCGCATCGGGCAAGACGACGCTACGCTCCAGGACCAGCCCCGGGTCGAGCAGAACGCTGACATCGCCATGGGTCTTAAAGTCCGGCATGGCCGCGAGCGCCTTGGCCACGTCGCGCTTCAGGCCCGGCTCAGCCGGAGCGATGGGGCTGTGCCCCAGGGGCTGCCACTGACCCGCCACGCTGACCGACCAAAGGTCCACACCGTCGGGGCGGATGTGCAGCACTGTCCGGGCGCCGATGCGGGCCAGGGTGCGAACGGCTCCTTGGGGCATTGCGGCAAGCAATTCGCCGAGCCACCAGGTGACGGACCGGTGCACGCTGCCTCTCAAAGCCGGCGATCCGGGCAAGGCGAACAAGGGACGGGCGAAGCGTTCGGCCAGAACGCCCCGTTCCACGGGCGCCTGTGCCATTGGTACCTGTGCCATTGGTCCCTGTGCCATGGGATTCCGTGCCATGGGCTGCGTCTCGGTATGTCCGACCCCCGTCACCTGTCCCCCTCCGGCCGTCCCAGAATGCGGTCTGCGCCGCCGGCCAAGGGATTACGGGCCCGTCGCGGCGCGACGAAAACGCGCTCGGTGGTGGTGTTATCATATACGATGTCGATGCGAACCAGGGCCGGTATGTCCGGACCGTCGATCCATGTATCCTGCCAGGGCGCGCCGGGCCCTGGGCGATAAGCAATGCGCCAATCCGTAAGGCCGGGCAGCAAGATCGACCGGCCTTCCACGCCCGCCAAGCGGTTGCCGGTGACCCGATGATCCGGCCGGCCGCTCTCCAGCATCAGGGACCTCCGGTCCCCATCCGCATCCGGACCGTCCAGGACGAGGCGATAGGCCCGCAGACCCGGCACCGGCGAGAGGGGCCCGGGATCGGCGAGGAACACAAGCCAGTCCGGCCCGCCCCGCACATGGTTGAGCCGCGCGCCGCCGGGCCCGGTCCGGGGCACCGGACGGATCTGCTCGAGAAGACCACGCAAAGCCTGGAGCCCCATGGCTTTGGCCGACGCGTCCTGGCCCTGGAGCCCGTAGCGCTCCCAAACCCGCCCCCCCATGGCCAGGGTTCCCGCCATGGCCGCAACCAGCAATGCCGTGAGCATCAGCGCCATCAACACCTCAAGCAGGGTCATCCCTTCCCTGCCCTTGCGTGTCCGGTGTCGCCGCTGCCAACGCCCCGAGGACCGGTTGTGCCGAACGCGTCCTGTTCCGCAACAGGCCTCCAGACGCCCCCACTGCCCCCTGTGTCCAGCCCCCATTCGCCGTCCCGTCATGGTGCCCATCCCGTCATGGGATCCGTCCCGCGATGGGGTGCAGGCGGATGGTTTCCAGGGTGAAAGACCGGCCGTCCTCGTCCCGCACGGTGACCTCGATCAGTACGGGCTGGAGGCCCGATGCCGGGCGGATCCCCGCCACGGGACGGACGGACCGGGTCCAGGTGAGCGATCCCATCCGGCCGCGCTCCGCCCCGGCCCCGCCCTCAAAGGCAAAACCATCGAGCACCGACTGGGCCGTCTGTTCCAACTGGGTCTGGAGAACGGCCGTGCGGAGGTAGCGGCTGGACTGGGCCAGGGCGGCATAAAGGGCGCCGAGGCCCAGGGCGAGGATGGCCAGGGCGATCAGCACCTCCAGCAGGGTGAAGCCCGCACGGTCCGTGCGGCCCCGCTCGGACCTATGGGGGCGTCTGGGCAGCCGCATGGCCTGTGATCCAATTGATGGTGACACGGACGGTCACGCCGGCCTGAGCCAGGGTGAGGCTGCCGCCGGAGGACTGCCCGTTGGGATAGAACAGGACCCGCGCCATGGTCGGCCCGGCATTGGTCTGGTGCACGGCCTTGACCTCAAGCGTCATATCTTCAGGCAAGACCAAAGGGACCGGCAGGCCATCGGCCAGAACCCGTCGCTGCGCCAGATCCACGTCGAGGCGCGTAATGCGGCCCGTACGGATGGCCTGCAGCCGGGCCGCTGCTGCCGCCCGAACGAGATCCTGCCCCAGGCCCGTGAGCACGACGCGTGGCCCCGGCGGACGGATCGCCGGCACAACCAGCGCCGCGAGGAGCGCGAGGACGGCAAGCACGACCATCAGCTCCAGGAGGGAAAAGCCGCGCTTGCCCCGGGGCCGGACCGTGTGCGGGCAAGGACGGGCACGATCCATGGTCACACCAGCGTGTTGACGGCAAAGACGGCGGAGAAAATAGCGTACATCGTGCCGCCCACGACGAGACCCATGATCACTGTCACAAGGGGCACAAGCAGGGTGAGCCCCAGGGCAATGCGCCGTTCCACCCGCTGATCCAGGAGATCTGCCGCCCGCTCCAGCATGACGTCGTATTGCCCCGACTGCTCGCCCAGCACCACGAGGCGGCGCAAGACCACCGGACCCAATTGCGTTTCCTCAAAGGCCGAACCGAGCCGCCGGCCCTTGCGCACCCGCTCCAATGTGGCCTCCAGAGCCGCGCTCATCACCGGTTCGGTCACGGTGGCCCGGCAGATCTCCAGCGCCCGGAGTAACGGCACGCCATTGCGCAAGGTCAAGGACAAGGTCCGCGCAAACGCTCCGGCCACGGCATCCGATGCCAGAGCGCCGAAATAGGGCACACCGGACGCGAGGCGCCCCAGACGCAACCGCAGGCCCTCATCCCGCAAGGCGACGGCGAGCAGCAACAGGCCCGCCGCCAGCGCAATGGCCGCCGTCTGACCATGGGCCTGCACACCGTGGGCGACCCCAAGCAGGACCCGCGTCGCCGTGGGCAGCTCGGCCCCGGCGGCGGCGAAAACGGGCTCGAATTGCGGGACAACGACAGTCATCATCAGGATGATCGAGGCGATGGTCGCCAGGAGGAGAATGGCCGGATAGGTCAGGGCCGAGATGATCCGGATTCGCGCCTGTTGTGTGCGGCGCATATGGGCCGACATGCTGGTCAGCACCTGGGCCAGGGCGCCGCTTTCCTCGCCCGCCCGCACGAGAGCGCGCACGATGCGGGGGAACGCCCGGGGCTCCCGGTCCATGGCATCGGCCAGGGAGTGCCCCTCCGTAAGTGCCTCCTCAAGACGCTTGAGCAGGGCCCTGGCACGCCTTGTGCCGCGCAGATCGGCGGCCAGGGACAGGCCGTCCTTGAGGGACACCCCCTCCCGCACCAGCATGGCGAGTTCGTCCAGCGTCTCGATGAGGTCCCTGGCTCCCAGGACCCGGCCGCCGCCAATGGGCGTGTGCAGAACATCCGTCAGGACGGCGGACGCCTTGACCTGGGTCGGGCGCAGCCCCCGAGCCCGCAGAGTCTCCAGGGCGCCCTGCCGGTCGGCCGCCTCCACATCACCGCGGACGATCCGGTTGGCGGCATCGAGGGCGATGTAGCGGAAACCGGCCATGGGCTTAAGCCTCCTGGGCCGCGCGGAAAACCTCCTCCAGGGAGGTGGCCCCGGCCAGGGCCTTGACAAGACCCGTTTCCACCATGGTGCGCATCCCCTCGGCCCGGGCAATCCGTTGCAGCTCAGCGCCGCCGGCGCCCGCCGCCACCGCATCCCGCAGCGCGGGGCCCAGCCCCATGATTTCGTAAATCACCATGCGGCCGCGATAACCCCGGCCACCGCAGCTTTCGCAGGATCCGCCAACGGCCGGTTCATAGACGGTGACCCGGTCCGGCAACGGATGGTCCGTGCCCAGCTCCCGGGCGATGGCCGCGCCGTCCCGCTCCACCGCCACCCGGCAGTCCGGACACAGACGGCGCACCAGGCGCTGGGCCACAACGCCCAGAATGGTCGAGCCCAGGAGATAGGGTTCAAGCCCCATGTCCCGCAGGCGGGTCAGGGTGTCGGCCGCAGAATTGGTGTGCAGGGTGGAGAGCACCAGATGCCCGGTCAGGGCCGCCTGGATAGCAATCTGGGCCGTCTCCAGATCGCGGACCTCGCCCACCATCAGGACATCCGGATCCTGACGGAGCATGGAGCGCAGCACCGTCGCGAAATCGAGCCCGATTTTCGGCTTCACCTGGACCTGATTGACGCCCGCAAGCTGGTATTCGACCGGGTCCTCGACGGTAATGATCTTCTTGGCCGGATCGTTGATGGCCTTGAGGGCCGTGTACAGCGTGGTGGTCTTGCCGCTGCCCGTGGGGCCGGTGACCAGCAGAATGCCGTTCGGCCGGCGTAGGAGCGCCGACAGGGTCTCCACATGGTCCGGCTCAAAGCCAAGGGCGGGAAAGTCCAGCACCACCTGTCCCCGATCCAGCAGACGGATGACCACGCTTTCCCGATCCAACATCGGCAATGTGGCGATGCGCAGATCGATGCTCCGGCCTCGAACGACAAAACGGGCCCGTCCGTCCTGGGGCAGCCGGCGCTCGGCAATGTCGAGATGGGCGATCAGCTTGATCCGGGAGATGACAGCTGCAGTGAGGTTGGGCGGCGGAGCATCCACGGTCTGGAGCACGCCGTCGACCCGCTGGCGCACCCGCAGGCCCGTCTCGGCCGGTTCGATATGGATGTCGGAGGCGCCGGCATCGGACGCCTCGCCGAGCAGGCGGTTCACATAGCGGATGACCGGCGCTTCGCTCGCGAGATCGCGCAACCGATCGGCATCTTGACTGTCCGCAGGCGTCTCGGCCTCACCCTCCCCGGCCGCCGGGCCGGCGTCCAGATAGCGGGAGAGGGCCGCGTCGAGATCGCTGGCCCGGGCTACCAGGGCCCGCACGGGCAGGCCCGTGGCCCAGGTCACGGCCCGGGCGGGAAAAGGGTTGACGGGGTTTGCAAGGGCAAGGGTGATGCCCGTCTCGTCCGCCGCCACGGGCACGGCTTTCACGTCCGCAAGGAAGCGCAAGGAGACACGGTCGCGCTCCAGCAGCGGCGCTTCGGGCAGGGCGTCCGCCGGACAGTCCGGCATCTGAAGGGCATCGGCACAGGCGGTGACCACGTCCTCTTCCGTGACGAGGCCCAGCTTGGTCAGCACCGAGAGGATTTCCCCGTCCGGCGCCGGCGTCGTGCAGTGCCGGCGGGCCCGCTGCACAGCGGCCTCGTCCACGTGGCCGGCCCCCAGCAGGCGATCGAGCACGGCCGCTTCCGCCTCGCCGGCATGGTCTGTGCCAGGCTTGGCGACCTCCGCGTGCGTGGCCCGGGCGAGGATGGGGGCAGGACCGGTCAAGGCGCGCGCCTCACTGGCCCGTGCGGCCGATATCCGCGTTGTCGCCGGTGCCGCCAGGCGAATCGTCGGCCCCAAGCGTGTAGACCAGCACCCCGTTGCCGTCCGGCGCAGGGGCATAACGGAAAGCCTTGCCCCAGGGATCGGCTGGCACGACGCCATCGGTCAAATAAGGGCCGGCCCAGCCGGTCATGGAGCCCGCTGGGTTTACCAGCGCGTCGAGCCCCTCGTCCCGGGTTGGGTAGCGGCCCACATCGATGAGGAACATATCGAGGGCGGTCTTGATGTTTTCGATCTGCACCGATGCGGTCTGTCCCTTGGCCTTGCCCAACTGGCCAATGACCCGCGGCGCGACGACACCGGCCAGCAGCGCCAGGATGGCCAAAACCACGAGCAATTCCAAAAGGCTAAACCCACGCGGTGTCCCAGAACGACGGCTGACCGGACCGGACATGATGATCGCCTCCATGTGCACCGACGACGCCGCGACACGCCGTGTAAAGGACCTGGAGGGAAAACGTAGCGATTTCCTGCGACAGATTTGTAACCTCGTCACAAAACCTACCGCGCGGGGGCGATCATGCCACCGATGCGCTGCGACCCCACGAGACCGGGTGGGCCTGATCAATCTTTCCGCAATGGCCGTCTCGTGGTTCATTGGAGATCATCCACCCCCATGGGTCGAGGCTGCTGTCCTCTCGAAAAAGCAGACCCAGCTCAGTCAGGACCACTGCGCCAGATGCCGGAACCAAAAAAGAATCCGAACGCCTCCTTGATCGTCGACCCGCCCGGCTGGTTCCGGCATCTGACCGCGTGGATGATGCGGGATGTCACGGACAGCGCACGACTCACGCGTCAACGGGAGCGTTTCGAGGCGAAACGGAAGGGCCGGAACGAGCCGCACACCGTCCACTATTTCCACCAGTTGGACGACCCCTACTCCCACCTGACCGCCCAGGTCCTGCAACGCTTTGCGCAGCGTTACGACATTGTCGTCCGGACCCATCTCATTCGCGCGTCCGGCGGCGCGAACCAGCCGGAACTTGAAAAGCTGCAAATCTGGGCGCGGCGGGATGCGGAACGGATTGCGCCGCATTTGGGTCTTTCCTTTCCGGCCCATGCCGGCACGCTCGCCGATCCAGATCTCACCATGCAAGCGGCCCGTATTCTCGTGACCCTTCCGGATCACGATTTCATTGCCCGGATCGACGGGATCAGTACCGCGCTCTGGTCGGGTCACGATGCGCCGCTGCGGGGCGCGGATGTCCCCTTGGCGTCCGACGATGAGGCCCGATCGGCCTTGGAAGCCGGTTCCGCACTCTTGAAGGAGATGGGCCATTATTCCGGTGCCTGCTTCTATTACGGCGGTGAATGGTATTGGGGGGTGGACAGACTGTTTCACCTCGAACTGCGTCTGCGCGAGCTCGGCGTCTGCCACAATGCCGACACGCCTCTTCTCGCGCCTCGCCCCCCCATCGACGTGACGGGCGTGGATGCGAGCGCCCTGACGCTGGATTTCTTCCCCTCCCTCAATTCACCCTACACATCCATCATCTTTGACCGGACCATTGCCCTGAAGGAGGAGTGCGGCGTTCAGTTCAACCACAAACCCGTCTTGCCCATGATCATGAGGGGCGTGCCGGCGACGCGGGCCAAGGCGCGCTACATCCTGTTCGACACCAAGCGCGAGGCGGATTTTTTCGGTGTGCCCTTCGGCAAACTGATCATGCCGGTCGGAACGCCCACACGACGGGCTTATTCCCTGCTGGGCTGGGCCAAGTCGCTGGGTAAGGACGAGCGCCTCATGAGTTCGCTCCTGCGCAACGCTTTTGCGGATGGCACCGGTCTTCATACGGAAAAGGGGATGCGCCGAGCAATTGAGGCGGCGGGCCTCGATTGGACGATGGCGCGCCCCATCATCGGCAACGAGGATTGGCAGCCGGTGATCGAAGAGAATCAGCGCGAGATGATCGAGGATCTCGGCCTATGGGGTGTCCCGAGCTATCGCCTCTCCGGCCCGGCCGGAGAACCCGATCTCGCCGTTTGGGGGCAGGACCGGTTATGGCTCATAGCCGCGGAAATCCGGCGCCGAGCCGGTTCGCACAATCCCCCGGCGCCGTGACCCGCGACCATTCCTCTGGATCTGGCCTTTCGCAAACCGGCCTCTTCCCAGGGTGCATCGTTCATAGCGCCGCAGATCAAGACTGCGCATGGCCGATCACACCGCGACAGTGTCCAGGTCGATCTCCGTCAGGCCTTCGAAGGTGACCGAGGCGGAGGCGAAGGTCAGGACCAGTTCAGTCGCGCCCCTTACGAGGGCTCGGGGCATTCTCCGCTAAAATCGATCCACCGGATCGAGTTTGCCGCCCGACGGGGCGGCCGCTGCGAATCGTGGAGCTGGCGGGAGAACGTTCGAACCGAACGAACCCGCAGGGTTCGTAAGCGCGACCGCGCGTCGGCCGGTCAGGCCGCCCCCGCGGAGCACATGAGCGAAGCGAATTGTGCGTGAGCGAAGAAGTGGTGGGCCCGGAGGGAAAACGTTCGACCTTGTTGACCCAAGCGGCCGACCGGCCGCCGGACGGTCAGCCCGCCCCGCCGGAGGCGCTGCGCGCCGTGAGGCCAAAAATGGTGGAGCTGGAGGGAGAACGTTCGACCTTATCGACCCAAGCGGCCGACCGGCCGCCGGGCGGTCAGCCCGCCCCGCCGGAGGCGCTGCGCGCAGTGAGGCCAAAAATGGTGGGCCCGGAGGGACTCGAACCCCCAACCAGACCGTTATGAGCGGTCGGCTCTAACCAATTGAGCTACAGGCCCGTTCCGGGGGTGGCTGGCGGTGGGTGCCGCGTCCCGGGCACCCTTGATACCAGCCTGAGCGGGCGGTGCAACGCAAATGGTAACCGGGGTGCGGGTGACATTTGCCTTGGGCGCGCCGCGGCGCCATGGTCGAGCCCGGCTGTCTCGCCGGTCCTCACCGTAACGCAGAAAGGAAACCGCCATGACCCGCTTCTCCACCGTCCGCAGCGCCTGCCTCGGGCTCTGTGCCGCCGTGGCCGTGATCCTCATCACCGGGACCCCGGCCCGCGCTGACGAGACCCCCCGCACCCTGCGGCTCACCGGCACGGGCTCGGTCAGCGCCCGGCCCGACATGGCCACCTTGAGCCTCGGCGTCGTGACCAATGGGGACACGGCCAAGACCGCCCTCAGCCGCAACAGCGCCGCCATGACCAATGTCTTCCGTGTGCTGGAGACGAACGAGATCCCGGGCCGCGACGTGCAGACCAGCGGATTTTCGGTGCGCCCCGTCTTCAAGCGCCAGCCTCGGGGGGCGTCCTCCGGCGACACGGCGCCCGAGATCATCGGCTACACGGTCCGCAATGGGGTCACTGTTTCGGTGCGGAATCTGGAGCGCGTGGGTACGCTGATCGATGCCCTGGTCGAGGACGGTGCCAATGAGTTCCGGGGGCTGAGCTTTGGCTTTGCTGATCCCGAACCCTTGATGGACGGCGCCCGCCGGGCCGCCGCCGCCGATGTCCGGCGCAAGGCCGCCCTGTATGCCGAAGCCATGGACGTGACCCTGGGCCCGATCCGGTCGATCAATGAGCAGTCCTCGGGTCGCCCCCGGGCCATGTCAGCCGGCCTGATGCGGACCGAGGCCGCGGTGCCCGTGGCCGCCGGCGAGTCCGAACTCTCCATGACCCTGTCCGTGGTCTACGAACTCGTCGAATGAGTCGTCGAATGAGCCGGGGGCGGGGGGGGCCCCGATGGGGCCCCCCCCCCCCAGCGGGGGGGCCGGGCGCGCGCCGCACACCCACACAAAAACAAAC
>JBHJGV010000050.1:0-4894 GCA_050331455.1 Alphaproteobacteria bacterium
CAAGACCAAGACCGGCAGAGCGCCAGCGGACGCGCGGATCAAGCAGGCCCTGCGCGGAACGGATCCGGCGCAGACCGGTTCGGTGATCATGGCCGCCGTGGGCGGAACGCCGACGGGTGAGACCGGATCCTTTGCCGGCCACGACTGCCGTTACTACCGCAATGATGCAATCGGCACCACGGCCTGTGTCACGGATTGGGGCGCCACACTGCACCTCACCGTGAAGCTGGGCAAAATTGAAATCGATCGGCGGGCGGACGATATTCGTCTCGGTGATGCGGGCCCGGCATCCGCTTACGCCAAGTAACCGCCGCAGTCTACCAACGTTCAGGCCGCCGGACCGTCCCCTTGGGCGATCCGGCGCCACCTTCGCTGGCGCCAGCGATAAAAACCTTGCGCGAACAGCCAGATGAAGGGGGTCAGGAGCCCCGCCTCGATCGCCACCCGATCGCGGTAATCCGTCGCCCCATCATCCGTGGGCGCCATGATAATCCAATGGTCCCAGCGTTTGACCAACTGCCCCGTGCCATTGTCCCGCACGATGCGGGTCCCATGGGTATGGTCTGGACCCGGCTCCGGGAAGCTGATGTCAATCCATTGCCGCCCCAGGGGCAGGACACCCAGAAAGGCCATGGAGACCCGGTGGCGCCCCGCCGACCACCGCTCCGGAAACCGGGGGGGCTCCAGGGGCCTGAAGGTCAGGAGGGGCGCCGAGATCCAGGTGAGCGTGACCGGCGATCGCACCAGATCCCACGCCCGCTCCATCGGCAGTGCCAGCCGGCACCGAATTTCGACGACCCAAGCCATCCGTCTGCGCTCCTTTTCCAAAAACGTCCCATGCGTTCACGAAACCTGGGCGTTCACGAAACCTGTATGGGCAAAAGAGCGAGTGAAAACAATGGTCGCGGGTGCTGCCAGGTGCCAGCAACCGCGATTTCGATCCCCCGGGTTCCATGCGAGGGCGGACCGGACACGACCCACGGCCCGGGGATAGCTTGATTTTTGATTTTCGGCCGTTTCGCGGCGTACAGTGTGGCGGGTTCATATCCAAGGCAGCAGGAGGGAAAATCATGGCTCATCGCAACGGATCGCCTCGGCGCCGGCCCATCGGGCGCCTGACCGGGCCGGGTCTCACCGGGCTCGGCGCCGCCGGCCTTGGCCTTGTCGGCCTGCTCGGCACCGCCCTGGCCCAGGATGTCCCGATCGTCCAGCCGGGCGCGCCGGGTCAGCCCTCCAAACAGCTCAGCGCCGATGACGCGAGCAAGATCGCCGACACCCGTTTCTCGCCCGACGACGTGGTGTTTCTCCAGGAAATGATCCCGCATCATTATCAGGCGATCCAGATGGCGGTCCTGGTCAAGGACCGCACGAACCGGGCCGAAATCGTGGACCTGGCCGGCCGGATCGAAGCCACCCAGGCGGACGAAATCGCGTTCATGCAGCAATGGCTGCGCGAGCGGGACCAGATGGCGCCCGATCCGGCCAAGGATGGCGCCCACGGCGCCATGCACGGCATGAAGGGCAAGGACGCGGGTGGCAAGGGCATGCCCGGAATGGATATGGCCCGCATGGCCGAGATGGGCATGGCGACCCCGGAACAGATGAAGGCCCTGGCCGACGCCACGGGCGCCGCCTTCGACGCCCTGTTCCTGGAGCTGATGATCCGGCACCATGACGGTGCCGTGGATATGGCCGAAGACCTGCTGGACAAGCGCGGCTCGGCCTATGACCCGGTCCTGTTCGAGTTCGTCAACGACATTATCAACGATCAGACGACGGAAATCGAGCGCATGAATGCGCTGCTCGCCAGCCTGTCGCCGGATCCGCGTGCGGGCCTCGCGGCCGGCTTCCGGGATGCCGGCGAGGCGATCCTCAATCTGGAACTGGTGGCAGCCCTGCCCAAACCGCGCGGCTTTTTCGACCCGCGTAATCCGGCCGAGACCCCGCCCATTAAACCGACAAAAAAAGATGAGGAGACGGAGGAACCGGCCAAGGAGGACGGCGCCGATCAGAAGGCCGACGGCGAAGCCCGGGCCGAGGACGCTCAGTCCAATGAGGACACCGAATGGGGCGAGCGCTCCCCGCTGCTCAGCTTCTCCAACACGGATATGGCCTTTTCCAAGGACGTCCTGGTGGCGGGTAACTATCATGGCTTCAACGTCTACAAACTCGGCCAGAACGGGGTGCCGGATCTGCTCAGCTCCGTCGTGTGCCCCGGCGGTCAGGGCGACGTGTCCATCGTGGGCGATATTCTGATTATGTCCGTCGAACAGACCCGAGGCCGGGTCGATTGCGGCCTCCAGGGCGTGGCCGATGATGTGAGCCCGGAGCGCTTTCGGGGTCTGCGGATTTTCGACATCAGTGATCTGACGGCGCCGATACAGGTGGGCCAGGTTCAAACCTGCCGGGGCTCCCACACCCATTCGGTGGTCTCCGGTCCGGACAAGGACGGCAAGATCATCGTCTACAATTCCGGCACGGCGTCCGTGCGGGACGAAGAGGAACTGCCCGGCTGCATCGGCGAGATCCCCGGTGACGACCGCACCGCCCTCTTCCGCATCGACGTGATCGAAATTCCCGTCGATGATCCCTCGAAAGCCCGCATCGTGGACAGCCCGGCCGTGTTCGCCGATCCCGAAACGGGCACGCTCGCTGGCCTGTGGCGCGGCGGCGACCACGGAGATGACACCCAGGACACGCGGCGCACGGACGAGTGCCACGACATCACCGTGTTCCCGAGCGCCAATCTCGCGGCCGGCGCCTGTTCCGGCAACGGAATCATTTTCGACATCACCGATCCCCGCAAACCCCAGCGCATCGACGAGGTCCTCGACAAGGGCTTTGCCTATTGGCACTCGGCGACCTTCAACAATGACGGAACGAAAGTTCTGTTTACGGACGAGTGGGGCGGCGGCTCCCGCCCGCGCTGCCGCACCTATGACAAACCCGAATGGGGCGCCGATGCCATCTATGACATCGTGGACGGCGAACTGGTGTTCCGCAGCCACTACAAGATCCCTGCGCCCCAGACGGAGCAGGAAAACTGCGTGGCCCATAACGGCTCCATCGTCCCCGTCCCCGGCCGGGATATCTTCATCCAGGCCTGGTACCAGGGCGGCCTTTCGCTGATCGATTTCACCGACTCGGCCAATCCGGTGGAGATCGGCTATTTCGACCGCGGGCCCATCCACGAGGAAAAGCTGATCCTGGGCGGCTACTGGTCCACCTACTGGTATAACGGCAAGATCTACGGCACCGAAATCGTCCGTGGACTGGATATCTTTGCGCTGACGCCGAGCGATTATCTGAGCGCAAACGAAATCGCGGCGGCGAAACTCGCCGACCAGGGCGCGGTCTTCAACCCGCAGCAGCAGTTCCCGGTCACCTGGCCGGACCATCCCGTTGTGGCCCTTGCTTATGTGGACCAGCTCACCCGCAGCGAAGGTCTGTCCGCCAATGCGGGTGAGGCCTGGACCAGCATGCTGACCCGGGCCAAGGCGCGGTTCGCCGACCCGGTCCGCAAGGATGCCGGCCTTGCCGCGACGCTGAAGGAACTGGCCGCAACGCTCAGCGCCAAGGGCGCCGATCCCTTGGCGGCGAAGCGCATCACCGCACTGCGCAAGACCGTGCTGGGGATTGCCGCAAAGCTGCGCTGACCGTCAAAGACAAGGGGCGCCGCTCTATCCTGCGGCGCCCTTTTCTACACCATCCAATTCTCAACCATCCGACGGCGGATGGGTCGGCGGGATTGAACCCGCCTTGCGGATCATTCAGGATCACTCACTCTTGAAATCGGGCACACGGCGTTCCGTGTAGCTCATAAAGCCTTCGCGGAAATCCGTGGTCTGGGTCGCCAGATGCTGTTCGTGGTCCGACGCCTGGAAGGCCGCATTGTAAGGATCGTCGAGCGCTGTCCAGATCTGGGCCTTGATGGCGGCAAGGGACCGGGGCGCGCTGTAGGTGGCGATGCCCTTGGCATACTGGAGCACATGATCCATCAGCGCGGCGTCCTCGATGGCGCCGTTGACAACCCCGAGGCGCTCGGCCTCCTCCCCGTCGAAGCGGCGGGCCGTGTACAGAAGATCAGCGGCCCGGGCCGGACCGACCAGGCGGGTGAGCAGCCAGCCGGCGTTCTTCTCCGCCGGGATACCCAGCCGGGCGAAGGTCGCATTGAACAGGGCCGAGCGCGCGGCAAAACGGATATCGCAATGGAGGGACAGCACAAAGCCCCAGCCGAACACGGGGCCGTTGATGGCTGCGATAATGGGCTTGCGGGCCGTGATGAAGTCCTGCCAGCCATGGCTGTAGAAGCGCTCCAGGGCCGGACCGATCTCGTCGGACCATTGGGGCGTTGCCAGTTCATGGGCCTCGGGCATGCCCGCGCTGCTCGCCCCTCCGCCGATGACCTGCAGGTCAAGGCCGGCGCAAAAGGCCCGGCCCGCCCCCGTCAGAACCATGACCCGCACGGCCGGGTCGGCCGAGGCATCCCGCACCCGGCGGAACACATCCCCCAGCATCTGGGGCGTCATGGCATTGAGCTTGTCCGGCCGGTTGAACGTGATCGTGGCCACGCCATCTTCAACAGCATACAGAATAGTGTCGTCACTCATATCTGTTTCCCCTCGCTGGAGGGCATTTCAGGCCTGGTGACCCGCAGGTCGCGTCACCATCCAAGCTCGCCACCCTCACTGTGCACATCACGGGTTCAGCCTAACCCGATAACGGACCATAGCCTAGCGCACGGACGGAACCTCTAGTGCACTGGCACATTCAGATGATTCAGTTCGCGCCGTCATGGCGAGCGAAGCGAAGCCATCCAGGGCCACGAAGCTCCAAATCAGCGGCTCTGGATCGCCGCGCCGCTGTCGCGGCTCGCGATGACGGCCTGCACCAT
>JBHJGV010000051.1:0-31839 GCA_050331455.1 Alphaproteobacteria bacterium
GGGCTCTCATTGTCCCCGCCGCATGGCTGTTCTCCCGGCGGCGGACCCCGGCGGCGCGCCGCCGGGGTTTCGGTCACTTGGGCGTTCTGCCCGGCGGGGTCTATGCCGCCCTGCTCTACGGCGCAGCGGCATCCCTTCTCATCCTGCAACCGGATATCGGGCAGACCATTCTCCTCACGGCTGCCTGGAGTACGGTCTTTTTCATCGCCGGGATCCCCATCCTTCTGGCTGGTGTGTTGGGGGCGGGATCCATCGGCGCCCTCATCGCCGGCTATTTCCATGTGCCCCATGTCAAGGCCCGCATCGATGCGTTCCTCAATCCGGGTGCCAACGATACACACCAGGTCGATAAGGCCATGGATGCTTTCCGGAATGGCGGCCTGTTCGGCATGGGACCCGGGGAGGGGCAGATCAAGCATCAGATCCCGGACGCCCACACGGATTTCGTCTTCGCCGTGGCGGCGGAGGAATACGGCATTCTCCTGTGCCTGATCATCGTGGCCCTGTTCGCCTTTCTGGTGGCCCGGTGTCTTGCCCGCGCGCTGGGCACGCCGGACCGGTTCGTTCAGCTCGCGGTCGCGGGTCTCGCGGTTCTGATCGGCCTCCAGGCCGCCATCAATATGGGCGTGACCATCCAACTTTTGCCCGCAAAGGGCATGACGCTGCCCTTGATTTCCTCTGGCGGATCGTCCCTGCTGGCCACGGCATTGACGTGCGGCATGATCCTCGCGCTGACCCGCGGCCGGGCCAGCCCCCGCCATCTGGGCCTCTAAGGCCGCCGGACACACCGGCGGCCCGGGCCCGAAACCGACACGGCGACCAAGGCCGCAAGACCGCGGAGGGCAACCACCGATGGCCAGACCGGGCACCATTTCTTCCGCCGGCGACGCCGAGGCCGGCCTCGACCGCTCCGTTTCTGCCGCCGTATCCTTGGGCGGCGGCACGGTCGTGCTCGCCGCCGGCGGAACGGCCGGGCATCTCTTTCCGGCCCAGGCCTTGGCCGAAGCCCTGAAAGCCAAAGGGGCCCGCATCGTCCTGATCACGGACAAACGGGGGCAGACCTATGCCCGGGATTTCCCGGCCGATCAGACTGTCCTCGTCGATGCGGCCACCTTTGCCGGACGCGGCCTCCTGGGGAAGGTGGGGGCGATCCTGTCCATCCTGGTGGGGATCACCAGCGCCTGGCGGCGCCTCGGCGCGTTGAGGCCCGCGATCGTTATCGGCTTCGGGGGGTATCCGTCCCTGCCGGCCATGGTCGGCGCCCTGGTGCGCGGTGTACCGACCATCATCCACGAACAGAATGTGTTGCTGGGCCGGGTCAACCGGTTGATCGGCGGGCGGGTGACGGCGGTGGCCAGCGCCTTTGACGGGCTGGAGGGTGGCGGAGCTGAGGTTGCGAACCGGGTCGTGGTCACGGGCAATCCGGTCCGCGAGAGGGTGGCCGCCCGGCGCCAGGACCCCTACCGAGCGCCGGCGGAGGACGGGCCCATCCGTCTCGTCGTGTTCGGCGGCAGCCAGGGGGCCCGGGTCATGGGCACCGTGGTTCCGGCCGCCCTCGCCATGCTGCCCGATCGTTTGCGCGCCCGCCTGCGCGTCACCCAGCAGTGCCGCGAAGAAGACCAGGCCCGGGTGGCCGAGACCTATCGCGACGCGGGGATCGAGGCGGATCTGTCGACCTTCATCCTGGATATGGACCAGCGCCTGTCTTCGGCCCATCTGGTCATCGCCCGGGCGGGCGCCTCCACGATCACTGAACTCGCCGTGGTCGGACGGCCGGGCCTCCTGGTGCCGCTGCCCGGGGCCATGGATGACCACCAGACTGTCAATGCCCAGCTTCTGGAGCAGGCCGGCGCCGCCTGGCGCATTCAGGAACCGGATTTCACGCCGTCCGCCCTCGCCGCACAGCTGACGGATCTGTTCGACACACCGGACACGCTGGCCGGGGCGGCGGAGCGGGCCCGGGGGCTTGGCCGCCACGATGCCACGGACCGCCTCGTTGCCCTTGTCACCCGTCTGGCGCGCCTTCCCCGCCGGGCGCCCCTCGCCGCCTCCGCAAGCCCGCGGGGCGCCGAGTGACCGTTCAAGCCCCCAGCAGCTGCCTTAGGACGTTTCCATGAAGACCATACCCTTCGATATCGGCCTCTTGCATTTTGTGGGCATCGGCGGCATCGGCATGAGCGGGATCGCCGAAGTGATGCACACCCTGGGCTATCGGATCCAGGGCTCCGATCAGGTCGCCGGCGCCAATGTCAAACGGCTCCAGGCCCTCGGCATCACGATCCATATCGGTCAGAGCGCAGACAATCTCGGCGATGCCCGGGTGGTCATCGTGTCTTCGGCCATCAAGCCGGACAATCCCGAACTCATGGCGGCCCGGGAGCGTCAGATCCCCGTCGTGCGCCGGGCGGAAATGCTGGCCGAACTGATGCGCCTCAAATGGTCCATCGCGGTGGGCGGCACCCATGGCAAGACCACCACGACCTCCCTTGTGGCGGCGGTGCTCGAGGCCGGGCGCAAGGGGCCAACGGTGATCAATGGCGGCATCATCAATGCCTATGGCACCAATGCCGTGCTCGGCCCCGGCGAATGGATGGTGGTGGAGGCGGACGAAAGCGACGGCACCTTCGTCAAGCTGCCGGCGACCGTTACGGTGGTGACCAATATCGACCCGGAGCATATGGACCATTACGGCGATATCGACGCCCTGCGCGATGCTTTCGAGGTCTTTGTCGAGAATATCCCCTTTTATGGCTTTGCCGTGATGTGCATGGACCATCCGGAGGTCCAGGCCATGATGGGACGGATCCACGACCGCCGGATCATCTCCTACGGCTTTTCTCCCCAGGCGGACGTTCAAGCCTGCAATGTCTCCTTCGACCAGGGCATCGCGAAATTCGACGTGCTGGTGCGTGAATGGGGCCGGGAAGAGGCGCGGGAGCTGAAAGGCCTGACCCTGCCCATGCCCGGGCGGCACAATGTGCAGAACACCCTGGCGGCCATCGCCATCGGTCTTGAAATGGGCATCTCGGAGGAACAGCTCCGACGGGCCCTGACGGGGTTCGCCGGCGTGAAGCGGCGCTTCACCCGCACCGGCGTCTGGAACGACGTGACCATCATCGACGATTACGGCCACCATCCCGTGGAGATCGCCGCCGTGCTGGAGGCCTCCCGCTCCAGCACGAAGGGCAAGGTCATCGCCGTGGTGCAACCCCACCGCTATACGCGCCTTGCCAATCTGTTCGACGAGTTCTGCACCTGCTTCAACGATGCCGATGCGGTCGTCGTGGCCGATGTCTATGACGCCGGGGAATCGCCCATCGACGGGGCCAGCAAGGACTCGCTGGTGCAAGGGCTGCGGGACCATGGCCACCGCCGGGCCTTGCCGCTTGACGGCCCCGATGCCCTGGCGCCGGTCATCCGTGAACTGGCCGAGCCCGGCGACCTGGTGGTATGCCTGGGGGCCGGCTCCATCACGGCCTGGGCCAACGCCCTGCCGGAGCAATTGCGGGTTCTGTCGGGCCAGAGCCGCCCCATCGGCATGTGACGGCCATGGGCGCGTTGACGGATCACCTGCCCCCGGTGCGCGGGCGCCTTATCGAAGGCCAGGCGCTCGGCGCAGTCACCTGGTTCCGGGTCGGCGGCCCCGCGGATGTCCTGTTCATGCCGGCCGATCCCGACGATCTCGCCGCCTTCCTCGCCGCCCTGCCGCAGACCGTGCCTGTCACGGTCATCGGGGTGGGCTCCAATCTCCTGGTCCGGGACGGCGGAATTGACGGGGTTGTAATCCGGCTCGGGGCGCCGTTCGCGGCCATCGAGGGCGCGGGCCGGTCGCGCCTGCGCGTCGGGGCTGGCGCCCTAGACGGGGCCGTGGCCCGGGCGGCCCGAGACCGGAGCCTCGGCGGCCTTGAATTCCTGTCGGGCATTCCCGGCAGCATCGGCGGGGCGCTGCGCATGAATGCGGGGGCTTATGGCCGGGAGACCAAAGACATCCTGGTGGAGGCGGTGGCCCTTGACCGCGCCGGCCGGCGCCACGTCATTCCGTGTGCAGATATGGGATTTGCCTATCGCCAGTCGGACGCGGGCGATGCTTTCGTTTTCATCGAGGCGCTGGTTGAGGGTGTCTCCGACTCCCCGGAGGCCATTGAGGCCCGCATGGCCGAAATTGCCGAGTCCCGGGCGGCGACTCAGCCCATAAAGAGCAGAACGGGCGGAAGCACGTTCAAGAATCCCGAGGGGGAGAAAGCCTGGAAGCTGATCGATGCGGCAGGGTGCCGGGGCCTGACCCGGGGGGATGCACAGGTCTCCGCTCTCCATTGCAATTTCCTCATTAACCGGGGCGCGGCCACCGCGGCCGATCTTGAAGGTCTCGGTGAGGAGGTGCGCCACCGGGTGGCGAAAACCAGTGGCATTACGCTCGCCTGGGAAATCAAGCGTCTGGGGCGTACCCCCTAATCCACCCTGCTATCACCACCCGCGAGGCGCCCCATGGCTGAACCCAAGCCCCTCCATGTCGCCGTTCTGAAGGGCGGCCGGTCTCCGGAACGCGAGGTCAGCCTGGTATCGGGCGCGGCCTATGCCGAGGCCTGCCGAGCCCTGGGTTACCGGGTCACGCAGATCGATCCGGGCCCGGATCTCGCCCGGCAGCTTCTGGACCTGAAGCCCGATGTGGTGCTGAACGGCCTGCACGGACAATGGGGCGAGGACGGCTGTGTGCAGGGCCTTCTGGAATTGCTCGACCTGCCCTACACCCATTCCGGTGTTCTGGCGTCTGCGCTGGCCATGGACAAGGAGCGGGCCAAGCACGTCTTTCGCCCGGCCGGCATTCCGGTGGCCGATAGTCTGGTGGCGGACCGCGCGGAGGCCGCGACGCGGCATCTGATGGAACCACCCTATGTCATCAAGCCCGTCAATCAGGGCTCCAGCGTCGGTGTGTTCGTCATTCGCCCCGGCGACAACCGTCCGCCCCAGGAGTTGAGCGATCCGACCTGGGCCCTTGGCGATGAGGTGATGGTCGAAGCCTTCGTGCCGGGACGGGAATTGACCGTGGCCGTCATGGGCGACCGGGCTCTGGGGGTAACGGAAATTCTGCCCACCACCAATAAGTTCTATGATTACGAGGCAAAATACGCCGCCGGCGGATCGCGCCATGTGGTGCCTGCGCCTATCAGTGCCGGCGCGCGCGAACGGGTGCTGGCCTATGCCCTTGCCGCCCACGGGGCGCTAGGCTGCCGCGGCGTGACCCGGGCCGACTTCCGCTATGACGAGGCTGATACGAGCGGTCCGGACGGCGCCCTCGGCCGGCTCATTTTGCTGGAAGTTAACACTCAGCCCGGCATGACACCCACATCGCTTGTTCCTGAACAGGCTCTGGCCTGCGGCCTGTCCTTCGACGAGGTCGTGCGCTGGATCGTGGAGGATGCCTCATGCCCTCGATAAGCCGGCGCCGGCGCGGCCGATCGGATACGAGACGAAAGGAACCGCCCCTGGCAGGCGGTCGTCAGGTCCGCCGGGTGCTGACGGCGCCCAACCGGCAAGCCATCCGCGAAGCGCTCCATGCCGAAGCCCGCAAAGGCGGGCGGGGCAAAGGTCGGCAGGGCGCGCGCGCCAAAAATGCACGGCGGCCGGCCTGGCCGATGCCGGGTCTGGGCGCTGTCACCGGGTTGTGGCGGCGGGCGAACGGCGGTGGGCGCGGCGCCTGTGCGTCGAAAGAGGCCGCGAAGGAGCGCCGGGCCCCGCCTAATCCCCGTATGCAGCGGGTCCAGCGACGGCTGCACCGGTTGCGCCGGTCCATGGACCGCTTCCAGCCGCTGATCCTGTTTCTGATCCTCTCACTGATCACTCTGGGTGCCTATGGCATGTGGGTTACGGGCGCGGCGGAACGCAGTCTCGCCGCCATGGCCGCCGCCGCCGATCGGGCGGTCGCCGCGGCGGGCTTGCGGGTGCGCACGGTCACGGTTGCCGGCGCCGGCGCGGTGCCGGATGCGGACATTCGGGCCGTGCTCGGGGTTGAGCCGGGTGTGCCCATGCTCAACATCGACGCCGAGGCGGCGCGCGCGCGGCTCGAAGCCATGCCCGCCGTGCGCAGCGCGACGGTCATGCGCCTGCTGCCGGACCGGGTGCATGTGGAAATCGTGGAACGATCAGCCTTCGCGCTGTGGCAGTATCAGGGCCGGTTTGCTGTCATCGCCCGGGACGGAACCGTTCTCAATACGGTGAACGACCGGATCCCCGAAAGCCTGTCCCATCTGCCGCGGGTCGTGGGGGAGGGAGCGGATCGCCAGGCCGGCGCCCTGCTCGACCTTTTGGAGGCGGCGCCGGGGCTTGCCGCGCGGCTGAAGGCCGCGAGCCGGGTCGGCGATCGCCGGTGGAATCTGCTGCTCGACAATGGGATCGAGATCCGCCTCCCGGCCGAAGACGCCTCCCGGGCCATCAACGACATTGTCGCGCTTGATCGGGAGCACAGGCTGCTGGCGCGCCGGATCGCCTTCATCGATCTGCGCGATCCGGATGTTCTGGTCATCCGGCCCGTCGAGGGCAGTGAAGCCGAAAGCTTGGGTGCGGATGATCTCGACCCGGCGGACTTTAATGCCGGCACTGTCCGGGGCCGGCGGGTCGGGACGGACACCTGAAGGCACCCGTCCCGGCGAGGAGGCCGTGCCAGGCACCGGCCCGGCCTCGTTCAGGGTGCGGATTAGACCCGTTCGATGATGATGGCCGGGGCCATGCCGCCGGCGGCGCACATGGTCACGAGGCCGCGCTGGAGATCCCGGCGCTCCAGCTCATCCAGCATGGTGCCGATCAGGATCGAGCCCGTGGCGCCGATGGGATGGCCGAGGGCCATGGCACCGCCATTCACATTGACCTTGTCGCGGTCGAGATTGAGGTGACGGATGAACCGCTCGGCGACGACGGCGAAGGCTTCGTTGATCTCGAACAGGTCGATATCCTTGAGGGTGAGGCCCGCCTTTTCGAGGACCTTGCGGGCGGCGGGCACCGGCGCGTTCAGCATGAGCGTCGGGTCGTCACCCATATTCGCCATGGCGATAACCTTGGCCCGGGGCTTCAGGCCATGGGCCTTGACATAGTCCGGCGAGGCGAGCAGCACCGCAGCCGAGCCGTCCACCACGCCCGAAGAATTGCCGGCGGTGTGGATATGGGTGATGTCGAGATCCGGATATTTCGCGAGGACGAGCTTGCGGTAGGTCAAGCCGTCGTCATTGAGCGGAAAGTCCGCCATCTGCTCGAAAGACGGTTTGAGCGATGACAGGGCCTCCAGCGTCGTCTGCGGCCGGGGGAACTCCTCCCGGTCGAGGGCGAGCCGGCCGTCCTCGTGATAGACGGGCACCAGGGACTTGTCGAAATGGCCGTTCTCGATGGCGTGCTTGGCCCGCTGCTGGCTGATGTAAGCGAGCTGGTCCGCGGCATAGCGGGAGATGCCTTCGATGGTGGCGATGGCATCGGCTGCGACGCCCTGTTGGGTCTGGGGGTGGGCGGCGCGCAGGCGCAGATTGCCGTTGTCCATCATGGGCGGCTGGCCGCTTGAATGCTGGCCGTGCAGGGACATCATCTCGGTGCCACCGGCCACCACCAGGTTTTCCATGCCGGACATGATGGCCTGGGCTGCGAAATTCACGGTGGTGATGCCGGACCCGCAGAACCGGTCAAGGGTGACGCCGGACGACTTGACCGAATAGCCCGCATCGAGCGCGGACATCCGTCCCAGGTCGCCGCCTTGGGTGCCGCGCTGGGAGGAGGTGCCCCAGATCACGTCGTCGACTTGTTCCGTGTCGATCCCATTGCGCTCGGCGAGGGCCTTGAGCACGGCGGCCCCGAGCTGCTGGGGGTGAATTTCCGTCAGCGCGCCCTTTCCGGGCTTGCCGACCCCGCGCGGCGTGCGGCAGGCGTCGATGATGAATGCGTCCGGCATGGATGTATCCTCCCTGATCCTCGGTCCGGGCGGCCTCGGAATGCCCCCGGGCCGCCCGCCAGCGCTAGTCTGGAACCGGCGGAACGAAATGCCAAGGGGTGCGGCCGTGGCAGGCGGGGCGCGCCATGTGCCGAACGGCACGCGTGGGGGCTCCCCGGCTGTCCGGGAGCGGCCTCAAAGGGCCTCGAACGCTTCCATGAAGGCGTAGAATTCGAATTCACGCCGGCGCATCCAGGCTTCGGGCCAGGCGCTGGTCAGGGCCGCGACCACACCCTTGGCCGGGTTCACATAGACGAATTGTCCGTAGACGCCTTGGGCCGTGAAGGCCTTGTCTGGCCCGGGCAGGCTCCACCATTGGTATCCATAGCCCAGGGGATAGACCCCTTCGGGATCGAGGGCGCCATGGGCCACCTGGGCGCTCTGGGGCTGGGTTGCCTCGGCGACCCATCCTTCGGGCAGCAGACGCTCGCCCTCCCACATACCGTCCTGAGCCATCAGAAGGCCGAACCGGGCATAATCCCGCAGGCTGATATTCAAGCAGCAGCCGGTCATCTCCATGGCGTCACCGCCCCGCTGGTCCACGAGCCATTGGGCGTCGTGCTCCGCGCCGAGCTTTTGCCAAAGTTCCCGGGACATGAAGTCAGAGACCGTCTGACCACTGACCGCCTGCACCAGCCAGCCGATGATCTGGGTTTCCCCCGTGGAATAGTTGAACCTCGTACCGGGCTCCTCCGCCTGCGGACGGGCTGCCATATAATCGTTGAGGCGCGTCTCATAGGTGATCATGCCGCCGGTGAACAGTTTGTTCACGTCGGAGTCCCCATCGCCATAGCGTTCATTGAACTTGATGCCCGACGACATCTGAAGGGCATGGCGGATGCTGACGGCGCCATAGGCCTTATCCTTCAGGGCGGGGATGTATTTCCCGAAGGGATCGTCGAGGCTGTCGATCAGACCCTTTTTGAGTGCGATGCCGACCAGCGTGCTGGTGAAGGATTTGGCCACGGACCAGGAGGTCAGTAAGGAGCCGGGCGTCGCGCCATGGGCGTAGCGTTCCGTGATCACCTGCCCGTCCTTCAGGACCAGGAGCCCCGTGGCCCGGGTGCGGACCATGAAATCCTCGACGGTATAATCCGCCCCTTCATAGGCGTATCGCACGTCCCGGCCCGGCGCCGCTTCCAGGGGCCGGATCGGACCGCCACGGGCCACCGTCCGGGACGGAAACAACGTCGTCATATTGCGCAAGGAACCGATCAGGGTGTTCGGCTCCAGCAGGGTTTCGAGGGTGCCGACGGGGGTTTCCATTCCCCCCGCTCCGCCGGCGGCGCCATATCCGTCGGCCTGGGCGCCGATCGGCATCAGGACCGTTGCGCCGAACACGGCGACGCAGGCGACAAGCTGTCTGCTGATCTGTTTCACGGGTCTGTCCTCCCTCCCGTCTTGTATCGACGTCTTAGTTGTTGCTTTCGTCTGTGATTGCGCAGGCCTTCAAGGCCTCGGGCGTCGACCCGTTGACCTGGACCGCGGCATAGGCCTCGATGTGATGATCCGTCGCCAAAATATCGACGCCTTTCGCGGTCACCTCGGCGAAGAGGCCCGGATTGTCCTGCTCCACGACCTGGGTGTCGATGGTCCACAGGGCGCCGAAGGCCACCGAGTGCCCCTTGTCCCGCAGCGATTGCCAAAAGGCCGGACGCACCTTGCCCACACCCGTCCAGGCCACGACCCGGTCGAGGCGCACCCCGGCCTCGGCGAGGGCCTCAAGATCGGCTTCGGTTTCAACGCCCACGGACAGCATCAGCGTATCGTCGATCCGGTGGACGGCCGCCGCGCCCTTGACCGAATAGACGATCACGGCGGCATGGTCCTGAGCATTTTCCTCCTGCACGACACGCACCACATCGGCGAGCTTCGTGCCCCGCTTCACGTCGAGTTGAAGCATGGCCTTGCCCCTGGCCCAGCGCAGGGCCTCGCGCAGGCTCGGCGGCGAAAACGCCGTGGCGGTGCCGTCCACATCCTCAAGGGAGAGCGCCTGGATATCGGCAAGGCTCGAGTCGGACACTTTGCCTTCGCCCGTGGTGGTCCGCTCCAACGTCGCGTCGTGCATGAGCACGAGCCGGTCGTCGCTGGTGGTGCGGATGTCAATTTCGAGCACCATTGGCGCCTGGGCCAGGGTGTGGGCCATGGTCTCGATGGCGTTTTCCGGATAGCCCGGCTCGACACCGCCCCGGTGACCGCTGATCAGCGTGGTTTTGCCGCGCATGCACTCGAAAAAGGCCGGCAGACCGCCCGGCGCAATCCCATAGGCCAGCGCCGGCGCCTCCGGTTCCACCGGCCGGGCCAGGGCCGGCGACAGGATCGAAGCGGCAGACAGAGCGGCGATCGCGGCCATGCCGAGCCGGACGCCGACGCGCGCACTCCAATCCGATCGGCCGTGTTCGAAAGAAAAAGGCTGTGTCCGTTTCATGACGTCCCCTCTCGCATTCCGTTGGACAAAAGAAGAACATATGCCCGCTGCTAAGGGAAGGCGCTGGTCCGGATTTTTTGCGCCGCCGATCAGAATGACGGGGACCGGGTGGACCTTTGGGAACGAAACCGACGTCCCACGGCCTGAAGCTCTAATCTGCGCAATGACCAGGAGATCAGTGCGCCTTCCACAAAGACCTCAGGATGCCACCGGAAGGGTCACGGTGGCCTCGAAGCCGCCTTCGGGGTGGTTGCGTAAGGTGAGGCGTCCCCCGGCGCCTTCGACCAGGCGCTGCACAATGGCAAGGCCGAGGCCGGCGCCGCCCGTGTCCCGGCTGCGCGAGCCCTCGACCCGGAAAAAAGGATCGGTGAGCCTGGAGAGCACATCCTCCGGCACACCCTTGCCGGTGTCCCTCACGGTAAAGAGCATGTCGTCCGCCACGCGATCCACCGTCAGGACGGTATCGCCGCCATAGCGCATCGCATTATCGAGCAGATTGGCCAGCGCCCGCTTGAGGGCCGTGCGTTCGGCCAGAACGGCGAACCGCTCAAGACCGGGCCTGGCGTGAAAGCGCACCGGATTGCCCAAATCCGCATGGCCGGCAACCAACTCTCGGGCGAGGTCCACCGGATCCACGGCCTCGCGCAGATCCTGCCCGGTGCCGCCCCTCGTCTCCGCCCGGACGGCCAGGAGCGCGTCATTGACGAGATTGGCCATTTCATCGAGATCGTGGATGGCCTTCTCGCGCTGGCCCTCGTCCTGAATGAATTCCGCACGCAAACGAAGGCGTGTCAGATAGGTGCGAAAATCATGGGCCACGGCCGCCAGGGTCTCGCTGCGCTCATGGACGAGCCGGCGGATGCGGTCCTGCATCACGTTGAAGCTTTCGGCCAGATGACGGACGGATTTGGGACCCCGGGTCTCCAGCGGCGGTGCGGACAGATCCCTGGAAAACCGTTGGGCCGCGTCACTCATTTGCGACAGGGATCGTGCCGTGGCAACGGCGGCCCAAATGAGCAAGCCAAGGCAGACCGCGCACCAGAAGCCGACAATGACCGCCACAAAACTTTGGACCATCAGGCGCCGGTAGGTGGAGCTGGGCTCAACTGCGAGGGCGGAACCGTCCTCGAGGGCCACGACCACGATGTAAGCATCGATCACTGTGCGAAGGCGTCCCGCATACTGGAAGGCGCGCTCCAGCGGGGAGCGGGGGGACCGCCGGTAAATTTGGAACTTCCGTTTGGTGGGCAGAATAGAGCCGAAGGCCGCAATCGCCGTGCGGAACTCCGGCAGCGGTGGCGTCGACAGAGGATCTTCAGGATACTGCTCCAGCAATGTGAAGCGCAGGAATGGCGAGTCCAGCGCGCCAACAGCCTTTCCACGGTCCCTTGGCTCGAGACGATCAAGCAATTCAACGGCGGAGCGGATCTGATTGACAAGCATCGGCCTCGCCGCGTGTTCGAAATCCCTGCCGCCAACAAGGGCGCTCGACGCTGCCATGAAGAGCTGCAGGACAATCAGAACGGCAACCACACCCAAGGCCAGACGCAGGGCTAAATACGCACTGACCGTCATCGCCGCTTCTCCTGCACCACTTCGGCGGCGAAGATATAGCCATCGCCCCGGACCGTTTTAATGAGATGGGGCGCCCGCGGATCATCACCCAATTTGCGGCGCAGGCGCGAGAGCTGGACGTCGATGGCCCGGTCGACAGGGGCCGCGTCATTGCCCCGGGTCCAATCGAGCAGTTGATCCCGGGTCACGGTGCGCCGGGGATGGCGGGCGAACGCCAACAGGAGCGCGAATTCCCCGCCCGAAAGGGCAACGGGCGTCCCCTTCGGATCGATCAGGCTGCGTCCCTCAGCGTCAAGGCGCCAGTTCTCAAAGCGATAGATCTCTCCGCCCGGGGCTGGCGTCTCCTCGGCGCCTTCGCATCCGCCCGCACCGCGCCGGCGCAAGACGGCCCGCACCCGGGCGCACAGCTCCCGTGGATTGAACGGTTTGGCCAGATAATCATCTGAGCCCACCTCAAGGCCGACAATGCGGTCAATATCGTCGCCCTTGGCCGACAGAATGATCACCGGCATGTGAGGGCTGATCCGCCGGCAAATCGACAGGCCGTCTTCGCCGGGCATCATGAGATCGAGGATCACAAGATCGACCGGCGTTTCGGCGAGCAGGGCATCGAAGCTGGCGCCGTCTTCGCAGGCGCGCACGGCAAATCCCTCCCGGGTCAGATAATCGCGAACCAGGGTGCGAATTTCTGCGTCGTCCTCGACGACGGCAATGAGCGGTGTATCGGCCATGGGTCAAGCGTATCGCATGGATGTTTCAAGCCTGTGAGCCATTGTAACGGCATGTTACCGGCCATTGCAGGGCTCAGGAGACGAGGGCCCGGAGCGTTACAGTCGGCTTATCGGCCTGCAAAGGGGGCCCCTGAAAGTGGCCTTGCTCGACGGAGCCACCCACCGCGCGAACCGGTGGCCCGGCGGGACGGAGACCACGAACCCTCAGATGCAGGAGACTGACATGAAAACACTCACCGCAATCGCTGCCCTCGCCACTGTTCTCATCGTCGTGCCGGACATGGCGGATGCCCAGGTCGGCCGGGCCAAAGCCCGGGTCGCCCGCCCCAATGCCGCGGGCGGCGTGACGGCCGGATCGGCCGCTGCCGTGCGCGGGGCCCAGGGCGCTGCCATCCGGGGCGCCGGCGGCGTCACCGACGGCCAGGGCAATGCGGCCCTTGGACGGGGCAACTGCGCCGCCGGCGCCTCCCGCGCCGGGTGCAGCGGATCGGGGACGATCATTGGCGCCGATGGCACGGTCAACCGCAATTTTGGCCAAGCTGCCATGGGTGAAAATGGCAGCTTCACACGGCAGGGCGGCTTGACCGCAAATCCGGATGGCAGCCTGTCGCGTCAAAGCGCGACCGTCGCCGACGGAGCCGATGGCGGCCTTGATCGGCAAAGCGGCCTCACCCGCAATGCCGACGGCAGCCTGTCGCGTCACGGCTCGACCGTTGCCGAGGGCGCCAATGGCAGCCTGAACAGTTCCGGGCGCTTCGATCGCAACGCCGACGGCAGTTATTCGGGTGAGCGTGCCACATCGGCCCAGGGTAAGAATGGAAGCTATGAGGGCAATGCCGCCGTCGACAGCACCAATGGCTTCACCCGCTCCAGCCGAGCCACCAATGAAGCGGGCAGCGTGGCCGTTGAAGTCAAACGTAAGCGGGGAGAAGGCCAAAGCCGGCAAGTGACCTGCACGAATGCCGCCGGCGAGACAGTGGCCTGTCCGACCCCGAACTGATCCGCACCCGGTCCAACCCGATCTGAACGGCTGCCCGGCGGACACCCGAACCGCCGGGCAACGTAACCCCTCGGACCAACCGGCAATGGGTGAACCCGGCAAAGCCGTCATGGCGGGCGGAGGCGAAACCAACCGGGCCCAGAAGCTCCGCATCCGTTTCTCTGGGTCGCGCCACGCGCCTCTCGATGACGATGGGCTCACATCAGGGTCGGCCCTTACACACCCTCTTCGGAGACAGAACAATGCGTATCGCAATCATTGCCTTCGTCAGCATCTCAGCCGTGGCACCGGCTTTCGCGCAAGCGCCGTCCTCCGGCATCGATCCCACGGTCATCTTCGAGCGGGCCGACCAGAATGGCGACGGCCTTGTCAGCCGGCAGGAACTCCTCGCCACCCGGGCAGACCTCTTCGGCCGGATCGACCGCAACGGGGACCGGGTCTTTGATGACGACGACAAGACCCGCTTCCGACGCGCGCAAATGGAAGACGGCCGCGCCGAGCTGCAACGGCTGTTCGACGCCGACGGCGACGGCGCGGTGAGTGCGGCCGAATTCCTCGACGGCCCGACCCCGCTCTTCACCGGCGCCGACACGAATGGTGACGGCTTCGTGGACCAGGCTGAGATCAAGGCCGCCCGGGAAGCGGCCGCCGCCCGGCGCCAGGCGGGCGCGGCCCAGCCATGACCGTCCATGCAAACAGGGTCATGACCCGGTCCGCCGCGCTTGCGGTGGTCCAGGGCTTCTGGATCGCCTGCCTCGCCGCGCTCGAGCCCGCAACCGCACAGGCTCAAGCGGACACAACGGTCTGGACGGCCTCGATCGGGGTCAACGCGGTCGGCGGTCTCGACAGCGACGAGCCAGACGCCTCTGGAACCGATGCCCTTGGGGCGGTCGTCGCCCTCAATGTGACGACCAGCCCCTGGGTGGTCGGACTTGGCATTGCCGCATCGGATCGGGACCTCGTTCTCTCGGAGGCCGTCACCGTGACGGACGAGCACTCCTTCTCCGTGTCCGGGTGGCTGGTGCGCAGCTTCGGCGCCACTTCGGTGTCCCTCGCGGTGGATTACGGGGAGGACGGCTATGAGGGCGAGGTCTCCGGCACGCCTTTCGCGCAAGCGCCCAAAGTCGACAGCGACACCCAGTTCATCAGTGTGGGTACGAGCGTGTCCCATGTCTTTGGGACGGGCACGCGCATTGTGCCTTCCCTGGGCGTGGCGTGGACTCAATCCGAGACCCAGACCCGTCTGATCTCAGAGGGGCTGACCGACCTGGACTTGGGTGAATCGCGAACCGATGACGGCCTGTCGGGGACCCTCGGACTCGATATCGGCCATGACGTGACGCCATGGTTTATTCTGACGGGCCGGGTGGCTGGCACCATTGCCGAAAATGAGGCCGCCACCTCACGCAGTGGCTTGACCTTCGGGCGTGGTCTGACGGGTCCCACATCCTCCGCGTCCGAGGAGTCCGTGGCGTGGGCGGATGTGGCGGTGGGCGCGGTGTTTGTCTTCGGGGCCAATACCGTGTCAATCGACGCGCTCGCCACGGCCGGACAGGAGGCCGATTTCGTGACCGCCGGCCTCACCCTGTCGCGCAGTTTTTGATGAAAACCCAGGCCGGGCCCGGTGCTTGCCGGTCCCGGCGCGACACCACCATCATCGCGGTGCGCCGGAATGACGCAACGGCCTTCGCGGCGGCGCCGTAGACCCGTTGAGGCCTATCCGCCGAATTTCCGGGTCACGCCAACGCCGATCTGCCGGCGGTCCGCCTGGAACTGGGCCGAGTTCGATGTGAAGAACTGTTGGTTGATGAAAAAGTCCGCCTGCATGGTGCGGGAAATGACCCACAGGGCGGATGCGGCCAGATCGTAATTGATCTGTCGCTGCCGGCCCGGCGGGGGCACGAAATCCGACTGGAACCCATCGTAATCCCGATAGTTGACCGCCCCTTCCGCCGAGACCCAGAGCACCGGCGTGAGGGGCGCTTCGCCGCGCAGTTTCACCCGGTGGCCGAGATAGTCGAAATTCGATCCGTTGGCGTCGTTCAGGGTCAGGTCATAGCCGGCGATGACCCGGGAATCCCGCGCCAGGGTCTTTTCTCCGGAGACGGAAAATGCCACGGTCTTGCCGGACCGGTCGTCGAGGTCGGGATCGGGAAACACCACGTCAAAGCGGCTGCCAGTAATCGCCACACCGGCATTGACCACGAGATCGGACGCCATTTTGACCGACGCGCCCACCTGGCCCGTATGGGTGCCGGCGCCGATGGCCTCGATGGGACCGGATTCATTTCGGAAGGTGTACGACGCGGTGATGGTCCCTGGACGGCCGAAAATCGGCACGGCCTGGCTGGCGAAGGCCTTCGCGCTGCTCGTGAGCTGATTGTATCGCTTGAGGGTGTTGCCGTTGGCGTCTTCCTCGCTGTCGAAATAATAGAGATAGCTTGCCGCAAAGGCCACGCCGACCCGGGTGCCGCCACGGTTGAGCACCAGATACTGGGCGGCACCCTGCAGGCCGGTGAACGGCGCGGAATCGTCCGTCCCTTCCGTCACGGCTTGGAAAAAGGACTGGTCCGGCACAATAGGGACATTGTTGTTCTGGCCAAAAAAAGTCCGGACACTGCCCGACCATCGACTCTCACTTTGGCCGCCATAGGGAAAGGGCTGGGGCTCCTCGAAGGCAAAGGCCGGGACCGGAAGGATCAGGGCCAAGGCGATCAAGCTGCGGATCCAGCGGGTCGGTCCGTGTTTCAAGTCGCTCATAGCAGGGGGTCCAGTGTCACAGGGCTTGGCGTTTGCCGGGGCTTGGCGTTTTGACGCCGGTCAAAGCAATCCATTCCTGGATCATCACGGTGAGGAGAAATCCCAAAAGGTGCTGTCCCAACTCGGCACCGGCTGCCACTGGCCGCTCCGGTAGGGGTTCTCGTACAGCACCTCGTCGAGATAGGTATTGGTCTCGAAGGCAAAGGGGGTGTCGAGATCAAGGCGGGCAACCTCGGGCGGGATGGGCATCCCGCAGGCCTTCGCGGCCTGCCAGCGGAAGCGCTGGGTCTCGGCGACGATGGTCCGGCTCTGGTCCGCGAGGCCTGTCAAGGTGCGTGCGGCTTCTTCCTGGAACCGCGTGCTGGCTCTGACCCGCGTGTTGAGTTGTGTGCGGATGTCCGAGGCGGCATCCTGCAATTTTCTCACTTCCGCGCCCAGGCCCGGTGAGTTGTCACTGCCTGTGACCCACCTGACGGCACGCAGCAGGGTCGTCTGTTCACCGGGCTCAAGGTCCTTGACGAGGCGCTTGCCCTCGTCTCCCTCGCTCTCCACCACATCATCCGGATCCGACACATCGCCGACCGCAAACACATTGAACGGTTCCCAAGCCTCGAAGGTGGCTCGGGTCTGGGCAATTTGGGCCTTCAAGGGATCGATCAGGGTCGAGATGGCAACGCTGTTCGGATCGTCCAGCGTGTTGACGGCCTCCGACATGGGCGCTGTTTCGGACAAAGCTTCCAGATCGGGCATCAGCGCGTCGAATGCGGCGAGCTTGGCCCGGGTGCTGTCCCGGTATTTGGTGACTTCGGCGGAGATGTCGCTGAGGCGGGCGCCGGGCGTGCGGGCGAGATTGTCGAGTTGATAGGCCATCATTTCGCCGGCCCTGGCGCGGCTCGCCGCATCCATGCGCTCGGACAGGGCCGCCATGGTCGTGGCCTCGTTCTCAACGGCCATGACCTGCTGCTGGAGGGTTTCGGCCCGAAGCGCCAGGGCGTCCATTCCGGAATATTGAGTGGCGGCTTCGGCGCAAAACGGGGCGGCGGCGTCGCAGGTGGCCTGGATGTCCCGGCAGGACTGCAAGGACCGCTGCCCGTCCGCGGCATTACCGGCAACGATGGAGGCGTTGCGGGCCGCAAAAAAGGCGGGACGCACCACGTCGCCGCCCCCCATCAACTCGATCTCGGAGCATTGCATGGCGCCGCCGGCCAGCATCACCACGGAGACGAGGATGGTTAGACCGCGCATGATCCGATTGCGCGGCGCTGGCGCCCTATCCATGACACCCCCTCCGACCTGAACCGCTTTACACGTGACCACTGCGTTACATTCTAGAGCGTTCATGGGTAGAATGCAAGCACGCCATGGATGTGTTGCGGCCCCGGACGCAGCGCGAACGGTGCCGAGCGCACCGATCGCGGGAACCCGGGGGGACCGAACGGGTCAGGGGGCCACACAGGTCTTATGGGCTGGGCAAGAGGTCAGCTGCGAACCCGGGGATAATAGTTAATGATCTTACCCGTGCGGGCGTTGCGGAACACCAGGGTGCCATCCGGCTCAATGCCGTATTGCACGTAAAGAGTGCGCCCGTCGTTCCAGCGGATGCTCAGGAACTTGCCTTGGGTGCTCCAGCGGCCTTCGTCCACATTCCCGGCACTGTTGCCATGGGCGGTGTATTCCTGACGCTGATTGTAGTCACGCTTTTCCGCATTGAAATAGGTCTGGGCGCCGTAATAGACCGTGCCGTCGGAGCGGAAGACCCACCAGAGCTGCGTGTTCGTGTAGATCCCGATATCCGCCCCGCCGGACACCGATTCCCCACGATAGGCGCCGACGATGCGCGGATCTCCCGGCGGGGTCGCGCCGGACCTTTGGGATTGGCGCGGTGGCTGGGCCTGGCTGTTGGGGCGCTGGGGCATGGGCGCTTGGGCGAAAGGCTGGCTTGGGGGTGTGGCACGCCCGGCGCCGTCAAGGCCGATGCGCAAGAGGGAGAGGAGCCGGCCCGTGCCGTTCAAAGTGATCCGTTGTCCATCCTGTAGGGAGGATCCGTTGATCTGGATATTGCCGGTTCCCTGAAATTCAAGGGGCAGGCCCGTGGCCGTATCCACCATGGCATTCGCCGACACCGGACCGTTCATGCTGGTGCCGTCACGGGTCGAGGTCATGGTGCCCTGACCGGCCAGAACGGCCACCGGTCGGCTTCCCCGGGACTGGAACCCCATGACTTTCATGGCCAGGGTGGTCCGGCCCGATCCATCCGGCTCCACGATATTGGCCGTCCATTCATCGCCGACGGAAACAGTCCGCCCGGGCAGAGCCTGGGATTCGAAGACGACCACCGGCTCAATCATCTCGCGCAGGGCCTTATCGTCATTGATCGGCGCACCGCCGGTCACCGTGATGCCCGCGACCTCATCATTTGCAACACGGATGATCGCTTCCCGGCCCGCCAGGGCGAAGGGCTGCGGGTCCGGCATGCCATTGGTGACGATCTGCATGCCGCTGTTCGGGCTGAAGCGCACGCGCAATTCCACCGGCCGGCCATTGGCGACCCGGGTGACCGCGGCGATGCCGTCGAGCCGGATCTGGGTTTGCTGTTGGACATTGACACTCCGCCCACCCCCGGACACCACGAGGGCGCTGTCGAGGGTCTGGCTTTGCTGGAAGGAGTATTGCAGGCCCTGGGGCACGCTGTAGGCCAGGCGTGCGCGAGTCTGGGCGGCGTCCTCGGCGCGAGCGGCCGTGGTTCCGTCGAGGGAGGAAAGTGCCGGCAGAACACAAAGACCGGCGCCAACGAAAAGAGAAAATAATGGCTGTCTCATGTCTCGACCCATGCTGTTGATCTTCTGAACACTATTGCTTTTTTCGTGTCAGTTTATGTGATCTCCAGCACAGTATCGCGACAGACTGTGACTGAGAAGCAAGTCTCCATGACCATTTGTGAAGATCGCATGTCGGATCGGCGCCGCATGACGCGCCGGCGCGGCCGGGTTTGTCGTCAGTCGAACAGGCTTGAGACCGATTCTTCCTTCGCGATTCGGCGGATGGCCTCGCCCATCAGGGGCGCGATGGTCAAGACACGGATCTTATTGGTCTCTGCGATGCGCGGGTTCGGAGCGATGGAATCCGTCACCACGAGTTCGGACAGCTCCGAGTCGTTCACCCGGTCGATGGCCTTCCCGGAAAGGACCCCGTGGGTGACATAGGCGAAGACTTCCCGCGCGCCTTTTTCCTTCAGGGCCCGGGCGGCATTGCACAGCGTTCCCGCCGAATCGACGATGTCGTCGATCATGATGCAGGTCCGGCCGTTGACGTCACCGATGATGTTCATGACCTCCGACACTCCGGCCCGCTCGCGCCGCTTGTCGACAATGGCGAGATCCGCGCCGATCCGGCTGCCGAGCTGGCGGGCGCGGACGACGCCGCCCACATCGGGCGAGACCACGGTGAGATTGTCGCTCTTGATGGCCTCCTTGATGTCCCGCTCGAAGACCGGCGCAGCATAGAGATTGTCCGTGGGGATATCGAAAAAGCCCTGGATCTGGCCGGCATGGAGGTCGAGGGTCAGGACCCGGTCGGCCCCCGCCTTGGTGATCAGATTGGCCACCAGCTTGGCCGAGATGGGCGTGCGCGGCCCCGGCTTTCGGTCCTGCCGGGCATAGCCGAAATAGGGGATGACGGCAGTGACCCGCTCGGCCGAGGCCCGGGACAGGGCGTCCATACAGATCAGCAGCTCCATGACGTTCTCGTTCGCCGGCGAGGAGGTCGACTGGATCAGGAAAACGTCCCGTCCGCGGACATTTTCCATGATTTCTACGAAGACTTCGCCGTCCGCGAAGCGTTTCACGTCTGCCTTGGTCAGGGGCAGATTGAGATAATGACCGATATCCTGGGCCAGTTTTTGATTGCTGTTACCCGCCAAAAGCTTCATGGCCCGACCTTTCCCAAATCGGCAGAATGGAACATGCGATGATCGTTGAACGGTCTGACCGCCGGGCCGCGGTGTCGCCCCGGCCAGGGGGACAGCGATGCCGGCCTTGCTGATCGACCCCCCCTTTCGGATCCGTCCTGCCTTGACCCTTTGCCCGGATGGGCCTCTCATCTGCCTGCGGGCACCCGGTCCGGTTCTGCCTCGGCGGCCTCAAGGGACAGATCTTTGGACACTTAAGACGTCGGCCAGAATGGTCTTCCGGCTTTGTCCAGGATTGTGAACGCACGGTTTTGTGTGCTCTGCACTGCAAAACGTCAAGCGCGTCTAGCCGATCCGTGGGCCGAGGGGCTTGCCCGGTGGCGGGCGTCCCGGTCATGATCCCCGAACAAGCCTGGGAGGGTTAGTGGATGACAGTGTTGCCGGACACGGGCGCTGGGATCTTGAGTTGGAAGGGGTACGGTTCCCTGCGCGGCGCGCTGGAGAGTTACCGGGCCGCAGATTTCCTCTCTCTCTTTCCGGAGACCCGTATTTTTCTGCCCGAGGCGGAGGACGAAGGCCGGCACATGGCGGCCGAATTCGGGCTCAGCGTGGCAGAACACCCGGACAATCTGGGGATTCTGGGCGGCTTCGAGGGGCTGGCGCGCTCCATGTCCTCCCGTTACGTGCTGCTGCTCGAAAACGACTTCAAGCTGGTCGAGGACCGGGACACGGCCGCCCGGGAACTCGCCACGGCCCTCGATCTGCTGCGGACGGGCCGCTGCCAGGTGATCCGCCTGCGCAGCCGCCGCCAGCCCGGGCCGCCGCTGACCGGTCTCCAGAAATACCGCCGCCTCTATCCAGTGGAGGGGGACGGGCCCTGGCAGCGCGCAGCAAAAGGCGCGCTCCGGATGATCCGCCCCGACAAGGCCCGGCGTAATCTGGCCGCCTGCGTCTATCTGTACGAGGACCCGTCGATGGTCCATCCAGACGTCATCCGCCGGGATCCCGACACTGGGTTTTTCCTGGTCTCCAGCCGCTTCATGAACTGGACCAACCAGGCCTTCCTGATTGAGCGACAATTCTTCCTGGATCGGATCATCGGCTATGCCAAGACTCACGCCACGCGCCGCGGCATCAACAACTTCCGCAGTCTGGAAATCGAGATGAACAGCCCTTACTGGCGCCGGTCCGGCTGGCATGTGGGCCTTGGCGATGGGCTCTTCACCCACGCCCGCCGCGACGACCGCGGCTATTGAGCAGGCTTGGCGGGCGGCGTGGCGCCATGGGCATATGGGCGAGCAGACCAAGAATGCCTTCTTTGGCGCCGTGGGCCGCATAGACCGCCACCTCGCCCCAACTCTCGTCCAGGGTGCCACGCGGCACCGTATTGGTCTGCTTGATCTCACCCATCCACTGGGCTCGATGATCGAGCACGGTCCAAATGAGGTCCACCCGATCGACCCCCGTGTCGAGGGTCGTCACCTCAACCTCCCCCAGAACGACCACGGCCCCGAAGGGCACCGGCGCGTCCTCGGCCTGCCAGCGGGTGTCCACGTCGAACTGGGCCTCGGCCAGCATGCGGGCGAGGGAAACAGTGAGGGTCTTGCCGCCGTCGCCCGGCGCGCCGGACACCGGACGCAGGACGATGCGATTGCGCGTGAAGGAGCGGCCCGGGTCGCGGCCCTGGGCGATCTCGAGGCGCCGCTGCAACCGGTCCGCCGTCCGCTCCGCCAGCGCATAGGCCCGCTCCCGGTTCAGCAGGTCCCAAGGGGAGGACAGGCCCGTGAACCGCATCGTGCCTGGCTCCGCAAGCTTTTCACGGACCTTGAACGCCTCGATGAACGTGCCGTCGGGGCCAAGATGCTGCCAGCGCACCTCGAGCCACAGGCCTTTTGAATCCGACTCGAGGCGAGCGCGGCCCATGAGCTGATCCGCCGTTTCCGCGTTATTGTCGACGAGCACGGGGATGTCGCGGAGCTGGCCGGCCTGTTCCAGGTTCTTCGCGATGGTCTGGCCCCAACCCGGCGGCAGGGCCGCGACCGGAAACACGGTGATGCTGGCCGACTGCGCAATGCCGCGCACGGCGAGCAGGTTCCGGTGGCGCCCCTCATAGGGCCGGGAGACCTCGAAAGGGTTCGGAAGTCCGATGTTTCGGGACATTTCGATACAGCCGGCGAGGCCGGTCGCGAGAACACCAAGGGCGAGAACAGTCAGGCAATGGGTCAAGCGGCGAGCAAGGCGGGGGGCAAAGCCGGGGCCGGCCGTTTCACAGGGGGGGGTGTGCGGTTCCCGGGGCGGCACGGCGCACCTCACGCATCCGGTCCGGCCGGCCGCACTCCCGCCAGGGTGATCACGGCCAGGTTGCGTCCGTAGTCGGGCTCGCCCCGGTGCGTCGTGCGGCGGAAACTGAACCAGTTCGCCTCGTCCGCATAAGTGCACAGCGCGGTATCATGCACCTGGGTAACGCCTTCCCGGGCAAGGGCCTGACGGACATAACCCGGCAGGTCGAACTGCCAGTGGCCATCGCGCGTGCCCGCCTCGAAAAAGCGCCCATGGCCCGTGTCCTGGGTCAGGAAGGCGTCGGGAAAGCCCGGGCCGACCTCGTAATTCGCCTGGCTGATGGTGGGGCCAAGGCTCGCACGGATCCGCCCTGGCCGGGCGCCGAGGGCTGCCATGGCGGTGACCACGGAGGCCACGATTCCGGCCAGCGCGCCGCGCCAGCCGGCATGGGCCGCGCCGATGACGCCCGCCTCGCCGTCGGCCAGCAGAATGGGACAGCAATCCGCCGTTAGAATGCCGAGGCCAATGCTCGGGACCTTGGTGGCCATGGCGTCGGCCCGCGGCGCGTCCGACCGGTCCCAGGGGGCGGTCACGGTGACGGTTTCGGCGCTGTGGATCTGATGGAGGGCGAGCACGGTCTCCGCGCCGACGGCCATCGCAACCCGCGCGCGATTTTCCTGGACATGGGCCCGTTCATCGCCGGACCCGAACCCGCAATTCAGGCTGGCGAACAGGGGATCGGTCGAGACGCCGCCCTGGCGACCGAAAAAACCGTGACGCACGTCCGGCAGGGACGTCAGGACTGGGGCGAGCCGATGGGGCGGGTGGCTCGGATCGTCGGGGCGGGCCCGTGGTGCGCTCATCAGGCCGATCCCCCTTTGACGCTCGCTCGGGCAGACGGCGCCGGGGGCGCTGCCGAATGGGGGGCCTCAGAATGGGGAGCCCCCGACTGGGAATCCGGGGCCACCCGTTCGGCAAAGGCCGGCGGGGCGGCGGCGTCGGGGTCCGTCACCGCCAGGACCTTGAACAGCGTTCCCATCGCACCCGCGCCGGTAAGGCGTTTATGGGCCGAAGCGATGGCCTGACGTTGGGCGTCATCGGCCGAGCGGGCCAGGGCATCTGCGCGGGCGCCGATCCCGAGGGCGTTGAGGAAGGCCCCTTGGGTCAGCGGCCCGTGGGCCCGGGCACCGGAGAGGCTGGCGGCCCGGGTGAGGGCCCCGAAATCCACATGGGCCGTCAGATCCGCCGTTCCCGGTGCTGCGAGGGGCGGGTGGCTGGCGTGGCGGCGCACCGCCTGCAGCGTGTCCCCGAGACCGCTCTGGGCATGGCCGTAATCGATGATCAGTGCGGCACCCGTCTGGCGAATCAGGGTTTCGGCCATGCTGGCCATCACCGCTTCGCCCGCCCGACTCCATTCGCGCACGGCGCCCTCCGCGGCATCCTCCGCAAAGGGAGCCGGGGGCAGCGGCACGGCATCCGGCGACAGGTGGAAGGCCAGCCGGTCATCGCCGTCCAGGCCGACCATGCGCTCATGCCAGCCCTTGGCACCGCGGACAAATTGCCGGATCGGCAGGGCATCGAAAAACTCATTGGCGATCATCAGGACGAAGCCCTCGGCCGCCTCCAACGCAGGTGCGGGCGTCCCGTGCCAGTGTCGCGGAACATCGGGTGCGGCGGCATCGATGGCCTCCGCCTGGCGTTGGCGCAATACGGGACTGGTCTCCACAAGCCGGATCGTCAGAGCGTCGCGAAAGTCCGGCACGATCGAGAGCGCGCGCAAACTGTCGGCCATGAGAGTGCCCCGCCCCGGACCCAGCTCGATCAGCGTCACGGGTCCCGGCCGGCCCCGTTCGATCCAGGTCTGAGCGCACCACAAGCCGATGAGTTCGCCGAACATCTGGCTGATTTCCGGGGCTGTGACGAAATCGCCGGCGGCACCGAAAGGGTCCCGGGTGGTGTAATAGCCGTGCAGGGGATGCCCCAGGGCAAGGCCCATGTAATCGGCGACACTGATCGGGCCTTCCGCCGCGATCTGGCGGCGCAGCAGATCCTCGAGCGCGGTCCCCCCGGTGTCAGTCCGATCCGCGGTGGGGCTGGGATCCTGGCCGTGGTCAGGCATGCGGTGCGACATGGGAAAGGGACCATATGTAAAAAGCCCGTTGGGCGCCCAGCGGGCGGATCGAACGAGACATGTGAAGCGGCGGGTTTTTCGGTCGGCCAGCCCGGACAGGCCCCGAGCCGTCCGGCCGGGCCCCGGATGGTGCCGCAGTTTGGGCGTCATTGCTTTTCAAACTGGTTTTAATACCGCACTGGCATCACATGGAGCCAAGGCCAAACTATGGTGAATGACAGGGACCATTGCGCGGGGAGAAACCGGCCTCGGGCAGGGTCCATCCAAGATCTGGGGTAGAGCGACATGCAGACGAACAACCGCATTTTTGACGACCTGGCGAAAGTGATCACCGGCGCCGCGGGTGCGGCCCAGGGCATGCGCTCCGAGGTCGACTCCCTCGTGCGGGCCCAGATCGAGCGCATCATCGGCGACCTGGATCTCGTGCCGCGCGAGGAGTTCGAGGCCGCCAAGGCGATGGCGGTGAAGGCCCGGGAGGAGAATATGCGCCTCGAAGCCCGACTCGTGGCCTTCGAAGCGCGCCTTTCGGCCCTGGTGGAGGGCGAGGACGGCCCCCGCGATGTGCCGGAAACCAACGGGTTCGTCCGCGAGGCCCATTGAAAGCCACCACAGGGCCGCGCTTTCCCCAGAAAGGGGTCCATAAGGATCGGGTCTGCACGCCATGCGCGCGGGCGGATCCCGGAGAGAGCGGGCTGGATGCTTGCACCGGTGGGCCAAATCGCCCTATAGATAGAAATCTGCCGAACGGGATGGGACTATGCGGTGCCACCGATTTATCCGGACCCCCACCACGCGGACCGTGGCGCAAGCGGCACCCTCGCTGTCCCGAAAAGTCAGTTTTTCCAGGGCTTCCGGCTTTCCTCCAGGGTCTCAGGCGAGAGCGACAATGAGCGCACCCCATGCGCGCGCTCATCGCCCAAACGCGGGGCCCAAATGCGGGGCCCAAATACTGGGCCCAAATACTGGGGCAGTGCAGCGGTGCGCACTGCACAACGCCGCCCCGCCGCACGCCATGTCAGATCGGGATCGTGCATTTTTTCAGGTGCGAGGAGCCGGAACGCCGCTGGACCCGCCCGCCCGATCCATCCGTCAGGTTCTACAGCCGCCCGGGCCATCCTGCCCGCGCGGACGCATGACACGGGGAGTTGAAATCCATGCAATTTCGTGACGTCGCCGTCAGCACCCCGGTGGGCAATCCCCTCGACACCATCGAGCAGATCGTCGTGGCTGAAAGCTGGCCCTTCGACCGCACCGGGGATGACGAACTCAATATTTCCGTGAGCGGCCAGTGGTCCGATTACCAGCTCACCTTCAACTGGCGCGAGGATCTGGAGGCTTTGCATCTGGCCTGCGCCTTCGACGTGAAAGTGCCGGAGTCCAAGCGCACGGAAGTCTATACGCTTCTTGCGCTGATCAACGAGCAGATGTGGATCGGTCACTTCGATCTGTGGTCTGACGAGGGTGTGATCCTGTTCCGGCACGGCGTGCTGATGCATGGCGGTGCCGTAGCGACGGTGGAGCAATGCGAAGCGATGGTGCGCCTGTCTGTCGAGGCGTGCGAGCGCTACTTCCCGGCCTTCCAGTTTGTGCTCTGGGCCGGCAAGACCGCCGCCGAGGCCATCTCGTCCTGCATGTTCGATGTCGAAGGCACCGCCTGATCCCGTGGCGGATCTCAAAGCCCCTCGGGGGCAGATCCTGCTCCTGGGTGCCGGCCGGATGGGCGGCGCCCTCTTGAAGGGGTGGCTGGAAACACCAGACCTGTCCGGATCCCACGTGTTCACCGTCGTGGATCCGGCTCCCGCGCCATGGATTGCGGAGCGCGCAGCCGCGGGCGACCTGGTGCTCATGGATGCCCTTGCCGACCGGCCTTCAAGCGCACCGGACCCCGCCCTTGTTCTCCTTGCCGTTAAACCGCAAGCCATGGCCGAGGCCGCCGCGCCGTTGGCGCCGCTGGCGGTCCGCGGCGTGCCGATGGTCTCCATCGCGGCCGGCCTATCGACTGCGTCGCTGCGGGCGGTGCTCGGCGCTGGCGCGCCGGTCATCCGCGTCATGCCCAATACGCCCATGGCCATCGGCCGGGGGGTCAGTGTTGCGGTTGCGGACGATGCGGTGTCTTCCCAAGCGCGGGACCTGTGTTCGGCCCTCATGGCCGCGGGCGGACCCGTTTTCTGGATTGAGGACGAAAGCGCCATGGACGCGGTGACGGCTGTTTCGGGCAGCGGCCCGGCCTATGTTTTCCACCTCGCCGAATGCCTCGCCGAGGCCGGCATCGCCGCGGGCCTTGAACCGGATCTGGCGCGCAGCCTCGCGCGGTTGACCGTGGCCGGCTCGGGCGCCCTCTTGTGGCCCGACGAGGCCGATCCGGCCGCCTTGCGTGAAGCGGTGACCAGTCCGGGCGGCACGACGGCGGCGGCCCTGTCCGTGCTTCAGGCCGCAGTTGGAAAAGACGCCGGCGCCTTGCAAGACCTCATGGCGCGCGCGGTGGCCGCCGCGGCTGCCCGGGCCCGGGCGCTTGATGGCGGCGCGGCCTGAGAGACGATTGATGAAGGGGTATAGGACAGCCATGACCAAGGAACGACATGAGACGGGCTCTGGGCCCCAGACGCTGGAGACCCTGCTGCTCGACGCGGCCCTCGGCCTCATCGAACGGGAGGGCTGGCGGGACCTGACCATGGGCCGCTTCGCACGGGCCGCCGGCGTTCCGTTGGCAGAGCTTTATCGCCGGCAGCGGGACAAGGCCGACATTCTTCGCGGTCTGATCAATCGGATTGATCTTGCCGCTCTGTCCGAGGATGAGCCGGGCCTTGCCGATGGCGACACGCCACGGGACCGCCTCTTCGACGCGGTGATGTTGCGCTTCGAGGCCATGGAACCCTATCGCGGCGCCATCCGCGTCCTCGCCGAAGATCTGCGCCGGGATCCCTTAAGTCTTGCACAGGTTCTTCCGGAGATGCGCCAGTCCCTGCGCTGGACGCTTGACGCCGCCGGGCTCGACCCATCGGGCGTCACCGGGGCGGTGCGCGTTCGGGTCCTGGGTCTGGTGTGTCTGCAAACGTTACAGGTCTGGCTGGACGATGACGGCCGTGATCTGGCGAAAACCATGGCCGATCTCGACCGCCGGCTGCGCCGGTCCGGCCGCTGGCTGGGCTTGGATCGCCGGTCCTCGGCTTCTGCGGAGCGCACCCAGAAGGACGTGGAACCCGACCGGAAAGTGTATGGCGAAGGCGACGCCGCTTCGGCGGCGTGACCTTGTTTGGTGCAATGCAGCATTGACCCGGCATGTCGAAACAGGCATCCTCAGTACTGTGTGTTGCATTGTGACACATTGCCTCCCGCTACCTTGTTCGCACTCGCGAAAGGTCTGCGTGGGAGAAGAGTATTCCGGACCCGACGCGATGAGCGCGAAGGGTTTCCCCCAAGATCAGCCTTTGCCGGGAGCACACCCATGACGAGCAAGTCCCCGAATCCGTTTTTTCCGTTCGACATGTCCAAGTTCTTCGACACCTTCTCCACGTCGAACACGGACATCCAGACCATGATGGATCGTCAGCGTAAGGCGGTCGAAGCCATGGTGGAAGCGAACCGGACGGCTGCGGAGGGGTATCAGAGCCTGTTCACCCGCCAGATGGAGCTGATGCAGGAGACGCTCAACGCCCTGTCGACCTCCATGAATGAAATCATGAAGCATACCAATCCGTCGGATGCGGCCAACGCCCAGCTTCAAGTGGCGCGCAAGTCCCTCGACCACGCTTACGAGTCCATGCGTGAGCTGACGGAAATGGCCAACGAAGCCAATTCCAACGCCGTGAAGGTGTTCCAGTCCCACATGGGCGATGCCATGAAGGAATGGTCCACGGCCATGCAGAACACGCCGATGGCGAAGGCTGCCCAGGATTTCACGAACCCGGACCACTGAGCCGTCGCTGACTGCTTATTGCAAGAACCCCTGGATCCTCCGGATCCGGGGGTTTTTTGAATGCGGCTGCTGCGCCGAGCGGATCTTTAATCCTCCGCCCACAGCCGAATCAGGTTGTCCCGGGCCCGCACGATCTGGCGGTAGGTTTCCCCCGGTCCTTCTGCTGCAAAAAGGGTATCGGCGGCCCGGTCCAGATCGAAGAGAATGTCGCGGTGCGCCTCCAGCCGGATCAGGCTGCGCACCCAGCCCACACAGGCGAGGCGCACGCCCGCCGTAACCGGGGTCACCCAATGGACCCGGGTCGTCGGGTACAACACCAGATCGCCGGCCTCCAGTTTGACATCGGTTTCCCCGTCCTGGTCCTCGATCACGAGTTCGCCCCCGTCATAGGTACTCGGTGGGCTGAGGAACAGCGTGAACGACAGGTCCGTGCGCCGCTGGCCGATCAGGGGATCATCGAGATGGGGCCCATAGGCATCCCCTGGGCCATACCGGTTGAACAGCAGCCGGACGAAAGCCTGGGGACGGGCGCAGATGCGAAACAGGGCATGGTCCCGCAGGGCCCGCTCCACCGCCTGGGCCAGGACGGCGTGGCGGGGACCGCGCGCGAGCTGGCCGTTGCGTTTGACGGCACGGGCCGCGCGTCCCGCTGTGGCGCGGCCATCCGCAAAGGTTTTGGGATCGTCGAGCGCCTCACGGAGCGTTTTGACCGTGGCCGTATCGAGGACCTGTGCCATGCGGATCATGCATGACCTCCCTTTCATGTTCCGATGCCGACCCGTCCGTTAGGACATGGTTTGCGATTCATTCTTGTTCGCCGCAGGCCGCTCACCTAGTCTCGTCATGCCGATGACCATGCCGCGACGGCGGCTGCGAATAAAGGACGAGACCATGGGTGTGACCCGGAGAGGCAAACTTTGGACCGGCATCGGTACGGCCGTTCTCGTTGGGGCGGGCGCCGCCAATGCGGACCTCGATACGGACGGCGTGCCAACGAGCGCATCCGCCCCTTTGGCGTTGGCTTTTGCCGACATGACGGTTCCGCCGGGCGGTGAGGGCGAAGGCTCCGGTGGTGAAGGGGAAGGCGGAGAAGGCGGTGAAGGGGGCGGCGAGTTCGGCGTCGACCCGGAAGAGGCACGGACCGACCCCGTGCCCTTCGGTATCGCGCTCGATATCATCCGTGCCCATTACCTGGCCGGCCAGGCTGCCTATGCGGCCGGCGACCGGGAGGCTGCGGGCGAATTGTTCCTGCACCCCATATCGGAAGTCTATGTGGCGATGGAGCCGGTGTTTGCGGATCTGGGCATTGCGCCGTTCGAGGCTCTGATGGCGAAAACCGGCGATCTGGCCCTATCGGGAGCCGCGCTGGCCGATGTCAAGAAGGCCGTTGCCGCAGTCCTGTCCGCAACGGACAACGCGGAACAGGCCGCGCCGGCCGGCGCTCTCAGCCGGGCTACGCTGGATGCTGAGGTGATTGCCGACATGGTGGAACGTGCGGCGCTCCAGTATCAGATCGTGGCCGGCGGGGCCGTTGGAGCGGCCTATCTCGATGGTTACGGCTTTGCGGCCGCGGCCCGTCTGCGCGCAGACCGTTCCCTCGCCGCCATCGCCAGGGACAATGCAGACCTTGCACAGGCGATCCGGATGGCCATGGAGGTGCTTGCCGGCGCCTATCCGACCGCTGTACAGCCCGATCCGCTGAAAACCGACGTGGCAGCCGTGCTCGCGGCCAGTTCCCGCTTGCGCCTCGCGCTTTAAGCCAAGGCCCTTAGGGTGCTACCTTGCAGGCGTCGGCCGGTTCGGCCGGCGCTTTTTTGTGAGCGGAGGGGCACATGCAGCAGCAGCAGTCTGGCGGACGGCAATCCCAGTCCATGGGGCGCCGTGGGTGCTTTGCCGCCGGTCTTGGCGGGGCTCTTCTCATCGCCGTCGTCACGAGTCTCGCGACCGGTCTAGGAACGGGCGTGGGCCGGGCACTGGCTGAACGGGTTGTCACCTGGGTGGAATGCCTGTTCCAGGACTGCGACCCAGACACTCAGTCTCCTGAGTTTCGCCTCTAACAAACCGGCGCCCCGCAGCGCATTCGTCCAGTGCGCCGTAAGCGGATAAAAGCCTATGGCACGTGAGCCGCTCTGCGGCCCGCGACCCTTGCGGCATTTCGTCGATCAGAACGGTCGCGTTCCCATCAGGCCCTACATAAATGCCTGCTGGCGTTTTTGCCATCAAGATGGGAGGCATTTATGGATCTTTCCGTATTCGAATACAGTCTTGTCTTCAATTCGCTGTCCTTCGGGATTGCGACATTTGGAGCCGCGACGATCTTCTTCTTCCTTCAACGCTCGCAGGTTGCACCCGCCTATCGTGGTGCGCTGACGATCACCGGCCTCGTGACGTTGATTGCCCTTTATCACTATGTCCGCATCCTGGATAGCTGGCAGGCCACGTTCGTGCTTGAGAACGGCGTCGTGACCGCCACGGGCAAGACGTTCAACGATGCTTATCGCTATGTTGACTGGCTTCTTACCGTACCGCTCTTGCTGGTCGAGTTGATCGCCGTCATGGGCCTCAGCCGCATGGAAACCTGGACGCGGGGTACGCGGCTCGGTCTCCTCGCCGCACTCATGATTGTGCTGGGTTATCCTGGAGAAATCTCCGATGTGGCGAGTGTCCGTTGGATCTGGTGGGCCGCCGCCATGGTGCCGTTCCTTTGGATCGTGTACGAACTGGTGGTCGGTTTGGGCAAGAGCATCAGCGAGCAACCGGCACAAGCCCGCGGCCTTGTCAGCACCGCGCGGTGGATCGTTATTGTGACCTGGAGTTTCTACCCGGTCGTCTTTCTCTTCCCCATGCTCGGCCTGACAGGCAGTGCGGCTGAAACCGCAGTGCAGGTCGGTTATACGGTGGCTGACGTCGCTGCCAAGGCGGTCTTTGGCGTGGTGATCTATCTGATCGCCGTGCGTCGCAGCGAGGCGGAAGGCTTCCGCGCCTGATGGCGTCGGAGGTGTCCAAAGTCGACACAGTGGTGGGGGGGGGGGGGGGGGGGCCTCCCGGCCCGCGCGGCGGGGGTAGATCAAAGGGGGGTGGGGTCGGGGGCGGACCGGGGCGCCGCTGGGGGCCCCCGCCGGGGGGTGAGTCGCGATTTTGTTTT
>JBHJGV010000052.1:0-107431 GCA_050331455.1 Alphaproteobacteria bacterium
TCAATTGTGGGGTGTTTACTACAAAAAAACCACACACCAAATGGGGGGTGCGTTCGGAGCGATCGGGCGGGCCTTTTTGTTGATCGGGGGGAAGGGTGGGCGGCGGGCCCCCTGTTTGACAGGCGCTGCGGATCGGCGATACTCCCGACGGACTAGGGAGAAACAACCGCAAGCCGTGTGGGGAGATGAGTGATGGGGGTTGACTTAGGCGCGCGCATCGGGCGGACGATGATCATCGGCGTGGGTGTGCTGACGATCCTTGCGGGAACCATGGGCGGGACGCCCCGGGCGGCTCTGGCGCTCGAAGCGGCTGCGGTGCAGCCCGAGGCGGCTGAAGGATCCGAGGAGGCGTCCAAAGCCCCTGAAAATCCCTTTGCCGGCCTTGCCTTTCGCAATATCGGCCCGGCTTTTCCTTCAGGACGGATTTCCGATTTCGCCGTCGTTCCGGGCAAGCCCCATGTCTATTTCGCGGCCACATCCTCGGGCAATCTGTGGAAGACGGACAATAATGGCACAACCTGGACGGCCCTGTTCGAGAACGAAGGGTCCTATGCCATCGGCGCCATCTCCATCGATCCCACCAACCCACATGTCGTTTGGGTCGGCACGGGCGAGAACAACGCCCAGCGGTCGGTCGCGAATGGTGACGGCGTCTACAAATCCATGGATGGCGGCAAGACCTGGACCAATATGGGCCTCGCCGAATCCGGCCATATCAGCCAGATCTGGATCGACCCGGTGTTTCCGGACCGCGTGCTGGTGGCGGCCCAGGGCCCTTTGTGGAACGGAGGCGGGGAGCGCGGTCTCTATCAGACACTGGATGGGGGCGAGACCTGGACACGGCTCCTCGAGATTGACGCCTATACGGGCGTCAACGAGTTCGTGGTGCACCCGACAAACCCCGACGTGATCATCGCGTCCACCTATCAGCGCCATCGCCATGTCTGGACCATGATCAATGGCGGACCGGGCAGCGGCATTCACAAGTCCACCGATGGCGGGCAGACTTGGCGCGAGATCACAGCCGGCCTGCCCCGGGATCATATGGGCCGGATCGGCCTCGGCCACTGGGCCAACAGTCTCGACGGGAACGATTTTTACGACACGGAGCGCGGCCGCGCGCGCGACCCCAATCTGATCTACGCCATCATCGAGGCAAATGACGAGGAAAAGGGGATCTATGCGTCCACGGATTTCGGGGAAACCTGGACCAAGCGCTCCAGTCGCATGACGACGGCACCCTTCTACTACAATGAACTCGTGGTCGATCCGGTGAACCCGGAGCGGCTCTATTCCCTCGACACGTTCACGCATGTTTCCGAGGACGGCGGGCGAACCTGGTCGCGCCTGTCGAGCGACCACCGGCATGTGGACGATCACGCTTTGTGGATTGACAAGGCCAATACCGAGCATTTGCTTATCGGCGGCGATGGCGGCATCTATGAAAGTTTCGACCGGGGGCAGACCTGGCGGCACATCAACAACCTGCCCATCGTGCAGTTCTACCGAATCCAACCGGACAACGCCGAACCCTTCTACAATGTCTGCGGCGGCACCCAGGACAACAACTCCCTGTGCGGGCCGTCCCGGACCACAGTCGTGCACGGCATCACCAATTCGGACTGGAAGATCATTCTGGGCGGCGACGGTTACAAGCCGCAGATCGATCCCACGGATCCGAATATCGTCTACACCCAGTACCAATATGGCGGTCTTGCCCGCTATGACCGGCGCACCCAGGAGCGGGTCTACATCACGCCCCAGCCGGACAGCGGCATTGAAGACTTCAAGTGGAACTGGAATACGCCGCTCCTGATCTCGCCCCATGATCCGAACCGGCTCTATTACGGGGCGGAGTTCCTGTTCCGCTCCGACGACCGGGGCGACAGCTGGACGCGCATTTCGCCGGACCTGACCCGCCAGCTTGACCGCAATGCGCTTGAGGTCATGGGCCGGGTGTGGAGCGTGGACAGCATCGGCAAGAACGACTCAACCTCCATTTATGGCAGTCTGATCGCCGTCAATGAAAGTCCGCTCCGGGAAGGTCTGATCTATGCGGGCTCCGACGATGGCGTCATCAGCGTGACCGAGGACGGCGGTGCCACCTGGCGGTCCGTGCGCCGCTTCGAGGGCGTGCCGGACATGGCCCTCGTGGAGGACATCATTGCCTCCGTACACGACGAAAACGTGGCCTATGCCGTGTTCGACAATCACAAAAAGGGTGACTTTCGACCCTATGTGTTGAAGACCGCGGACAAGGGGCGGACCTGGAGGGCGATCAGCGGGACTCTGCCGGAGCGGGGCTCGGCCCATACCATTGCCGAAGACCACGTCGATCCGGACCTGCTCTTTGTGGGAACGGAATTCGGCCTGTTCTTTACCCAGGACGGCGGCCGGACATGGCTGCCCATGAAGGGTGGTTTTCCGACCATCGCCGTCCGGGATCTCGAAATCCAGCGCCGGGAAAACGATCTCGTGGTCGGCACGTTCGGGCGCAGCATCTATATCCTGGACGACTACACCCCACTGCGGGTCAAGGCCGACGCGCTCGCCGATGCCGAAGGCACGTTGTTCCCGGTGCGCGACGCGAAGCTCTATATCGAAGGTGATCTGTGGGGCAATCGCAAGAAAGGCTCGCTCGGCGCGCAATACTATACGGCCGACAACCCGCCATACGGTGCCGTGTTCACATATCATCTGCGCGATGGGCTGAAGACCCTGTCCGCCACCCGCCGGGCCCAGGAGATCGAGGTCGAGGCGGAGGGCGGCGACACGCCCTATCCGTCGTGGGATGATCTGCGGGCGGAGGACCGGGAGAACGCGCCGGCGATTGTGTTCACCATCCGGGATGGTGCCGGCGCGGTGGTGCGGCGCATCACGGGGCCCGTGGCCAAGGGTCTGCACCGGGTGGCGTGGGACCTGCGTCTGCCCGCCCCCGATCCGGTGCGCCTCGACAGCGGCGGACCGCGGAACCCGTGGGATGACGACCCGGAAGGTCCGCTCGCCCTTCCGGGCACCTACACGGTCGCCATGGCCAAACGGGTTCAGGGGACGACAACGCCCCTCGGTGCGCCCCAGACCTTCACCGTCAAGGCCCTGGCACGGTCACCGGAGGCCACCCAGGACCGGCCGGCCCTGTTGGCCTTCCAGCAGCGGACGGCGGATCTCGCGCGGGCGGTCGAAGGCGCAGCGAAGCATCTCGGCGCCCTGGGCAGCCGCATTGAGCACCTGAAAGTCGCCGTGAACCGTACGCCGCAGGCCCAGGAGGCCACCCGGAGCCGGCTCCAAGCCCTGGAAGCGCGCCACGACGATCTGCGCGATACGATGCTCGGCGACCGGACTATCGCATCGCGCAATGAGCCGGTGCCGATGTCGATCCGCTCCCGCGTGCGCAGCATCATCTCAGGCCACTGGGGGTCCCAGGCTCCTGTGACCGGTCTGCATCGCCGCGCCTATGACGTGGCCGCGCAGGAGTTCGAGGGGGCGTTGAAATCGCTCGAGGCGTTGGAAACGGATCTCGAAACCCTCGAAGCGGAGCTTGAAGGACTCGGCGCACCCTGGACGCCCGGACGGATGCCGGTCTGGTCGCGGGGCGACGGGGAATAAAGGCGTGCTGCGGGCACTTGGCGGCCCGGTTCAGAACGCAGATCAGCTATGCGAGCGGGGCACGGGGCGGCGCCCCGGTCCCTTTGTTTCATAGGCGTTGCGGCGCGTTACGATCCAACTTAGGGTCCTCCCCACGCAGGGGACCGGGACTGCAAACGGATGCACCCCGTCGAAACGGCCAGAGCGGTGGGACTCGTCCGGTCTGATCACCCGCAACGCCATCCGCGCCGGTTCGACCGTGTGGTTATGTCACTTGTGCCAAGCTTACTGCGCTTGCCATGTCTTTAATGCGCTGGTGAGCGCTTTCCCATCGGCCAGACATGGCGCTGTGAGCCGTCAACGGATCCGCCGGCGGCTTAAGGAGCTGAGAATCAGGAGCCAGGGGTCATGAACGCCCTCGTCGTGCAATATCTTCCCATTCTGCTGTTTTTCGTCATTGCGCTCGTGTTCTGCCTGCTGCTTCTCGGGATCTCACTGGCCTTTGCGCCCCGTGCGCCGGACCAGGAAAAGCTCTCCGCCTATGAGTGCGGTTTCAACGCATTTGACGATGCCCGGATGAAGTTCGACGTGCGGTTTTATCTCGTTGCCATCCTGTTCATCATTTTCGACCTTGAGGTCGCATTTCTGTTCCCTTGGGCGGTCGCCCTGGGTGAAATCGGCCTTTACGGTTTCTGGTCGATGGTGGTGTTTCTCGGTGTGCTGACGGTCGGGTTCTTTTACGAGTGGATGAAGGGTGCGCTTGAGTGGGAGTGATGGGGGCGTCGTCCTGCGGATCGCGTGGGCGCAAAGGGTCGCGACGCCATCGGTAAGAAAGGTGATGCAATGACCAGTGGATCCGGAACGAATGGTCTTCCCGCCGGTCAAGCGGGCCGCGCCGGCATCGAGGGCGCCGCGCCCATCGGTGAGGATGATCCGTTCTACAATCAGGTGAATGCCGATTTGGCGGACAAGGGGTTTCTGGTCGCCAATGCCGAAGACCTCGTGAACTGGGCACGCACCGGCTCGCTCATGTGGATGACGTTCGGCCTGGCCTGCTGCGCCGTCGAAATGATGCAAAGCTCCATGCCGCGCTATGACCTGGAGCGCTTCGGGTTTGCTCCGCGGGCCTCGCCGCGCCAGTCCGATGTGATGATCGTCGCAGGCACATTGACCAACAAGATGGCGCCGGCCCTGCGCAAGGTCTACGACCAGATGCCCGAGCCCCGCTATGTGATCTCCATGGGCTCGTGCGCCAATGGCGGCGGTTATTACCATTACTCTTACGCGGTGGTGCGTGGCTGCGACCGGATCGTGCCCGTGGACATCTACATTCCAGGATGCCCGCCGACGGCGGAAGCGTTGGTCTATGGCGTCTTGCTGCTGCAGAAAAAAATCCGGCGGATCGGGACGATCGACCGCTGACCGGAGCCGTGCGAACCGCACGGCGCAACCGGCATACCGATGCAATGGCCCGGATCTCGGGCGCGTAATGGTGGGTCCGTGATGAGCGAAGATCTGAAAATCCTCGGCGAGCACATCGCGACAAATCTCGACAATCGCGGTGTGAGCCAGGCGGTGCTCGGCCACGAGGTGGCGTTCGGGGAGCTGACCGTGCAGGTCCGCGCGGACCAGATCGTGGCGGTCCTGCGGGGCCTGCGGGACGATGGGGAGAGCAAGTTCACCCAGCTCATCGATATCTGCGGGGTCGATTGGCCCCAGCGGGCCAAGCGCTTCGACGTGGTCTATCACCTGTTGTCCATGGAGTTGAACCAGCGCATCCGCATCAAACTGGCCACCGACGCCCAGACCCCCGTTCCGTCGGTCACGGATGTTTTTCCGTGTGCGAATTGGTTCGAGCGGGAGATTTTCGACATGTACGGCGTGACCTTTCTCGGGCACCCGGACCTGCGCCGCATCCTCACCGATTACGGCTTCAGCGGTTTTCCGCTGCGCAAGGAGTTCCCCCTGACCGGTTTTGTCGAGGTGCGTTATGACGATGAGCAAAAACGGGTGGTCTATGAGCCTGTGAAGCTCGCGCAGGAATTCCGGAATTTCGATTTCCTGAGCCCATGGGAAGGCGTGCAATATCTTCTGCCCGGTGACGAAAAAGCCGCCGCGCAGGCCAAGCAGGAGGCGGATAAGGCCAAGTAGGCCCGTCCGGAAACAAGAGCCATGGCTGAGCAGGCAGACACCAAAACCGGCAATATGACCATCAATTTCGGGCCCCAGCACCCGGCGGCACACGGCGTGCTGCGTCTGGTGCTCGAACTCGACGGCGAGATCGTGGATCGGGTCGATCCCCATATCGGTCTTTTACACCGGGGCACGGAAAAGCTGATCGAATACAAGACCTATCTCCAGGCCGTGCCCTATTTCGACCGGCTGGACTATGTGGCGCCGATGAACCAGGAGCACGCGTTTGCCCTGGCGACGGAACGGCTGCTCGGCATCCAGGCGCCGCGCCGTGCCCAATTCATCCGTGTGCTGTTCTGCGAGATCGGCCGGATCCTCAGTCATCTGCTCAATGTCACGACCCAGGCCATGGATGTGGGTGCGCTCACCCCGCCCCTGTGGGGTTTCGAAGAGCGTGAAAAGCTGATGGTCTTTTACGAGCGCGTCTCCGGCTCCCGGCTCCATGCCGCCTATTTCCGGCCCGGCGGGGTTCACCAGGATCTGCCGGCCGGCCTCGCCGACGACATTCTCGAATGGTGCGAGTCGTTCCTGAAGGTGCTCGACGACATCGAAAACCTCGTGACTGAGAATCGCATCTTTAAACAGCGCAATGTGGATATTGCCGTGGTCAGCCGCGAGGATGCCTTGGCCTGGGGTTTCACCGGGGTCATGCTGCGCGGCTCTAATGTGCCCTGGGATTTGCGCAAGGCTCAGCCTTACGAGGTTTACGAGGAACTCGAATTCGACATTCCCGTCGGCAAGAACGGCGACTGCTATGATCGCTATTTGTGCCGGCTCGAAGAGATGCGCCAATCCGTCAGCCTGATGCGCCAGGCGATCGAATTGATGCCGGAAGGACCCGTGCTGACCACCGACGGCAAGGTGGCGCCGCCCCGGCGCGCGGAAATGAAGCGTTCTATGGAAGCGCTGATACACCATTTCAAGCTCTATACAGAAGGATACAAGGTTCCTGCCGGCGAAGCCTATGCGGCCGTCGAAGCGCCTAAGGGCGAGTTTGGCGTCTACCTCGTATCCGACGGCACCAATCGACCCTATCGCTGTAAAATCCGGGCGCCGGGTTTTGCGCATCTCCAGGCCATGGACATGCTCAGCAAGGGACACATGCTCGCGGATGTGTCGGCGATCATCGGATCGCTCGACATCGTGTTCGGCGAAATCGACCGGTAAGCGGGCTCGGGAGACAAGGACAATGGCGGTCAGACGACTCGCGGAACAGCAACCGAACAATTTTGCCTTCACGCCCGAAAACGAGGCGTGGGCCCATGAGGTGATCGCCCGGTATCCGGAAGGGCGAGAGGCCAGTGCGATCATTCCCCTGCTCTGGCGAGCCCAGGAACAGAACGGGGGGTGGGTGAGCGAGCCTGCCATTCGTGTCGTGAGCGATATGCTTGACATGCCCTATATTCGCGGGCTCGAAGTCGCCACCTTTTACACCATGTTCAACTTGCATCCCGTGGGGGATCATCAGGTCCTGGTCTGCACGACGACGCCCTGCTGGCTGCGGGGCTCCGACGATCTCATTGAGGTGTGCAAGCGGCGCATCGCCGAGACCCAGGACACCGTGTCTGCCGACGGACGGTTTTCCTGGATGGAGGTTGAATGCGCCGGGGCCTGCGTGAACGCGCCCATGGCCCAGATCGGCAAGGATTATTACGAGGATCTGACACCGGAGCGGTTCGAGGCCATTCTCGACACCCTGGCCCGGGGCGAGATCCCGGCGCCCGGTCCCCAGTCCGACCGCTCGGCGGCAGAGCCGGCGGACGGTTTGACGACGCTCACGGACCCTTCCCTCTATGTGTTGTCCGGCCAGGGCTGACGGCATACGCGGATCATTGCAAAGGCGGTATCGAGAGACATGCTTTCGGATCAGGATCGGATCTTTACCAATCTCTATGGACGTCAGGACTGGCGGCTGACGGCAGCGCGGGCGCGCGGTGCCTGGGACAATACGAAAGCGCTCATCGATCTCGGTCCGGAAGAAATCGTGGATCGGATCAAGCAGTCCGGCCTGCGCGGGCGCGGCGGCGCAGGCTTCCCGACGGGCCTCAAATGGTCGTTCATGCCCAAGGAAGTGGGCGTGCGGCCACACTATCTTGTGGTGAATGCGGACGAATCGGAGCCGGGCACCTGTAAGGATCGGGAGATCATGCGGCACGATCCGCATATTTTTCTCGAAGGCTGCGTGATCGCCGCCCATGCCATGCGGGCGCACGATATCTGGATCTATGTGCGCGGCGAATATATCCGCGAGCGGGAAACGCTGGAGGCGGCCGTCGCCGAAGCCTATGACGCGGGTCTGCTCGGCGAAAATGCCTGCGGGTCCGGCCTGCGGTTCGATATCCGCGTCCATCACGGGGCCGGCGCGTATATTTGCGGGGAGGAAACGGCCCTGCTGGAAAGCCTCGAAGGCAAGAAGGGTCAGCCGCGGCTGAAGCCCCCTTTCCCCGCCAATATCGGCCTTTATGGGTGTCCGACCACGGTCAATAATGTGGAAAGCATCGCCGTGGCGCCGACCATCCTGCGGCGCGGCCCCGAATGGTTTGCCGGCCTTGGTCGGCCGAACAATACGGGCACGAAGCTGTTCTGCATTTCCGGCCATGTGAACCAGCCCTGCACGGTCGAAGAGGAAATGGGGATGTCCTTACGCGAATTGATCGAGCGCCATGCCGGCGGCGTGCGGGGCGGTTGGGACAATCTGCTGGCGGTCATTCCCGGTGGCTCGTCCGTGCCCATGATTCCGAAGGACATTTGCGACGACGTGCTGATGGATTTCGATAGTCTTCGGGACGTCAAATCCGGGCTCGGCACGGCGGCGGTCATCGTCATGGATCGCTCCACGGACATCGTCCAGGCCATCGCCCGGATCGCCTATTTCTACAAGCATGAAAGCTGCGGTCAGTGCACGCCCTGCCGCGAAGGCACGGGCTGGATGTGGCGGGTCCTGACCCGCATGGCCAAGGGCGAGGCTGACAGAAGCGAGATCGATCTCCTGCTGAACGTGACCTATCAGGTGGAGGGCCACACGATCTGCGCCCTTGGCGATGCGGCGGCCTGGCCGATCCAGGGCCTCATCCGGCATTTCCGTCCGGAGATCGAGCGGCGGATCGATCAATATGCCCGTGGAGAGGCGGTGAACCGCACGCCGTTCCTGCGCCAGGCCGCTGCGGAATAGGAGAGCGGTGCATGGGCGAGCGGGCAACGGGATTTCGGAGCGATGGGGGACGCATGCAAATGGCTGCGCCCCGACCGGCGTCGCCGGACATTCCGCTCGGTGCCGGGGCCCTGCGCGAAGTCGCCGTTTTGGACCAGGACGGCACTATTTTGGTTTTCGGACAGGATCTTGAGCCCGCTCCGCGGTCAGTGGACTGACGGCGGCGCCGGGATCCTCACAACGAAGCGTCGGGGACGCCCACATGAGCGATACGGTTACCATTGTCGTGGACGGCACCGAAATCGAGGTGCCCCGGAACATCACCGTCCTCCAGGCCTGTGAAATGGCGGGGGCGGAAATTCCGCGGTTTTGCTTTCACGAAAGGCTCTCCATTGCCGGCAATTGTCGCATGTGCCTTGTGGAGGCCGTGGGCGCGCCCAAGCCCATCGCGTCCTGTGCCTATGGCGTGCGCGACCTGCGCCCCGGCCGGGACGGCTCGCCGCCGGTCGTAAACACGCGCAGTGAAGTGGTCAAAAAGGCCCGCGAAGGCGTGATGGAATTCCTGCTGATCAACCATCCCCTGGACTGTCCAATCTGCGACCAGGGCGGTGAATGCGATCTTCAGGACCAGTCTATGGCCTACGGGATCGACCACACCCGCTTTTATGAAAACAAGCGGGCGGTCGAAGACAAATATATGGGGCCACTGATCAAGACGGTCATGACCCGGTGCATTCACTGCACCCGCTGCGTCCGCTTTGCCACCGAGGTGGGCGGCGTGCCCGAACTCGGCGCCACGGGCCGCGGCGAGGACATGGAGATTACCACCTATCTGGAACATGCGGTCCGCACGGAACTGTCGGGCAATGTCATCGACCTGTGTCCCGTGGGCGCGCTGACGTCCAAGCCCTATGCCTTCAAGGCGCGGTCCTGGGAACTGCGCAAGGTCGAGAGCATCGACGTGATGGATGCGGTGGGCTCCAATATTCGCGTGGACTATCGCGGCCGCGAAGTGATGCGCTTCCTGCCCCGCCTCCATGAGGACATCAATGAGGAGTGGATCGCCGACAAAACCCGCTTCGTGTGGGACGGCCTGCATCGCCAGCGGCTCGACACACCCTATGTGCGCGTCAATGGTGCGCTGAAACCGGCAAGCTGGGGCGAGGCACTCGAGGCCGTGGCGACGCGCGTGAAGGCTGCTGACCCGACCCGCATCGCGGCCCTGTCCGGTGACTTGGCGTGCACGGAAAGTCAGTTCGCCCTGCGCCAGCTTCTGGACTCCCTCGGCGTGCGCAGCCGGGATTGCCGCCAGGACGGGGCGTTCCTCCCCGTCACGGGGCCGCGCCAGCGTTATCTCTTCAACACGAGCATTGCCGGGATCGAGCAGGCCGACGCCCTGCTTATCGTGGGTGCCAACCCACGGGTCGAAGCGCCCATGCTCAATGCCCGCCTGCGCAAGCGCTATCTCCAGCGCGGCTTCAAGGGGGTTGGCGTGATCGGCGAGGCGGTCGATCTGTCCTTTGGCTGCGATCATCTGGGGAACGGGCCGCAGACCCTGCGGGATGTGCTTTCGGGCGATCACCCCTTCCGCCGGGTTCTTGATGAAGCCGAGCGGCCCATGATCGTGATCGGGCAGGGCGCGCTGGCCCGTCCCGACGGGGCTTCCATTTACGCTCTGGGGGCGGCGCTGGCCCGGGAAACCGGCATGCTGCGCGATGCGGACGATGATGAGCCCGGCTGGAACGGCTTCAATGTGCTGCATCTGGCCGCCGGCCGGGTGGGCGGACTCGATGTCGGGTTCTTGCCGGACGCGGGCGGTTTGGATCGTACTGGCATCATGTCCGCGGCCATGGACGGGCGCCTCGATACGGTGTTCCTGCTCGGCGTCGATGAAATCGACATGGATGCCCTGGGCAGCAGTTTTGTGGTCTACCAGGGCAGCCACGGGGACGCGGGCGCCCACCGGGCCGATGTCATCTTCCCCGGTGCGGCCTACACGGAAAAAGACGCGCTTTGGGTCAATACGGAAGGGCGGGTGCAACTCGGCAAGCGGGCCGTCTTCCCACCGGGCGAGGCGCGCGAGGACTGGGCGATCATCCGGGCCCTGTCGGCCGCCCTGGGCAAGCCATTGCCTTACGACACGCTTGCGTCCTTGCGCACGGTGCTGTGGAAAGAGGTCCCGGCCCTGTCGTCGATTGACTATGTGGCCGGCCATGGCGGCACTGCACCGGACCTGTTGGACGGGTTGGCGGACCTGGGGGCCATTGACGGCGAGCCGCTCCGCTCTCCGATCCTCAACTACTATATGACCAATCCGATCGCCCGGGCCTCCGAGACCATGGCGAAATGCAGTGCGGAGATTCTTGAGGCTCCCGCGGTGCAGGCGGCGGAATAAGGACAAAAGGACAGTTTCGAGATGATCCGGGACTTCTTCATCGAGTTGATGGGCCCTTTCTGGGGCACGCTTCTGGGCATCGTCTCGGAAATCCTGCTGCTGTTGCTGCCCCTGCTCATCGTGATTGCCTATGTGGTCTATGCTGACCGTAAGATCTGGGCAGCGGTGCAGCTGCGCAAAGGGCCGAACGTGGTCGGTCCCTTCGGTCTCTTTCAGCTTTTTGCCGACCTGCTCAAATTCATGATGAAGGAAACGGTGGTGCCGTCCGGCGCCGATAAGGGCGTGTTCCTGCTCGCCCCCGTTCTGACCTTCGTTTTCGCCTTTGCGGCTTGGGCGGTCATTCCGCTCGACGACGGGTGGGCCGTGGCGGATATCAATGTCGGTATTCTTTACGTGCTCGCAATCTCTTCCCTTGGCGTGTACGGCGTGATCATGGGGGGATGGGCGTCGAACTCGAAATATCCGTTCCTCGGCGGCCTGCGCTCCGCGGCCCAGATGGTGTCCTATGAGGTGTCCATCGGCTTCGTGATCATTACCGTGGTGCTGATGGTCGGGTCGCTGAATTTGACCGAGATCGTCCGGGCCCAGGATGGCGGGATCTTCAACTGGCACCTTCTGCCCCTGTTTCCCATGTTTGTGGTGTTTTTCGTCTCGGCCCTGGCGGAGACCAACCGGCCACCCTTCGATCTGCCGGAAGCGGAATCGGAACTTGTGGCCGGCTATCAGGTGGAATATTCCGCCGTGCCCTATCTGCTGTTCATGATCGGGGAATATGCCAGCATCGTCCTGATGTGCGCCCTGCTGACGATCATGTTCCTGGGCGGCTGGTATCCGCCCGTCGACGTGGCGCCCTTCACCTGGCTGCCCGGCTTCTGGTGGTTCTTCCTCAAAGCCATGTTCATGTTCTTCATGTTCGCCATGGTGAAGGCGATGGTGCCCCGGTACCGCTATGACCAGCTCATGCGGCTCGGCTGGAAGGTGTTCCTGCCGTTTTCGCTCTTTTATGTCGTGGCCACGGCCGGTGTCCTGGTGGCGACGGACAGTTTGCCCTGATGCTTTTGTAAAGGCACGACGCTCCGGGTCCGTGTTTTGATGTCTTGCGGAGGTGAAGCCAATGGCTCTTCTTGATCGGACCGCGCGCTCGATCTTTCTGACCGAATTCGTGTCGAGCTTCATCCTGGCCATGCGTTATTTTTTCAAGCCCAAGGCCACGGTGAACTATCCCTTCGAAAAAGGGCCGCTCAGTCCCCGATTCAGAGGGGAGCACGCCCTGCGCCGCTATCCCAATGGGGACGAGCGCTGCATCGCCTGCAAACTGTGCGAAGCGGTCTGCCCGGCCCAGGCCATCACCATCGAAGCCGAACCGCGCCAGGATGATGGTGTGCGCCGGACGACCCGCTATGACATCGACATGGTCAAATGCATCTATTGCGGCTTCTGCCAGGAGGCCTGTCCGGTGGATGCCATCGTGGAAGGCCCGAATTTCGAGTTTGCCACCGAGACCCGCGAAGAGCTGCTCTATGACAAGGAGAAACTCTTGAACAATGGCGACCGCTGGGAGCGGGAGATCGCGCGTAATCTGGAGCTCGATGCGCCTTATCGGTGAACCGGCGCTGCCCGGGGACTTGTGTTCCATAGGACTTCTGGACATTCCTGTCTGCTCGACTAAGGTGCCGCGCAACGGCGCCGGTCAGGCTGCGCCGCCTTCCTGATTTCGACTGAACCACCAATGGATTGGACACGGCGCATGGGCTTCGAGCTGACCGCCTTTTATGTCTTGTCAGGCTTCATGATTTTCGCCGCGATCTGCGTTGTGGCGGCACGCAATCCGGTCCATTCCGTGTTGTTCCTGATTGCGGCCTTCTTCAACGCGGCCGGCCTGTTCCTGCTGCTCGGCGCGGAGTTTCTGGCCTTGCTGCTGCTGGTCGTTTATGTGGGCGCCGTGGCGGTTTTGTTCCTGTTTGTGGTGATGATGCTCGATATCGATTTCGCCGATCTGAGGCGGGGCTTCCTGGCCTATCTGCCCGTCGGCGGTTTCGTCGGCATCCTGCTGATGGCGGAACTGGTGCTGGTCACGATATTCTGGGAAGGGCCGGGCAAGGCGCCTTCGGATGTCATGAAGCCCATGCCGCCGATCAATATCGTGGCCAATACGGAGGCCCTGGGCCGTATTCTGTATACGGACTTCGTGTTCCTGTTCCAGGCCGCAGGGATGATTTTGCTCGTCGCGATGATCGGCGCAATCGTCCTGACCCTGCGCTCGCGGCCCGGTGTAAAACGCCAAAACATCGACCGGCAAGTGCACCGGCGGCGGGACGAGGGCGTCGAATTGAAGGCGGTCAAGTCGGGTGAGGGGATCTAGCCGGCAGACCGCTGGCGCCGCGGTCGAGGTCGGCGCGATATCGGGGCCAAACCATTTATGCGGCCGATGGTGGGCCCGGCAGCGCAATCTTCGTGAATGTCCTTGGCCGTGTGAACGCTGCTGGCCGTGTGAGAGCGATAAGAGGAGTTGAAGTGGTGGGCGAGGTCGGACTGGGCCATTATCTGAGCGTGGCGGCCATCCTGTTCACGATCGGCATTTTCGGAATTTTCCTCAATCGCCGCAACGTGATGATCATCGTGATGTCGATCGAGCTGCTTTTGCTCGCGATCAACATCAATCTCGTGGCCTTTTCCGCTTATCTGCAAGATCTCGTGGGCCAGGTGTTCTCCATGTTCATCCTGACGGTTGCCGCCGCCGAAGCCGCCATCGGCCTTGCTATTCTGGTCGCCTATTTCCGCAATCGCGGCAGTATCGCCGTTGAAGACATCACCTTGATGAAAGGTTGAAGGATCCGCGATGCTGTCGGTCATACTCTTCCTGCCCTTGGTCGGGGCCGTGATCGCGGGCCTGTTCGGCAACCGGATCGGGGCCCGCGCCAGTGAAATCATCACCAGCACCTTCATGGGCGTGGCAGCCCTTCTGTCCGCCGTCGTGCTTTACGAGATCGGATTTTCCGGCCACGGACATGACGAGGCGACCAAGGTGGTCCTCGCCACCTGGCTGGACAGCGGCACCCTGGAGGTCGACTGGGCCATCCGCCTTGACAGTCTGACGGCCGTGATGCTGGTGGTCGTGAACGGGGTTTCGGCCCTCGTCCATGTCTATTCCATCGGCTATATGCACGAGGATCCGCACCGGTCGCGGTTCTTTGCCTATCTGTCGCTTTTCACATTCGCCATGCTGATGCTGGTGACGGCCGACAACTTTGTTCAGATGTTTTTCGGCTGGGAGGGCGTTGGGCTCGCGTCCTATCTCTTAATCGGCTTCTGGTACGACAAGCCGTCGGCCAATGCGGCGGCTATCAAGGCCTTCGTGGTCAACAGGGTCGGCGATTTCGGCTTTCTGCTTGGCATTTTCGGCATTTTCTTCGCCTTCGGCTCCCTCGATTTCGACTTCGTGTTCGCCCAGGCGCCGGACATGGCAGGGCAGACATTCTCGTTCCTGGGCATGCAGGTCGATGTCTTGACGACCATCAGCCTGCTGCTGTTCCTCGGTGCCATGGGCAAGTCCGCCCAGTTCCTGCTGCACACCTGGCTGCCGGATGCCATGGAAGGGCCGACACCGGTCTCGGCGCTCATCCATGCGGCGACCATGGTCACCGCCGGCGTCTTCCTGGTCTGTCGCATATCGCCGATCCTGGAATTCGCGCCCACCGCCCTGATGCTGATTACGATCGTCGGCGGCGTGACGGCGTTTTTCGCGGCCACGATCGGTCTTGTGCAAAACGACATCAAGCGGGTGGTCGCCTATTCGACCTGCTCCCAGCTCGGATACATGTTCTTCGCCGCCGGCGTCGGCGCCTATCAGGCCGCCATGTTCCACCTGTTCACCCATGCCTTCTTCAAGGCGCTTTTGTTCCTGGGCTCCGGGGCGGTGATCCACGCCATGCACCATGAACAGGACATGCGCCGCATGGGCGCGCTCTATAATGTTCTGCCCGTGACCTATTTGCTGATGCTGGTCGGGACCTTGGCGCTCACCGGCGTCGGTATTCCCGGCACGGCCGTTGGGTTCGCCGGCTTCTTCTCCAAAGACGCAACACTGGAGACGGCCTTCGCCGCCCAGACCGATGTGGGTGCCTTCGCCTTCTGGCTCGGGCTCGCGGCGGCCGCATTGACCTCGCTTTATTCCTGGCGCCTTGTCTTCATGACCTTCCACGGGCGCAGCCGGGCGGCACCCGAGACTCTGTCCCACGCCCATGAGGCGCCGCTGGTGATGCTCCTGCCCCTGATCGTCCTGGCCGTCGGTGCGATCCTGGCCGGTGTCGTGTTCTATGATCCCTTTGTGGGCCATCATCAGGCGGAATTCTGGGGCCGGGCGATCTTTGTCCAGGACGGCGGCGCTTTGCTGGAAGCTTCCCACCATGTGCCCAAATGGGTGAAATGGACGCCGCTTGTCGCGACGGGCGTTGGCTTCGCTCTCGCTTTCTTCTTCTACATTCTCCAGCCGGATCTTCCCGGCCGCATCGCGGCCCGCCGGGGACCGCTTTATGTGTTCCTGGAACACAAATGGTTCTTTGACGAACTCTATGACCGCATCTTCGTGCGGCCGGCCCTGTGGCTGGGCGGCGTCCTCTGGAAGGGGGGGGACGAGCGGACCATTGACGGTCTGGGTCCGAATGGAGTCGCGGCCCGGGTGGTGGATGTCACGCGCCAGCTCGTGCGGCTCCAATCCGGCTTCGTTTATCACTACGCCTTCGCCATGCTCATCGGCATCGCGATCCTGATCACCTGGTTCACGGTCACGGGAGGCAGGTGATGACAGAAGCGGTCACGGACTGGCCGATCCTCACGGCTCTCCTTGTCATCCCCCTGGTCGGCGCCGCCTTCGTCATGCTGGCGACCAGCGACACGGCGGCCTCCGAGGCCAATGCCAAATGGGCGGCCCTGTGGACGACCGGGGTCAATTTCGTGCTGTCCCTTGTGCTGTTGATCCAGTTCGATCCGGCTCGGGGAGACTTCCAACTCATTGAGCAAATGGACTGGCTCGGCACGACCATCGCCTATCGGGTCGGCGTCGACGGCATTTCCCTGCCCTTCGTTCTGCTCACGACCGGTCTCATGCCGGTGGCGATCCTCGCCGGGTGGCAGTCCATCACCAAGCGGGTCAAGGAATATCTGGCCGCCTTCTTGATCCTCGAGACCTTGATGATCGGGGTCTTCGTGGCCCTCGACCTTGTCCTGTTCTACTTGTTTTTCGAGGCTGTTCTGATCCCGATGTTCCTGATCATCGGGGTCTGGGGTGGGCCACGCCGGGTCTATGCCGCTTACAAATTCTTCCTGTACACCTTCCTCGGCTCTCTGCTGATGCTGGTGGCCATCATGGTCATGTATGCCCAGGCGGGCACGGCGGACATCCGGGTGCTGATGGATACGGTGTTCAGTCCCGATCTGCAAATTTGGCTTTGGCTGGCCTTTTTTGCCTCCTTCGCGGTCAAGATGCCCATGTGGCCGGTGCATACCTGGTTGCCGGACGCCCATGTGGAAGCGCCCACGGCCGGGTCCGTCATCCTGGCCGCGATCCTCTTGAAAATGGGCGGTTACGGGTTCCTGCGTTTTTCCCTGCCCATGTTCCCCGAGGCCAGCCAGTTCTTCTCGACCTTCGTGTTCGCGCTCAGCGTGATCGCGATCGTCTACACCTCCCTCGTGGCCTTGCGCCAGGAGGACATCAAGAAGCTGATCGCTTATTCCTCCGTTGCCCATATGGGCTTCGTGACCTTGGGCATCTTCACATTCACGGAACAGGGCATCGACGGTGCCATGGTCCAGATGATCAGCCATGGGATCATTTCCGCGGCCCTGTTCCTGTGCGTCGGTGTCATCTATGATCGCATGCACACGCGGGAGATCGCATTCTATGGCGGCCTTGTGCACCGGATGCCGGTCTATGCCGCCATCCTCATGGTGTTCACCATGGGCAATGTCGGTCTGCCGGGCACGTCGGGCTTTGTGGGGGAGTTCCTGTCCCTGGCCGGTGCCTTCCAGGCCAATACGGGCGTCGCTTTGTTCGCCACCACCGGCGTCATTCTGAGTGCGGCCTACATGCTCTATCTCTACCGGCGGGTCGTGTTCGGTGAACTGACGAATGAGAAACTCATGGCCATTACGGACGTGAACCGGCGCGAATTGCTGTTGCTGGTCCCGCTGGTCGTCCTGACGCTGCTGCTGGGCCTCTATCCGCTGCCCCTGTTCAACGTCATGGACGCGAGCATTGGGACGCTGCTCGACAGTCTGCCCGAGGCGCTGACCGGGATCGGCGAATAAGCCCCTGCGGGCCTGCGAGGACGAGGAGACGTCACCATGGACACTGCAACCGTCGACGGACTTGTTGCCAGCATGGCCGCCGTGACGCCGGAACTGACCCTGGCCGTCGGCGGCATGGTGCTGCTCATGTTTGGCGTGGTGCGCGGTGACCAGGGCACGCCTTTGCTGTCCAATCTGTGCGTGCTGCTCCTTCTTCTCGCGGGCGGCCTTGTGCTGACGCTCCCCGTCGGGGACGAGGCCATCCAGGCCTTCAACAGCAGTTTTGCCGTGGACCGGTTCGCCGTGTTCATGAAGGTGTTGGTCCTGACCGGCGCTGCGCTCGCGCTCATCATGTCCCGCCACTTCATGCAGGCGGAAAATCTCGCCCGGTTCGAATACCCCCTGCTGATGGTTCTGGCGACCCTTGGTATGCTGATCATGATTTCCGCCCAGGATCTGATCACGCTTTATGTGGGTCTGGAGTTGCAAAGCCTGTCCCTTTATGTGCTCGCGGCGATAAATCGGGACAGCCTGCGGGCCACCGAAGCGGGCCTGAAATATTTCGTCCTCGGCGCCCTGTCTTCGGGCATGCTGCTTTACGGTGCTTCCTTCGTATACGGCTTTTCTGGCACCACGAATTTCCTGGAACTGGCCAGCGGCCTCGAAGGGAGCGGCCTCAATCTTGGCATTGTCGTGGGTCTTGTTTTTGTGGCGGCGGGCCTTGCCTTCAAGGTGTCCGCCGTGCCGTTCCACATGTGGACGCCGGACGTCTATGAGGGGGCGCCGACGCCGGTGACCGCGTTCTTCGCGGCCGCGCCGAAAATCGCTGCGATGGCCCTTTTCCTGCGCACCTTCCTGGTGGCCTTCGGCGAGGTCGCGGATGCCTGGCGCGAGATCATCATTTTCCTCAGTGTCGGGTCGATGCTGCTCGGCGCGTTCGCCGCGATCGGCCAGCGCAATTTGAAGCGGCTCATGGCCTATTCCTCCATCGGCAATATGGGCTACGCGCTGATGGGTCTTGCGGCCGGTACCCAGGCCGGGATCGAGGGCGTGCTGATTTACCTCGTCTTTTACATGACCATGACCGTGGGCGTCTTCGTGTGCATCCTGTCCATGCGCCGGCCCGAGGGCATGGTGGAGCGGATCGAGGATCTGGCCGGCCTGTCGAAGACCCACCCGTTCATGGCCTATACGCTTATGGTTCTGATGTTCTCTCTGATTGGCGTGCCGCCACTCGCGGGCTTTTTCGGCAAATGGTACGTGTTTCTATCCGCCGTCCAGGCCGATCTCGTGCCGCTGGCGGTCGTTGGGGTGCTGACCAGTGCCGTGGCAGCCTTTTACTATTTGCGGATTGTGAAAGTCATGTTCATGGACGAGCCCGTGGTGCCGTTCCAACGGCCCGTGCCCCTTGAGATGCATGCCATCCTGACCGCATCCGGCGCCGTGACTCTGTTTTATGCGCTTTATCCCGGGCCGCTCCTCGTGGCGGCGGCGGCGGCGGCTCGCTCGCTCCTGGCGGGTTGAGGCTGCCCATGGCGTCGACCGGATCCACAGCCGATCCGTGGACGGAAGCCTGGCCGGACGGCTATGGCTTCTTTGAAGCGCCCGTGCTTCCCAGCACCAGCGATACGGCGCGCGAGCGCGCCGAAGCCGGCGAGGCGGGCCCCCTTTGGATCCGGGCGGACCGGCAAAGCGCAGGCCGGGGCCGGCGCGGGCGCCCCTGGACCTCGCCATCGGGCAATCTGTTCGCGACGCTGTTGCTGCGCCCGGCCTGCTCGGCCTCCATTGCGGCCCAATTGTCCTATGTGACGGCCTTGGCCGTGGCGGATGTGGTGTCCCTGGCGCTGCCCGGAGCGCCGGTCGGCCTGAAATGGCCCAATGACGTGCGGGTGGCCGGGGCCAAGATCGCCGGCATTCTGCTGGAGTCCGGGGGCAGTGGCCGCGGCCCGGACCCGGCCCCAGCTCCGGCCCGGGCCCAGGCGGCACGCTCGGATTTGCCGCCCCCGGATTTAAGGCCACGAGATCCACGACCATGGCTCGCCATCGGCGTCGGCCTCAACATTGCGACCCATCCGGGCGATGCCGGCTATCCCACCACGTCCCTCTCCAGCGCAGGCGCGGTACCGCTGCCAAGCGTGGGCGCGGCCATGGCGGCTCTGGCCCGGCGCATGGACCATTGGCTGACACTGTGGGATGCCGGAACGGGCTTCGGCGGGATTCGCGCGGCGTGGCTGGACCGGGCGGAGGGCTTGGGCGGCCCCCTGGAAGCGCGCCTGCCCAAGGGCAGCGTGCGAGGCCGCTTCACCGGCCTGGACGAGGCCGGCGGTCTGATCTTGTCCCTGGCCGACGGATCGGACCGCATCATCCATGGCGGCGAGGTCTTCTTCCCTGACGCCGATGCAGAGGCCGTGCCGGCCCCCGATCGCTGAGGGTTGGGTCGACCGTGAGCTGCTTCCCCCCTTGCGCGGGCGGGTCTCTTCCCCAAAATCTGCGCTCTTGGATCCCGTGTCACCTCCCTGAACGCGGGGGCGAAAGGAGAAGGCCCATGCTTCTGGCCATTGATGCAGGCAACACCAACACCGTTTTCGCAATCATCGAGGACGAAAAGATCATTGCGCAGTGGCGGGCCTCGACCTCCTCGGCACGGACGGCCGAGGAATACTGGGTCTGGCTGGTTCAACTCATGCAGCTCGACGGGATCGACCACAATCGCATCAAGGGTGCGATCATCGCCACCGTCGTGCCCCAGGCCATGTTCAATTTGCGGGCGCTGTGCCGGAAGTTCCTCCAGACCGAACCCATGGTGGTGGGCGATCCGGCCGTGGATTTGGGGCTCGAGGTCCATCTCGACCATCCGGAAGTGGTCGGCGCGGACCGTCTGGTCAATGCCGTCGCAGGACACAAGAGCTATCCCGGTGCCCTCATCCTGGTTGATTTCGGCACCGCAACGACTTTCGACATTGTGTCCGCGGAAGGGCATTATGAGGGCGGAATCATTTCGCCGGGGGCCAATCTGTCCCTTGAGGCGCTCCACCTGGCGGCTGCAAAATTGCCGCGTATTGCCATTCACAAGCCCGCGGGCGTGATCGGACGGGATACGGTCTCGGCCATGCAATCCGGCGTCTTTTGGGGCTATGTCGGCCTCATCGAAGGGCTGGTCGAACGGATCAAGAACGAGTATCAACGGGATATGACAGTGATCGCAACCGGCGGCCTCGCCGGCCTTTTCAATCGAAGCACGGACGCCATCCAGCATGTGGACCCGGATCTCACCATCCGCGGTCTCGTGGCCATCCATGTCCGTAACGTCCAGTCCTGGCTTGCCAGGCCCCGCCAGGAGAGCGCCCTGTGAGCGAACAAGACACGGGCGGCGAGATCGTCTTCCTGCCGCTGGGCGGCTGCGGCGAAGTGGGGATGAACCTCTATCTCTATGGCTATGGGCCGCCGGAGGACCATGACTGGATCGTCGTCGATGTGGGCGTGCGCTTCGCCGACGAGTCCCTGCCCGGCATCGACCTGACCATGGCCGATCCGGCCTTTCTGGAGCAGCGGCGGGACCGGCTCAAAGGCATCGTGCTTACCCACGGGCACGAGGACCATATCGGAGCCCTGGTCCATCTGTGGCCGAAGCTTCAGTGTCCGGTTTATGCCACGCCTTTCACCGGCGAGTTGCTCCGGGAAAAGATCAACGAGGCCCATCTCGACGGTATTTTGCCGCTGGAGATTGTGCCCCTGGGCGGACGGTTCCCCGTCGGTCCGTTCGAGGTGGAGTTGATCGCGCTGACCCATTCCATCCCCGAGCCCAATGCCCTTGCGTTGCGCACGCCCGCCGGGACGGTGCTGCACACGGGCGACTGGAAGCTTGACGCGGACCCGGTGCTCGGCGCGCAGACGGATGAGCATGCCTTACGGGCCCTGGGCGAGGAGGGTGTCGTCGCCATGATCTGCGATTCCACCAATGTGCTCAGCGACGGGGCATCGGGATCCGAGGCCCTGGTGCGCGACAGCCTCGTGGGTCTCATCGGGGAGCTGAAGGGCCGGGTGGCCGTTACGACCTTTGCCTCGAATGCCGGCCGGCTCGATAGCATCGCGCGGGCGGCCGTCGCCAATGGGCGCAATGTGGTGCTTGCCGGGCGCGCCATGCATCGCATCGTGCGGGCCGCCAAAGCGACCGGTTACCTGAAGGATTTTCCGGAGACCGTGGCCGAGGACGAAGCCGGTTATCTGCCCCCGGAGAAAACACTCATTCTGTGCACCGGCTCCCAGGCCGAGTCCCGGGCGGCACTGGCGCGCATGGCCGAAGACACCCATCCGAGCCTCGCGCTTGGCGACGGTGATACGGTGATCTTCTCTTCCAAGATCATTCCGGGCAATGAGCGGGGCATTTTTCAGCTCCAGAACCGCCTTGCCTCTCGGGGTATTCACGTGCTGACCGAACGGGACCATTTCGTCCATGTCTCCGGCCATCCGTGCCGGGATGAACTTGCGAAGATGTATGAATGGGTGCGCCCGCGCAATGTGGTGCCCATGCATGGCGAAACGCGGCATCTGCTCGAACATGTGGACTTTGCCACCCAGCACGGGGCGGACCATGCCGTGATGGCCGTCAACGGCACCGTGGTGCGTCTGGCGCCGGGCCGGGCGGAGATCATCGGTGAAATCCCGCAAGGCAAGCTGCTGCTCGATGGCAAGGTGCTGGTTCCGGAGGATGCCCCCGCCGTGAAGACCCGCCGGCGCCTCGCCGAAGAGGGCATGGTCCATGTGACCTTGATCTTCGACAAGCACGGCGAACTGATGGAAGCGCCCATCGTGCTGACCATGGGCATTCCGGACGAACTCGCCGAACGGGACGAGACCATCGACGGCGACCTGTCGGAGCGGGCGGAAGCGGCGGTCGAGGCCTTGAGCGACAAGCAGGTCCGGGATGACGGTGCGGTGGAGGAAACCGCTCGCCGCGCCATCCGGCGCATGCTGAAATCCACCTGGGGCAAACGTCCCCCGGTGGAAGTGGACATCGTCCGCCTGCCAGTGTGAGGCATTCGGCCGATTGGAGCGTCCGTTAGCGCGTCAGCACGCCACGGCGGCGCCGGTCTGCGCGCGCAGGGCCTACCGCCCCGAGCTTTCAGGTCCTCAAGGGCCGGTGCGGCCGCCTTCCGGCGCTGGCTCCAGGGCGCGGCGGATCGGGCATGATCGTGCTTGGGCCGTGCCGGGACATGGTCGCTAAAACAAAGATTGCTGTTTCGATGCATGAGCCGTGTCGATCAGCGTTATGCCCGCGTCACTCGTCCCGTCCCGCCCGGAGGGCCAGGCGTTGCTGTGTGCCCCGTTTCCTCTCCCAAACCCTCCGGACTCTCAAGGCTTCACGGCGGTGAAGACATAGCGGTTCAGGCTGAAGAACCAGTCGCCGCGGGCCGCCACGGCCATCTGCCCGGCCAGCCAACCGTCCACATCCTCCTGCGTCAGACCGTCCTTATCCACACAATAGCGGGCGATCATGAACATCATGGATGCCGCATAGGAATGGTCCGTGTAGCGCGGGGAGAAAATGGGAATGACCTCGGCCCGGCCCACCCGGAAACCGGCGGCGCGCAGTTTCGGGCCCAGCACGAGGGGCAGATTGGGGTGGGGGCAATGCCGCTCCCAGGTTTTCAGGATCCGCGTGGTCAAGGCCGGGTTGTCACTCGCCCAGACCACACTGTCCCAGGCCGTGTCGAGGATACTCAACCGGCCACCAGGCTTCAGCACCCGGAAGATCTCGGCCAGGGCCGCCTCCGTATCCGGCACATATTCGTGGACCTGCATGGAGACGGCGGCATCCATGGATCCGTCCGGAAGCGGCAGGGCACAGGCATCCCCCACGTCAAACCGGACCTGCGCGAGGTCCGCGCACCGTTCCGCCGCCACATGCAGCATGGCCGCCGATCGATCGACACCGGCAACCTGGCCGGCTGGGCCAACGAGGTGTCCCATCTCATGGGCCATCAGGCCGGTGCCCGCGCCGATATCCACAACGGCCTCGCCCGGCGCAAGGCACAGGGTGTCGAGCACGCGCAGGCGCTGATGAACTATGTCGGGCGTCTGATAGGTGCGGTCGATGGCGCGGGCCGTCGCCGCATCGAAGTCGACTGCGTCATTGGACATGGTTTCTCTCCGTGGCCGGGCGGTGTCCCGGCCATTCACGCGTGGGGCAAGCCACCAGCCTCCGCGCGGTCATCAAGGGGGCAGCACCGACTCTCTCCCGGATACTTAAAGAGAAAGAGAGGTCAAGGCTATGGGACGGCCTGCGACCGCCATTGGCCTCAGGATCGCCGCGCCGCGCCGGGTTTGGCAAGGGTGGACCGCAGGCCGGTCCCACCCCACGTCGCACGCATGGTTCTGGTCGGTCTTGCCGCACTGCTCGCTTCAGGCCCCGGTCAGCGCCGGGCAAAGCCAGGGCCTGCCCTGACCCTCCCGGTGCAGTAAGCTCCCAGCGATCGTTCCTGGCGCGTGTTTGAAGCGGGTTCGGACCGTCGGCGGCGGGTGCGAGCACAGGGTTGCGGGCCGGGTTGGACCCCTTGGGCCCACCACACCGCGCAAACAAATACGCCGCGCAAAAAAGGACGCCAGCCGTGATGCAACCCTCCGTGCCCCTGACCCGCGATTTGGTGCTTGTCGGAGGCGGGCACGCCCACGCCCTGGTGCTGCGGCGTTGGGGCATGAAGCCGCTGCCCGGTGTGCGCCTGACCCTGATCAATCCGGGGCCGAGCGCTCCGTATACAGGCATGCTGCCGGGGCATCTGGCTGGCCATTACAGCCGTGAGGAGCTCGATATCGATCTGATGCGCCTTGCACGTTTCGCGGGGGCCCGGCTCGTTCTGGGGCGTGCGAACGGCCTCGACCGGGCGGCGCGGCGGATCCGCATGACGGGCCGCCCCGATGTGGCCTATGACGTCGTGTCCCTTGATGTGGGCATCACGTCGGACATGCCGGCTCTGCCCGGCTTCTCCGCCCACGGTGTGTCCGCCAAGCCGCTTGAGGGTCTCGCCGACGGTTGGTCACGTTTTCTGGAACGGGTCGGCCGGGGCGAGGCCGACGCCCGCATCGCTGTTATCGGCGGCGGCGTCGCGGGTGTCGAAATTGCGATGGCCCTGGCTTTTCGTCTTCATAAAGAACGGGTATCCGGTGCGGCCATCACGGTCCTGGAAGCCGCCACGCCGCTCGCGGGCCTGGCCCCGCGGACGGCTCTCTTGCTCCGCAAGCATATGGAGGCGTTGCGCGTTTCGCTCCTCGCGCCGGTCTCGGTCGCCGCCGTCGAGGCGGGCGGCGTTCGCCTCGCGGACGGGCGTATGGTCCCGGCGGCATTCACCGTGGGCGCGGCGGGCGCACGGCCCCATGACTGGCTGCGGGACACCGGACTGCCCCTGACAGACGGCTTCGTGACCGTCGGACCCGACTTGCGCAGCCTTGCCGATCCCCTGGTCTTTGCGGTGGGCGATTGCGCCCATCTGTCCCACGCGCCGCGGCCCAAGGCGGGCGTCTTCGCCGTTCGCGAGGCGCCCGTTCTGTTCGACAATTTGCGGGCCGTTCTTTCGGGTGGGCGGTGTCGGGCGTATCGTCCCCAGAAGGATTATCTGAAGCTCATTTCCCTTGGGGAGAAGGTCGCCGTGGCGGACAAGGCCGGCCTGGCCGTGCGCGGACGGTTCCTCTGGCGTTTGAAGGACCGCATCGATCGGGCCTTCATGGACCGGTTCATCACCCTGCCTGACATGCCGGTGCCCCGTTTGCCGAAAGCGGTCGCCTTGGGCGTTCGGGAGACCTGGGAGGGCGGGCGTCCGCCCTGCGCCGGGTGCGGCGCCAAGGTGGGCGGATCGGCTTTGCGCCGCGCGCTGGACCATCTGCCGGCCCCGGTCCGGGCCGATGTGGGGGCCGGTCCGGGCGATGATTCCGCGGTCCTGTCCGTTGGCGGGTCCCATCAGGTGGTCACCACGGACCATTTGCGGGCATTCACGGAGGATCCCTGGATGCTGACACGCATTGCCGCGGTCCATGCCATGGGCGATGTTTGGGCCATGGGGGCGACGCCCCAGGCTGCCCTTTCAACGGTGATCCTGCCACGGATGAGTGCAGCCCTCCAGGAGGAAACCTTGCGGGAAATCATGGCCGCGGCGGCCGACGCTTTCGGCGAGGCCGGCGCCGATCTCGTCGGCGGGCACACCAGCGTGGGTTCGGAGCTGACGGTCGGCTTCACCGTGACGGGGCTTTCGGACGGGCCGCCCATCCGACTTGTGGGTGCGCAGGACGGCGATGGACTGATCCTCACCCGTCCCATTGGCTCGGGTACGATCCTGGCGGCGGACATGGCGCGCCTCGCCAAGGGGGCCTGGGTGGCGCAGGCCCTTGACCGGATGGCCCGGGGGCAGGGGGCGGCGGCCGCGGTTCTGAGGGCCCATGGGGCGCGGGCTATGACCGATGTCACGGGCTTCGGTCTCGCCGGCCACCTTCTGACTCTGCTTCACGCATCCGGCGTCAGTGCGCGGATCGATCTGGCTCAAGTGCCGTTCTATCACGGGGCGGTGGACCTTGCCGGTGCCGGCGTTCGCTCGACCCTGTTTCCCTCGAACCGGGAGGCGGCGGCGCATATGACGGTACCCGACACTCCGCAGGCCGATCTCCTGTTCGACCCCCAAACCGCTGGCGGCTTGCTTGGCGCGGTGCCCGGGGACCGGGTTGCATCCTGTCTTGACCGTCTCCACGGGGATGGGGTCTCGGCAGCGCGGGTCATTGGCACCATCGGGCGGGGACCGGTGCACATTGTGGTGGAGTCGGGGGCGGGTTAAAGCGGGTCCGCTAGGCGCTCCAGAATTTCCGTGAGCTTCGGTTTCGACAGGGAGCGGAGGACACGGATGCGCTGGTGGTCTTCAACGAGAAGCACCCGGTCGCCAGGGCCGCTGGTCTCCCGCAGCAGGCGCAGCAAACGGCCGGCCCGCTTGGAAAGCCGGTGCCGGCGCACCATGGGCGTTAGACCGGTCAGGAAGGGCGGCACCGACAGGATCAGGACAGGCGTGTTTTCAGGCGTGTCGATGGCGTCATCGCCGGACCGGCGTTCCAGGGTCGGCGCGACCTCGCAGGTCTCACGAAAGAAGGCGTCGAGCGCGCCCGCGAGATCCTCCGCCCGCGGCCCCGAAATATGTAGCACCGGCCGTGCCATGGTCTTCGCCCCCTGTTCGATAATGGGTGAAGGATATCACAGGGCCGCCACCAGCCCTAATGACAGCGGCGCAGCGTCAGCTTCGCAAGTCGCGGCTTCCGGGTTTCACGGCGGGCAGGGCCGCAAGCTCCGGGGGCAGGGCATCGGCCGGGAAAGCTGGAATGGTCAGGCTTGCCAGGGCCACCAGGGGCACCCCCACATCGGCCGTGCCGCCGGAGCGGTCGACAAGGCAGGCTTCAGCCAGGATCTTGGCGCCGGTCTGCGCCACCGCTTCGATGCATTCCCGGGACGACAGGCCTGTGGTGACAATGTCTTCGACGATCACGACGGGTGTGTCCGGCTCGATGGAAAAGCCCCGGCGCAGGCGGAAGGCGCCGTCTTCCCGTTCGGTATAGATCGCCTCGGTACCGAGGGCCCGCGCGGTCTCGTATCCGGGGATGATGCCGCCGACGGCCGGCGAGACGATCAGGGCCGGTGCCTCGGTCACGGTGTCCCGGATACGCTGCGCGAGGGCCCGGCAGAGACGCTCCGTACGCGCTGGATCCTTGAACACGAGGGCCTTTTGCAGAAAGACCGGGCTGTGCAGGCCGGATGATAGAATGAAATGGCCTTCAAGAAGCGCGCCGGCGGCGCGGAATTCGTCCAGAACCTCGTCAGGGGTCATGCCGTCTCTCCTCCAAACCGCCCGCTTTCGGAGGCTCCAGAGTGGCCAAGCGCGGGGCAAGGTCAAGGGGCGAGACCGCCAGGGGGCTCGGCTCAGGCGGCATCCTGTTCCAGCAATTGGGCGGTTCGCCGAATACTGACGGCTTTTTCGATGGCGTCGAACAGGGCCTGCGTGCGGATCGGCTTGGCCACGTGGGTATCGAAGCCCGCTTCGCGATAGCTGCGAACCTGGGTGTCCAAGGCATTGGCTGTCAGGGCGATGATGCACATGGTGGGAGTCCGGCCTGAATTCTGGCGCTCCCGGATGATTTTCATGGCCGTGATGCCATCCATCACCGGCATCTGAATGTCCATGAGGATGAGATCATAGGCAGCAGCGGCATCGCCGGGCAGGCTTTCGATCTGCTTGACGGCGTCTTGTCCGTTTTCGACAAAGGTCATGTCCGCGCCGGTGGGGGCGAGCAGGGCCTGCAGCACCATTCGGTTCATGGCGTTGTCCTCGGCCACCAGGATCCGGGGGGGCCGGGCGCCGGACCGACTTTCGCGTTCGGGATCGCAAGGCGGCTCGATGGCGGTGTCGTCCTGGGCGGGGGCATTGTTCTCGATGCTAGCGGTCTCGTCATGGGCAAGCGGAAGATCGACTCGAAAGACCGTGCCTTCGCCGGGCGTGCTGGCGAGTGTAAGGCGGCCATGCATCGCGTCGACCAGTCCCCGGACGATCGCAAGGCCCAGGCCCGTCCCGCCGAAGCGACGGGTCGTGGAATTGTCCGCCTGAACGAATTCGGAGAAGACCCGTTCGCATTGGTCCGCAGTCATACCGATTCCGGTATCCCGCACCTCGAACGTGACCGTGTCGGCCGGCTCCGAGGCGCCGGACACTCCTTTATCTGACGGATAAATCCGGACTGTGATTTCCCCCTGCTCGGTGAACTTGATCGCATTGGAGATGAGATTATGCAGCACCTGGAGAATCCGGTGGGGATCGCCCAAACGCATATCCGGGGCATCCGGATCGCGCACCACGTCGAGATGCAGGTTCTTCTCCCGCGCCTTCAAGGCATGGAGACTTTCGACCTTGTTGGCAAGGTCACTGATCCGGAAGGGAACGTTTTCGAGAGTGAGCTGGTTCGCCTCGATTTTTGAGAAATCCAGGATGTCATTGAGCACATTGAGAAGGGCGTCGCCGGCTTCCTGGATGACATCGACCAACCGCCGCTGCCCTTCGTCAAGGGGTGTGTCGGCCAGGGCGGCTGCCATCCCCAGCACACCGTTCATCGGTGTCCGGATTTCATGGCTCATATTGGCGAGGAACTGGGACTTGGCCTTGTTGGCCGCTTCGGCGTCGTCCCTGGCCTGGGCCAGTGCGATCTCGATGGTCTTTCGTTCGGTGATGTCCTGGAGATAGCCATGCCACAGGGTCGAGCCGTCGGCCTGACGCTCGGGCAGCGATGCGGCATTCAGCCAGCGAAACCCCCCTTCGGGCACGTGGACCCGGTATTCAACGGAGAACGGCGTGAGATCCGTGGCCGACTGCATCAGCCGCGTCTCAATCTCCTCGCGGTCTTCAGAGTACACCCCGGTGAAGATCAGTTGGCTGTTTGCCATCATGTCTTCCCGGGAGATGCCGAAAAGATCGCTGATGCCGTCCGACATATAGGGGAAACTCGCCGTTCCGTCGGGCAACAGAACGAATTCGTAAAGGACGCCGGGCGCGTTGTTGGCCAGTTTGGCGAGGCGCTCGCGGGCCTGTTCCGCCTCCTGAAAGGCCTCCCCGAGCCGCGCCTCATGCAAGCGGCGCTTGGACTGGTCCATATGCGTGCCCACAAGGCGCATGGGCATGCCGTCGGCGTCCCGTTCCACCACTTCACCGGCCGCATAGATCCATTTGAAATCGCCGTCGGCGCAGCGCATGCGAAATTCGGCTTCGTAGTCCCGGGTCCGCCCGACGAGGCAGTCCGAAACGCGTCTTGTGGCGTTGGCGAGGTCATCGGGATGGACGAGGTCGAGCCAGGCCGTCATATGGTTTGAGAAGTCCGTTGGCCGATAGCCCAGCATCCCGAACCATTCATCGGAGAGGACGATTCGCTCGCGCCGCAGGTCCCAGTCCCACAGCCCGATCTTGGCGACATTTACGGCGACCGAGAGCCGGTATTGGCTCTCCTTGAGTTGGTCCCGCATTTCCGCCGCCTCGGTGGCCCGGCGCGACAGTTCGATCAGGGCCTTTTGCAAAATGCCATGGTCGCGCTGGCGCCCCGTCACATCTTTGATGGTCAGAACCCGTAGATCCTGACCATCAGCGGTAAAGGGGGGGCGGCCGATGGTGACATGGGTCTGGATCAAACTGCCATCGGCATGGATGAGAGACAGTTCGATGCAGGTCGCCTCAACGGGCTCGCCGTCTTCTCCATCAAGCGCGGCCGACAGGGCAGCCGCCTCTTGCTGGGGAATGAGTTCGAAAAGCGAGCGATCATCGAGGGCACTGCCTGTGCGCCCGACGATCTCCTGTATGGTGACATTGGACCAGCGGATCAGGGGGGGATGGATGACCGGCGTTCCTTCGCCGGGGTAGCGGCGCCCGGCCCAAGGGTCGTAAAACGTGCTTGCCCCGGTCGGGGGAAGCGCACAGATCAGAAGACCGTCGATGGTCAGAGGCGCAATGCACCGTATGATGTCGTCGAGGGTCATGGCATTCATCCCTTCACCGCGCGCGGATGCTGGGTTTCGGCGGATGCGCCCCACGGTCCGAACAGGGGGTGACCGTGGGTCGGGCCATGCCTGGACGAGGCCTCGGTGGGCCGGCCGGCCACGCTTCCTTCGGACCGAGACCGCCCGTCGGGAAGCGCAAACACGGGTGAAACAATCACAGAGACATTAAGTTTTGATTGGGCACGGTGTGGGCGATGCCCTTCGGCTTCGTGAACTGGGTTGGGAGGCATGCGGTGTTATTCAAGTCTTCGCCAACAACCTTTAGCTGCTAATATGACGGGTCAGCCCAGGCATTCCGAAGCGAGCCATGGGTTCGGCCGGATGACGGGATTGGGTCTGCGCCTGGAGGGCGAAGGGCACCGTGCCCGGATGACGGGATGGGCTTGATGGGGCTGGATCAGGTAATGACATCCGCGGCGATCATGGCGGACGCACCCTGGCAGATGTGGGTGACGCTGGCCGGCATCGGTGTGGCGATCGTCTTTTTCAGCCTTGAGCGCGTGCCCATGGAGGTGACCGCGGCCGGGGTCATCATCGGTTTTCTGGTCTTTTTCCATCTGTTTCCCCTGCCTGCGGGCCAAGCCCTCGACGCCAACACGCTGCTCTCGGGCTTTGCGAATCCGGCGCTGATTTCCATCCTTTGCCTGCTGATTGTCGGGCAGGGGCTCTATCAGGCAGGCGCGCTCGAACGGCCCACCCGTCTCCTGCTTTATGCCGGGCGCCAGCAACCGCGGCTTACCCTGCTGGTGGTGATGGTGCTGATCGCCGTCACAAGCGCTTTCTTGAACAACACCCCCGTCGCTGTGATGTTCATCCCCATTGTCGGCGCCCTGGCCGCCCGGGTTCGGTTGTTGCCCAGCAAGGTCATGATGCCGTTGACCTTCATGTGTGTCCTCGGCGGCATGACGACTCTGATCGGGTCTTCAACCAATCTTCTGGTGGCGGAAAGCGCCGTGGATGCAGGACTGAAGCCCATCGGCTTTTTCGATTTCACCCCCCTCGGCCTGATCCTGGCCGGGATCGGTGCGATCTATGTCCTCTTTATCCTGCCCCGCTTCTTGCCGAACAACGGTCCCCTCGCGGACGCCCTGGTGGGGGACGGCAAGCAATTCATTGCGGAAATCGAGCTGTCGCGGGATCACCCACTGGTGGGGGCCGAGGCCAAGAAAGGGGCGTTCAGTCAGCTTCCGGACATCAAGGTGCGTCTGATCCAACGGGGCGCCACGCCGCTCAATCCACCCTTTGACAATCTTGTGCTCAAGGAAAACGATATCTTGGTCGTGGTGGCGACGCGCAAGGCGTTGACGGCCCTTCTGTCCTCCCGGCCCGATTATCTGAAGGGCCTCATTGCGCGCAGCGGGGGCGATGGGGATCTGGTCCAGCCCGATGACACTGTGCAAATCACCAACGACCTGGTGATCACGGAGGCGGTCGTGGCGCCGGGCTCCCGACTAGTGGGCTACAGCGTCGATTATATGGGGTTCCGGTCGGTCACGAGTTGCATTGTGCTGGGGATCCAGCGGCGCAGCCGGATGTATCGGATCAACCTTCAAAACATCCGCCTGGAGGCGGGGGACGTCCTGCTGCTCCTGGGGCGGCGCAAAGCCATCAAGGCGTTGCGGGGCAACCGGGATCTGCTGTTGCTGGAATGGGCCTCGACGGATGTGCCCAATCTGGACAAGGCGGTGGTGGCGCGGTGGATCTTTCTTGGGGTCGTTGCCGGCGCGGCGACGGGGTTCCTGCCCATCGTGATTGCGGCCCTGGCGGGCGCCCTCGCCATGGTCATTTCAGGCTGTCTGACCGTGCGCCAGGCGGCGCGGGCAGTGGATCGCCGGATCTTCATGATCGTCGGCGCAGCCCTGGCCATGGGCAGCGCGCTGCAGCACACGGGCGGTGCTTTGACTCTGTCCCAGGCCTTGCTGGCGAGCCTCGACGGGCACAGTCCCTCGGTTGTCCTGTCGGCGTTTTTCCTGCTCGTCGCGGTCACGACCAACATCCTTTCGAACAACGCGACGGCGATCCTCTTTACACCGATTGCCATCGCGACCGGCAGCCAGCTCGGGGTGGATCCCTATCCCTTCCTGCTGGCGACCCTGTTCGCCTCCAACGCCTCCTTCGCCACGCCCATGGGGTATCAGACCAATCTGCTGGTCATGGGCCCCGGTCAATATTCCTTCCTCGACTTCGTGCGGGCGGGTGTTCCGTTGACCCTGATCGTCTGGCTCGCGTTTTCCCTGGTCGCGCCCTGGTATTTTGGCCTAGCCTGATGGGTGGAGACCGGAACCGCTGTGACGGGTCCGGCGCCCCCGATCCTGATCGTCATTGGCCTCAAGCCGGATAGGACGCCCCCGCGTGACCCAGCATCCCGGAAAAACGCTTCCGCCGCTCTACATCACCGCGGCCGCGCCGTGCCCCTATCTGCCCGATCGGATGGAAAAGAAGGTCTTCACCCATCTGCTGGGGCCCGATGCGGTCAGCCTCAATGACACGCTGTCGAGTGCAGGATTTCGCCGGTCACAGACCATCGCCTATCGCCCGGCCTGCGACCACTGCAACGCTTGCGTTTCCGTGCGGATCAAGGTGGCCGATTTCGAGCCGGGCCGCACCTTCCGCCGGGTGCTCAAGACCAATGAGGATCTGGAACGGGAGGTCCTGCCGCCGGCCACGACCCGCGAGCAGTTCTCGCTCCTGCGCCGCTATCTCGACGGGCGACACGGGGACGGGGGCATGGCGGACATGACCATCATGGACTACGCGGCCATGGTGGAGGAGACCACCGTCGACACCTTTCTCGTGGCCTATCGCGGTTTCAGCGCGTCGCCCCAGCACAAGGGAGCCCTGACGGCGGTCGCCCTGACCGACCGTCTGCAGGACGGGTTGTCGATGGTCTACAGCTTTTTCGACGTGGAGGAGGCCCGGCGCAGCCTGGGTACGTTCATGATCCTCGACCATGTCCGCATGGCTCGGGAACAAAACCTCAGCTATGTCTATCTCGGCTATTGGGTGATGGGCTGCAAGAAGATGGAATACAAGGTGAAGTTCACGCCGCTCGAGGCGCTGACGCCGGACGGCTGGGCCACCCTGACCCGCGCGCCCACCTGACCCCCCATCGCTTTGCCGGAGGAGTGACCATGGATCGCCGGACCCTGCTCAAAGGGACCGCCCTGGCCGGGGCCGGACTGGCCGTCGGCTGCGAACGCCCGAGCTGGCGCACGGAGGACGGGGCGGCCCAGGGTCCCATCGGCACGCCGGCCCTTGCGCGTCAGCGCCGGGACCTGAAGCTGGTGACCACCTGGCCCAAGAATTTTCCAGGGCTGGGCACGGCGCCGGAGCGGGTGGCCCGCTTTATCACCGAGGCCACCGAAGGCGCCCTGACCGTGAAAGTGTTCGCAGCCGGAGAATTGGTGCCCGCCTTCGAGGCCTTCGACGCCGTTTCCTCCGGCGCGGCCGATATGTATCATGGTGCAGAGTATTACTGGCAGGGCAAGTCCAAAGGTTTCCCCTTTTTCACCGCCGTGCCCTTCGGTCTCAACGCCAACGAAATCAACGCCTGGATCCATTATGGCGGTGGCCAGGAGCTGTGGGACGAATTATCCGCCAAGTTCAACATCAAGCCCTTTGCCTGTGCCAATACCGGCGTTCAGATGGGCGGATGGTTCAATCGCGAGATCCACAGCGTCGATGATTTCCGTGGTTTGAAAATCCGTATGCCTGGTCTTGGCGGCGAGGTTCTGCGCCGCTTGGGGGCCGCCGCCGTCGCCCTTCCGGGCGCGGAGATTTTCCAGAGCCTGCAGACCGGGGCCATTGATGCCACCGAATGGGTGGGCCCCTGGAACGACCTGGCCTTCGGCTTCTATCGCGTCGCGAAATACTATTACTGGCCGGGGTTCCACGAGCCCGGCTCCCAGCTTTGCCTCGGCACCAATCTCGATGTCTGGAACAGCTTCACGCCGGCCCAGCAGCGCATCGTGGAACTCGCCTGCGCGGCGGAAACCAACTTCACCTTCGCCGAATACAACACCCGCAATGCGGCGGCTCTGACGGATCTCATCGAGACCCATGGCGTCGCCCTGCGCCGCTTCCCGGACACGGTCATGGCCAAGCTTCTCGAGGTGTCCGAACAGGTGAACCGGGAACTGACGGAAGGCGACGATCTGACCCGCCGCATCTATGAAAGCTATCGGGCGGCGCGGGCCCGGGGGATGGCCTGGAACCGGATTTCCGAGGAAGGCTTTGCCGCGGCCCGCCGCCTGCCCACGGGCGCTGAGGCGGCCCCACAGGCGCCGGAGAACGGGCGTGGTTGATCTGATTTTCAACAACGACATCACCTGGACCGTGCTTCAGGTGCTGTTCTGGTCGTTCTTTGCCCTGCCGCTGATTTGGGCCGCGCTCCAGGCCGCGGGATCAAGCGCTGCGGCGGCCCGCCTCGACGGCCTGCTCGATTGGGCGAGCTGGGTCATCCTCACCAAGAACAAGATGCTGGGTACGGTTGCCCTCTGGGCGGCGCTGGCCCTTGTTCTCGTGCAGATCGCCGTTGTGATCCTGCGCTATGTGTTCCGTATCGGTCTCATCGAGCTCCAGGAGCTGATCCTCTATCTCCATGCGAGCCTGTTCATGCTGGCCAGCGGTTTCGCCCTGCTGCGCGAGGCCCATGTTCGGGTCGATATCTTTTACCGCGCGGCACCGGCGGTCTGGAAGGCGGCCGTCAATCTGGCCGGCGTCTATCTGCTCCTCATGCCCTCCATGGCGCTGTTGTTTTATGTGGCGTGGCCCTATGTGGGCGCGTCCTGGGAGATTTTCGAAGGCTCCAAGGAAACGAGCGGCCTGCCGGTCTACCCTCTCAAATCCATGATCCTGGTCTTTGCCGTGTCGGTCATGCTGCAGGGTTGGGTGCTGGCCGTCGATAGCCTCCGCGGCCATGCCCCCGAGGCCCCGCACCAGGGGGAACGGCCATGACCCTGCCCGAAACCCTTGCGATTGCCCTCTTCGTGGTGACCTGTGCCGCCCTGATGGCCGGCTTTCCCGTGGCCTTTACCCTGGCGGGCACCGGACTTGCCTTTGCAGGCCTCGGCATGGGCCTCGGCATTTTCGATTTTTCCTATCTGACAGCCTTCCCCAGCCGGATTTTCGGCACCATGACCAATGAGGTCCTGGTCGCCGTGCCCCTGTTCGTCTTCATGGGGGTCATGCTGGAGCGTTCCAAGGTGGCCGAGGACCTGCTGGACACCATGGGCGGTCTGTTCCTGGGGCTGAGGGGCGGAATCGGTATTTCCGTCGTCGTCGTGGGCGCCCTTCTTGCGGCCTCCACCGGCATTGTCGGGGCGACGGTCGTGACCATGGGCCTGCTGTCGCTGCCCGTCATGCTGCGCCGGGGCTATGACCCGAAACTGGCCACGGGGACGATCTGTGCCGCCGGCACGCTGGGACAGATCATTCCCCCCTCCATCGTGCTCATCCTGCTCGGCGACCAATTGTCGATCGCCTTCCAGACGGCCCAGCTCGAACAGGGCATTTTTTCACCCGAGACCATGTCCGTGGCGGACCTGTTCGCCGGGGCGCTGCTGCCGGGCCTCTTGATCGTCCTGCTCTATGTGGGCTTCGTGGCCCTTGTGGCGCGCTTCAATCCGGCGGCGGCGCCGGCCATTCCGGAGGAAGAACGGGCCAGCGACATGCGGGACCTGATGCGCCGGTTGGTGGGCGCCCTGTTGCCGCCGCTCCTCCTGATCCTCGCCGTGCTCGGATCGATCCTGACGGGGGTCGCCACGGCCACGGAGGCGGCGAGTTTCGGGGCCCTGGGCGCAACTCTGCTTGCGGGCCTGCGCATGGCGCCGGGGCAGGGACGCACGGTCGGACCGGTCCCCATCTATGCGGCAACGCTGGCCCTGCTGGGTCTGTTCGGCCTCGGCAGCGTTGCGGATCTCAGCCTTGGGGCCCGGACAGCCGGCCTCGGGGACTGGGCGGGACGGGGCCTTGCGATCATCCTTCTCGGGACGGTCCTTGGGGGGCTGCTGCTCAGTCTCTGGCGCACCCATCACAGCCGGTGTCTCCAGGGCGTTCTGGAGGGCACCGTCGAAATCTGTGCCATGGTGTTTGCGATCCTGATCGGGGCGGCGCTGTTCAGCCTCGTGTTTCGGGGCTTCGGGGGCGATGACATCGTGCGCGATGTGCTGACCGCCATGCCGGGCGATGAAACCGGGGCTCTGCTTCTGGTCATGGCGGTCATGTTCGCCTTGGGCTTTTTTCTCGACTTTATCGAGATCACCTTCGTGGTCGTGCCCATTGTTGCGCCCATCCTGTTGATGATGGATGTGGACCCGGTGTGGCTTGGCGTGATGATGGCGATCAATCTGCAGACGTCGTTCCTCACGCCGCCCTTCGGCTTTGCCCTTTTCTATTTGCGCGGTGTGGCGCCGCCGGAGGTGCGCACGGGGGATATCTACCGGGGCGCGCTGCCCTTTGTGGGCATCCAGATCATCGCGCTTGCCCTGACGGCGGCCTTCCCGGTGCTCGCCACCTGGTTGCCCTCGGTCGCCACGCGCTGAGACCGGCTCTTAAGACTTGATCAGCGTTCCAACGGTCCGGGCCACTTCGCCGACCACCTTCCGGTGGCTCCAATAGCTCATATGGGTGAGGATCGTGTGGCCCAGCCGCAGTTCCCGGTCCTCGACCAGGGCCGCATAGGACGGGCTCAAGGGGCGCAGGGGCCAGCCCAAGGCATCGTCGTCGTCAAAGATGTTGATCCAGCGAAAGGCGTCGTTGAGCCGGTCGAAGGCGAAAATGGAGTCCGGATCCTGGCCGGCGACGAAGATAGGAATGCTGCACCCGGTGGTGTAGAAGGTGTGAACATGGGCGCCGCGGCAGAAGGCGTCTTCGACGGGGTCGTCCGTAAACGGCTCTTCGTCATCCTTCCAGATACCGTATTTCGGATTCTGGCCCCGGGCCCTGAGCTGGTTGGCATCCCAAAAATAATTTGACATGACCTGGGCGCCGAGGGAATTCGCCACCACGATGACCCGGGCGTCGGGGCCCAGGGGACCTTCACGGGTCAATTCCCGGTAGCATTTGCGCAAGGCCGCCCGCAACTCGAATTGCGCCAGGTAATAAGGTGCCTCGGTGCCGCGCTTGTTGGTCTGGAGACTGGCCGCATCGGAAAAGCCGAACAGGAAGGCTTGCCGCAGCGTGTGGCTCTGGATCTTTTTGCGCACGGCTTCGTAATAGGTCGTCTGGTTCCGGTCGAGACTGCGCTGGTAATAGGCCTGCTCGAAATGGACATGCTGCCAGTCGCGCGGGGGCAGGCGCCCCTTGATCCGCCGAATGAACGTGTTCGCATAGCCGGGCAGGGTGCGCCCTTGTCCATGCACGGTCAGCACCGCTGCCTTGACCATCCCCGGATCCCCCCTGGAGGATTGAATGCTTTCGTTTCGTAGAGGGCGGATTTCAATCCGCCTTACGATGGATTATGAGGGAAACGACACGTCCTTGGGGAACCCCTTCGGAGGCGCCCAGCCGGCATTGCCGCGATTGCCGAGCCAGTCCGTGACATCCGCGAAGTGTTTCTCCCGCCCCTGACCGTCCAGCACCACCAGGCCGCTCTCGAAAGTAAAGATGCAGGCATCCGCGAGGCCACCGGTGTTGTAGCGCTGCAGGATCACGCCTCGGCCCCGCGCCATGGTCGGGATCTGTTCGAGGGGGAAGATCAGCAGGCGGCGGTTTTCGCCGAGAACAGCCGCGTGGTCGCCCCTGACCGGGGCCATGACGACCGCCCGCACCGGCGCGGTCACATTCAGCACCTGTTTTCCGCTCTTCTTCGTGGCGATGAGGTCGTCTTCGGCTGCGAGGAATCCGTGGCCGGAGTCGGCACCCACAAGCACCCGGGCGCCGGGTTCATGGATCTTGAGCGCGGCCATATCGTCCTCGCCCAGATCGACCATCATGCGCACGGAGTCGCCGTGGCCCCGGCCTCCGGGAAGCTTGTCGCAGCCGAGGGTAAAGACCTTGCCGTTGGTTCCGAACAACAGGAGCTTGTCGGTGGTCTGGGCGTGGAGGAAGAAGCGGGGCCCGTCGCCTTCCTTGAACTTCAATTCGATGTCCGAGGGCTGATGACCCTTCAGGGAGCGGATCCAGCCCATGGCCGAGCAGACGACCGTGATGGGCTCCTTCTCGATGAAGGCTTCCGGGTCCACGTCCTCCACTTCCGGTGCCGTGTCAAATCCGGTGCGCCGGGCGCCCAGGGGCGTCTTGGGCCCGAACGCCTTTCTTACCTCGCGCAGTTCCTCGCCGATCCGCGCCCATTGGAGGTCGTCCGATTTCAGCAGATCCTTGAGCTCCTTGGCCTGTTTTTTGAGCTCCTTGTGCTCCTTCTTGATCTCCATTTCTTCAAGCTTGCGCAAAGAGCGCAGGCGCATATTGAGGATCGCCTCGGCCTGGACCTCAGAGAGCTCGAACTCGGCCATCAGTTCCTGCTTGGGCTCGTCCCCATAACGGATGATCTCGATCACCCGGTCGAGATTGAGATAAGCGATCAGCAGGCCGTCCAGGATCTCCAGCCGGTGCTCGATCTTGGCGAGCCGATATTTCGACCGGCGGACCAGGACGATCTTGCGGTGGTCCAGATAGGCCTGCAGCACTTCCCGCAGGTCCATGACCCGGGGCACCACGCCGCCGTCGAGGACATTCATATTGAGCGAGAAGCGGCTTTCGAGATCGGAGAGGCGGAAAAGCTGCTCCATGGCCAGGATCGGGTCCACGGCGCGGGTCTTGGGCTCGATGACAATGCGCACATCTTCGGCGCTTTCGTCCCGCACGTCGGAAATGAGCGAAGCCTTCCGGGACTCGATCAGCTCGGCCAACCGCTCGATCAGCTTGGCCTTTTGCACCTGATACGGAATTTCAGTAATAACGATGATATAGGAGCCGCGATTGCCCTCTTCCTTGTGCCATTTGGCGCGGGTCCGGAAGCCGCCCTTACCCGTGGCGTAAGCCTCGACCATGCTGGCCCGGTCCTCCACCACGATCCCGCCGGTGGGAAAGTCGGGACCCGGCATGATGTCCACCAGCTTCTCGATGGAGGCATTGGGGTGCTTGATGAGGTGCAGGGCCGCATCGCAGATTTCGGCCACATTGTGGGGCGGCACGCTGGTCGCCATGCCCACCGCGATGCCGGCCGAGCCGTTGGCGAGCAGATTGGGGAAGCCCGCCGGCATCACCACCGGCTCTTCTTCCTCGCCGTCATAGGTGGGGCGGAAATCGACGGTGTCCTCGTCGATCCCTTCCAGGAGGAATTGCGCAACTTCGGTGAGCCGACTTTCCGTGTACCGCATGGCGGCAGCGTTGTCGCCGTCGATATTACCGAAATTGCCCTGGCCGTCCACGAGGGGATAGCGCGCGGCGAAATCCTGGGCAAGGCGCACAAGGGCCTCATAGACGGCCTGGTCCCCGTGGGGGTGGAACCGGCCGATCACGTCGCCGACCACGCGTGCGCATTTCTTGAAGCCCGTCGCGGGATCGAGCTTCAGAAGCCGCATGGCATAAAGCAGGCGCCGGTGGACGGGCTTCAACCCGTCGCGCACATCGGGTAGGGCGCGGCCTGTGATGGTGGACAGCGCATAGGCCAGGTAGCGCTCGCTGAGCGCCGGCGCAAGGAGCGCGTCCTTGATATCGTCTTGGGGGGGCTGAGGCGGTTGTTTTGTCTTGGGCATGGGCGTCACAATGGCCACGAATCGAAGGGCGTCAAGCGGCTTGGCGGGCGCCGAAAAACCGCGTTGTCGCGACTTAACGGGGGAAGAAGCCCATGTCCATCATTCGTGCCGCCGTCGTCCAGTGCGGCTCCCATCTGTTCGACAATCTGCGCACGCTTGAGGCCCTGGCCAAAACCGCGGCCTCGGCGGCGGGCAACGGGGCGAAGATCGCAGTCTACCCGGAGGCCTATGTGGGCGGCTATCCCAAGGGCCTCGATTTCGGGGCCCGGGTCGGCATGCGCTCATCGGAGGGGCGAAAGGTCTTTCAGCGCTATTTCGATGCCGCCATTGCGGTGCCGGGGCCCGAGACCGAGTGGATCGGGTCGCTCGCGCGGGCCTATGGCCTTGTCCTTGTCGTCGGGGTCATCGAGCGCGAGGGCGGCACCCTCTATTGCACAGTGCTGTTTTTCGGTGACGACGGCGCGCTGCTCGGCAAGCGGCGCAAGCTGATGCCGACGGCCCTGGAGCGGCTGGTCTGGGGCTTCGGCGACGGCTCGACCCTGGCGGCGGTGGATACGGCGGCGGGACGGGTCGGCGGTGTGATCTGCTGGGAGAATTTCATGCCGGCCCTGCGCATGAGCCAGTATGCGCAAGGGGTCCAGTTCTACTGCGCGCCGACGGTCGATGATCGGGACAGTTGGGTCCCGGCCATGCGCATGATCGCCATGGAGGGACGCTGTTTCGTTCTGTCCGCCTGCCAGCATTTCACCCGCGCCCAGGCCCCGGGTGATGTGTCTCCCATCCAGGGCGATGATCCGGAAACGGTGCTGATCCGCGGCGGCAGTCTGGTGGTCGATCCCATGGGGGACGTGATCGCCGGTCCGGTCTATGACGAGGACACGATCCTGTTCGCCGATCTCGACACGGACCTGATCGCTCGCGGCAAATACGATCTGGATACGGTCGGTCACTATGCCAGGCCGGATATTTTCAGCCTCCAGATCAACACCGCGCCGCAGAGGCCTGTGACATTCGGAACGCGCAATCAAGCATAAGCCGCCGGGGGCGGACTTGCGTCGATCTGGTCAGGCCAGCAGCACCGATTTCAGGTCCGGCAGGCTCGGGGCGTGGGACAGGCTCAGCAGGACTTCGATCCACAAATCCGCATCGTGAATGTTCCCATGGGCCATCAGCATGCGGGATTTGCGGGCAAGCTCCGATGCGCTGAGCGGTGCTTCCGGATCGCCTTTGGCATGGGCGCGCACGGCGTCAAGCCGGCTGCCATCTTTCAGCGACAAGGAGACCGTTCCGCCCCAGGCCCGTGGATAGGCCTGATCGAGTGCCTCGTCGTGAATGAGGGACACCCGCGCCCGCAGGCTGGCGAGGTCCCGGCGGGCCTCTTCTCCGAAGGCGTCGAACGTCACGAGATCGCGGGACAGGGCGGCAGCCACGCAGTGTTGCATGGAGAATTTGGCCTGGTAATCGGTGCGCGGAGAGATCCGGTCGGTGACGTCCATCGCGGCCTGATAGGTGCGCACATGCACCATGGTGATGTCGCCAATGTCGGCGCCATGGGCCTTGATCTGGCGGCGCAGGTCCTGGGCCGCGTCCATGGCCGGATGGGTGTGGCGGCAGGACGGCCACGGCTTCATGGAATTGTCGTGGATCTGCCAGGGGCGCTCGGGGCCATCCAGGACCGCGTCGGCGCGCCCATTGGGGCAGGTGGCGGCGAAAAAGCCGCGCGCGCCTTCCAGGATGGTGCGCGGACCGGTGAAGCCCTGGGCGGCGAGGCCCGCAGCCAGCCAGCCCGCTTCGGCGGCCCGGCCTGCGTGCAGGTGCTTGGTCATGGCGCCGGATTCCAGAAACTCCCAAAGGCCCGAACTCTGGGTGCCGGCATTGCCGAGGGCGTTGACGAGACCGGCCGCGTCGAGATCCATCAGAAGGCCAGCGGCCATGGCCGAGCCGAACGGCCCGATGGTCGCCGTATTGTGCCAGATCTTGTAATGCTCCGTGCCCGCCGCCATGCCGATTCGGCAGGCCGCGTCATAGCCGCGGACGACCGCGTCGAGGAAGGCGCGTCCGCTGGCACCGCGGGCCCGGGCGCTCGCCCAGGCGGCCGGCACCACCACGCAGCCCGGATGGAGCACCGAAGCCCTGTGCAGATCGTCTGTTTCGAGAGTATGGGCGAGGGCCCCCGTCAGAAACGCCTCGCGCCCCGGATCGGCCAGCGCGTCGGCCCGGCCCGGGCTCAAGGTGCGCCACCAGGCCCGCACCCGCCGGGCCGGATCGGTATGCCGGGCCGCCAGCGCATTGGCAACCGTGTCCAGCACGAACAGGGCGGCCTGGGCCCGGTCCCGGTCGGTTACCGGTTTTTCCAGGATCAGGGACACGAGGCGTTCCGTTACGGACGATTGTGTTTTGTGCATCAAGGGACTGTTCGCTTTCGCAAATCGAAAGGGGACTCACGCGATACTGGCGCGTCAGTGCGCGGGTGCCAAGGCGAAGAAGGGGGTAACGCCCGCGTCGACCGGTCCGGTCATCATGAATTCGAGGCCAGAATGGGGGAACCATGTTGCTGTTGCGTCTGTGTGCTTGTCTCCGGCCCGGCCTTTCGGTCGTTTGTATCCGCCGCACCGGGTTTTTGATCCTTTTGTGTCTGATCCTGGCGGTGGCCGGCTGTCGCACGCGCCCGCCGTCCTCGACCGTCCCCGTCGGGCCCATCGCCGATCCCTTTACAAGCGGGGTCTACAAGGTCGGCAAACCCTACAAGGTCGCCGGCGTCTGGTATCGGCCCACGGAGGACTGGGACTATCGGGCCGAAGGCACCGCGTCCTGGTACGGCACCTTTTTCCATGGCCGGCGCACCGCCAATGGCGAGGTCTTCGACAAGACCCGTCTGACGGCGGCGCATCCCACCTTGCCACTGCCCAGCTTTGTCGAGGTTACCAATCTGGCGAATGGTCGTCGCATTGTGGTGCGCGTGAACGACCGCGGCCCATTCCGCAAAAGACGGATCATCGACCTGTCCGAGGCCGCCGCCGAGGCCCTCGATTTCGTGATTCAGGGACACACGCGGGTGCGCCTGCGTATGCTGGGCCGGGCACCGGTGGGCGTCGCGGCAGGACCCGACGGGGGCCTGACGACGCGGAAGGCATCCGCCGTGTCGCCCCGCAGCGCTGAGCCCACCCGGCTGGCCTCAGCGGATCCCCGGCCGATGCTTCCCTCGCCCGCGCCGGAACCGAAAGTGCCGGGGCCGTCATTGACCCTCGAGGCCTTGATCGCGGATCGCCTCGATCCGTCGGAGCCGGCCGTGCCAACGGCCCCAATTGTGCCGACAAGCCAAGGCACAAACGGCCCAGCATTTGAGGAGGTGGATGGTCTGGGGCTGACCTCGGCCATGGCAACGAGGTCGATCTATCTTCAGATCGGTGCGTTCCGGACGGCCTCGCGGGCCCGGCGCGTCGCGGACGGCGTGGCCGAAATGGGCGGCGAGCGCCTTGCGGCCCTGGCCACCCCTTCGATATCACAGGTGACGACGGAAACGGGCCGGCTCTACCGTGTTCGGGTCGGGCCTTTCGATACGCTGGGGACGTTGGATATTGCGGACACGCTTTTGCGCCGCATGGGGTATGGAAGTCCCACCCTGGTCGAAGACCAGTGATCCCGGACGCGACGCCGCCGCGCGGGCGCTGCGCCTTTAAGATCAAATCGCCCTGTCGGGCCCATCCGGCCGGGCCCGACCGACACCAAACGGGAGATCCCCATGACTGTTTTCGAGGACGCCCGCTCATTCGCCGCCCGAGGCATGGCCGTATGCGCCGCGGTCCTGGTGCTGCTCCTCGCCGCGCCGGTCCGGGCCGAGGTGATCGAAACGCCGGCAGACTTTGCCATCCTCACCGATGCAAAGACGGGCCAAGTGCTCTATTCCAAGAACCCCGATGCGCTCATGGCGCCGGCGTCCATGAGTAAGCTCATGACACTGACCATGCTGTTCGAGCGCATCAAGTCCGGCCAGATCGGCCTCGATGACACCATCCGCATCAGCGAGGCGGCCTGGCGCAAGGGGGGCGCCGCGTCCGGATCCTCCACCATGTTCGCCGAGGTGAATTCCGAAGTGCCCGTGCGCGATATCCTGCGCGGCATCATCGTCCAGTCGGGCAATGACGCCTGCATCGCCGTGGCCGAGGCCATCGGCGGAACGGAGCAGAATTTTGCGGACATGATGACGACCCGGGCCCGGGAACTCGGCCTTTCACGCTCGACCTTCGCCAATTCGACCGGCTGGCCGGACCCGTCCCAGCGTATGACGGCGCGGGAACTGGCCATGCTGGCGCGCTACATCATCCAGACCTTTCCGGATTTCCTGCCGCTTTTCGCCGAGCAGAGCTTCACCTGGAACGGCATCACCCAGAGCAACCGGAACCCCCTCATCTATTCCTTCCGCGGCGCAGACGGGCTGAAGACGGGGCATACGGAGGACTCCGGCTACGGTCTCGTCGGCACGGCGCGCCAGGGCGAGCGGCGGGTCATCCTGGTGGTGAACGGTCTGGCTTCGGACCGGGCGCGGGCCCGCGAGACCAAGCGGCTGATGTCGATCGCCTTTGCAAGCTATACGGAAGAAAAACTGTTTGCTGCCGGCGATCCGGTCGGGTCCATCGATGTCTTCCACGGCAAGGCGCCGGAGGTGCCGGCCGTGACCGACCGCGATGTCTCGGCCTTCATCCACCGCTCCGCGCGGCGCGACATCAAGATCCGGCTGGCCTACCAGTCGCCCCTCAAGGCGCCCATCGCCAAGGGCGCGGAGATCGGCACCATGACGGTCGAGGCCCCGGGGCTGGAGCCCGTCCGGGCGCCTGTCTATGCCGGCGCGGACGTTCCGGAATTGGGCATTTTCGGCAAGGCCCTTCTCGCCCTCGATCATCTGATTTTTTCGGATAAGGCCGCCCCAAAAGGCGCCATGGGAGCGGGGCCGAATGGCGGATGAGGGGACGCGGCACCGCGGCCCGTTCATCACCTTCGAAGGCGGGGAAGGGGCCGGAAAGACAACCCAGATCCGCCGTCTCGCCGACCGTCTGTTGGCGTCGGGTCACCGCGTCCTGACAACGCGCGAGCCCGGCGGAAGTCCGGGTGCCGATGCCATCCGCGCTCTGCTCGTCACCGGTGAGGCCGAGCGCTGGCGGCCCGAAAGCGAACTGTTTCTGTTCGCCGCCGCCCGGGCCGACCATGTCGCCCGCGTCATCGCGCCGGCCCTCCAGGCGGGCCAAACGGTGCTGTGCGATCGCTTCTCGGACTCCACGCTGGTCTATCAGGGCCACGGCCATGGCCTTGACCGGGACATGGTGGCCGACGTCAACCGGATCGCCACGGGCAATCTTGTTCCGGACCTGACCCTCATCCTGGACGTTCCCGTCACCATTGGCCTGGCCCGAGCCGCCGAGCGGGGCGGAGCCGCGGCTGAAGACCGGTTCGAGCGTATGGGGCACGCCTTTCACCAAAGGTTGTGGGAAGGCTTTCGGGCCCTCGCCGTGGCGGACCCCGAACGGTGCCGCCTGATCGACGCCGCCGGCGATCCGGACGCGGTGGCCGAGGGGATCTGGCGCATCGTGGAACCGTGGATCGCGGCCCACGGCCCGTCGCACAGCGCACAAGGGAACGACGGCCATGGCCTCTCGCACTGACGGGCAGGAGGATGCGGGGGAACCGGACCGGGTGGCCGGCTGCCGGCATCCCCGGGATACGGTCACGCTGCACGGCCATGGCGCGGCTGAAGCCCTGCTTGCCGCCGCGTTGACAAAAGGCACGCTGGCCCATGGCTGGCTGATCGGCGGACCGGCGGGGATCGGCAAGGCGACCCTGGCCTATCGCCTCGCCAAGGCCGTGCTGGTTCCGGATGCACGTCTGTCTTCAGACAGTCTTGAGACGGATCATCAGCATGCAGGTATCCGCCGCATACTGTCCGGAGGGCACGGTGATCTCGTCGTCATCCGGCGGCCGGTGGACGAAAACACCGGCAAGGCCAAGGCCACGATCCCCGTAGAGGCAGTCCGCCGGCTCCAGGCCTTTTTCGGGCACCATGCGGGCGAGGGGGGCTGGCGCGTCGCCGTGATCGACAACGCCAATGACCTGACGACGAGCGCGGCCAATGCGCTCCTCAAGACCCTCGAGGAACCGCCGCCCCGGGCCCTGATCCTGCTGGTCGCGGATGCGCCGGCGCGTCTCCTGCCGACGATCCGCTCGCGCTGCCGTCGGTTGATCCTGAAACCACTGGGGACGGACGATCTCTCCCGCGTTCTCAAAGAGCAGGACATTGCCGTGCCCCAGGATAAGGCAGGCCTCGTCGCACGGCTGTCGCAGGGCAGTGCGGGGCGCGCCGCCGGGCTTGTCCAGGGCGACGGGCTCGCCCTGTTTGAGGACCTCTCCGGGCTTTTGGAGACCTTGCCCCAGCTCGATGTGTCCAAACTCCATATCTTTGCCGAAAGGGTGACACGGCGGGGGAACGATGCGGCGTTCGAGACGGTCCGCGACCTTTTGGAAGGCTGGATGATGCGGCTCGTGCGCACCGCGGCCACCGGTGCGCCCGGTGAGGATCTGCTGCCCGGCGACGGGGAACGGATCGCGGCCCTTGCCGGCCGCCGCCCCCTTGATGCCTGGCTGGAGGCATGGGACAAGATCGCCGAAGCGCTGGCGGCCGGTGTCGGTCTCAATCTGGAGCGCAAGCAGCTCCTTTTGAGTGCTTTCTTCACGCTCCAGGCCGCCGCCAAGGGCGCGTGACGGCAACGGGCCGTCGGCAGCCGAACCACCGCACCCCGTGGCAGGAGACGTCATGCTTGTCGATAGCCATTGCCATCTGGATTTTCCGGATCTGGCCGAAGACCGCGCGGGCATTCTGGCCCGGGCCGCCACGGCCGGCATCGGCACGATGGTCACCATCTCCACCCACGTGACCCGCGCCGATCAGGTGCGTGCCGTCGCCGAGGCCCATGATCCCGTGTACTGCACCATGGGTATCCATCCCCACCATGTGGCGGAGGAGCCGGCGGTGAGTGTCGCCGATCTGGCGGCGCTGACGGCGCATCCCAAGGTCATCGGCCTTGGGGAAAGCGGCCTTGACTATTACTACGAGCGCAGCCCGCGGGACATTCAGCAGGACCGCTTCCGCACCCATATCGCGGCGGCCCGCGAGACCGGGCTGCCTCTGGTCGTCCACACGCGGGATGCGGATGACGACACGGCGGCCATGCTGGAGGAGGAAATGGCCAAGGGCGCCTTTCCCGGCTTGCTCCATTGTTTCAGTTCGGGGGCGGAGCTTGCCCGCCGGGCCGTGGAGATCGGCTTTTATGTCTCGTTCTCCGGCATTTTGACCTTCAACCGGGCCGCCGATCTGCGGGCGATTGCCGCCGAGCTCCCGGCGGATCGCCTGCTGGTGGAAACGGACGCGCCTTATCTCGCGCCCGTGCCCTATCGGGGCAAGCGAAACGAGCCGGCCTTCGTCGCCCATACCGCCGCGGTGCTGGCCGAGACCCGGGGCGTTAGCGCCGACGAGATCGCCCATCAGACGACGGAAAATTTCTTCCGCCTGTTCACCAAGGCACAGCGGCCCTCCGCTGCAGCGGCGTGAGGCGATCCATGGGCCCACGCATCCTGAAGGTGACCCTGCTCGGCACCGGGTCTTCGAGCGGCGTGCCCAAGGTTGGCGGAGACTGGGGCGAGTGCGACCCGGCCGAGCCGCGCAACCGGCGCAGACGCTGTTGCGCCCTGGTGGAACTCGGCCCCGAAAACGGTCCGTTCACAACGGTCCTGATCGATACGTCTCCGGATCTTCGCGAACAGCTTCTCGACACGGGGACGACCCATCTCGATGCGGTGCTGTACACCCACGACCACGCGGATCAGACCCACGGCATCGACGATCTGCGCCATCTGGCAGGGCGGATGCGCCGCCGGATCCCGGTCTTCCTGGACAAGGCGACCTTCCGGACCCTGGGAGAGCGTTTCGGCTATTGCTTTGAAATGCCTCCGGGCAGTTTCTATCCGCCGATCCTCGAGGCCCGGATCATCCCGGGCCCGTTGCATTCCTTTCAGATCGAAGGGCCCGGCGGAACCATGGACGTCCTACCCGTCGACCAGGACCACGGGATGATCCGGTCCCTGGGCTTTCGCATCGGGCCCATGGCCTATTCGGCGGATGTGGTGGACTTTCCCCGGGAGAGCCTGGAGGCGTTGCGCGGGCTCGAATGCTTTATCTGCGATGCCCTGCGCTGGCGCTCCCACACGACCCATTCCCATGTGGACAAGACCCTGGGCTGGTTCCGTGAGCTGAACGTCCCCCATGGCGTGTTGACCAATCTGCATATCGACCTCGATTACCGCACACTGTGCGCGTACGTCCCCGATACCGTCACGGTGGGCTACGACAACCTGACCCTCAGATTCGAGGTTCCCTAGGGCGGGTCGAGATCCGCCACACAGGCTCTTCACGGAATACCGAACAAGCGGGCGGGCTCCGGCGGCGGATTTAACTTCGCCCTTCAGGGATGATCATGACCAATGGCGTGCGCCAGCTGGCTTGCCCCCGTCCGTTCAGGGCCGTCGCGGCAGGCTGAGCGCCAGGGCGATACCGCCAACGAACATCACGGCGGTGACGAGGAAACAGTCCTGGAAGGCCATGGTCCCGGCATTGGCAGCGATGCGGCTGCTGATCCCTCCGAAGGCGGACTGGAAGGACTGGAGCGGCGACAGGGGAAGGCCGAGCATCTCCAGCCGCAACATTTCGTGGGCATAGAGAAACTGGACATTGGCCTCGTTCGTCGCCGAAGCCAGGGCCTGCCCATGGAACAGGGTGCGCCGCTGGAGCAGCAGGGCCAGCATGATCACGCCGAGGGCGCCGCCGAACTGCATGAAGAAACTGGCCGCGCCGGCCCCGGCGCCGATCAGGTCGGGGGGCAGATCGCGAATGGCCGTGCGGTTGCCCGTCGGCATGACGAGGCTGATGCCGATCCGGCTGAGGATCAGCCACCAGACCAGGGTCCCGAAGGACGTATCCAGCGTGATGCCGGACATCAGCCAGGCGGAAAATCCGAAGACGGCCATGCCTGCGAGGATCAGCCAGCGTGGATCGATCCGGTCCGACAGGGCGCCGGCCAGCGGAAAGCCGATCAGCATGGCCATGCCGGCGGGCACCATCAGCAGGCCCGATTGGGTCGGCGAATAGCCCTGGAGCCCCTGGACAAAAAGCGGGATCAAAAAGGTCGAGCCATAGATCGCAAAGCCCTGGAGCATGACCACGGCGCCGCCGGCCACGAAGGTGCGGTTGGTAAACAGGCGTAAATTCAGGACCGGGAAGGCCTGCCCCATCTCCCAGGCGATGAAGGCGAGGGCCATGATGCCGGCAGCCATCAGCCGGAGGATGGTGTCCGTATCGCTCCAGCCCGTGCGGTTGCCGTTGGCAAGGCCCGCCAGCATGGTGAAAGCCGCCGCCACGAGCAGGGCAAGGCCGACGGCGTCAAAGGGCGGGCGCTTGCCGGTACTGTCCCGGCGCGGCAGGACCAGCACGGCGATGGGCAGGGACACGAGCGCCAAGGGTGCCGTGACCAGAAACACGAAGCGCCAATCGAAGACATCCATGGCCATGCCGCCGATCAGCGGCCCGAGCGCCGGCGCCATGACGACGCCCAGGGAAAAGATCCCGAGGGCCGCGCCCCGGCGATGCTCCGCGAAGGTCTGAAAAATCATCATCAGGGGCAGGGGCTGGACAAATCCGGCCGCCACGCCCTGCATGATCCGGGCGACGACCAGCATTTCGAGGGAATCGGCCGCCGCACCCAGGAAGGATCCGGCCGCGAAGATGACCATGGCTGCGGCGAAACTGTTCCGTACCCCGATGGCGGCGACGGCCCAGGCATTCGTCAGCATGGCCGCCATGGAAGCCGCCAGAAAGCCGGTGGACAGCCATTGGGCCTCGTCCTGGCCCAGGCCGAAGGCGCCGATGATGGAGGGCAGGGCCACATTGATGATGGTGGCGGCCAGCATGGTGGCGAAAGCGCCCGTGAGCATGGTGGCGAGCAGAATGACCGGATAGGCTGCCCCGAATTCGGCAAAGCGTGCGCGAATCCCGGGGCCGGCATGGTCCGGAACAATCGGATCCACCCTATGCGGATCGACCGGTGGCGGTCCCTCGACGCTCACGGGGTGTCCCCGACGGCAATGGCGATCGTAACCATGGTGCCCGGCCGCAGGGTGAGGTCATGTTCGGCGAGGCGGATCTTGATGGGCACCCGCTGGGTGATCTTGGTGAAGACGCCGCTTGCATTGGGGCTGGGCAGCAGGGCGAACTCGCCCGTCGCCACGTCCCGGATGCGCACCACCTCGCCTTGCAGCGGCGCGCGGCCCGGAAAGGCATCGACACGGACTTCCACGGGCGCGCCGAGGCGAACCCGGGCGATCCGGGTCTCCTTGATGTTCGCCTCCACCCATACCGATGCCGGGTCGTGAACCAAAGCGGCACGGAACCCGGGCAGGGCCTGTTCGCCGATCTCAAGGAAGATCTCGTCCACGACCCCGTCGATGGGTGTGCGGATGGCATGGCGTTCCACGACGATCCTCTGGCTCCCGATCTGGCTCGCGACCTCGTCCTGGCGCCGGTTCAGCATAGTGATCCGGTGACTGATGATCTCCGCCTCAAGCAGATTGGCCTCGGCCTGCGCAATGCGGGCCTTGAGCGCGGCGATCCGGGCCCGGGCGTCTTCCTGGTCGCGCACGGCCTCGACGAGCCGGGTTTCCGCCTCGTCCATGGTTTCCTCGGACATCACGCCCCGCTGGCGCAGGGAGCGCGCCCGGTCCGCCTGGCGCTCGGCCTGCTGGCGGCGGGCATCGGCGGCGTTGAGATCGGCTTCCACTTGGCGCCGTTCGGCGCGGCGTTCGGCGAGGCGGCTGCGCGCCACGGCCACGGTTTGATCGCGCAGGGTCCGGGTCATGGCCGTTTCCGCCCTCAGGGCCTCAAGCCCGGCGGTGAGTTCCTGGAGGCGGAAGACGGCTTCGCGATCGTCGAGCTGGAGCAGCACCTGGCCGGCGCGGACCCGGTCGCCGACGTCCACCGGCACGGCAGCCACCTGGCCCCGGAGCTGGGCTGAGACCCCAACCATGGTGGCCTTGATGCGGGCATCGGTGGCATGGATCCAGCGACTGCGCTCCTCGACCCATATGATCGCCGCGAGGACGGCCGCGGCCAGAGCAAATCCCAGGGCGATGCGGCCACGGCGCCGTCGCATGGCATCGAGAATGCCCCCCATGGATCTTCCTCCCGTTTTTTCTCGTCATTGGAGGAGAGTATCCCCCGGTGCCCGGCGCTTGCCCAGGGGCACAGGACCGCTAGGCTGTTTGCAGACAAGATCAAAGAGGAGAGGAACCCATGGCGCAGAACTCACCGGCGGCGCCGTCGGCCACCATTTTGCTGCTGCGTGACGGCGTGCAGGGGCTTGAGGTTTTTATGGTGGTGCGCAACTACCAGATCGATTTCGCCTCGGGCGCCCTGGTGTTCCCGGGCGGCAAGGTCGATGAGGGCGACCGGGCTCCGTCCATCCGCCCGCGCTGCCGCGGCCATGAGGAGCACGATGAAGAGGCGCTCGCCTTGCGGATTTGTGCCGTGCGCGAAGTGTTCGAGGAATGCGGCGTCCTGCTCGCCGAGCAGGGTGTTTTGTCCGGCGTGCCGGCTGCCTTGACGAACCAGGAGACGGTCCGGGCGGCGGTGCATGGGGGCTCGATGGACATGGAGACGCTGCTGAGCGCCCATGATCTCGGGCTCGATCTGACGGCACTGGTGCCCTTTGCCCATTGGATCACGCCGGACATGATGCCCCGGCGCTACGATACCCATTTCTTCCTGGCCCGGGTGCCGGGCGCCCAGGCGGCGCGCCATGACGGCGACGAGTCGGTGGACTCGGTCTGGATCAATCCGGCGCGGGCCCTCCAGGAAGCCGAGGACGGCAAATGGACGATAATCTTCCCGACACGGATGAATTTGATGAAACTTGCCTGCAGTGCCACGGTGGACGAGGCTCTTGCCCGCGCCGCCGGTGAAACGGTGGTGACCGTCAAACCCTGGGTGGAGAATACGGACGAGGGCGCCTTCCTGCGCATTCCGGACGATGCCGGATACGACGTGACCCGCGAGCCCCTGGAAAAGTTGTGAACGCCAAAGGCACTGCAGCGTCGAGGACGTGTCAGGAAGAGGTTTTGCGCCGGTCGGGTCCGTTGTAGGGCGGCCTTCGCATGGGCCGTCGCCGGTCCGGACCGATATACGTCTTGCTACGGATGAAGGGCACGTCTTTATTGAGCGTTGCGGTGATGGTTGAAAAAAGGGCCTCCGCTGACACCGGCTTGCCCAGAATCTGATGGGTGCCGGCGTCCCGGGCCTTGGCGATCAGGTTCGGGTTGGCATGACCGGTCATGAGAATGATCGGCGTGGCCGGTCTCGGGGACCCCGCCGCTTGGCGCACCCGACGAATGAACTGCAACCCGTTGATCTTCGGCATCTCCCAGTCGACGAGGATGATGTCCGGTGCGGCATGGCAGTAGAGGTCCCAGCCGGCCGGGGCATTCGCCGCCTCGAGAAACGACACGGTCGGGAATGCGGACAGCATGGACTTGACGATGTTCCGCATATAGCGGTCATCGTCAATCATCAGTATCGTGATGTCTCCCAGGAGCGTTTCCATCAACCCACACCGTTCCCGACCTGCGGTTATGGGAGACTAAACGCTGCGCCTTAAGCTGATATGAACAGCCGGTTATAGGGGCTCGCGCCGGTTCGCTGCGAAAGCGAACAGCGGCGTGACGATCGTAATGATGGTCATGATCCGGATCAGATGCAGGGCCGCGATGAAGGCCGGATCCTGGTCCATCGACAGGGCGATCAGGGACATTTCCGCAAGGCCGCCGGGGGCGAAGGCGAGGAACAGGACCACGGCGTTCTGGGGCACGAAGGGCGCGAGCGCCGCGGCAAACAGGGCCGCCAGCAGAACCATCACCGCCGCCGTGCCGAGGCCCAGCAGAACCACCGCCTTGAAATCCGCAAGGCGATAACCGGAAAACCGGGCGCCGATGGCCGCGCCCACGACGACCTGGGCGCCGGCCACGCATTCGGCCGGCGGCGGCGTGCCGCTGAAACCCGCAATGTGAGCTCCGGCGCTCAGCAGCAATGGGCCGAACAGGGCCGGGGCCGGCAGGGACACAAGGCGGGCCAGGAGGATCCCGAACAGGGCGCAGGCCGTGAGAATGGCCGCTTCTTCGAGGGGAAAGACCGTGATCGAGACCGTCTGCGGCGGGAGGGACGGCACCGACAGGCCCTGCACGAAACGGAAATAGAAGGGCACCACGCTGACGACGAAAATGATCCGCACCACATGAATGAGGCTGATGATCGGCGCCTTGCCCCCGTAATGCTCGCCCATGAGGGCCATCTCGCTTAAGCCTCCCGGCACGCTGGCGAAATAGGCCGTGACCGCATCGAGCCGGCCGATCTGCCGAAAAACGACATAGGCGAGGCCCGCGCAAAGCGCGCCCAGCACCAGGAGCGCCCCGATCGACGGGATCCAGCCGGGCATCTGGACCAGCAGATCGGCTGAAAAGGACGAGCCCAGAAAAACGCCCAAGACGGCGATCATGGCGGAGCGCAGCCAGGGGTGGACCGCAAGCGACATTCCGCCCAGGCACAAAGCCATCGTTGCCGCCATGGCGCCCAGCATCCAGGCCAAGGGGAGTGTGAGGAACGCGAACAGACTTCCGCCGACGGCTCCGGCGACCAGGGCCGGGATATGGCGGGTTTGGACGGGCGCGTTCGGGATGTCGGCATGCTCAGTGATAGAACTGCTCCATCAGGATCCGTTCATCGAGATTGTGACCCCGGTCGAACAGCAGTGTGATGGATACGGAGCGATCTTCCGCCACCTCCACGGAGCGCACATGGCGGATTTCGGTAGCGTCGGCAACCGCGCTGACCGGGCGTTTATCCGGCTCCAGAACATCAAAGCGGACCCGGGCCCGGTGGGGCAGAATGGCCCCGCGCCAGCGCCGGGGCCGGAAAGCCGAAATGGGCGTGAGGGCCAGGAGACGCGCCTCGATGGGCAGGATGGGACCGTGGGCGGAGAGATTGTAGGCGGTGCTGCCCGCCGGGGTCGAGACCAGCACCCCATCGCAAATCAATTCCGACATGCGCTCCTTGCCGTCGATGGAAATCCGGATTTTCGCCGTCTGCCGGGTCTCGCGCAGCAGGGAGACCTCGTTGATCGCCAGGGCTTCGTGGACGCCGCCGAGACCGTCCACGGCCGTCATGCACAAGGGATGGATGACGGCGGGGTCCGCCTCGGCAAGGCGTCGGGGCAGATCGCTTTCCGTCGGACCGAAGGTCTCGTTCATCAAAAAGCCGATGGTGCCCCGGTGGATGCCGAAGACCGGCAAGCCCGACGCCAGTGTGTCATGGAGGGTTTCCAGCATGAAACCGTCGCCGCCGATGGCCACGATGACCTGGGCCGTTTCCAAAGGGGTGTCGCCATAGCGACCCACGAGATCGCGATAGGCGGCCTGGGCCACGGGCGTGCGGCTGGCGCGGAAGGCGATGCGCCGGAAGGCCATTTCGGGCGGGCAGGCGGGCCAAGTGGGATATTCCCAGGGCTCGGCCTGGGACGCGTCCGGCCCATGGGTTCTTTCCGCGTCGCGATGGGACCCGGGGTGGTTGGGCGGCGGGGGCGGCAGCGGGCGCTTGGACGTCATGGGAGGATCCCGTGATGGTCGCCCGCGAGGGCGGCTTTCTTGTGTTGATCAACCGCCGGTCCCATAGTTTCGGGCTTGAGCGGTCTGGCTTGACCCGGATCGGCGGTGTCGGGTGACCGGGACGGCCCGGCCGTCCCCGTATGGCGGACCCAGTCTAACGGGCAGGGTCCCGTCGAGGGATAGGCCGCAAGATGGACGGCGGGAAGGATAGAATTTTGCAAACACGCTTTTGGAACGCCCATGGACTTCGCCCATGGATTTTGGCTGGAGGCCTCATGCTTGTCGCGGCAGGTATCGCACCCGCCGCGTCCGCGCAAAGTGCCGGGACTATGGGCGATGGACCGCCGGCGGGCCACGATGGGCCCGGGCCCGCGGGACCGATCTGCCCCGTGGATCGGCCGGTCATGTTTGCCGGCTTCGACTGGCCCAGCGCGCGGTTTCACAATGCAGTGGCCAAATTCATGGTTGCCACCCTGTTCGGCTGCGAGACCGACGATCTGCCGGGCTCCACGATCCCGCTCCTTGCGGGGCTGCGCCGGGGCGATGTGGATGTGGCCATGGAGGTTTGGATCGACCGCGCCACCAAGATCTGGGAGGACGGGGTCAAGCGGGGACAGCTCGCCAGTGTTGGCGTGAACATGCCCAATGCCAGCCAGTCCTGGTATGTGCCGCGCTACATGATCGAGGGTGACGCGAAGCGGGGCATCGAGCCCGTGGCGCCGGATCTTGAGAGCGTGTTCGACCTGCCCCGTTACGCCGCCTTGTTCAAGGACCCCGAACGCCCGCGCCTCGGCCGGTTCTACAATTGCAGCCTCGGGTGGCTGTGCGAGATCCTCAACTCGAAAAAGCTCGCGGCCTATGACCTGGAGCGGAGTTTCAGCAATTTCCGGGTGGGGACCGGCGCGGCGCTCGCGGCGGCCATTGCCTCCCATTACGCCAAGGGCGAACCCTTCGTCGCCTATTACTGGGACCCGAGTTGGATAACGGCCCGTTACGATCTCGTGGCCCTTGACGAGCCGCCCTATTCCGACGAAGCCTGGGATGCCTTCGTGGCTGACCGCCGGCCGGACACGGCGCTGGCCTTTCCCGTCGTGGAGCAACATATCGGGGTCAACACGGGATTTCGCGACGAGGCCGGGCCGCTCGTGTCGTTCCTGTCCGCTTACGGAACCTCCCGCGATCTGATGCGCGAGGTCTTGTTGTTCATGTACGAAAACGAGGATGTGGAGGGTGAAGCGCTCGCCCGTTGGTTCCTCAAGACCCACCCGGATGTCTGGCGCTCCTGGCTGACCGGGAACCAGATTGCCCTGGTGGAGGCGCGGATGGGATCGTCGGCCGGACCCTGACCGTCCCATGGGCATCGGAGCGCTGCGGTGGATTTGACAGCCTGCCCAGCCTCCGGCCACTCTTTTCACAGGCTAAAGATTTTGTGAATGACGCGCACGACGCGCCGTACACGAGATACCGACAAAAAACACGGGCAATAAAACACAGGGAGCACGGCCATGGTGACAGGCGCAAGAGCAGCGGCTCTGCCGGCGGAGATGTCCTCGGGCGAACGTGCGATGCGGGTCGATCTGGCGGCCACCTATCGCCTCGTGGCCCTTTATGGCTGGGACGACATGATCTTCACCCATATCTCCGCCCGGGTGCCGGGCGAAGAGGGTCACTTCCTCATCAACCCGTTTGGGCTGTTGTTCGAAGAGATCACCGCGTCCTCCCTGATCAAGGTCAACCGGGACGGGGAGGTCGTGGGCGAAACGGACTATGCCGCGAATCAGGCCGGATTCGTCATCCACGGCGCGATCCACGAGGCGCGCGAGGACGTGGGCTGTGTCATCCATTTGCACACGGATGACGGGGTGGCCGTGTCCGCCCAGGACCATGGCCTCCTGCCCCTGTCCCAGCATGCCATGTCCCTGTACGGACAGCTCGGCTACCATGACTATGAGGGCGTGGCCCTCGATTTGGACGAGCGCGAACGCCTGGCCCGGGATCTCGGCGACAAGCCGGCCATGATCCTGCGCAATCACGGCACCCTGGCGGTCGGCGAGACCTGCGCGGATGCTTTCATGGCGATCTATTATCTGGAACGCGCCTGTGCCATGCAGGTTCGCGCCCTGGCCGGCGGAACGGCGTGGACCGATCCCGGACCGCACGTGGCTGAACGGACCGCGAGCCAGTCCCGGCCTCTGTTCTCCGGTCCCGCCGGCGATCTGGCCTGGCCTGCGCTGCTGCGCCGCCTGGATCGCGTGGATCCCGGCTTCCGGGACTGACATCAAAACAAGGCGGCTGGCCGTGGTCCTGTCCCTCGTGACTGGGACCGGCTCCAGGCCGCATGCAAGGCGAAATGGCGAGTCCCCCTTCATCCGACGACAAAAAGCCTGCCCCGCGCAAAGCACCGCGCACCGCCGGCGCGTCCGGCAAGCGCCGCCAGGACAGCCGGCGGCGCCTGCTGGATGCGGCACGCGTGTTGTTCGTCGAGCGGGGATATCATAAGACCCGGCCCCAGGATCTGGCCCGGACGGCCGATGTGGGACACGGAACATTTTACCTGCATTTTCCCGACAAGAAGGCCTGCTTTTTCGCTTTTGTCGACGAAGCGTGCTGCGAGGTCGATGTACAGATCAAGGCGCGTCTTGAGGGTTTGACGGAGCTTGAGGATAAGGTCGGCGCGGTGATCGACTCCGTGCTCGACTATCACAGCGCCAATCCGGGCGTGCTCGCCGCCGCGCTCAGCAATCCGGGCGTCATCGATACCGATACGGAGGAAAAGACCTCGCGCCTGATGGTCCACTGGGCCCGGGGCTGGGCGGAGGATTTAGAGGCCCATGCCCGGGACGGCGACATCTGGACCGATTACGATCTGGAGGTCGTCGGCTTCGCGATCATGGGCATGATGCACCAGACGGCGCAGGCCCTCGCTGCGACGGAGGAGGGGCGCCGGCGTATGGGCACCACACTGCGCAAGATGATCGTCCGGGCGCTGATCCCATCTTCCCCGGTGCCTGATCCGAAAACCAAGGTTTAAGGCCCGCTCAGGACAGGCGCAACAGCGTCTCGGACCGGGCGAGGGCGGCGAAAAGCTGGTCCGGCATAAACGGCTTTTCCAAAACGTCCAGGGCGCCGCGCTTCAAAAGAGTCTCACGGACATCGGCATTCGCATGGGCCGTCATGGCCGTGACCGGGATCGGCCGGTCGAAGCGCTGGATGCTGTCCAGCACGGTGATCCCGTTCATGCCGTCCATCCGCAGGTCCAAAAGCACGGACATGAGCGTCATGCCATCCTGGCGACTCAGAAAGGCCGGACCCGACTCATAGCTGTGCACCGTGTTGCCCATGGCGCAGAGCAGGGTTTCGAGGGAGCCTCGAACGCCCGGATCGTCATCGATGATGGCAATGGGGAACACGCATTTCATTTCGCGGCTCCGTCGCTGGACCGTGCCGGCAGGGTGATGACGAAGCAGGTTTGGGAGAGCTTGCGGTCGACCCACAAAAGTCCGCCATGGGCTTCCACGATGGTGCGGCTGAGCGCGAGGCCAAGACCCATTCCTTCGGCCTTGGTCGAGACAAAGGGTTCGAACAATCGGCCGTCCACGGCGGGCTCGATGCCCGGGCCGGAATCGATGACCCGGATTTCGATGGCGTGCGCCGCGCCGAGCGGGTTGTCGGCCGTGCGGCCCAGAGAAATCTTAAGGGTGGGATCGGATTGGCCCTGCATCGCTTCGGCGGCATTGCGAACGAGGTTGAAGACCACCTGGGAGAGCTGGATCCGGTCGCCGATCACGGTATGGAGGCCTTCCTCAACCGCCCACACCACACGAATTTCCGAGCACAGATTAAGGGGCAGCGAGAGCTGCACCGTTTCCCGAAGCATCGCAGTGAGGTCAACGCTGCGCAATTCGGCCGGCCGTCGCTTGATGAGCGCCCGGAGGCGGTGGACCAGTTCCCCGGCGCGTTTCGCCTGGCTGGACATTTCCTTGGAGAGGGATCGCGCCTGGTCCTGGGTCGCCTGATTGGCCGGCTGATCGAGCACGACCCGGCAGGCTTCGGCAAAATTGATCAGTGCCGTGAGGGGTTGGTTCAGCTCATGGCTGATCGAACTGGCGATTTCAGCCATGGCCGCGAGGCGCGAGCTGTTCGTCAATTGCTGGCGCATGGCATCTCTTTGGGCCTCGACCTCGCGCATTGCAGCGCGCAGCTCGGCTTCCCGTTCGACGGCCTGGCCGGCCTGCAGAGTCCGCTGAAGGCGGCTGGCCACTTCCAGGTCATCGCCATCGAAGGGAACATGGCGCCCCTGGACGATCTGGGTCCATGCTTCGAAAGAGCGGCGCGGCCCGAGGCGCTGGCGGCCTTCTTCGTCTGTGTGGATCTCTTTGCTGGTCGGATCACCTGCCCAGCGAAACGTTGTTGTTTGACCCTTGCGAAAAACGGCAAGGAAGTCGCTGGCATCGGAACCCAGATCGAGCACCAGGGCGCCGAGACACAGGTCTTCGGTCTCCCCGGTACGCGAAAGGGCCTCTTTTATATCAATGGACGTCACCGGTGCGCCCGAGCCTTTCATGGCCTGCGCAATGCTCGCAGCGATGTCGAAATCGGCAGGGCAATTATGGGTCAGGCGGCGTCCATTGAAGGCGCCGACGAGGCCATCCGCAGCCAAGACGGAACAGATCTCCTCCGCCTGCTGTTTGACCTCGCCGCGCAGGCTTCCACCGGTATGATCCTTTGACAGATCATCGATGATCCGCTGGACGGCCACGAACCGGTGCAGGCGCGCAGTGGATTGGATGTTATTGATCTGTGCGGCGATCATTTTACCTGCCATCTCACAGAACATGAGGGTCTGCGCCGGCAGGACATGGGGTTGGCTGTGGTGGCAGGCGATCAGGCCCCAGAGCGCATTGTCCACAATGATGGAAATGGACATGCTGGCAGCAACGCCCATGTTCCGAAGATATTCCAAGTGAACGGGGGAGACGGCCCGCAATTTCGCGAAAGTGAGATCGAGCGGATGCGCGCTCGCCGCGTGGCAGGCCGGCTCCACGGCAATCGGTGTGCCATTTACGTCGCTGATTGAACGGCTGAGATTGTGCAGATAGGCGGCCCGGGCCTGGGCCGGAATGTCACTGGCTGGATAATGAAGGCCGAGAAACCGATTTGCAAGGTCGGTATCCTCGGCAATCACCTCTCCATGGTGGTCCTCGTCGAACCGGTAAATCATGACACGGTCGAAACCGGTATGGGTACGGATGGCCTGCACGACTCGCGCGCACAGAGCATCGAGGTCGGGTTCCTGGCGAATACCATCTATGATGTCGTGGCGCTGGCGGGCGCTGAGGACCGGATTGACCTCTTCGCCGGGCATTTTGAAGAATTCCAGGATAACGCTGCCCTGGTTCTCATGGGCGACGGCGTGGAACCGCCGGGCCCGCCCCTTGGGCTGGGAGACATCGCAGGGCCAGGGCCGGAAGATATCCGGCTCCATGGGATCCAGGATCACGTGATCAAAAAGCGCCATCTGCCGCTTGCCGATCAGGATCTCCAGGGAGCTATCGATGAGCCCTGGCGCGTCGTGCCCCAGAATGGCGCCGCAATTGGCGCTGGCATGGGTGATGGTCCGGCTCAGGCCGTCCATGGCCACAAGGGCGCCGTGGCTTTGAATGCCGCCGATCAGGTGGATCGGTTCGCGGTCGCACTCGGAAAAGGACGAGAGCTGATCCGTCACAGTCAAACCTTTCGAAAGCGGGCCGACGCGCCCTGATGCCTGTCCTGCCGAGCACCGTTGAACGCCTCGACCTTGAACAGTGCCATCCGGAACACGGCCACCTTAACAAGGATGCCCCAACCGTAGACAACCCAACAGATGGGCGTATGTCGTATGAAACCAGCGCCTTAATGGCGATATGGCCGAAGGGTTTGGCTGTCAAACCCTTTCCACCTACATCTTTGTGGCGAAACACCATGGCCGCATGGAGAGCCTTGATCCTTTGTCAGTGAGCGGGGAGACTTGAGGCTCAGCATGGCCGTGTAGGCTGGCCCCTGGGTTCCGGACAGGATCATACGACGCCGCGTGAGCGGTCTGGACCGGATCGTGCGGGCCGGTCCAGACCGCCGTGCCTCGCCGTCAGCATTGTTCAGAAAGACTCGTGCCCGCTCAAGCTGTTGCCGTTTCGTCACGACGGCCCAAGGAAGTCCCCATGTCCCGATCGAGCCGCAATCTGTTTCTTCTCGTGGTCTGCGTCATCATTGCCGCCGCCATTGGTGCCGGCGTGTTCCGCTTCGTCACCATCGACCTTCAAACGGCCCGGCGCGGCGTCCCCACGGTACCGGTGCGCATCACCCCGGTGATCGTCACCGAATTCGCCGACCGGATCGAGGCCCTGGGGACGGCCGTGGCGAACGAATCCGTCACCATCACGGCCCAGGTGACCGACACGGTCAGCGCCATCAATTTCCGGGACGGCGAAGTCGTGGAGGCCGGCACGATCCTGGTCGAACTGACGGATACGGAAGAGGGCGCCGACCTGGAGGCCGCCCGTGCCAGCCTGGTGGAGGCGGAGTTGCAATACGAACGGGCCGTGGACCTCGTGGAGCGAGGGACCGCCACCCAGGCCCGCCTGGACACGGCCCTGTCGGAGCGCAACCAGGCCCGGGCCCGGGTCCGCGGCATCGAAGCCCGCCTTGCCGACCGACTCGTGCGCGCACCCTTCGACGGCATTTTGGGTCTGCGCTCCGTCAGTCCCGGCACGCTTTTGACACCGGGAACGGTCATCACGACCCTCGACGATATCGACCCGGTCAAGCTGGATTTCTCCGTGCCCGAAACGTTCTTTTCGGCCGTGCGGGCCGGGCTGACCATCCAGGCCATCAGCGATGCCTATCCGGGTGAAGCCTTCAAGGGCCTGATCACGGCCGTCGATACCCGAATCGACCCCGAAACCCGCGCCGTCGTGGCCCGGGCCATCATTCCCAATTCCGATCTGCGGCTGCGTCCGGGCATGTTGATGCGGGTCGAGATCATCAAGAACCGGCGCGACTCGATGACCGTTCCCGAAACCGCCCTTGTGCCGTTGGATACCCGGGTGTTCGTCTACGCCCTCGGCGAGGACTCGATCGCGCAGCGGGTTCAGATCATCACCGGCGCCCGGCGGCCCGGCGAGGTGGAAGTCCTGTCCGGTCTCAAGGTCGGACAGCGCATTATCACCGCGGGCACGAACCGCATCCGGCCCGGCCAGCGTGTGACGGTCCAGTCCAGCGCGGCACCGGCGGAGGATCCGGGCGAGCCCGCCGGCGCCGCGCCGTCCATGCGCTGACGGTCGTCCGGACATCGCGAAACCGTACTGTCACCGCTGCCCCCTCAGGGGGGCGGCCCTTCAGGTGGCGCAGGGGAACCAAATGCTTCTTTCGGACATCTCGGTGAAACGCCCGGTCTTTGCGACCGTGTGCAGCATTCTTCTGGTGGCCCTTGGCCTGCTGTCTTTCCAGACCCTGCCGCTGCGGGAGTTGCCGGACATCGATCCGCCCATTGTCGGGATCGGGACGGCCTATCGCGGGGCCTCGGCCGATATCGTCGACACCCGCATCACCCAGGTGCTGGAGGACGTGATCAGCGGCATCGAGGGCATCGAGGAAATCGAGTCCGTCAGTCGTGACGGCCAGTCGAACGTCACGATCACCTTCAGTCTGTCCCGCAATATCGACAACGCCGCCAATGACGTGCGCAGCGCCGTTGCCCGGGTGGTCGACGACCTTCCTGAAGAGGCCGATCCGCCGGAGGTGGCGAAGGTCGACTCCGACGCCCAGCCCATCATGTGGTTCAATCTGGCCTCGGACAATATGAACCGCCTGGAGCTGACCGATTTCGCCGAACGCTTCATCGTGGACCGCATGTCCGTGGTGCAGGGGGTCGCCCGGGTCCAGGTGGGGGGCGCCCATGTCTATGCCATGCGGATCTGGATCGACCGGTCCCGCCTTGCGGCGCGCAACCTGACCGTTTCCGATGTGGCGGCGGCCTTGCGGTCGGAGAACGTGGAACTGCCCGCCGGCCGGATCGAAAGCACGGATCGCCAGTTCACGGTCCGGGTCGACCGGGCCTATCAGTCCGCAGAGGAGTTTTCCGACCTTGTTCTCGCCAAGGGCGATGACGGCTATCTGATCCGCCTGCGCGATGTGGCGCGGGTGGAACGGGGGCCGGAGGAAACCCGCAGCGACTTCCACGGCAACGGCCAGCCCATGGTCGGCCTCGGCATCGTGCGCCAGTCCACGGCGAACACCCTTGACGTGGCCCGGGGCGCGCGGGCGGAGATCGATCGCATCCGGGCCAATCTTCCGGACGGGACCTTCATTTTCGACAGCTATGACAGTTCCATCTTTGTCGATGCGGCCGTCAACGAGGTTTTCCGCACCTTGCTGATCGCCATTGGGCTCGTGGTGCTGGTGATCTATTTGTTTCTGGGTTCGGCGCGGGCGGCGCTTATTCCGGCGGTGACGGTGCCTGTGTCCCTGGTGGCGAGTTTCATGATACTCGCGGCCTTCGGTCTGTCCATCAATCTTCTCACCCTGCTCGCGCTCGTGCTGTCCATCGGCCTCGTGGTCGATGACTCCATCGTGGTGCTGGAGAATGTTCAGCGCCGGGTGGATATGGGTGAGCCGCCCCTCATTGCGGCCTTCCGCGGCACCCGTCAGGTGGGCTTTGCGGTCATCGCCACGACGCTCGTCATCATTTCGGTCTTTCTGCCCATCGCGTTCCTGACCGGCAATGTGGGTCGTCTGTTCAGCGAACTGGCCGTGGCCGTCGCGGCGGCGGTGGCCTTTTCCAGTTTCATCGCCCTGACCCTGTCGGCCATGCTGTGCTCGAAGCTGCTGGTGCCCGGCGCGACCCAGTCGGGGGTGGCCCGGGTGGTGGGCGGCGTTATCGACCGGCTGACCCGTGCCTACACGGACTCTCTTGAGACCCTGCTGCGCCGACCGGTCATCGTCGGGATCGTCATTGTGGTGATCACGGCCCTCGGCCATGGGCTCTTTCGCATCGTGCCCAGCGAACTGGCGCCGGCGGAGGACCGCGGGTCCTTCTTTATCAATGTGCGCGGGCCCGAGGGCGGCAGCTTTGCCAACACGCTCCAGACCATGCGCACGATCGAAGGCATTCTCCTGCCCTATGTGGACAAGGGCGAGGCCAACCGCATCCTGTTGCGCACGCCGGGCAATTTCGGCGGCGGCGAGGAGTTCAACACCGGCATCGGCGTCTTCAACATGACCTTGTGGGAGGAGCGGGCCCGCAGCGGCCTGGAGATCCTGAACGAGGTGCGCGGCAAGCTGTCCGCTATTCCCGACGCCCAGATCATTCCCATCATGCCCCAGGGTTTCGGACGAGGCTCCCGCGGCCAGCAGGTCCAGTTCGTCATTGGAGGAACGAATTACGACGAACTGGCCGCCTGGCGCGACATCATGATCGAGAAGATCGCCGAAAATCCAGGCCTCGTGAATGTGGATGCGGATCTGCGGGAAACCCAGCCCCAGCTCAAGGTGCAGATCGACCTCGCCCGGGCCGCCGATCTCGGGGTCTCGGTCTCGGAAATCGGCGGCGCCCTCGAGACCATGCTCGGCGGCCGGCGCGTGACCTCCTATCTCTACGAGGGCGAGGAATATGACGTGATCATCCAGGGCGAGGAGGACGACCAGCGGCGCCCGGACGATCTGACCAATATTTTCGTGCGCTCCGCCCGTTCCGGCGAACTCATCCCGCTTTCGAACCTGGTGCGCTTCACGGAAATCGCCGATCCCGCCCGCCTGAACCGTTACAACCGCCTGCGGGCCGTGACCATCAGTGCGAGCCTTGCCCAGGGGACGACCCTTGGCGAGGCCCTCGATTTTCTGGAGCGAACGGCGCGGGAAAACCTGCCCAGCGTCGCCCAGATCGACTATAAAGGTCAGTCCCGGGAATATCGGCAGTCGAGTTCGTCGCTTGCCTTCACGTTCGGCATGGCGCTGTTGATCGTGTTCCTGGTGCTCGCCGCCCAGTTCGAGAGTTTCATTCACCCTTTCGTCATCATGCTGACGGTACCCATCGCGGTTGCCGGCGGACTCTACGGCCTGTTCATGGTCGGCAGCAGCCTAAACATCTACAGCCAGATCGGCGTCGTCATTCTGGTGGGCCTCGCCGCCAAGAACGGCATTCTCGTGGTGGAATTCGCGAACCAGCTTCGCGATGCGGGTCTGGACGTGCGCGAGGCCGTGCGCCGGGCGGCCGAAACCCGTTTTCGTCCCATCGTCATGACGGGGCTCTCCACGGCCTTCGGGGCCATGCCCCTCGTTCTGGCCACGGGCGCCGGCGCGGCCAGCCGGATCACCATCGGCATCGTGATTGTGTCCGGCGTCGCTTTTGCGACCCTGCTGACCCTGTTCATCGTGCCGGTCTTCTACCAAGTGCTGGCGCCCTTCACGCGCCCGCCGAGCTATGTGGCTCGGGAACTGGAGGCCTTTGAGGACAAGAACGGCGGCGAGGGCGAACACGCGCACTAGTGGTTCGGCCCAGACATTCGCGCTCCACTGCGGCGTGCCCGTTTGGACCTGTCTGGTCTACAAGCACCACGTGCCAAGCGCGTGGCTCAACAGTCACCGGAGTGGCGGCGGTCTGTCGCTCCCATCGCGATCTTTTGGTAGCCTGCCCCTCTCGCGGTTGAGCGAACCACCATGCCAAAGGGGGGCAATCAGGGAGATGCGGGCGAAGTCACTGGACGATCATCTCAAAGGCGCTGGACCCAAGCGTGTTCTGTCCCTGGACGGTGGAGGCGTGCGCGGTGTCGTGGCCATCGCTTTTCTGGAACGCATCGAGTCCGTTCTGCGGGACCGTTTCGAGGACGACCTGAAGGCGCGGTTCGGGGCCGAATACGAATTTCGTCTTTGCGACTATTTCGACATGATAGGTGGCACCTCCACGGGCGCGATCATTGCCGCGGGCGTCGCCACCGGCCGGACCGTCGCCGACCTCAAACAGCTTTATTTTTCGCTGGCGAAGAAAATCTTCAAAAAGCCGGGCCTGCTGGGCTTCACACGGATCGGCATCGTGCGGCCGAAATTCGATCACGATACGCTGCGCGACATCCTGAGACAGGAATTCGACGGCATCACCATGGAAAGCGATGAGATCAAGACCGGTCTCGCCATTTTTATGAAGAACGCCACGACCAACAGCCCCTGGATCATCACCAACACGCCCGATCGCAAGCATTGGAAAGGCGCGGTTCTCGGGGAAGGCACCATTCCCATGAACCACTACAAGCTGTTCGAGGCCGTTAGCGGCAGCACCGCTGCCCCCTATTACTTCCACCCCCAGAACATCCAGATCAGCGAAGGTGGCGAGGAAAACGCTTTTGTCGACGGCGGCCTGACGCCCTTCAACAATCCGACTCTTGGCTTGCTCGACCTCGTGACGCTCAATGCCTATGGCATCAATTGGACCAAGGGGATCGATCAGCTCCTGATGATCAGCATCGGGACCGGCCAGTTCGGCCATGTGCGTAAAGAACCCCGCTGGTGGGAAAATGCCAGTGCCATCGCGGCGATCAACAATCTGCGCGGCCTGATCGAGGATATTGAACTGCTCACCCTGCGCCGGTCCATGTTGCTGGCGAACTGCCACACCCGCTGGGATCTGGACCGGGACCTGGAGGATCTGGCCACCGAGCCGCAGGGGCAGGACATGACGATGGCGCGATACAACATTGTGCTGGGTCCGACCTGGATCGCCAAGAATACGAGCAGTACACTGAGCAATGAGGAAGTCTGGGCGCTCTTCGACATGACGAATGTCGGCGGCATGGAAACCTGTTACGCCATTGCGCAGGAAGTCGCCGAACACCAGGTCAAGCCCAACCATTTCGACGACGTCTTCAATCTGTGATCCGTTGGTGCCGCCGGCGGCCCGCGCAGCCGGCTCCGGCTTGACCCTGCTCAAGCCTTGGTCCCATGGTCCGGCCTTGAAGATCAGCGGGTGCGGCGGCGACGTTTGGGGCGGTCTTGCACCGTTCCGCTGCGCCCGCCCGTCAGGAGGAGAACGAACATGGCTGCAGACGGCGCCGGCTATCCGAAATTTGCGAATGATGACGGGGTGGCCGAAATCCGGATCGGGGTGCGGGAATTTGAATGCGTCGGGGCCCGGCCGCCCCATGACCATCCCCACGTCTATCTGGACATGGGCGATGAAACCACGATCCTATGTCCCTATTGCGGGACACGGTACACTTACGATCCGTCGCTTGGTCGCCTGGACTGTGTTCCCGCGTCCTGCCGCTACGAAGACAATGGCGCCGTCAAAGCCGCCACCGTATGACGGATCCCTTCCGTCCTCCGGATGCGAGCCGATCGGTGAGCCATAGCCACGACGCAACGGGCCGCCACGACGTGAGGGAGTGCATCCGCCGATGACCGCAAAGCTGTTCGACACGGATCGCCCTTTCCGTTCCATGACGTGGCCGACGGTGCTGACGGCTGGGCTTATCCTGGCGCTTGCGGCCTGTGGAGGCCCGCCACGCGCGAAACAGGCCGGCCCGTCCACGAACCAAACGTTCCAAAGAGCTTTGACGGCGAAAGAGGCCGGACGCTGTGACCGCGCCATTCCGGATCTGGAGCGCCTTGCCCGCATCGGGCGGGGCTGGGAACTGGCGCAGGTCTATCTGGCCGAATGCTTGATCGATCAAGGTCGGGACGCGGCGGGTGCGGCGGCCCAGAATGCCTATGCCCAGGCGCTGCGCTGGTTGGAGCCGGCCGCCTCGTCCAACGAAAGCCGGGCTCAGCTCGTGCTCGCCGGCGTTTATCTGGAGGGTCTCGGGCGCCCGAGGGATCTGGTTGAAGCCGGCAAATGGTACATGCTGTCCCGAAAATCGGCGATTGAAGGCATCAATGACGGGCCCACCACACTCGGCAAGCGGCTCGAGGCGGCTCTGACGCCGGCGGACTGGGAGGCGGCGCGGGACCGGGCCGATGCCTGGTCGCCGGCCTATCAGGGGGTGAACGCCGCGGCGTTCCCCCGGGGACCGCGGGAGCAAGCGCAGGACAACCGTCAATCGCAGGGCGGTTTCGAGCCGCCACCGCTGTGACGTCCACTGTCGCGTCAAGGACGTAGTACCTTTACTGGAGATTAGGCGTTCCGGGCCTTGATGGATCCGGGCGTCTCGGGCATCGGCCAGATGGTCTTAACGGCCAGACGGTTTCGAAGGACTGGGCCTGGTCGTTACGGGCCGATGGTCGGATAGGGGAGGAATGGCTTGCTTTACTTTGTATTTATTCTGGCGGTGCTCCTGGGTGTGGAGCTGATCCGCCGCATCCCGAGCCAGCTGCACACGCCGCTCATGTCCGGCTCCAATGCCATCTCGGGCATTACCCTGGTGGGTGGCCTGCTCGCGGCGGGATCAGAAGGTCTCCTGGCTGTCATTCTGGGCACCGCAGCCGTCTTCTGCGCCACGGTAAACGTGATCGGCGGTTACCTCGTCACCGACCGCATGCTGGCCATGTTCACGGGCGGCCAAAAATCCGGCGGTAAGGGAGGCGCGAAATGAGTTCTGCCGTCAGTCTTGAAGCGCTTCTCACGCTGTCCGTGGTGGATGCGGCCTATATTGCCGCCACCCTCTTTTTCATCCTCGGCCTGAAGTTGTTGGGCAACCGGGAGACCGCCCGGCTCGGCAACTGGATCTCCGCATTCGGCATGTTCATCGCGGTGGTCACCACCGTCGCCGTGGGCGGGCTCAACCTGACCTGGATCGCCGTCGGCCTCATCGCCGGGACGGCGGTGGGCGTCCTGCTCGCCACGCGGGTCCAAATGACGTCCATGCCGGAATTGGTGGCCCTGTTCAACGGCCTCGGCGGTGCGGCCAGCTTGCTGGTCGGTGTCGCGGAATATCTGCGGACGGGCGATGCGATCTCCGGCGTGGTCGCCTTCGCGATCGGCCTTGCAATCCTCATCGGCGGTCTGTCCTTCACGGGCAGCCTGATCGCCTTTGGCAAGCTCGCGGAGCGCCTGCCCGGGCGGCCTATTATTTTCCCCTTCCAGCTCACGTCGAGCGCCGGGATCGCGATCCTCGGCTTTGCCCTCGTGTTCGTGTTCACCCTGATGCCCGCGATCCGGTTCGAGGTCATCATCGCCATGAGCGCGGTGTCCTTGCTGCTTGGCGTTTTGGCCGTGATCCGCATCGGCGGCGCGGACATGCCCATCGTGGTGTCCTTGCTGAACTCCTATTCCGGCATCGCGGCCAGCATGGCGGGTTTTGCCCTGGCCAACACGGTTCTGGTCGTGACCGGCGCCCTGGTCGGCGCGAGTGGTCTGATCCTGACGCGGATCATGTGCAAGGCCATGAACCGCTCCCTGCCCAATGTTCTTTTCGGGGGTCTTGGGGCCCCGGTGGCTCAGTCCGCCGATGTGGAAATCGAGGGCGAAGTGAAGCCCATGGCCGTGGGCGATGCGTATTACGTGCTGGAATCGGCACGCAATGTCGTGTTCATCCCGGGCTACGGCATGGCCGTCGCCCAGGCGCAGCACGCGGTCAAGGAGCTTGCCGATCTCATCGCAAAGAACGGGGCCGATGTCCGCTATTGCATTCACCCGGTCGCCGGACGGATGCCGGGTCACATGAACGTTCTGCTCGCCGAGGCCAATGTGCCCTATGAGCAGCTCGTCGAACCCCAGGACGTGAACCCGACCATGGAGACCGTGGACGTGGCCATCGTCATCGGGGCGAATGACGTGGTGAACCCGGCCGCAAAAGAGGACAAGGGCAGCCCGCTTTACGGTATGCCGATCATCGACGCGGCGTCCGCCAAGACGGTCTTCGTGCTCAAGCGCTCCATGAACCCGGGCTTCTCGGGCGTCGAAAACGGCCTCTTCTACAAGCCGAACAGCTACATGGTATTCGGCGATGCCAAATCCACGCTCACGACACTGGCGTCGGAGTTCAAAGACACCGACTGACAGGTATTGCCATGGGCGGTGGCCCGATGGGGTGTTTCAAACGCGGATCAAAGGGTGGGAACCTCGTTCTCACCCTTTTTCATGGGCCGGGCGAGCAGAGTTGCGCGCCACGATCGCCGGCCCGTTCCCCGCCGCAATACCGGCCCGGGCGCAAGTCTGTGTGGTCTGAGACTGGGAGACGGCGATGCGTAAGGATCGATGCGGCCCTCCGCAATGGCGCGCTGGCGGATCATTCCGGCCATATTCGGGCTTTCCGCGTGTTCGACTTTCACTTGGCAAAAGACCGGTGAGAACGGGATCCGGGGCACCTGCAGCGACGACGCGTTCTGCTCCGTTGTCAGTCCGGATGGGACGCCGACCGCTTCCCGCTTCCCCCGATGCGAGGATCCCATTGTGGCGGAGGGCCTCTCCTCCGCGCCGGCGGACCGCACGCTTTAGGCCGCGCGTGTTGGATTCGATCATCCGTGGATCCGATTGAAAGGCGCCAATCGGGCTCACACGCCCGCGCTGGTGTTCTGCAAAAGAACGGCAGGCGGATAACAATCCGCCCGACGAAATGGTCTTGCGCAAACCATTCCCATACTGTGCATTGAGTGATCGGCACGATACGGCCAAATCAGCGGGCGGGAATACCGCTGGAACCCCCATCGGAATCGGATGCGCAGGTCACGGATCGGATCCGGTGACAGAATTCGCCGGTGCACACCGGTCCGCCGCGCAGGGACCGGGTCGGGGGGGCGCTCCGCTCGACAATGTAATCCACCGCTTCGCCGAGCCCTTCCCGCGTGCAAAAGGCATGGGCCACGGGCCAGCCGCAGTCGAAGCCCTTATCGAGGCACAGATCGAGGCCCAGCGGGGTTTCGGCCTCGTCAGAGCCGGCCGTCTGCACCAGAACCGCCTCGTCCTTGGCAAGACCGATATCCGCAAACACCGTCCCGTCCGTTTTTGCAGCGCCGGATTTGACGCCGGATACGCAGCATTCGGACGTCCATGCCGGCACCAGCGTATCCTGGAGCCAGCAATGGGCTTTGCCCTCGGGTTCCTCCGGCGGACGGTAATAGGTGAATGCCACACAGCGCTCATCCTCGGCGCAGGCCGCACGGCATCGTTCGGGATCCTTCGCCACGTCCCGGCGCACGTCATAGACGGTCCCTTGGCGCTCCAGATCCTCCACCAAGGTGACCTCGTTGGCTGAGGCGGCTTGGGCACCGCCCAGGATCCACAAGGCAAAGGCACACACGATAGCGATCACGTTGACGTCTCCTGGAGCCGGCGGCGCGTTACGCCGCCGGCATTGTTCCGATGGGGCGGGGGATGCCCTGAGATTGTGCCGATCCCAAGGCGAAGTGGCGTTAATGGACGTCTACGGCCTCCTCATCGCTGCGCGGGCGCTCGATCTGATCGGCGAAGAACAGGGCGTTCAGGAACAACTTCGCTGTCCCCAGAAAAGTCGCCCGGAAGTTCAGATTGTCCGTCATCACCACGACGGCCCCGGCGCCCACGCGATCGGCGATCATCATGGGTGTGCCCTTGATCTCCCCGACCCGCTTTTCGGACGCGTAGCCCGACAGCAGGGGCTCGTCCGTATACCGCACGACCGTGGCGACAGGATTGTCCGGTGCATCGAGCACGATGGTCGTATTGCGCTGGCTCGCAATCTCCCGGCTGCTGTAGCCGAAACCCAGAGGATGGGTGATGTCGAGATCGCCGCCGAAAATGGCGCCGCCGATGACATGCTCCGCATTGCGCTGATTGAGTTCGGCATAGTCGAACCGGTCTGCGCTTTCCTCGGGCGTGGGCTCGGTTTCGCCCGAGTCTGCCTGGTCTTGCGACCCGGGCTTGAGGAACAGGTCCTGGACCGTTTTAGCCAGCCCGCGCGCCGCGATCAGGGTGCCGCCGTCCTCGCGCACCCAGCGTTGCAGGCGCTTGCGGGCCGTTTCGTCGAGGGGCATGCGCCCGCCGGCCATGATGATGTGGCTGTAACGGGACCAGTCGACCCCCATAAGGGTACGGGCATCCCGCAGGGTCACGGGAATCTCCATCCGATGGTCCAGCAGGTGCCAGACTTCGCCCATGTCATACCGGGCAAGACCGCCCCCCCGGAAGCCGCCTTCCGTGTAAAGCAGCAGGATCTCAGGCTTGTTCAGGGGGCGGAAGGAGTCCGGTGCCCCCAGATCTCGGCCCGGATTGGGCGTCACGCCGCTCGCCACCGCGTGGACCGGGATCCCGTCCCGCTCGCCCAGCTCCGAAACCAACGCGTGGATGGTCTCGCGGCTGACGGTCTGCCGGTCGAAGGGCACGAAGATGGATCCGCGTCCGAAATCTACCTGGCCCTCGCTGGTCTCGACCGTCACCGGCACGAAGGCGGCCCGCACCAGAAGGCCGGCATCGAGCAACCGGTAAAGCGCCCGCGGCGCATGGAAGTGGGACCAGTCGAACATATAACCGTAGCGCGCCACCGGCGGTGCCGCGGGCGCCTGCGTCTCGCCTTCCCGAACATCCGCACCCAGAAGGGCGGCGCTGTAGGTGCTGCGGGCCAGTGGCTCGTGGCGGAGGCCATAGGCAAGCGGCAAAGTCCATCCCGATACGTCATAGAAAACTGGATCAGCAAATTCCAGGACCGGCTCCATGATGCCCTTGATCAGACGATATTGGGGCTGGGACAACGGCACCACGACGGCCTCCCCGCCTTTGAATCCATGCTCCCCGATGGCCAGATCGCGGCTCAGCCGATAGGCTCGGATGTCGTGTTGGGTTAGCAGGTCCACGAACATGGCCCGGCGCACCGGATCGCCGGGCGCATCGAAAACATAGGCGCGGGTCTCGTCGCGGCGGGCGAGACGCTCGGTGTCTTGAATGAAGCTGCGACGATACTCCTTCAGGGTTTCGGCTTCGCCGAAGGCCCCTTCGATCGTGGTCAGGCTCGTGCGGAAATGGGTCCGGATATTGTCCGCATAGGTCCGAAGGCCGTTCCGGCTTTCGATTTTCCCGCCCCGCGCCGCCCCGGCCTCGAACAGGATGCCGATGGAGCCCTGGACATGGGGATAGGTCGAGCCCTTTCCGATGTAATAGTTGTCGAACCGCTCCTCACTGAAGAACAGCTTGGCTTCGCTGTCCATGAAACGCCGGTGGTAGCCGGCAATCTTGTCCAGCAATTCGCGCGACCGGCCCGGGATCAACGGGTTGAGCCGGGTCGGGGCTCCGGGGTGGAAATAGTAGGTCGAGCTTGTGCCCATTTCATGGAAGTCAGCGGCGACATGGGGCTTCCAGCGCTGCCACGCCCCGGTCCAGGCCTGCGACTCCGGCTGGGTCAGCAGCAGCCACTGGCGGTTGAGGTCAAAGCCGTAATGGTTCGTACGCGCACCGATCCAGAGGTCATGCTGGGCATGGTCCGGATTGGAGACCGCAACCTTGCCGCCGAAGCGCTCCACATGGTCGATCCGGCGCGTGTGGCCATCGGGATTGAGGATGGCAACGGCCACGATGATGGAGCCCTTCAGGAGTGCGTCGATGTTCGGCCCCCGGGCGGCGGCGAGGTGGTACAGTGTCGGCAGAACCGCGTCCATGCCGGCCGACTCCGCGCCGTGTACCCCGTAACTGATAAAGGTGACGACCGGCAGATCCGGGTCGGCCGGCCGATCAAGATGGGCCTGGCGCAGGTCATCCAGGCGGGCCTGGTTTTCCGCGGCGGTCGCGGCGACCAGGAGGATCGGCCGCCCCTCATGGGTCCGGCCGATGGTCTCGACCGACAGGCGCGGCGATGCGTTGGCCAAACGCTCAATGTAGCGGACCATGGCGCTGTGCCTGATCGGCCGGTCGCCGAGCCCGTGGCCGAAAAAGGCGTCCGGTGTCTCGATCGCCGGATCATAGGTGACACCCGGAATCACGAAGTAATCGATGGGCTCGGCCCGGGCGGGCGAGAGGGATAGGACACTGGCGGCGAGAACGGCCAGAACACCGGCAAGCAGGCCGGTTCGATGACCCCGGCATTTGCGGCGGCCGGATGTGATGGGTAATCCAATCTTGGTCATGGGCTCCTCCCTTTGCCACGGTGCTTTCGTGGGACGATATCATGGGAGGCCCGGCGGTGAAGGGCGCGGGGGAGAACGGCTCGGCGGCGCAGGATTGTGAGGGGGAGTGGAAAAGGCGTGGTGCGGGACCCGGACTGGAGAAGCGAGATCGGCGGCGCGGCGGAGCGAGCGCAAGGCGGATGGGTGAGGCGTTGGAGCCTGTGGGTCATTGCCGCAGTGGTTTTCACCATCGTCTGGCTCCTATGGCCCGTCCGGGGATGGCTTGCGGAAGAGCGGCCCCAATTGCGCTCCCCCATGGGCTGGATGGCGCTGCCCCCCTCGGCTCCGGTCTATGACCGGGTGCGCGATGATCGCTACGCCGGTGCGGCCGCCCGGGCGGTCACCGCCATGCGAAAGCATCGCATCGAGATCGAAAGCCCCTCTTTGTCCGCCGCAGTCGCCATTGATGGCGCCGTGGTGTGGACCGCAGCCGTGGGCTGGGCCGATCTGAGCCGGCGGGTGCGCGCGACCCCTGAAACGGTGTACCGGATCGGTTCGACGTCAAAATCCGTCACGGCGACGGGCTTGGCGCGCATGGTCGATGCCGGCCTGCTGTCCGTGGATACCCCGCTGCGGGAGATCCGCGCCCGGTGGCCGAACCCGGCTTGGGCCGCGCTTACGCCGCGCCAACTCGCCTCCCACACCGCCGGTCTGCCGGGCTATGAGGAAAACAGCGATTGGATGGGGCTCTATCAGTCCCTCGTGCTCTCGACGCCCTATGCGACGGCGGATCAGGCTCTGTCCGTGTTCGATGGCGCACGGCTGCTTTTCGAGCCCGGCAGGGGCTTTCACTATTCCAGCTTCGATACGGTGTTGCTCAGCGCGGCCATGGCCAAGGTCGCCGGCAAGCCCTTCATGACCCTGATGAAGGACATGGTCTTCAAGCCGCTTCGGCTCTATGGCACGGGTGCGGACGCCGACCCTGCCTTTGCCGGCCGCGTGGCCGTGCATTACCAGCGCTGGCCGGCCCGCACCAGCGCCCGTGCGGACGGGGCAACGGACCGGTTCAAGCCCTGGCGTCCCGTGGATCTCAGTCTCAAACGCGCGGGCGGAGGCCTTGTCTCAACGCCGGCGGACCTCGTGCGTTTGGGCGCGGCATGGCTGGACGAGACCTTCATCAAGCCCGAAACCCGTGAAGCGTTCTGGACGCCCGTTCCGTTGGCGGACGGAAGGGTGAACGAACAGGCCTATGCGCTGGGGTGGCGCCGCAGGACCGTGACCCTGCCGAACGGCGGCGAAGCGGTCGACCATCTCAACCATGGCGGCGTCTCGAAGGGTGCCCAGTGCTGGCTGATGATCGTTCCCGAGCATGGTCTTGCCCTGGCGCTCGCCATGAACACGCGGACCCCGTCCTTTTTCGATTTCGCCATGGTGTATCGGGACATTCTGGCCGCATTCCTCTCCGCTGAAAAACCGGCGGACGGTGACAAAGACGAGGCGGCGGTGGAGGAGGCATGATGGCTGATCGTCCGGATGGGGAGCACCGCTCGGGCGATACCGGGGCGGGCGGCGAGCGTCACTGGTGGCGGGCCTCCCGTATGCCCTTTGGCCGCAGGGCGGGATGGCGCCTCGCGGTGACCTTTGTGACCTTAACGGTCCTTGCGCTGAGCGCTTTCGCTATAATCTTCACTCTTGCGGCGGGCCGGTGATGGGCGATGGTCCGCTCCATCTCGTGCTGGGCGGCGCGCGATCCGGCAAGTCCCGCCGCGCCGAGGCTCTGGCCCTCGGGCATAACGGTTTGCAGCCCGTCTATGTGGCCACGGCCGAGGCCTTGGACGACGAAATGGCAGGACGGATCGCCCAGCACCGGGTTGACCGGGCCAAGGGGAACCGGCCCTGGCACACGGTGGAGGAGACCCTCGACCTTGCCGGTGTGCTGCGGGAGCAGGCGCGCCCCGGGCATGTGGTGCTGGTGGACTGCCTGACGCTTTGGTTGACCAATGTCATGCTCGCCGATCAGCACCTGGATCGGGCCATGGGGACGCTGGTCGAGGCTCTGGTCGGGGCCTCCGGCCCGATCGTGTGCGTCTCGAACGAAGTCGGTCTTGGTCTGGTACCGGACAATGCCCTGGGGCGCCGTTTTCGCGATGCCCAGGGCCGTTTGAACCAACGGGTGGCCGCCGTGGCCACCCATGTGGAGTTCATGGCCGCCGGCCTGTCCCTGACCCTCAAGCGCCCGGAAAGCGCAATGGAGGCGGACCCGTGAGCGACACGGATGACCTTCGCCATGACGTCGACCCGTCTGCCGGGGAGGGCGAAACCGGCGAGCCGCTGCGCGTCCTCGTGACCGGACAAGGCAGTTTCATTGCCCGCCACCTTCTGCCGATCCTCGCCCGGGGCCGCGGTTTGGCTGTCAAGGCGGTGGGTCATCGCGAGGCCGAAGCGGCGGTCGCACGGGGCGATGCGGGCGTTCTGATCAATTGTGCCCTCGACCCGGCATTCAGGCGGGCGGACTATGATCCGGACCATGACATGGATCTGCGGCTTGCCCGGCGGTTCCGCGGCACCCACATGATCATGCTCAGCAGTCGGAAAGTCTATGGCCCAAGGAATGACTGGCCGGCGCGGGAGGCCGGTCCGGCCCTCGGCGCCGACGCCTATGGGCGCAACAAGGCGATAACCGAACGCGCTTTGCAGGATGATCTGGGCGATCGGCTGACGGTGCTGCGCCTGTCCAATGTGGCGGGCTTCGAGTATCCCGAGCCCGGCCGGCGCACCTTCATGGCCCTCGTGTTGAGCCGCCTCAAGCAGGACGGTGTCATCCATTACGACATGGACCCGGCCCAGGAACGGGATTTCGTCCCCCTCGATCGGGCTGTGGCGTTCATCGTCGGGGCGGTCCGCTCCGGTCCCGGCGGCATTCTGAATGCCGGCTCCGGCATACCGCTCGCCACCGGGGATCTTGCGCGCTGGATCATGGACGGCTTCGGCGGCGGCCGGCTCACGGTCGAGGATCGGGGTATCCAGGATCGGTTCGTGCTGGATATGGCAAGAACCCACGCGGCCTTTCCCCATCTGCCGCCGCTGACCCGCGCCGATCTGGAGCGCCATTTTAAGGATCTGGGCGCGCGGCTTCGGGCGGCGCCGTTTACGGCGCGTTAACGGCCGAGGCGCAAGCTGGTGTCTCATCCAGGGTCACTCGAGCTGGAGAATCCCATGGCGCTCTCCGCCGTCGCCACGCTTGCCCACCGTCTGCATGAACTGTCGGATCTCGATGCAGACCATGACGATCCCGATGCGGATCAATTATCCCACGGCGACGTGGCGGGCCTGTTGCGGGGTCCTCGCCCCGGACCGATCCGTGCGGACGTGACAGGCCCCGGGCCGCACCAGGACGATCGCGGAACTCATGATCGCGGAATCCATGATGGGGCCCCCGCTTTGAGGGGGCTCGCGACCCGGCTGCGCGATGCCCGGAGGGATATACGGGCCGGGCTGGTCTATCGGCACCGGTCTTCCGGGGCGTCCTGGGGCCGTCCCGACCGGGTGCTCTTGGCCCGGGGCGATATTCAGGTGCTCGGATCCGGCCGTGCGGTCATGGCCGGACCGTTCCTGACCGTGATGCGCGGCATCGAGCGCATGCTGGAGGCGCTGTCGAGCCATGACGGCGCCCTGGATCGCGATCCACCGACCCTCGAGCCGGAGGATCTGCCGCCCGGTCTGCAGGATCGCTGCGGACCGACGGCCGGCTGCCATATGGCCTATGGCCTGGGCGGTGTGGCGGAGGACGAGATCGTGCGGGCCCGGATTCGCGGCCGGGCGATGGGCCCGGAGCCCTGGGCGGCGGCCACCCGGCAGGAATGCCTCGCCGTGGGCGGGCAGGCCCATGTGACGGCGGCCCGGGACGGCTGGCTCGACGAAGTCATTGCCCTGATGGCCTATCTCGATCTCGATGCGCGGCTCATTGCCGGCGGCGTGTCCGGCTCCTGGAGCCTGCGCAGCGCATTCGAGCGGATCTGCGGTCTGAACATCCGTGTGGTGACGGCGGTCGAGGGCACGATGATCCCGATCATGACCATTACCGATCACCTGGATCGGTTCGGTAAGGCCTTCGGCTATGGGGCGCGGACCGGCACCCCCGCCTTCGCAGCCACATGGTGCGTCGATATCGAGCCCTTTGCCTATGCGCTGATGGCCCGGTTCGGCCCGGCACCGCGCACCTGGCCCTATGCCATCCGATCCGTTCTCGGATTGTAAGACGCTTTGCGCTCCGCAGGGCGCTTCGCCGCCTGGCACGTCATGGGCTTCGAAAGTCAGGCGCGTCCATAGTCAGGCGAAGCGGTCGATGATCAGATAGCCGATCAGGGCGCTGACGCCGGTCAAGACCGTGCCCCAGGTCACGTCGAGGGCCACGACGCTGAAGGGGTAGCCGCGCAGGGTGGCGTAGTTCGTCATGTCGTAGGTGGCGTAGGCAAAAAATCCGAACAAGGCGCCGTTCATCAGCGCAAGCCGCCAGGACCCCGCATCGAGACCCGGCAAGACGGCGAAATAAACGATGCCCACCCCATAAAGCAGGTAGAATCCCACAGCCGCACCGAAATTGACGTCCTGGGCCAGCAGATGGCCAATCCGTTGCTGGAAAAAGCCGGGCACGACCCGGGCGAGCCACACGGCATCGATGGCGAGAAAGGGGATGATCGTGGCCAGATAGACAAGGACGAAACGGGTCATGGGGACGATCCTTTGTGAATGGGGTCCGGGCTCTGACGGGTGTTAGGGCGGTGTTTCCTGGGAGACCCCTCCGATCTCCCCGTTCCGGAACGCTGCCACGGCGGCGGTGGCGGCACCGAGCAGGGCGAAGGCGGCACCGGCAAGCCCGATGGTGGTCAGGCCCGCGGCATCGATCACCACGCCGCCGATCCCGGCACCGAGGCCTTGTCCGAAGAAGATCATGGAGCCATTGAGCGCGAGGACCACTGCGGCGGCTTCGGGCGCGCTGGAAATCAGCCGGATCTGGATCACGGGGCCCAGGGCAAACAGCACCATCGCGCTGACCATCACGGTCATGGCCATGAGCGCGATCGAGCCGGGCTGGCCCAGGGGCGGCCCCAGCGGCGCGACCTCCATATCCAGGGTAAACAGGCTCAGAATGACGGCCTGGACGGCGAAAAGGGCCATGATCTGGCGGCAACTGGCGCCGCGATTGGTCAGGATCCCGCCCAGGATCACCCCGAAAATGGCTCCGATCCCGACAAAGAGCTGAATCCCGCTGATGCTGGAGCCGCTCAGTCCGGTGACCGAGGTGATGACCGGCCCGATATAGGCGACCGTGGAAAAGGTTGCCGTAAAGCCGAGGCCGGTAAACAGCAGATTGGTGAACACCGCGGGCTGAAACGCGACCTTGAGGGCACCGAAACCCGGACGGTCCGTGCTTGGAACCGGCGGCAGGACGGCGAGCAGGACCCCGGCACTCACCAGGCACACAAGGCCGCCATAGGTGAAGGTCGCCCGCCAGTCGAAAATCCCGCCGATGGCCGTACCCATGGGAATCCCGAAAGCCAGGGCGAGGGTGAGTCCTGCCAGGACCACGGCGAGGGCCTTGCCGCGCTGCTCCGGGGGAACGAGGCTCGCGGCGGCGGCGCCGGCCACGGGGCTGATCAGGGTGGAGGCCAGGCCGCAGGCGATCCGGATCCAAAGCAGCGATGAGAAGTCCGGGCTGAATGCCGCCGCAATATTCAGCAGACCAAGGACGATCAGTGCCGCCACCAGGATGCGTTTGCGGTCGAGCCCACTGGTCAGGCTGGCAAGAAACGGCGCGGTCACTGCGAAGGTCAGAGCGAAGGACGACGCAAGCTGTCCGGCCGTGCCGACGGAGACGTCCAGATCCGCCGCCACGTCGCTCAATAAGCCCGTGAAGGCGTAACTGCCCGTCCCGACGGCGAAACTCGCCAAGGCCAGTGTCATGATCCGCGGGTCCATGCCCGTCCTCCATGCCATTTTGTTCGGTGTATATGCATATACGACAGGAACCGGGAACGGGATTGGCCCGCGGATCTATGGGCCGGTTTCTCAGACAGCCGGGTCGGGTCCGATCTTGACCAGCATCTTGCCGAAATTGGCGCCTTCAAAGAGACCGATAAAGGCTTTCGGGGCATTCGCGATGCCCTCATGCACGGTCTCCTTCCAGGTCATGCGTCCTTCGGCGATCCACTGGCCCATGGCGCGCAGGAAGTCAGGGGCCTGGTCCGGGTGATCGCTGACGATGAAGCCCTGAATGTGCAGGCGCTTGGGCACGGTCATGATGATGTTGGACGGGCCCGGCGGCGGCGTGGTGGCATTGTATTGAGCGATCATCCCGCAGATGGGCAGGCGCCCGAACGGATTCATGAGGCCGATGGCGGCCTCAAGATGGTCACCGCCCACATTATCGAAATAGATATCGACCCCGTTCGGCGCATGGGCGCGCACGGCGGCTTCGAGCGCGGCGGCGCTGCGATGCGCGCGGTAGTTCACGGCGGCATCCACCTTCAACGTGTCCCGCAGCCAGGCGCATTTGTCGTCCGAGCCCGCGGTGCCGATGACCCGGCAGCCCAGATTGCGCGCGATCTGGCACACAATGGCGCCGACAGCCCCCGAGGCGGCGGAGACGAACACGGTCTCGCCGGCCTTGGGCTTGCCGATTCCCACAAGCCCCACATAGGCGGTCAGGCCCGGCATGCCGAGGGCGCCCAGAAAGGCCTGGATGGGCCCGAGGCTGGCGTCGATCTTGGTCAGCCCCGTGCCGTCCGACAGGAAAGCCTCCTGCCAGCCGTTGAAATTGTTCACATAATCACCGGGCTGAAACTGCGGGTTCCGCGAGGCGACGACCTGGCCGACGGCGCCGCCATAGAGGGCCTCGCCCAGCTTGAAGGGATCGGCATAGCTCTCCCGGTCCACCATGCGCCCCCGCATATAGGGATCCACCGACATCCAGATATTTCGCACCTGCACCTGACCCTCGGCCGGTTCGGCAATCTCGACCTGTGCCAGATCGAAATCGCTCTCCTTCGGCATGCCGATGGGACGGGTTTTGAGGCGAATCTCGCGACTCACAAGTGTGGGCATGGTCATCTCCCTGGTTCAGAAGCGCTCGACAGCGCCTTGAGTTGATTGAATTTTTCGAGCCGCCCCATGTGACAGGCCTGAAACATTTGTTGAGTTGCGGCAGTGCGGCAAGCGTGACGGTATGGCGGCGCGATGAAGAGGGTCACCGATATCCGTCAAGGCTAGCGGCGGGGTGCATCCGGCGCCAGAGGGGTCGGGTTGCGGTTTTGAAGCCGCGCATCATGGATCGAAAGCGCCAGGGGCGGCTGGCGGAAGCAGCCACGAGCCCGGCGCATGGGTGTCACGTGCGTCTCAAGGGACCGGCCTCGTCCAAGTGGGGCTTGAGCGCAAGAAGACTGTTGCGGGTGAGTGATAGTCCGCATCGGCATTCGCGAGTGAGGAACGATCGTGTTTATCAAGATTAAATCTGAACGACCCGTGCGGGTTGCCGTGGTGGGTGCGGGGTTTTTCGGGGGACTCCACGCCGCGAAATATGCGGCAAACCCGGATGCAAACCTGGTGGCTGTCGTCGATGTGGACGGCGATCGGGCACGCGCCGCTGCCGGCAAACACGGCTGCCGGGCTGAGACGGATCTTGCGGCTGTCCTCAATGAGGTCGATGCCGTCACCGTGGCCTCGCCCGCTCGGACCCATTACCGGATTGCCCGTCAGGTGCTGGACGCAGGGGTCCATTGCCTCGTGGAAAAGCCGCTGGCCCTTGATGCCGGCCATGCCGGTGAACTGGTCCGCCTCGCCCAGCGCAAGGGCCTCGTGCTGCAGGTCGGGCACCAGGAACGGTATGTGTTCGCCCAGTTCGGCGTGCTGTCGCGCCAGCAGGCCCCGCGATTCGTGGAATGCCGCCGGGCCGGGCCCTTTACCGGGCGGGCCATGGATGTCAGTGTCGTGATGGATCTGATGATCCACGACATCGACCTCGTCCATCGCGTGGCCGAAGGCGAGGTGGCCGACGTGTCCGCGGATGCGAAGTTCATCCACGGCGATCTCGCCGACGAGGTTTCTGCTGAGCTTGATCTTGCCTGCGGCACCAGCGGGCATTTGTTTGCCAGCCGCAACGCGCCGGCCAAGGAACGGTCCATGCGCCTCATCTATGATGACGGCGAGATTTTTATCGATTTCGTCAACCGCACCCTGACGAACACGACGCCGTTTCCCCTCGAGGAAGCTTTTGGAGGGGAGCAAAACGGGCTGCCGGCCATCGCCACCGATCCCTTGGGTTATGGCATCGGCCGCTTTCTGGAATGCGTGCAGCGCGGCGAGGAGCCAGTCGTGACCGGCGCCCATGCGGCCCAGGCGGTCGATACGGCCCTGCGGATCACCCGGGCCCATGGTCTCGCGCCGCAGACGGCCCGCGAGTTGATGACGGCTTGATGCGTTAAGGCGGTCCTGTGGGGGGTGGGCTTTGGCCTGCCCCGCGGAGCGAAACCCTTTCCCCGGGGATGGATCAGGCCCGGGGATGGATCAGGCCCGGGCGATGGATCAGGCTGACCTCGCCCGACATGGAACCTGAACGGCCACCAGCGCCGTGAGCCGTCCGACCGCGGGCGGCAGAATCGTTCCAAGGTTGCCAAACACCCTTTCGTTTTGTCTGGAGTGACCCGACGTGTCCACGAGCCCCATCGCATTCATCGATCTCAAAGCCCAGCAGAAGCCCATCCGTGAGCGGATCGAAGCGCGGCTCAAGGCCATCCTGGACCATGGCGCTTACATCAATGGGCCGGAGATCAAGGAGCTTGAAGAGGCCCTGGTCGCCCGCACCGGCGCGGCCGATGCCGTTGGCGTCTCCAGCGGGACCGACGCGCTCGTGATTGCCATGATGGGGGAAGATATCGGGCCCGGCGATGCGGTGTTCATCCCCTCGTTTACGTATAACGCCACGGCCAATGCGGTGCTGGTGTGCGGCGCGACCCCCGTTTTCGTCGATGTGCGGGAGGACACGTTCAACATGGACCCCGTGGATCTGCGCGACAAAATTGACGCCGTGGCCGAGGAGGGGCGTCTGCGCCCACGGGCCGTGGTGCCCGTTGACCTGTTCGGTCTGCCTGCTGACTATGCCACCATCGGGGCCATTGCCGCCGAACACGACATGATCATGATGGCCGATGCCGCCCAGAGCTTCGGCGGCCGGGCCGGCAACCGGGCCGTCGGCACCCTGGCGCCCATCACGGGCACGTCTTTCTTTCCGGCGAAAACCCTTGGCGCCTATGGCGATGGCGGCGCCATCTTCACGGATACCGCGGAGCGGGGCGAGTTGTGGCGCTCCCTGCGCTGGCACGGGACCGACGAGACCCGCAAGCTGTCGGTTCGTGTCGGGATCAATGGTCGCCTCGATTCCATGCAGGCCGCCGTGCTGCTCGAGAAGCTCACGATCTTCGACCAGGAAATCGAGAACCGGAACCGGGTCGCCGCGCGGTATGACACCCATCTGTCGGCACATATGACCCTGCCGGCGCGCCCCGCCGATGTTCAGCCCTCCTGGGGCCTTTACTCCATCACGGTACCGGACCGGGCCAAGAGCCAGGCCGTCTTGAAGGAGGCGGGCATCCCAACGGCGATCTATTATCCCGTGCCCTGTCACAAGATGGATGCCTTTGCCGCCTATGCGCCGGCCGAGGGTCTGGCAACCACTGAGCGGCTTGCCGAGACCATTCTCGCCCTGCCCATGCATCCCTATCTTTCCGAAAGCGATGTGGACCGGGTGTGCGAGACCCTGATCCCCACCTTGCATTGAGGACCGGTCGACTGCCCCCGCCGTGACCGGGGGCCGTGTTGTCGGGGGTCCGGTAAAGGTCTAAGACAAAGCCATGACCCAGCGACTGACCATCCATCTGGCCCAGCTCAACCCGACCGTCGGCGCCATCGCCGCAAACGCGGAACTGGCGCGCGCGGCGCGGGCCCAGGCCGCGGGGCATAAGGCCGATATCCTCGTGTTCCCCGAACTCTTTATCACAGGGTATCCGCCGGAAGATTTGGTGCTCAAACCCGCGTTCCAGGCGGACGCGATGGCAACGGTCCGCGCCCTGGCGGCGGAAACGGCCGATGGTGGTCCGGCGATGATCATCGGCGTGCCCTGGATTGCCGATGAGCGCCTCTACAATGGAGTGGCCGTGCTGGACGGCGGGGAGATCACGGCCCTGCGTTTCAAATATGCCCTGCCGAATTACGGGGTATTCGACGAAAAGCGGGTGTTCCATCCGGGGCCCTTGCCCCATCCCGTCGACCTGCGCGGCGCCCGCATCGGCATCCCGATCTGCGAGGATGTCTGGGTGCGCGAGCCCGTGGCAGCCCTCAAGGAGGCGGCCGCGGATTTCCTGCTTGTGCCCAACGGCTCGCCGTTCCAATCCCGCAAATACGATCTGCGCCTGGATCATATCCGGGCCCGCATCGGCGAAAGCGGCCTTGCGCTCGCTTATGTGAACCAGGTGGGCGGGCAGGACGAATTGGTTTTCGACGGGGGCAGTTTCGTCATCAATGGCGACGGGCAGGTGGCCATCCAGGCCTCCGAATGGCACGAGGCCATCGTACCGACCGTCTGGACCCGGAGTGAGACGGGCTGGGCCTGCGAGGCGGGACCCCAGGTGCCGGCCGTCGGGGCCGAGGAAAGCCTCTATCAGGCGGCCATGATCGGCCTGCGGGACTATGTGGCAAAGAACCGGTTTCCCGGCGTCGTCCTGGGTTTGTCCGGCGGGATCGACAGCGCCCTCTCGGCAACCGTCGCGGTCGATGCGCTGGGTCCGGAGCGGGTCTGGTGCGTGATGCTGCCCTCCCGCTACACCAGCGGCGACAGTCTGGAAGACGCCAAGGCGTGTGCCGAGGCGCTGGGCGTGCGCTATGAGACCGTGGAGATCGAGGCGGCCGTCGATGCCTTCACGGGCACGCTGGCCCCTGTGTTCGGCAATCGCGGGCCGGACATCACCGAGGAAAATCTCCAGTCCCGCATCCGGGGCGTCATCCTGATGGCCCTGTCCAACAAGTTCGGGCCCATGGTTCTGACCACGGGTAACAAGTCCGAGGTGTCCGTGGGCTATGCCACGCTTTATGGCGACATGTGCGGTGGGTACAACGCGCTCAAGGACCTTTACAAGACCCAGGTCTTCGCCCTGTCCCGTTGGCGCAACGGCCAAGTTCCGCGCGGTGCCAAAGGACCGGCCGGTCTCGTGATTCCCGAGCGGATCATCTCCAAGCCGCCCACGGCGGAACTGCGCGCCGACCAGAGGGACGAAGATTCCCTGCCGCCTTATGCGGATCTCGACGATATCTTGGAGTGTCTGATCGAGCGGGAGATGGCCTTCGACGACGTGGTGGCCCGTGGCCACGCGCCCGAAACCGTTAAGCGAATCGAGCATCTGGTGTATGTGGCCGAATACAAACGGCGCCAGGCGGCCCCGGGGGTGAAAGTCAGCCTCCGGAATTTTGGCCGTGACCGGCGTTATCCCATAACGAACGGGTTCAGAAATGCCAGAAACTGATCATCAAGATCCGTCGGGATCCGAACTGCCTATGGTCCCAGAACTCCACCGCGACCGGGACCGGACGGGCGATACCCACCCTGGCTCGGACCACGCCCCACCGAACGCCAGTGCAAGCGATGGTTATGAGGCCCGCCTGCCCCAGGGGCGCAGCGGGCTGGTCCTCGCCCTCGTCGTCGCGCTCGTGCTCGGCATCCTGCTGGGGCCGATCCTCTTCGGCGTTTTCGGCGGCGTCTTCGGGATGATCATGGGCATTCTCGGCGGCATTTACGGTCTGGCCGTCGGGATCCTCGCGCTTGTGTTGACCGGGTTCGTGTTGATCCTGCCGGCCTTCCTGCTTATCGCCATCGGATACGGGCTCGCCGTGATGTTCCGTGCCCGGCGCAACGGTGCTTGACCACCAGCCGGCAGACACAAAGGCTCCAGTCGTTGCAACGACGGTAGGGCGGGGCTGAGCCCGTCCATCGGGCCCCGTATTCCGCCTTTTCCGCCTTGCAATGACGGGCTCGTCCACGCTTCGCCCCCGATGAGGGACCCGACCATGACCGTCACTGTCCGCTTCGCTCCAAGCCCCACGGGCCGCCTCCACGTGGGCAATGTCCGTACCGCCCTGTTCAACTATCTGTTCGCAAAAGGGCAGGGCGGGGATTTCGTGCTGCGCCTTGATGATACAGACACGGAGCGCTCCACCCAGGCGTTCGCCGACGGCATCGCGGAGGATCTGGCCTGGCTTGGCCTTGTCCATGATCGGACCTTCCGTCAGTCGGATCGCTTCGCCCGGTATGACGCGGTGGCCGAGGACCTGAAGGCCCGGGGCCTTCTTTATCCCTGTTATGAGACCCCGGAGGAGTTGGAGCGCAAGCGTAAGCTCCAGCGCACCCGCGGTCTACCGCCGGTGTATGACCGGGCCGCTCTCTCGCTCACCGATGAGGACCGCGCGGCGCTCGAGGCCGAGGGCCGCAAACCCCATTGGCGTTTCAAGCTCGACGGGCGCCGGACCGTCTGGGAGGATATGGTCCGGGGTCAGACGGAAATCGACACCTCGAGCATTTCCGATCCCATCCTCGTGCGCGAGGACGGCACTTATCTTTATACCCTGCCCAGCGTGGTGGACGATGTGGACGAGAAGATCACACACATCATCCGGGGCGAGGATCACGTCACCAACAGCGGCGCCCAGATCCAGATTTTCGAGGCCGTGGGCGGCACCGCGCCGATCTTCGGGCACACGTCCCTGCTGGTCGGCGCACAGGGCGAGGCCCTGTCCAAGCGGCTTGGGTCGCTCACGGTGCAGAGCCTGAGGCAAGAGGGGCTTGAGCCCATGGCCGTCGTGTCGCTGCTCGCGCGGCTCGGCACGTCCCAGCCCGTCGAGCCGCAGATCGAGATCGGTGCGCTCGCGGGCGCCTTCAGTATGGAGACATTGGGCCGGGCGCCGGCCCGTTTCGATGCGGACGATCTGCGGGGACTGAACGCCAAACTGCTCCATGAGATGCCCTATGACCGGGTGGCCGAGCGGCTCAAGGCCCTGGGCGTCGGCGGCGGCGCGGCCTTCTGGGAGACGGCGCGGGCCAATCTCACGGTTCTTGCCGATGCCGTAGACCTTTGGCGCATCGTAAACGGCCCCGTGACGCCCGTGATCGGCGAAGCGGATGCCGCCGTCATCAAGGCCTCCATTGACTGTCTGCCGGAGGGTCCTTTTGATGACACCACATGGTCGGTTTTGACCGCCGCCGTGAAGGAAAAGACCGGCGCCAAGGGCAAGGCCCTGTTCAAGCCCCTGCGCCTTGCGCTCACGGGCGCCGAGCGCGGCCCGGAAATGGACAAGCTCCTGGCACTGATCGGCCCGGAGCGGGCCAAGGCCCGGCTGAACGGCGAGACGGCCTGACGGGGAGGCAGGAGGCATCATGGCCCTGACGCTTTACAACACGGCAAGCCGGACCAAGGAGGTCTTCGAGCCCCTCGACCCGTCGCGGGTGCGGATGTATCTGTGCGGACCGACGGTCTATGACCGGGCCCATATCGGCAATGCCCGGGCCATGCTGGTCTTCGACCTGTTGTTCCGTGTGCTGCGGGAAGTCTATGGGCCCGACCACGTGATCTATGCCCGCAACTTCACCGATGTCGACGACAAGATCAACGCGCGGGCCCGGGCCGACGGCGTCGCCATTGATGTGGTCACGGAACGCACCATTGCCGCCTTCCACGAGGACATGGCGGGCCTCAACGCCCTGCCGCCGACGGTCGAGCCCCGCGCCACCCACCACATCGGCGAAATGATCGCCATGATCGCGGCGCTGATCGAGGCCGGCCACGCCTATGAGGCGCAGGGGCATGTGCTTTTCCATGTGCCGAGCCATGACGGCTACGGCGCCCTGTCCGGCCGCTCCACCGAGGAAATGCAGGCCGGCGCCCGGGTCGAGGTGGCGCCCTACAAGCGCGATCCCATGGATTTTGTGCTGTGGAAACCCGCCGCGGCGGAGGATCCGGGGTGGGACAGCCCCTGGGGCCGCGGCCGACCGGGCTGGCATATCGAGTGCTCCGCCATGACGGAAAAGCACCTTGGCAAGACCTTCGATATCCACGGCGGCGGGCTTGACCTTGTGTTTCCCCACCATGAAAACGAGATGGCCCAGAGCACCTGCGCCCATGGCGGCGCGCCCTTTGCGACCGTCTGGATGCACAATGGCATGTTGCAGCTTGAGGGCCGCAAAATGTCGAAATCCGAGGGCAATTTTCTCACCATCGAGGATGCCCTAAAGGACTGGCCCGGCGAAGTGCTCCGCCTCCAGATGTTCATGACCCACTATCATCAGCCCATCAACTGGACCACGGCCCAGACCCGGGAGGCCAAGGCGATCCTGGATAAATGGTATGATCTGGTGGACGGGGTGGAGCCCTCGGCGGACATGCCGGACAGCGTCATGGCCGCCCTGGGCGATGATCTGAATACGCCGCTGGCCATCAATGCCATGCATGGGCTGGCCGACGCGGCCCGCAAGGGCGACGCACACGCTGCCGGCGGCCTTGGCCGCGCCATGGGGCTTTTGGGCTTGCGACCCATGACGGCCGACGCCTGGAGGGACCTGTCCCGCGAGGCCAAGGGCGTGGACGGCGCCGAGATCGAACGGCTGATCGGGGAGCGGCGGGAGGCTCGTACGGCCAAGGACTTTGCCCGGGCCGACCGGATTCGCGACGCGCTGCTGGCCCGCGGCATCGTCCTGAAAGACGGGCCCGAGGGCACGACCTGGTCGGTGGCCCCGTGAGAGCCGATCCCGGCGCGGCGCCGCCGACCATCGGTCCCGGTCCGTCCACGGCGGAAACGGCCGTGGATGGGGCAACGCCGGCCATAACGGAAGACAAGGGCCCTGCGGCCGGTCTGGCCTTCGCGCTGGGAGCCTTCGGTCTATGGGGCCTGAGCCCCGCCTATTGGAAGCTGCTCGCCCATGTGGCGCCGTTCGAGGTGCTGGCCCACCGGGTGGTCTGGTCGGTCCTGCTCCTGGGCGGGTTCATGGTGCAAGGCTCGCGCCTGCCGAACCTCTTCCGGGCGCTGAAGAGCTGGCGGGTGGTCCTGGCGCTCGTCGTGACCTCGGCCCTGATCAGTGTCAACTGGGTGACCTTCATCTGGGCCGTGTCCGTGGGCCGGGTGCTGGAGACCAGTCTCGGCTATTTCATGAACCCGCTGATCAGCGTGGCGCTCGGTTTTCTGGTTCTGGGCGAGCGGTTGAACCGGGCCCAGACCATCGCCATCCTGCTGGCCTGCGCCGGTGTCATCAATCTCACCTGGGCCCTGGGCGTGCCGCCCTGGATCTCGCTCATGCTCGCGGTGAGCTTCGGCCTGTACGGATTGGTGCGCAAGGTGCTGCCCGTTGGCGCGCTCGAGGGGCTATTTGCGGAAACCGTCGTGGTGCTGCCCGTCGCTGTCGGATATCTCGCCTGGATGGCCTTCGCCGGCGGCGCGTCCTTCGGAACCATGGGGATCTGGACAAACCTATTCCTGATCTTCTCCGGACCCGTCACGGTGGTACCCTTGTTGCTGTTCGGTCTTGCGGCCCGGCGTTTGCGGCTCTCGACCCTGGGCCTCACCCAATATTCCGCGCCCACGATCCATTTCGTTCTCGCGGTCTGGGCCTTCGGCGAGGCCATCACGGGCGCCCATCTCGTGACCTTTGCCCTGATCTGGTCAGGCCTCGCGGTCTTCACGACGGATTCCCTGCGGCGGCGCTGAGGATCCTTCGTCACGCAAGGCAATCCCCTAAGGAGGCGGACCATGGCCCCAGTGCCCCCACGCATCGATCCGGAGGTGGACGCGCGATTGAAGGATCTGGCCTGCGATCCGGCGCTCTATCCCTTTCGCTTTGATCCGCTGCACCGAACCATCCTGTTCCTGTTGGCCGACCCGGCCCTGTTCCGCCAGGCCAGCTTCCTCGACGAACGCATGGTGCCGACGGGATCCAAGGGGGGCTGGGTGTCCCTTGATCGCATTAAGGCGATCCTTGCCAGCGTGAGCGCCGCGGACCGGGCCGTGCGAAGGCCCCTTCATTTCATCTTCCACACCAGCCATTGCGGCTCCACCCTGCTCAGCCGCCTTCTGGACCAGGACCAACGCGTCCTGTCCCTGAGGGAGCCCTTGCCCTTGCGGGATCTCGCCGTCCTTTTCGATGATCTCGATACCGATCATGCACTCTGGTCCGGCGGTGATTTTGACAGCCTGGTCGAGACCTTCGGGGCCTTGTGGTCCCGGGCTCCGGCGAGGGTCGAAGCCGTGACCGTGAAGGCGACCAGTGCCACCCAGCGCCTCGCACCGGCTCTCCTCAGCGCTTGGAGCGGCGCCAAGGCCATTGCCATCAGCCTGAAGCCGGAGCCCCACATCGCGACCCTCCTCGCCGGACCGAACAATCTGACCGACATGAAGGCCTGGGGCCGGGAGCGGATGATCCGCCTCGTGCGTCTCGCCGGGCCCGCCCCGTCGCCCCTGCACACTCTTTCGCCGGGGGAATGGGCGGCCTTCACCTGGGCAGCCGAACGACTGACCCAGCGAGATTGGTTCGCCGACGAGACCCTGGCTCCGCGGCTGCTCGATATTGATTTCGACGACCTGCTGGCCCAACCTGGAGCGGTCATGGGCCGTGTTTTCCACCATATCGGCGTCACGCCCGACACGGACTATCTGGCGCGGATCGCGCAGACGCCGGCCATCTCCCAATATGCCAAAGCCCCGGAGCACGCTTACGGGCCCGGTCTGCGCGCTGAGGTCCTGCGGACGGCCCGCCGCGAGCAGGCGGTGGAGATCGCCAAGGGGCTCAATTGGCTGGAGCGTTATGCCGCGGGCGCGCCCGTTCTTGAGAAGGCTCTGAATGCCGAGGGGTTTGGGCGGGAACCATCAGTCCTCGTACCATAAGCGCACGAGATTGGTGCGCACGAATTCCAGCCGCATATTGGCTTCCTGGGACAGCTTTGCCCCATAGTCGTTGATGCAGCCCTGAAGCTCGTTCAAAATTTCCCGGCGATGGGTATCCCGGATCCGGCTTTCAATGAAGGTGATGGCCACAAGGCGGGTGCCTCTGGTGACCGGCGCCACCCGATGGAAACAGGTGGAGGGGTAGAACACCGCCGAGCCGGGTTTTTCCTTGACGCTGACCTCCCGGTCGGCGAGACGGATGATCAATTCGCCCCCGTCATAACTGTCAGGCTCGGCGACAAAGACCGTACACGAAATATCGACCCTTACGGGCGGACTGCCCGCGAGGACCGGCGTGTCCACATGCTCGCCATAGGACATTCCCGGCTCGTATTTTGAAAGAAGCGGCGCGCCGAGCGCCTTGGGGAAGCAGGTTTCCCGGACCCACGGGTTGCGGACCAGAGCGCTTTGGACAAGCTGAGCTGACTCCTGGGACGATGGGGCCTGCGGATCCGGTTGGAGGTTGTTCTTCAGTTGGAAATCCGGATTTGTGGATTTGCCGTCCTGATAGGGAATGACATCGGCAAGCTCGCGCAACCGCTGCACTTCGGCATGGTTGAGGAGGTCGGGCAGGATCTTGAACATGGGCGTGTCCCTGATGTTTGGACCGGTTCGCATTGGAAACATGCCGGCCGGCTTCGACCCGGGTTCTCCCCTGGGCAGGGGCCCCCCTTTCAAGCAGGGGGACAGGCCGGTTATTCTGCGGGCAAAGCACGCGCCTTTGGGGAGCCTGAAAGCCCATGATGTCCTTTGCCGAACTCGTCGCGCCCCTTTCGGCGGAAGACTTCCTGAAAGACTACTATGGCAGGAAACCTGTGCATATCGCCCGGGGGGCGGATTGTGGACCGGATATCCTGAACTGGGAGCGGTTGAACGGCCTTTTGGCGCTCAGCCCCTATTGGACCCAGCATCATCTCAAGCTCATCATGAAGGGCCGGGAAGCCTTGCCCCAAAACTATTGCGACCGGGTGGAGACCGCCACGGGTCCGGCCATGATGGCCAATCCGAAAAAGGTCAAGGCCATGCTGGGCATGGGCGCGAGCCTGGTGGCCAATCGGGTCCACGCGATCTGCCCCGAAGTGGCGCGGGTCGCCCAAATTTTTGAGGAGCGCTTTGCCGCCCAGGTCGGCGCGAATGTCTATTGTTCCTTCAAGGACGTCCAGGCTTTCACCACCCATTTCGATCTGCACGATGTCTTCGCCTACCAGACCGAGGGGCGCAAGACCTGGCGGATCTATTCAGCGCGCGCCGACAATCCGACCCATCCGCTGCCCCCGGGGGATGAGACCGAAAAGCTGCTGGCTTCCTCCCGCGGCGACCTGCTGTTCGAAGCGACCCTGGAACCCGGCGACCTGCTCTATCTGCCCCGCGGGCAATACCATGATGCTCTCGCAACAAGTGAGGCATCGCTGCATGTGACCTTCTCGGTGTCCCCCGCCACCGGCATGAGTCTTTTTGACCTGATCAAAGGCCAGTCGGATCAGGATACTCTGTTTCGGGCCTATCTGCCCGATGCACGCCATGATGGCGGCGAGGCGCTGCGCGCCCATCTGCAGGCCCTGGCGGACAAACTGTCCGCCCTCGTCACATCTCCGCTGTTCGAGGCCGAGGTGGCCGCCCTCCAACACGGTCTGCGCCGTGACCTTCCAGACTTCACGCTGCCCGAGACGCCCCGTCCCACCTTCTACACGGTTCATCGCCGAGCCCGGATCGAGCGGACACTCGATGACGGCTATCGTCTCATTACGGATGGGGCGACGATTCCGCTCGGCGCGGCCCATGCGGCGGTGGGGTGGGCGATGGGACAGCGCTGGTTCACGAGGGAGGACCTCGAAGCGCGCTATGCGGACATCGCGCCGGCCGCACTGGATCGGGTGCTTGACGCTATGGCGCACGCGGGTCTCATTGCAAAGGCACAGCCCGCGCAGCAATCCGCGCCGATCCGTTAGGCGCTGTCCTCGAAATCGGCGATCCCGTCATAGATGGCACTCACGAAATGGCGTTCTTCTTCGGTCAATTCCGGTCGCCAGATATCGAACAGAAGAACGATGCGGGCTTCGCTGCTGGTGTTTCGGGCTTCGTGTTCGATGGAATCATCGAACACCATCAGTGTGCCTTCGCGCCAGTGGCGCTCCTGATTGCCCACGCGCAGCACACAGCCATCCGGAACAACCAGAGGAAGATGGCAGATCAGGCGCATATTCATCATTCCGGTATGGGGCGGAATATGCATGCCGGGCCGCAGCACGGAAAAAAGCGCCGTGGGTGAATTCCCGCCGATCGCAGGCTGGGGGGGGAGCGCCAGCGCATCCATTGTCGCGGGACACCGCGCGATATTATCGCTCTGAACTTCACCTTCCTTATACAGATGATAGGCGGTCCAATCCGTATTGCCCATAATGGTTTGGTGGGCGAGATGGGGACGATCCGACGTCTTGGGCACGTAGGGCTCAAGGCCTTGTCCGGCGGTCCAGACCGCCAGCGCCTCTTCCTTTATGGCCTGCGTCCGTGCTTCGAGTGCCGCAGCCCAGTCGAACGCGGCGGAATCGTAGAATTGGATCTGCGGCAATTCCGGAAAATAAAATTTCAAGGGCTGCTGCACAAAGATCTGTTTACGGCCGAACATGATGTCGAGGGCCTGGCCCACCCGGCTTTGGCCCGTCGGGTCCGCAAAGCCCGCTTGTGCTGCCTTGTCCCGCAGGACCGTCTCATAGTGCTTCGCGGCATCCGCACAGGCCGCCTGGGCGCGGGCGAGGTCCTTTGCAAGGGGCGCAGGAAGGCCTTGGCTGGGCGCCGCTTTCACGGCCGTCAAGTAAAAGGTGGAGGCCGCCCGCTCCCGGCCCAGACCTTTCAGGGCATCAGCCTTGATGATCAGGGCTTCGACATTGCGCGGCTCAAGGGCAATGACTTGCTCGCTGGCGCTCAAGGCGCGCTCATGGCGCCCCAATATCCGGGCGACGATGGCAAGCCCCATGCTCACGTCCCGGTCCTGCGCGCCGGCATCGGCGGCGGCGCCCAGGGCGTCGAATGCCGCTTTGGCGTCGCCGCGCCGGAAGGCGTCGAGGCCTTTGGTTTTGAGAGCGTTGATCTGCTTTGTCACCATGGCCCAAAGGGTAGCCTATTGGGCTCCAGTTGGGAATCCGCGCGCGCGCAGAGGGTTACCGGACGGCGCTGGCGGTCATGCGGGCCGCCAGGAGCAGGCGGCGCTGGGTGTCCGGGGCGAGAAAGGCGCTGACCGGCACGAAGGACAGGCCGAGCGACTGGGCCTTCGGGATCCAGTCCCTGAGGGCCGCAAGGGTGGTGTCATAAGGGTGGCCGATGGCGATGACGGCGCCCCGGCGCCGGGCCCGCTCCAGGGTTTCGTCGAGCCGCTCGCGAATCGCGGCGGGCGAAGCGTCATGGTCGAGGAAGACCTGGCGCACCAGAGTGGGCAGGCCCGCGTCGAGGGCGGCCTCATAGGCCACGCTGCGCGCGCTGGTGAGCGAATCCAGGAAGTAGAGGTCCCGATCCTTCACGAGATCCATCAGGCGCGCCATGGCTTGGGCGTTTTCCGTCAGCCGGCTGCCCATATGGTTGTTAAAGCCCACAAATCCTTCGATCTGGTCGAAGGCCCAAAGGATCCGGGCCATGAATTCATGGGTTGGCAGGGCCTCGAGAAGGGCCTTCGGACCCGGATCTTCCGGTCCCAGGGGCTCCATGGGCAAATGCAGCATGATTTCGTGGCCCGCCTCGGAGGCGGCGCGCGCCAGTCGGCGCGAGTGCCGGCCATAGGGCAGGAAAGCCATGGTCAGGCGCCCCGGCAGAGCCATCACGGCCCGGGTCCGTCCGGCATTGAGGCCGAGATCGTCGATCACCAGGGCGATTTGCGGCGTGGCCGGATCGCCCCGCGGGATCGGCATGGCCACGGAGCCGAAAGCGCGCCAATCCGGCGCGTTGGGGGTGCGCGGCTGGGGCACTGGAACCGGCACGGACTTTTCCTCGGGCTCCCGGGCGGCGGTCTCGATAACGGCTTTCAGGGAGGGAGCGATTCCGGCGGCAACCCGGACAGTGCGGGTCTGGCGCACCAGGGCCTGGGCCACGAGGCGCAGCCGGGCCCGGTGTCGGTCTTCCAACACCGGATGAGGCGCACGCAGGCCGTGGGGCGGCACCGCGCCGACGGGTCCGGTCCCTTGGGGCGCCGGTGCCTGCGGTCGCGCCGCGGCCGCCGCAGGGGCGACCGGGTCGAGGCTTTCGGGGTCGGCCAGCTCCACCAGGGGATACCAGGTATCCTGGACATGGGCGACGACGCCCGGGCCTGCCGGAGCCGAGGGCTGGATCTGCGGAGCCGGTTGTTGGGCCTGCGGGCCCGGAGCGGCGGGCTGGTCCGGGAAGGCGCTGATCAGGACGCTGACGGCGAGGATGACGACGGGCAGCACCGCAGCCCGCGGCGGCGCCGGGCGAGGGGCCGGTGCGGGCTCGGGCGGGGGCGACAGACGCCGTGCATAGGTGACCGGTCCGTTCAGCATGGGCTCTGCTCTTGCGTTGCGGGCGCAGGCGCCCGGGTCAGGGGCGTCGCCGCCGGGAGCGGGCGCGCATTGCGCAGGCCCAGTCCCTGTGCGATCTTCGGGCCAAACGAGGCAGGATGCACGTCCCGGCTCCCGAGACGAGCATTGCGCCGCCCGTTTTCCCGCCGCACCAAGGGCCCCGCCGTCTCCGGTCCGCGTCCCGGCGGGGGCCGTGCGGCTGAGAGGCGGACATGATTCTCCTGATCGATAACTATGACAGCTTCACCTATAATCTGTTGCACTATTTGGGCGAACTCGGCGCCGAAGTGGACGTTCAGCGCAATGACGCTTTGAGCGCCGAGGAGGCCCTGGACCGGCGCCCGCAAGCGATCGTCATTTCGCCGGGACCATGCGATCCGAACCGGGCGGGTATTTCCCTCGATCTGGTGACGGCTGCCGCCGGAAAAGTACCGGTTCTGGGCGTGTGTCTGGGGCACCAGGCCCTCGGCCAGGCCTTTGGCGGGCGCGTCGTGCGGGCGCCCCATTGCATGCATGGCAAGGTCTCGCCCATGCGTCACAGCGGTGCGGGCGTGTTCGCCGGTTTGCCCGATCCGCTGGAGGCCACCCGGTATCACAGCCTCATCGTGGAGCGCGACAGCCTGCCCGACTGTTTCACCATCACGGCGGAGACGGAAGACGGGCTGATCATGGGCCTTCAGCATAAGGATTTTCCGTTGCACGGGGTTCAGTTCCACCCGGAAAGCATTGCGTCCCAAAACGGCCATGACCTGCTTAAGAATTTCCTAAACGCCGCCTGACCTCTTGTCCCGAGCCGCCCGGAGACGGCGCGGGCCCATGACACCACGACCACGGGACCGACGATGCCCAACGACACCCTGCCTGATCCGGGTTCTCCCCAACCCGCTTTTCCCGACATCCTGCGCAAGACCATCGGCGGAGCGGGCCTGTCCCGCCTGGAGGCCCGGGCCGCCTTCGACACCATCATGGACGGTGAGGCAAGCGATCTTCAGATTGCGGCCTTTCTTGCGGCCCTGTCCGCCCGGGGCGAAAGCGTCGAGGAGATCACTGCCGGTGCCGAGGCCATGCGCGCCCGCGCGCGGCGAGTCGCTGTGCCCGAGCCCCTGGCAGCCGGCATGGTCGACACCTGCGGTACCGGCGGCGACGGCAAGGGTACGCTGAACATTTCCACCGCCGCTGCCATCGTGGCGGCCGGCGCCGGCGTGACGGTGGCCAAGCACGGCAATCGCGCCGCCTCGTCGAAATCGGGATCCTCCGATGTGCTGGAGGCCCTGGGCGTCAATCTGGATGCAGAGCCCGAGGTGACCGCCCGCGCCATCGCCGAGGCCCGCCTCGGTTTCCTGATGGCGCCGCGCCACCACGAGGCCGTGCGCCATGTGGCCACTGTCCGCAAGGCCCTTGGCGTGCGGACCATTTTCAATCTGCTGGGCCCCCTGTCCAATCCGGCCGGGGCCCGTCGCCAGGTGCTGGGCGTGTTCCATGCCCGCTGGCTGGTGCCCATGGCCGATGTGTTGCGCAATCTGGGCTCGGACCGGGTGTGGGTGGTGCATGGGGACGAGGGCCTCGACGAGTTGAGCATTGCCGGACCCAGCCATGTGGCGGCCCTGAAGGAGGGGCGCATCGCGGAATTCACGGTGACCCCGGAGGATGCGGGCCTGCCCTGCCATCCGCTCGAGGCTGTGCGGGGCGGCGCGCCGGAGGACAATGCCCGAGCCATCATGCGCCTGCTCGACGGCGAGCCCGGGGCCTATCGCGACATCGTGTGCCTCAATGCCGCCGCCTGCCTCGTGGTCGGCGAAAGGGCCGCGGATCTTGCCGCCGGCGCGGCCCAGGCGGCCCAGGCCATCGAGTCCGGGGCCGCCAAGCGCGCCCTCGAAGGTCTCGTTGCCATCAGTCAGGGGCTCCCCCCGTCGCCCGATCGGAGGGCGAACCCGTGACCACGATCCTCGACAAGATCGCCGCCTACAAGCGCGAAGAAATCCGGGAGCGGATGGCCGAACGGCCCCGCGCCGAGGTGGAAGCCGCAGCCCGCGGCGCCCCCACGGTGCGCGACTTCCGGGCCGCCATGGACCGGGCCCTGGCCCGCGGCCCTTATGCCGTGATCGCGGAAATCAAAAAGGCGAGCCCGTCCAAGGGTCTGATCCGCGCGGATTTCGATCCGCCGGCCCTGGCCCGGGCCTATGGGGCGGGCGGTGCGGCCTGTCTTTCCGTGCTGACCGACGGTCCGTCCTTTCAGGGGGCGGACGCTTTTCTGGTTGCGGCCCGGGAGGCGGTTGACCTGCCCGTTCTGCGCAAGGATTTTCTGTTCGAGCCCTATCAGGTGGCCGAAGCCCGCGCGCTCGGTGCCGACTGTATCCTGATCATCATGGCCGCCGTGACGGACGGGGAAGCCGCCGCCCTGGAGCGCACGGCCTTTGCCTGGGGCATGGATGTGCTGATCGAGGTCCATGACGAGGGGGAACTGGAGCGGGCCCTGCGTCTGGCCAGCCCGCTGATCGGCATCAACAACCGCAATCTCAAAACCTTCGAGACCCGTCTGGAGACGACGGAACGTCTTGCCCCCCTGGTGCCCGGCGACCGGATCGTGATCGCAGAAAGCGGTCTGGGGACGCAAGAGGATCTCGCGCGCCTTGCCCGCATCGGCGTGCGCCGGTTCCTGGTCGGCGAAAGCCTGATGCGTCAGGCGGATGTGACGGCGGCCCTCAGGACCCTGATGGGTACGGCCGCCGCGCCAGAGGCCGCACCATGACGGATCTGACCCATTTCACCGATGCAGGCGCGGCCCAGATGGTGGATGTGGGCGCCAAGCCGGTGACAGACCGGCGGGCGCTCGCCATGGGCCGGATCCATGTGGCGCCGCAAACTCTTTCCGCCATCGAGGGCGGCACGGCCAAGAAAGGCGACGTTCTGGGCGTGGCGCGGCTTGCCGGCATCATGGCGGCCAAGCGGACCGCGGATCTCATTCCTTTGTGTCACCCGCTGCCCCTGTCCAAGATCACCCTGGATCTCGCCCCTGATGCCGCCGCCGGCACTGTGGACATCACTGCGGAGGTGCGTGTCACGGGCCGAACGGGCGTGGAAATGGAGGCCTTGACGGCCGTCTCGGTCGCGGCCCTGACCGTCTACGACATGGTCAAGGCCATCGACAAGACCATGCGGATCGGGGACATCCGGCTGGTCGAAAAGGAAGGCGGGACATCCAGCCGGGTCTGATCGTTCCTCGGATATGAGCCGTCAACTGACGATGTTGTAGCCGCCGTCGATATGGTGGATACCGCCGGTGACATTGAAGGCCTCATTGCTGGCCAGAAAGGCCGCATAGGCGCCGACATCCTCGATGGTGGCCAGATGATGGGTCGGCGCGCGCCCGGCGGCATCGGCCAGCATGTCGTCGAGGTCCTTCAGGCCGCTCGCCGCCCGGGTCTTGAGCGGGCCCGGCGACAGGGCGTGGACGGAAATTCCCTTCGGGCCCAGTTCCGCCGCCACATAGCGGGTGACGGACTCGAGCGCCGCCTTCACCGGACCCATGATGTTGTAATTCTCAACCACTTTCTCCGATCCGTAGAAGGTCACGGTCATGCAGGTGCCGCCATTGGGCATGAGGGGCTCGGCCCGGCGGATGAGCCGCAGATAGGAATGGACCGAAATGTCCATGGCCTGCATGAAGCCTTCGCGGGAGCAGTCGACCACCCGGCCGTGAAGATCGTCCCGGGGGCAGAAGGCCACGGCGTGCAACAGGGCATCAAGCCGGCCCCAGCGGCGGGCGATTTCCGCAAACAGGGCATCCATTTGCGCGTCTTCGCCCACGTCGAGGGGCATGATCATCTCAGCATCGAGCCGCTCGGCCAGCGGCCGCACATACTGTTCGGCCTTCTCATTCAGATATGTGATCGCCAGGTCCGCACCCTGGGCCCGAAAGGCTTTCGCGCAGCCCCAGGCAATGGACTGGTCATTGGCCACACCGACAACAAGGATTTTCTTGCCCGACAAGGAAAACATGTCCGTCTCTCCATCGGAAAAAACAAAGACTTGATTGGTTTTTCTTGACTTTGGGCAGCGCCACCTTCGACCCAGCCTGGGCCTATGTTTACGGCCCCCTTTCTTGTGGGTCCATGGCCTTTCGCGAGGGTGCCAGGGGCAGCGCTCTGTTAGCCCTTGGATCGGGCTCGACCGGATTGCGCCCCGAAGGTCGGATCGACACCCGGCATTAATCCGTGTACGCGTACCCCTTCATTCATCGGCCGGTGTTGTGCGGGACCGATCAAGCCGATTTTGGCGGGGAATGTCCGCTTAAACGGTGTTCCTGTCCTTCCGGTCGGGAATTTCTTTCATGCACTCTCTGGGACATTTGCGCGGGCCGTGTTGGCAAACTGCGGATCGGTCCACCACCTTGGCCGAGGTGCAAAGCCTGCGTGAACGGGGGCGGGGATAGACATGACACTGGGCAATGAGCACGCGCGGCGGCGCCATATCGAGGCGCTTAACGCCCAATACATGGCGTGCCCGGTTTGTGACGCCTTGTGGAAACGGACGACCTTGGCGTCGGGTGAGCGCGCCCGATGCGGCCGTTGCCACGCGGTGATCCTGACCAACAAGACCAGGAGTGCCGAGCGCACCGTCGCCCTGATGATCGCCAGTTTGGTCCTTTATGCAGTTGCCGTGGCCTTCCCTTTCATGCGCATGGAGGAGGCGGGCCTCTCGAACGAGATTTCGATTGTCGATGCCGTGTGGGTTCTCTGGGATAACGGCATGCCCGGGATCGCCGTCGTCTGCGCCTGCTTCATCCTGTTGTTCCCCCTGGTGCGCATTCTTTTGCTTTTGTATTTGGGCGGCGTGCTTCAGGCGCAGCGCGAGACAGGCCAATCCCATGCCCTGTCTTTCCGGTTTGCCCAGACCATCGAGCCATGGACCATGGCGGAGATTTTCATGATCGGTGTGATCGTTTCGCTGGTGAAGGTGGGCGCCATGGCGGATATAACGCTCGGCCCTGCCTTCTGGGCCATGGGGGCCTTGATCGTGTTGCTGGCCATGGGGGCCTCGGCCGTCTGCCGGGACACCATCTGGCAAGACATCAGGCGCACGGCATGATCCGCGCGAAGGACAAAGGGCTTGCCCTGTGCCGCACCTGCCGGACCCTGACCGATCATCCGGGCGAGCGATGCATCGTGTGCGGAACGCCAACGAGCCTGCGTGATCCGTTCAGTCTGCAACGGGTCTGGGCCTTTTGGATTGCGGGCGTGATTGCCTATATCCCGGGCAACCTCCTGCCCATCATGATCACCAAAACCGTCGCCGAGGACAGCGGTTCAACGATCATGGGCGGCGTGATCACCCTGGTCCACTACGAAAGTTATGCCATTGCCGCGGTGATCTTCCTGGCCAGCGTCGTGGTTCCGGTTTCGAAATTCGTCGTCATTGCATGGCTCGCCCTGTCCATTCAGCGGCGCTGGAACATCAGCCAACACCAGCAGCACCTGGCCCATGAGCTTGTTGAGTTCATCGGCCGGTGGTCGATGGTCGACGTGTTCGTCGTGGCGGCTCTCGCGGCGCTGATCCAGATCAAGGGGCTGATCGAGATCCTCCCGGGACCCGGTGTCGATGCCTTCGCCATTTCCGTCATTCTGACCATGATGTCCGCCATGAGTCTGGATCCGAGATTGATCTGGGACCTTGACCTCGACGAACGGGGGGACGAGCAGGGGGAGACCATCCGTGTCCCATGAAGATATTGCTGCGGCCGATATTGAACAGGCGCGTGTGCGCCGGATCTCCTCGGTCTGGATCGTACCTGTCCTCGCCGCCGTTATCGGAGCAATTGTGGCTTGGCAGTCCTTTGCCGATCAGGGGCCCCTGGTTGAAATCACTTTTTCCAAGGGCCATGGCATCGAGGCGGGCAAGACCGAAATCAAGCACAACGATGTGGTCGTCGGGCTGGTGGAGGATGTGACCTTCACGGAGGGTCTTGATGGTGTGCTGGTCAAGGCCCGCATGGACAAGGTCGTGGCCCCTTATCTGGGCGAGACGACGGATTTCTGGATCGTCGGGGCCACGATTTCCGGGACTGATCTATCCGGTCTCGGGACGCTGCTCTCCGGCTCCTATATCGAGGTCGACTGGGCCGAACAGGCGAGCGGGCGCAAGACACGTTTTGAAGGGTTGGACGTGCGCCCTCTCACGCCGCCGGGTGCCAAGGGGCGCCACTTCAATCTGCGCAGCGAGACCGCAGGGTCCATTACGGTGGGCTCGCCGGTGTTCTACCGCAAGATCCGTGTGGGTCAGGTCGAGGGTCGTCATCTGGCGGAAGACTTCAGCCATGTCATCTATGACGCCTTTATCGAAGCGCCCTATGACAGCCTTCTGAGCCCGGCGACAAATTTCTGGAACGTTTCCGGCGTTCGCGTCGATGCGGGAGCGAACGGTTTGTCGGTGCAGTTGGAATCCCTTGAGGCCTTGCTCGTCGGCGGTATTGCCTTCGGAAATGTGGGCCTGTCGGTCGGCACCGTTTCCTTGCCCGACGACGTCATCTTCCCAATCTACCCCAGCCGCGAGGCAGCCGAAGAAAGCCAGTTCGATGCCATCGCAGGGGAGGGCTTTTTGTTCATGGCGCTGTTCGACGACTCTGTCGAGGGGCTCGAGCGCGGCGCCCCCATCGAATGGCAGGGGATTCGGGTCGGCAGTGTCCGGGACGTCGTGCTCGAAATGGGGGAAACGCCCACGGACAGGCAGCGGGTCTATGTGGTACTCGAAATCCAGCCCGGTCGGATCGGCCTGCAGGACGTGCCTCCCGAGAATGTCCGGCTTGCGATGGAGTCGTGGGTGGCGACCGGCATGCGGGTTCAACTCGCCACGGGGAACATTCTTTCGGGCAAGAAGCTGGTCAAATTCGTTGACGGCATCGGCAAGGACGATGCCATGATCGATTTCGAGGCCGTGCCCTATCCGGCGATGCCGACGGCACCGTCCGAACTGGGCGCACTCGCCCAGAATGTGGAGCAGATCATTGCCAATGTCTCGGAACTGCCCCTCGATGATCTGGCCCGCTCCGTGATCGATCTCCTCGAGAACACCGATGCCCTGATCGCCAATCCGGACACGAAAAGGCTCCTCAAGTCCTTTGCCGGAACGGCGGAAAATCTGGAGGCGGCAAGTGTGGATTTCCCCAAGCTGATCGCCAGCCTGAACCAGATCGCCGATGCGGGCGAAAGCACCCTGTCCGGACTGTCGCCGAACTCGGAACTTTATGCGGATCTCTCGGGTGCTTTACGGAACCTGCGGGATGCATCGCGCTCCCTTGCGGCCCTGGCCGCCGTTCTTGAACAAAATCCCAATGCGATCATCACGGGACGGTAAGTCATGAAAACCCTGACAGGCCTTGCGGTCGCCCTTTTGCTTCTGGCCGGTTGCGGTGGCGGTCCGGATCCGGACTACTATATTCTGGGCGGAAACACCGCCAATCCTGCACCCATCAGTGTGCCGGACCGTATCGGCCTCGCCGAAGTCGCGCTGCCCTCTTATGCCCGCAAGGATGCCATCGCCACCCGTGAGGGGGCCCACCGGGTCGTCCGGGACGATGGCCATCGCTGGGCCTCGCCGCCGGCGGAGATGCTGACAGCGGCCCTTGGCCGACGTCTGGAAGACAAGACCGGAGCGTCTGTCATCGCCCGGCCTTTCCCCCGGGGAGTGGATCCGACCATTCAGGTAAAGGTCGCTTTCGCCCATCTTCTGCGCACGGAAGACGGGGGCGTCGAGATGGCCGGGCAGGTCGTGGTTCTGCATCACGGAACGGACGGGCCGGCCCATGTGGAGCGGTTCGCCATGACCCTGCCTGCCCGGGGCGTGACCTATGAGGATTATATGGCTAGCGTGAGCCAGGGTCTCGACCGGCTGAGCGATACCATTGCCGTCATAGTCCGCCGGATGCCACAAATCCGCCAGACACCGCAGGGATAAGCGGAGCGGTCGCAGGGCCCGTTTAAACCGGCCGCTCCGATCCATCCGACCAGGCTGTATTGTATGGAGCGGGCATCGCTGGCGGGTTTGACCCTGCCAGCCATGCCATCACTGAAGATGCTCAGCCCGCCTCCATGGCCTTGCCGCGAGGGACGATCCAGGTGCTGACGGTTTGGGCTTCGAAGGCCCTTTTCGTCACGTCACTGACGGCGATCAATTCGGCGCGCGCCTCATCCTTGGTCAGGGTCAGGAGAACATAACCGCGCGCGTCCACATTGTTGTAGCGCACGCCCGGATTGGCCTTTTCGAACAGCGCGCCCAGACCATCCTTCATGCCGAAAAAGTCGCCGACACCGGGGGAGGAGACCGACGTGACGCCAAACTCCACACCGGCGCGGGCGCCGCTCGGTGCGGTAAGGTCATTGGCCCAGAAGGCGTGGGTGTCGCCGGTCAGCACCACCACATCGCTGTCCGTGGCGGCGAAGGCCTCGAGCAGCCGGTCGCGCTGGGCGCTGTAGCCGTTCCACGCATCCGTGTTCCAGGGCAGGCCCAGCTTGGTAACGGCGAAGAACGGGCCGAGTGCGGGAATCTGCTTCACGGCGCGGGCTTTAGCCTCGGCGCTCAGGCCTTCATCCAGATCCGGCGTTTCCACGGGCGCCATGATCACCTGATTGGCGATGACGGACCAGGGCACGCCGTCACGGCCGGTCCGGGTGAGGGTGTCCGTGACGAAGGATTCTTCCGCCGGCGGCATCATCTGGCGCGCGCCATCGGCCAAAATCTCTTCTCGGAACGTCTTCGTGTTGGGAAGGAAGATCACGCCTTCAGGCAGGTTGCGCGGGTCCAGCGCCGTGATCCTGTCATAGTCCAGAATCGGCTTGGGCCGCCCGCCGGTCATGTCGAAGGGGGTGCGGATGGTGCGCACCACGGACGGATCGAGGGCCGCCAGGGCCGCCGGATCCAGGATGGGCTTGGGATTGTCCGGATCCGTGAAATCGAAGGGGGTCTCGATGAAGGGCAGGTCCGTGAACAGGGAGACCGGCTTGCTGCGCCCGGACAGGCGAGTCTCGAAGGTCACGAGCCGGGCGAGATCGCCGAAGTCGAAGGCGCGCCAGGTCTCGTAAGGGGCCTTGCCGGGCTCCGGGTCCCGTGCCGGCATCCATTCGTACCAGGCCTTGAGCGCGGCGGCCTTGCGCGTGGCCCAGTTCCCTTCCGTTTCCGGATCGTGATTTTCGGCCCCGTCCTTCCAGGAATCATTGGCCGTCTCATGGTCGTCCCAGATGGCGATCCAGGGGGCGGCGGCGTGGGCGGCCTGGAGGTCCGGGTCGGTCCGGTACTGGGCAAAGCGGGTGCGGTAATCCTCCAGGGTCTGAATTTCCGTCACCGGTTCGACCACGCGGCCGATCTGTGCCGCCACATCGCCGCCATAGCCGGTCGCCCCATATTCATAGATGTAATCGCCCAGATGGACGATCAGGTCGAGATCCGGTTGCCGGGACAAATGGCGATAGGCATGGAAAAAACCGGCCGGGTAGTTGGAGCAGGAGACCGCACCGATGCGCAAAGAGTCCAGCGCGCCCTTCGGCAGGGTCCGCATCCGCCCGACAGGGGACAGGACGGCCCCGTGGCGGAAGCGGTAAAAATAATCCGTGCCTGGCTCAAGGCCATCCACCACCAGCTTGACGGTGAAATCGACACTCGAGTCGGTCTTGCGCTCGCCCGTCTTCACGACGCTCTCGAAAGCATCGTCCGTGGCCAGTTCCCAGCCCACCAGGGGGGCGGCGGCCCGGTCCGTCTTTCCGGCATCGGTCAGCGGCGTCACGCGGGTCCAGATCACAGCCCCATCCGCAGACGGATCGCCGCTCGCAACACCATGGGTGAAGGCAGCCGCTTTGGGCGCGTCGGCGCCCGCGTTTGCTGCAAAGGCCGTAGAGCTGGCCGCTGTGCCGGTAAGGCCCGCACCCGCAAGGCCTTTGAACGTATCCCGCCGTGTCCAGAACAGATATCCCATCGTGCTTCCCCTCTCGATGGCCCCGGTCTCCGGGGCTTGGGTCTCTTGGACGTGAGTGTCTCGGGCTTGGACCTTTGGGGCCTGAATCTCTCGGGGCCTGAATCTCTCAGATCGGGCCCCGCTGCGGCATTCGTGTCGTACCCGTGACGCAGTATTGTTCCGTAACCCTTTTCGCGGTATTTTTAAAGGATTGGTGCAACAACAGAAAGGAGGTGATCCCATGTCAAGTGAGATGCGCTGTGTCTACGGAACGGTGTCAACGCTTACGCTGACGGTGGAGCAGCCTTCGCTGTTCGGCGGAAAGGTTGGGGGCATCTGAACGGCTCAGCCGTTTCGAGACCACCACTCACGGAAGGGCATGACCACAGCCTGGTTCATGCCCTTCTTTGTTTTTTGGGCCCTTCTTCGTTTTTGGGCGCTTCTTCTTTTTTAGGCCGTTCTTCGTTTCGGGGCCCTGCATTTTCGAACCCGTTTCTGTGGCAGCGTGGACGGCAAAAGCGCAGCGACAGGCGTCTTGCCCCTCCGCATGCCGATAGCCCACAAAAAAGAGGCGACCCGAAGGCCGCCTCCATCATCACACAATCATCCCCCGCGTTTGCGGATCGTCCTTACAGATCTTTGAGGCCTGGCTTACCGTCACCGGCCCAGACCTTCTCGAACTGGGTGCGGGTGCGGCCGGCCAGATCCTCCTTGCCCTGGGCCTCATAGGCCTCGGCAAGGCCATGCAGGGCAAAGGCATTGTTGGGGAAGAGCATCAGGGCCCGGCGGAAGGCCTTTTCCGCCGCATCCGGATTGCCGGCGGCCAGATGGACCGCACCCAGGGTCTGGCGCACCGGAATATGCCAGAACGGCGGCTCCATATAGGGGATGAGGTCCTGGGCTTCTGCGGCCCGGGTCAGATGCTCGGCCGCCGCCGCCAGGTTGCCCTCGGCCCAGGCGATGCGCCCGCGCACGATCCCTTCCGCGATGGTGCCGATCAGGCTCGCCGGAAGGCCCGCCTGGTCGAGCCCGGTATAGGCCGGCATTTTGGCCACCGCATCGATCCGGGCGAGTTCCGCCTTGGCCGCATCGATTTTACCCTCGACGATAAACGCGCGGGCCCGGGCGAAATGCCAGTGCAGGGTCAGAAAAGGGAATTTTTCGTCCGGAGCCGTCCGATCCATGATCGCGTCGGCTGCGCCGAACTGGGCCTCGGCCAACAGGGGCGCGGCCGCAATGGCCTGGGCGATGGGCGCGGCTTCAAGCACATCCATGCTGACGATCTGGCTGAGCTTCACCGCATTGGCGAGGGCCGTTTTCCGGTCGCCCATGAGCTGGGCCGAGGTCATCAGGAAATGCACATTGTGCGGATAATAGACATAGCGGTAGAGGCCCTGATCGTCCGAAGTCGCCAGGAACATCTCGTCCGCCTTGACGGCATCGATGTTGGACTCGAGCGATTCCTTGTAAAGGCCCAGGCGGTAGGTGATATGGCTCGGCATATGGACAAGGTGCCCCGAGGCCGGGGTCTGGCCGGCGAGCCGGCGGGCAAAGGGCAGGGCCTTGTCCGCCCGGGGCACTTCCATCAGGTGGATGTAAAGATGGATGGCGCCGATATGATCCGGATTGCGTTCAAGCACCTTCTCGATCAGGCCTACGGCCTCCCCGACGCGGCCCTTAGGCTCTTTCTCAGCCGTCCAATAATCCCAGGGGCTGAGATCCATGATGGCTTCGGCCGCCAGGGTCGCGATATCGTCATCGTCCGGATAAAGTCCGGCGACGGTCATCATGGCGTCGGCATAGGCCCGGTCCAGGGCCGCACGGTCCGCCTTGGGATCGGCGCTGTATCGAGTGGCGAGCGCCGTGATCAGATCGAGTTCCTTCGCCGAGCCGGACTTGGCCAGGGCCTGGGCCCGGGCAATGGCGGAAAAGGCCGGACCGACGGCCTCGGGGAACATGGGCGCATTGATGTTCGGGCCGAGCACCAGGGCGACGCCCCAGGCGCAGATTCCGCAGGTGGGGTCCAGGGCTTCGGCGGCCCGAAAGGCCCGTTCAGCCTCCCGGTGGTTGAAGCCATAGGTGAGCCGGAGGCCCTGATTGAAATAGGCCTGGGCCTTCTCGACATCGCTGGAGATCGGAAAGGTGACCGGTCCGAGACCGTCCAGAAGGGGCGGCAGATCCGGTGCCGCGTCCGCTGCGGCCTCGGCCGCATAAGCGGCCGACAGGCCCAGGGACACAGTGCGCCGGTTGATGCCGGTCGCGCCGTCGCGGCCCGAACCGCCCCGACAGAGGGCGCCGGCATTCACCCAGGGCAGGGCCTCGAGGCCCGCCGCCGCATCCGAACGGCTCGCGCTCTCGGG
>JBHJGV010000053.1:0-7964 GCA_050331455.1 Alphaproteobacteria bacterium
GTGCTGTGGCAGATGTTGGGGGGGTGGGGGGGCTAAAGCGTGTGGGGGGCGATGTGGTCAGCCACATGGGGACGCGGGCCCTGGGGGGGGGGAGATGGGTCGGGGCGGTCAGGGGTCGTCAGGGGTCTGTCCTCCGGAGAAAGCCGGCATCGTCTTGTGGTGCTTGCCAGCGGGGATCGGGGCGGCCCAAGGTGCAAAGCCAATGGGCAACCGTTGATTAAGACTGTGATGGTTCACTCATGCTCGCAAGTCGCCGGCCTGCCGGCACTGACTGGCGGCCCGACGGCATGGCCGGCTGCTCCACCCGTCGTGAAGAAACCATCACCAAGGGTGCGGGAGACATGGACGCAATGGTGAAGACGGTCCTGATCGTTGAGGACAATGAACTCAATATGAAGCTGTTTCACGACCTGCTGGATGCCCACGGCTACGGCACCCTGCAGACCCGGGACGGCATGGAGGCCCTCGACCTTGCCCGGGAGCACCGGCCCGACCTGATCCTGATGGATATTCAGTTACCGGAAGTTTCGGGACTGGAGGTCACCAAATGGATCAAGGAAGACGACGAGCTGAGGGCCATTCCCGTGATTGCCGTGACGGCCTTCGCCATGAAGGGCGACGAGGAGAAGATCCGGGAAGGCGGCTGCGAGGCCTATATCGCAAAGCCCATCTCGGTCGGGCATTTTTTGGAAACGGTGAGGCAGTTTCTCGCATGACGGCACGTGTTTTGATCATCGACGACACGGAAGCCAATGTCATTCTGCTGACGGCCACGCTGACGGCCGACTATTACGATGTGGTGACTGCGACAAGCGGCGAAGCGGGCCTCCAAAGGGCCCGATCCGATCCCCCGGACCTTGTTCTCCTCGACGTCATGATGCCCGGATTGGACGGGTTCCAGGTGTGCCGGTTCTTCAAGGCCGATCCGCAGCTTGCCCACATTCCCGTCGTGCTGGTCACGGCCCTGAGCCGGCCCGAAGACCGGGTCAAGGGCCTGGAGGCGGGGGCGGACGATTTTTTGACCAAGCCGGTCGATACCATGATCCTCATGGCCCGGGTCAAGAATCTTGTCCGTACCAAGATTGCCATGGACGAGTTGCGCCAGCGCTGCGCCTCCACCCGGGTGCCGGCCGAAGTGCGTATGCGGGTGAATGCCGAGGACCGGGCGGACGCACCGGCGGGGCCCGATGCGCGCATTCTGCTGGTCACGGACGACCCCGGCATTGCTCCGGCGATCGGAGCGGCCATCGAGGGCCTTGGGGTGCTCGAGATCAAGACCATGCCCGAGGACGTGATCTGGGCGATCCAGCAGGAGCCCTACGATCTGGTGATGTTGACCATGGGTCTGCGCTCGGCCGATCCCATGCGCCTGTGCTCCCAGGTCCGATCCACCGTGCACACGCGCCATGTCCCCATCCTGATGATCAGCGATGCGGATCACCGGGCGCTGTTGCCGCGGGCCTATGACATCGGGATCAACGACTCCCTCGACTGCCCCCTCGATCCGGCTGAAGTACGCGCCCGCGTGAAAGCCCAGCTTCGCCAGAAGCGCTACCACGACGATCTGCGCACGACCATCGACCGGACGATGGAAATGGCGTATACGGATGTCTTGACGGGTCTTTACAATCGTACCTTCCTTGATGGTCAGTTGCCCCGCCTTTTCCAGGAAACGCGCGAGCGCAATCAGCCCCTGGCAGTGCTGCTTTTTGACCTCGATGCTTTCAAGGCCATCAACGACACCTACGGTCACGCCGCCGGCGACGAAGTGTTGCGCCAATTTGCCCGTACCCTGCAGAACGGCCTGCGCAGCCATGACGTGGCGTTCCGGATCGGAGGCGAGGAATTCCTCGTTCTCATGCCCCGCACCGGCTTCGAGGCGGCCCATGCGATTGCCGAACGCGTGCGGGACCGGGTGGCCTGCTTTCCCTTTTTCCTTCCGCAAATCGGCCGGGACATCAACGTGACGGTCAGTGCCGGCGTGCACGTCCACCAGGGCGACCCGGTGCCCTTGGACGCCCTGCTCGCGCCCGCCGACGCGGCCCTTTACCGGGCCAAGGACGCGGGCCGCAACCGGGTCATGGCCGCCGCCTGACCGACAGACCGCGCTGCGCCCCGGAGCCTGCCCCGAGCCAGCCCTGTCGTTCGCGGGGTCATCGCGTCCCGCCGCGGCCCATGGAGCCCTCGCTATCCCGATGCTACCCTTGGCCCATGGCCAGGTGGATCGGCTGGCCATGGGACCTCACAAGGGGCAGGCATGGACGAAGGTGAGCTGACGGACGCGCATCGGGACGGCTGGGACGAGGGCGAGGGCACCGGCCCTGGCGCGGATGGACCGGAGGATGCGGCGGAGAAGGGAGCCGATGCGCTGGCCAAGGGTGCTCCCGGCAATGGCGCTCCCGGCAATGGCGCATGGCCCTACGGCCCCCTGGAGGATGCCGCCCGTCGCCCAGCACCCTCGGACGTTCGGGGGCTGCTGTTGGGCTGGCGCACTCTGCCGCGCAGCGCCCTGTTCACCGGCGGCCCTGACCAGGGCGATCCGCTGGCATCCTATCGCCTGCTTGGCGATGTATCCGACCCCATCCTTTATGAGGGCGACAGCCATCTTCTGACGGTTGCGCCGACCGGGTCGGGCAAGGGCCGCGGCGCGATCATTCCCAATCTGCTGCGGTATCCGGGGCCCATGATCGTCGTGGATCCCAAGGGCGAGAACTATCATGTCACGGCCCGTTACCGCCGCTCCCTGGGCCAACAGGTCCATGTGCTGGATCCCTTCGGCGTGGTGACCCGGCATGGGGGACGTCTTAATCCCTTCGATATTTTCAGCCTGCCGAATGCCCAGATCGATGCGGATTCGGAAATGCTCGCCGAATTGCTGGCCGGGGGCGTTCTGTCCCTGAAAGATCCGTTCTGGGACATTTCCGCCTCCTCCCTGATCGCTGGCCTGATCGCCTATATCACTTGCCACATGCCCATTGAGGAGCGGCAGTTTAAACATTTTCGCACATTGCTGTGGAGCGACTTCGTCTATCGCATCGCCAAACTGCTGGACGAGCGCGCTGACCTCCACCCCTTCGTGCGCGCCGAACTGGAGGGCTTTCTGGGGATCACGGCGGACATGACCCGGGGGGGCATTCTGGCGACCGCGTTCACCCACGCCCATGTGCTCAAAAGCGATGCGGTGCTCGCCTCGCTGGGCGCCTCGACGATCGATCTGGAGGCTGTGATCCGGGGTGATCCCATGACGATCTATATGATCATCCCGCCGACCAAGCTCGATTCCCACCGGGTGCTGTTGCGCCTGTGGATCGGCACGCTGTTGCTCGCGATCATGCAGCGCACCCAACGGCCCGATCAGCGTACGGTGTTTCTTCTGGATGAATGCGCCCAGCTCGGTTCCCTCGGCGTACTGCGCCAGGCGGTGACACTGATGCGCGGCTATGGCCTGCAGATCTGGATGTATTTCCAGGATCTCAGCCAGCTCAAGCGTCTGTATCCGGATGACTGGCCGACCATGGTCAACAATGCCGCCGTGCTGCAGACCTTCGGTCTCAATTCAAATCTTGTGGCCCGGGACATGGCGGATCTGCTGGGCGGGATCAGCCCGTCCGCCCTGCGCCGCATGCCGACCGACCACCAGGTGGCTGTCATGCCCGGAACGGAAACCCTGGTCAGCCGGCGCCCGGACTATCTCAACGATCCCCTTTTTGCCGGCCGCTTCGATCCCAATCCCTTGTTCGAGGGTCAGCGGCCCGGACGGTAGGGATAAGAGGCGCATAGGGATGAGCAACCATGAAAAGGCTCACGGTGCCGGAGCGGTCCCGCCCAGAACCGTCCGGTGGCCGGCCCGGCCCTCACCGAAGCGGTGCCGGGCGTAACGGCCATGCCCTGGTGGAGGGAATACGGCGTCCTGGACTGAACGGGCGATCAGGCCTTGATCGTTTCTCCTGCGGTCACGCTGGAAATGGCTCCGAACAGCCGCTCCAGCTCCGCCATGGCCGCGGGCGCGAGGGGCGGGGCCAGGATCGAGGTGACATTCGCGGCCAGATGATCCGCATTGCCCGTACCTGTCAGGATGACATGGGCGCCAGGCTCATGGCGGCAGAACCGGTAGGCTGCATCGGTCAGGCTGGTCGCGCCGCCTTCGAGCAGAAGGCCTTCGATCCGCGCCGCATCCGCGTCTTCCGGCGCGATGGCCCCCTCTTCGGCGAGGCTGTCGAGCACGGGTTGCAGTGCCTCGACCGAGCGCAGGGCCTGGCGCACCGCGAACATGATCTGGGTGCCAACGGCCTTGTCTTGCGCGATATCGAGAACGCCGCGCCGGGCAGACGGATTCAGAAAATTATGCCCCACCATGATGACGTCGAAATGATCGTCGGCCACGGTCCGGCGCAGCATGGCGTGGTCCGTATCCGCCTGAAACAGCTCCGTCATGCCGCTGAAGCGGATCTTGCCCTCGGCCTTCAGAGCCTCGAACACCGGAAGAAGCCGCTCGATACACGGATCGTACTGGCCCGGCACGACGCCGTGAAAATTCATGATGTCGATCACGTCCGTGCCCAGTCGGCGCAGGCTGTCCTCGACGGATGCCCGTAGCGTGTCCTCGGTGCAGACCTCGGGCTCTAGGTTCCAACGCTCTCCGGCAAAGACCGGGGCCTTGGTGGAAATCACGACGGACTCCCGTCGGCCTTTGATGGCTGCGCCGACCGCGGGCTCGGTGCCGTAAACCGCCGCCGTGTCGATGAAGGTCACGCCGAGATCGAGGGCGCTGCGGACAAGGTCGGCGGCGTGGGCGTCATCTTTGCCCTGGGAAAGGCCAAGCCGGCTGTGGCCGCCGCAACCCAGCCCCGCGACACTGACGGTGAGGCCGGTGCGGCCGAGCGTGACATAGTCCATGGGCAAGACGCCTCGTTTTTTTCAGGTCGGCATTTTTTCGGGTCAAAGAAAAGGCCGGTCTTCCCGGTCAAGGAGAAGGCCGGCGGATCGCAGGCACAAAAAAACCCTGTGTCATCACAGGGTTTTCGATACCAGACCAGCGCGCAAGACCTACTTGATCTTGCCTTCCTTGAAGTCCACATGCTTGCGGGCCACCGGATCATATTTCCGAACGGTCATTTTTTCGGTCATGGTGCGGGTATTCTTTTTCGTCACGTAGAAATACCCGGTGCCCGCCGTGCTGTTCAGGCGGATCTTGATTGTGGTTGGCTTGGCCATCACGCCTCTCCTGATACTCCCGCGCCGGTCAGGCGCCGCGTCAAATTTTACTAAGCGCCGAGCGGCGGCCCCTGTCAAGGCTCGACAATGCGTCGGGGATGGCGCCTGCCCGTGCGGGCCAGCAAAACAACCAGGAAAGCCAGGGACAGGCCGCCCAGCACCGCCATGAGGCCGTGGGGCCGCCAGACATCCATGGCGGGCCCGGCCGCGAGGGGACCGAACAGGGATCCGACGCCGTACATCATGATGAACGCCGCATTGGCCCCGGCAACGTCATTGCCCCGGAGCCGGTCCCCGATGATCACGAGGCTGATGGTATAGAGCCCGACAATGACCCCGCCCATGACGAACAGTGTGCTGTAAAGGGCGATGGGATGGTCGAGCAGAACGGGGACCGCCAGGGCGCCCACGAGGCCGGCGCCGCCGCACAGGCCGAGAACGGCGCGCTTGTTGATCCGGTCGGCGAGCATGCCGAGGGGCACCTGCAGGGCCACATTGCCGGCCGCGACGGCCACCAGCAGGCCGGTCGAGGCGTTTTCCGCAAGACCCGCCTGAAGCCCGTAGACCGGCAGCAGTGTAAAGATGCCCATCTCCACGGCGCCGAACACGATGCCGGCGGCCATGACCGTCGGCGCGGCCACCATATAGGGCAGGAGGGATGGATCTTCGGTGGGCTCAAGCGTTGGCACCTGGGGGCGCACGACCGTCAGCAGCCCCGTCGCCAGCGCGAAAATGCCCGCCCCGGCGACCACCGGCGGCCATCCGGCGCTGCCGAGGGTGGCCAGCGTCAGGGTGCCGAGGGCAAAGCCGCCGGCCAGTCCCGTCCCGTAAAGGCCGATGATCCGGCCACGGTTGTGATCCTCCGCAATGAGATTGATCCAGATTTCCGTTGCCACGAACATTCCGGCGATCGCCATGCCGAAGACGAAGCGCAAGGGGAACCACAGCCACATGGCATCGACCAGCGGCATCATCGAAATGAAGGCGATGAGGCACAAAAGGCAGGTCAGCAAAACCCGGCGGATCCCGAAGCGGCGCATGAGGCTCGGCAGCACCGGCGTCACGGCGAGGGCCGACAGGGCGGGCACGGCCGTGTTGAAGCCGATCAGGCTCGAAGAGGCGCCCATCGCTTTCATCAGCAAGGCGAACAAGGGCATGGAAAGCCCCCAGCCGACGCCGCATACGGCGATGGCGACCAGGATGACGAAGAGGCTGCGCTGCCGGTTTGCGGTGTCCATTCGATCTCGCCTTGTCTGCATGGCGGGTCCCGGGAGGGTGTTTTCGCGACTAGACCTGCCGTCCCCCACGCCCGCAAGGGCCGCAGGCGCGCGGCGCCGATCGCGCGATAAAGCGCGGTGACAGGCGCGTTCCGAGCGCGCATGATCGCGCCATGGACCAGCAGGGAATCGATCGTTTGCGCGCCTATTTGCGCCATGCCTGTGACAGCACAGGCCTCTCCGCAACCGCGCTGGCGCGCCGGGCCGGCGTGGCGCCTTCCACCGTGAACCGCTTTTTGAACGAGGATCCTCCACCCTCGGTGCCGAGCAACACCACCTTGCGCAAGATTGCGGATGCGGCCGGCATCGAGCCTTTCGGCCGCTATCGGGAGGGGCCAGCCGCGCTCGGGTCTCCGGCGGCGGGTTTGGGGGAGGACCAGGCCGCGTTCATCGCGGACGCGTCGACGGGCCTTGACCGCGACCCGCCTGGGGCCTCGACCGGTGCCGCGGCACTCCTGGCCCAATTCGAAAACACGCCGGTTCGCGCCAGCCTGTGGCAGGTGAAAGGGGCGGCCATGGAACTCGCCGGCCTGCTGGACGGCGATACAGCGGTCGTGGACCTCAACGGCGCGCCGCAGCGCGGCTGTATCGTCCTCGCCCAACTCTATGATTGGACCGTCGGCACGGCGCGGACCGTGTTCCGGCTTTGGGATCCTCCTTATCTGGTCGCCGCCTCGCGCACGCCCCTGGACCACCGCCCGGAGCTCGCGGGCGAACAGGCTCAGGTCAAAGGTGTGGTGCGCTTCACCTATCGCACCTATTCGTGACGTCCGACCAACCGCTATCGCGCGAAAACGCGCATTTTGTGCTTGGCATGGCGCTGCGGATGGCTATTATCGGTCGTGTAGGGTGGTGATGCGCGTTTTAGTTGAGGTTGGCGGTCGGATCTCGAAGCCCGCCCACGGACCACACTCAAAGCCGCGTGGCGGCCCAAGAGAGCGAACCACCGCGGATGAGCCAGGGCGATGCGCCAGCGCGGCGAGAAAGGCAGGGAGGCGGCCCATGATGGCGATTGCTCAGGATCCGAAGATCGAGGCCCGGAGCTATGATCACCTGATCGGGCGCAACATCCGTGCAGCCCGGGTCTCCGGACGGCTGTCCCAGGAGCGCCTTGCGGATCTTCTGGGCCTGACATTCCAGCAGATCCAGAAATACGAGAACGGCTCGAACCGGGTCACGGCGGGCCGGCTGTGCCAGATCGCCCGCGTATGCGGGGTCCCCATTGCACGGCTGTTTTCCGGCGTGCCGGATTTGGAGACGGAGATACCCGTGGATCTTGCCGGTTACGCCCGCGACCGGGCGCTGCATGGCCCGCTGGTCGAGGCCGTCGATCGGCTGCCCCCCAAACTGCGGACCCAGTTTCGCCGCATGGCCGAAGCCATGGGCGACGCCCTTGACCCGGTCCCAAGCAATCCGATGCCCGATGCATGACGATGGGGGCTGATGCCCGGAGCCCAGCCCCCATCCCCAAGC
>JBHJGV010000054.1:0-17729 GCA_050331455.1 Alphaproteobacteria bacterium
GCCCTGGCCCTGGCAAACAGTGCGGGGTTTGTTGCGGGTCGGGCGGTCGCGCCCCGACCCGCCCCTACTGTGGGCGCGGGAATTCCCCCTGGGCCGGCCCTGCTGCCCCGCCGCCGCATCCGAACGGCTCGCGCTCTCGGGAACGAGGGCGACGCTGGTCATCAGCCCGCCAGCCAGCGCCGCGGTACTCAGCGTCCACTTCATGATGGTGTTGGTCGTCATGACATCCTCTCCATGTTTTTTCATGGTTCATCCCCGGTAACCACGAACGGACCCTGGGCTTTTCGCGCCCGCGGCGCAATCAAAACCGCCTTCCGCTTCACGATCCAATCACCCCGGGGTTGGGCCGTTTTGGGGCGCTTGACGACGTCTGTAAACGTTCGCTTCACGGCTCCACACGCTGTCCGTCCCAGGCGAAGACGGCGCCCGTATCCTCCGGGGTCAGACCATCGACGACATCGAGCAGATAGCCGGCCGACAGATCCGCCGAGAACAGTTTCTCCGAAGACACATTGCCCTGAAACGGGGCGGACAGATCCGTGGCGACCGTGCCCGGATGCAGGCCGACCACCACGGCTTCCTTGCGCCGGCGGGCCACTTCGATGGCGACATTGCGCAGGATCATGTTGAGCGCCGCTTTCGAGGCCCGATAGGCGTACCAGCCGCCGAGCCGGTTATCGCCGATGCTGCCCACCCGGGCGGACAGGGCCGCGAAAAGGCCTTTGCCCCTTCGCGGCAACAGGGGAATCACATGCTTGGCCACCAGGGCAGGGCCGACGGTGTTGACCCGGAACACCCGTTCCAGCGCCGCCGCGTCGACGGCCGAAAGGCTCTTTTCCGGGGCAAGGCCATCCTCCGCATGGAGAATGCCGGCGGCGACAATGGTCAAGTGGACGGTCTCCCCGAGCGCCCGGGCTGCTGCGGCCACCTGGTCCTCATCGGTGATATCGACCGCGGCGGCCTCGAATGGGGCGGGCCCGGAGGGTTTGGCGGACGGCCGGCGCGACCAGCCATGGAGCCGGGCCACGGCCGGCTCGTGGCTCAGGATCTCGAGAAGGGCACCGCCGATGCCGCCGGAGCCGCCGACGACGAGCACGGTGAGATCGGGTCCGAAGGATGTGATCTGGGGCACGGTCTGCTCCTTTTGGTTACGGCCTGACAGCTAGGCTCGGGCACCGCCCCGTCCAGCATGATGGGCCGGATCCGCCATTTTGCACCGCAATATCGCGGGCGCGAGCGGGCGATGAGCACCCGTAGAGGTAGTGATCCGGCAGCGCAAGGCCGGTGTCCGCAAAGCGACAAATTGGCGAAATCCCAACCAAACCGGGCTCCCCTTGATACAGATCAAGAATGGACGCAGGCCAAGCGCGTAAGCCCAAAGGTGGAGAGGCGAAACTGTGGCAACACGCCATGGCGAGCCGTCCGTCGATAGGTGCGAATAGGCGAATAGTCTTCCGTCGCAGATGCACCGGATCGAATTGCGGATTGAGGGAAGTGAGGGCATGACACAAGCAAATGGGTTGGCCGCCGTGATGGGCAGGGGAGGTGAAGCCGTCCTGTCCGCCCTGGCGATGATCATCGTTCTGGTCGGCGGAGTAGCGGCGCTTTATATCGCCTCCCGCTCGCCGGATGTCTTGATGCAGGTCCACGCCACGATTTTCTTCGTGGCGGCCGTGATCGCATTGTTCGTTCTGATGCTGCGCTTCGGGCGGCGCGTGACCGGCCAGGCGGTCGGCGCGCGCGACGCCGAAGGCTACAACATGGCGATCATCAAGGTCGGCGTGGGTCTCGCCATGTTCTGGGCCGTGATCGGCCTCCTGGCCGGTGTCGTCGTGGCGCTCCAGCTCGCCTATCCGGCGCTGAATCTGAATTATGAATGGACCACGTTCGGACGCCTGCGGCCGCTGCACACTTCGGCGGTGATTTTCGCCTTTGGCGGCACGGTGTTGTTGACCACGTCGTTTTATGTGGTCCAGCGGACCTGCCAGGCCCGGCTGTTCAGCGATCTGGCGGCTTGGTTCGTCCTGTGGGGCTACCAGCTCTTTATCGTGATCGCCGCCACGGGCTATGTCCTCGGCGTGACCCAGGGCCGCGAATATGCCGAGCCCGAGTGGTACACGGATTTGTGGCTGACCATCGTCTGGGTCGTCTATCTGCTGGTCTTCCTCGGCACGATCTGGAAGCGCAAAGAACCCCACATCTACGTGGCCAACTGGTTCTACCTGTCCTTCATCGTGACCATCGCGATGCTCCATATCGTGAACAATCTCGCGATGCCGGTGTCTTTCCTCGGCACCAAGAGCTATTCGCTTTTTGCGGGTGTCCAGGATGCCCTGACCCAGTGGTGGTACGGACACAACGCCGTGGGTTTCTTCCTCACGACGGGCTTCCTCGCGATCATGTATTATTTCGTGCCCAAGCAGGCGGGCCGTCCGGTCTATTCCTATCGCCTCAGCATCGTGCATTTCTGGTCCCTGATCTTCATCTATATCTGGGCTGGCCCGCACCACCTGCACTACACGGCCCTGCCCGAATGGGCCCAGACCCTGGGCATGACCTTCTCCATCATGCTGTGGATGCCCTCCTGGGGCGGCGCCATCAACGGCGTCATGACCCTGTCGGGTGCCTGGGACAAGTTCCGGACCGACCCCGTGCTGCGCATGATGGTGGTTTCGGTCGCCTTCTACGCCATGAGCACTTTTGAAGGTCCGCTCCTGTCCATCAAGGAAGTGAACGCACTTTCTCACTACACGGACTGGACCATCGGTCATGTGCATTCCGGAGCCCTCGGCTGGGTCGGCTTCATCAGCTTCGGCGCCATGTATGCGCTCGCGCCGTGGATCTGGGGCCGCCGGGAGATTTACTCCAAGGCGCTTGTGGAAGTGCATTTCTGGATCGCGACCATCGGCATCCTGCTCTACATCACCACCATGTGGGTCTCCGGCATCATGCAGGGCCTGATGTGGCGGTCGTATACGGAGCTTGGCTTCCTGGAGTTCTCCTTCATTGAGACCACCGAAGCGATGCACCCCATGTATGTGGGCCGGGCCCTGGGCGGCGTGCTCTATCTGATCGGCGCGATCGTGATGGCCTATAACCTGTGGATGACCGCGCGCAATCCGGACCCGGCTCCGGCGGGCGTCACGGCTACCGCAAAAGTCGCCGCGTAAGGAGGGACCCATGAAATTCCATCAGCCGTTTGAGCGTCACTCGCTGCTCCTGACCGTCGGGATTCTCGTGGTCGTGGCCATTGGCGGCGTCATCGAACTCGCACCGCTCTTTTACCTTTCCAGCACCATCGAGAAGGTGGAAGGGGTGCGGCCCTACTCGCCGCTCGAGCTGGCGGGCCGGAACATCTACATCCGTGAAGGCTGCTATGTCTGTCACAGTCAGATGGTCCGCCCCCTGCGCGACGAGGTAGAACGCTACGGCCACTATTCGCTGGCGGCCGAGAGCATGTACGACCACCCCTTCCAGTGGGGCTCGAAGCGGACGGGGCCTGACCTCGCCCGCGTCGGCGGCAAATATTCCGACGACTGGCACCGCCAGCATCTGGTAGAGCCGCGCAGCCTCGTGCCGGAATCGATCATGCCGCCCTATGCGTTCCTGGCGAAGAAGACCCTCGACTACCGGACGATTGGCGACCACCTGACGGCCAATCGCATGGTGGGCGTTCCCTATACGGACGAGATGATCGAACTGGCCTCGAGCGATCTTGAGGCCCAGCTCGACGAATATTCGGCGAGCTATGATGCCCTGAAGGAGCGTTATCCCGGGGTGCAGATCCGTGACTTCGACGGCGACCCGGAGCGGATCACGGAAATGGACGCGATCATCGCCTATCTCCAGGTGCTCGGCACGATGGTCGATTTCTCGACCTTCGATACCGAAGAGAACCGCCGGTAAGGATGGAGAAGGAGCGCTTCCATGACCTATGATACCATGGCCGATTTCTCGGCCTTCTGGGGACTGATCTATTTCATGATCCTCTTCGCGGCGGTGGTCGCCTATGCCCTGTGGCCCCGCAACCAGGAAAAATTCGACCGTGCCGCGCGCATGCCTCTGAATGAGGATGATCCCAATGACTGACGAGCATAAGGACATCGACCAGCCCACGGGCATCGAGACGACCGGCCATGAATGGGACGGGCTCAAGGAGCTCAACAATCCCCTGCCGCGCTGGTGGCTGAACATCTTCTACGCCACGGTCGTGATCGCGGTGATCTACATGGTGCTCTACCCGGCCATCCCGCTGATCGACAGCTACACCAAGGGCCTGTTGAACAATTCGGACCGGGAACAGGTCGAAGCCGACGTTGAGGCCCTGCGCGCCGAACGGGCCGAGAAGGGCGCGGGGCTCCAGACCCTGTCCCTCGAAGAGGTCCGGTCCGATCCGGCGCTTCTGGAGTTCGCTTTGGCGGCCGGCGCGTCGGCTTTCGGTGACAATTGCGCGACCTGCCACGGCCGGGGGGCCCAGGGTTTCGTCGGCTACCCGAACCTGAACGACGATGCCTGGATCTGGGGCGGCACGCTGGACGCCATCTACACCACCCTGCTTTACGGCATCCGGTCCGGCGACGATCAGGCCCGGTTCAACATCATGCCGGCCTATGGCAAGGACGGGATCTTCACCGAGGATCAGGTAAACGATCTCGTTGAATATGTGGTCAACCTGTCCGGCCGGGAGGCCGACCAGGCAGCCGTGTCGCGAGCCTCCACCAATTATGAGGAACAGTGCTCGGCGTGCCACGGGCTGGAGGGCAAAGGCATCCAGGATCTGGGCGCCCCGAACCTGAGCGATAACATCTGGCTCTATGGCGGCGATCGCGACGCGCTTTACCAGACAATCTATTACAGCCGGGCGGGCGTTATGCCGGGTTGGAAAAACCGTCTCACGGACACAACCATCCGGGCGCTGGCGATCTATGTTCATTCCCTGGGCGGCGGCGAGGAAGAGACCGTCGAACAGGCCGCGCTGGAGTGAGCTGCCGGGCGGTCGTCAATGATCGATCCGCAGGCGTCCGATGGGGACGCCTGCGGTCCTTCCGGCATTGCCCTCCGGACGAGCTTGACCCCCAGGGACAACCCGCAGCGCGGTGACAAGCACGGCGGTGTCAGACACAGCGGCGACAAGCACCTTGAGTGATGACCAATCAGTGGGGACCGTGATGCCATGAGTGAACATCCCGAAAGGCGGGCCCAGACACCGGTCATGTCCGCCGACGGCATCCGCCAGATCGATGTCCAGGCCGTGAACAGCGAACAGGCCCGGGACCTTTACAAAAGCCGTGTGCAGATTTATCCCAAGCTGGTCCGCGGGACCTTCCGGAACGTCAAATGGGCCGTCATGGTCGTCACCCTGGCGGTTTACTACATCACGCCCTGGATCCGCTGGGACCGTGGGCCCCTGCAGCCGGACCAGGCCGTCCTGATCGACTTCGACAATCGCCGGCTCTATTTTTTCTGGATCCAGATCTGGCCCCAGGAGTTTTTCTATATTTCGGGACTGCTGATCCTGGCGGCCGTCGGCCTGTTCCTGGTGACGGCCCTGTTCGGCCGGGTCTGGTGCGGCTATACCTGTCCGCAAACGGTGTGGACGGATCTGTTCATCGTCGTTGAACGGATGTTCGAAGGGGACCGGAATGCCCGCATCCGCCTGGACAAGGCATCCTGGAGCCTGGATAAGGCCGGGCGCAAGATCGGCAAACATGTCGTCTGGCTGCTGATTTCCCTGGCCACCGGCGGCGCCTGGATCTTCTATTTCCACAATGCGCCGGACCTTTTGTTGGAACTGCCCCGGGGCGAGGCGGCGGCATCCTCCTACATCTTTCTGGGCGTGCTGACCTTCACGACCTACTCTCTGGCCGGCACCATGCGCGAGCAGGTCTGCACCTATATGTGCCCCTGGCCCCGCATTCAGGCGGCCATGATCGACAAACATGCCCTGGCGGTCACCTATCGTTACGACCGGGGCGAGCCGCGCGGGCCCCACAAAAAGGGCGAGTCCTGGGACGGGCGCGGCGATTGCATCGACTGCCGCCAATGCGTGGCCGTCTGCCCCGCGGGCATCGACATTCGCGACGGCCTGCAGCTCGAATGCATCCAGTGCGCCCTGTGCATCGACGCCTGCGACGAGATCATGGACAAGGTGGGCCGCCCGCGCGGCCTGATCGCCTACGACACCGACGACAATATCGAGCGGCGCCAGCAGGGCCAACCGACCGGCTTCAAATTCGTGCGGCCACGTACGATCTTCTATGCGTCCATCATCGCCGTCGTCGGCAGTCTCATGCTCTATTCCCTGGCCACGCGGACCTTCCTGGAGCTGAACGTCATCCAGGACCGTCAGCCCCTTTTCGTCCGGCTGAGCGACGGGGGATACCGCAACGGTTACACGGTCAAGATTTTGAACATGCGGCCTGAACCAACCCGATTCCAATTGTCCGTCGAAGGCATTCCAGAAGCGACCCTCACCCTGGTCGGGCGTCCGGAGGAATTCAAGACACTGCCGCCCATCGACGTGCCCGGCGACAAGAGCCAGTCCCTGCGGGTTTATGTGAAGGTGCATCCGCAGGATATGCCGCCGGAGGCGCGGGTCGATATCCTGTTCCGGGTCGTCGACTTGGAGCGGGGCACGGTGGATACGGCCCGGGCCGCCTTTGTCCATCCCGGCGAGCTGGACGAGCGCACGCCGACCCTGAATGCCGACCCTTTGAGTGAAGTGCGGGAGGACCCCTTATGAGCCATCACGCCAATCAGAGCGCGCTCGCGCAAACGGCCGCGGACCAGGGGCCCTTCAAGGCCTGGCATTTTTGGACGATCATGGGCGCGCTGTTCGCGGTGGTCTTCATCGTCAACGGACTGTTCGTCTATTTCGCCCTGACGAGTTGGACCGGCGTGGAGGAACAACAGGCCTATGAGCGCGGGCTGGCCTATAACGAGGCTCTGGCCCGGGCGGAGCACCAAAAGGCCCTGGGGTGGACCGCTGATGTGACCGTGGATCGGCTGGCGGGCGAGGACCGGGTGCGGCTGTCCCTCACGGGCCCCGGCGCTGCCGCCCTGACGGGCGCGCGGGTCGAAGGAACCCTGCGCCGGCCGACCCAGGCCGAACTCGACCGGACCGTGACCTTGGAAGAGGCGGGTCCCGGGGTCTACCAGACCCTGGTCGATTTGCCGGCCCGGGGCGTGTGGGACCTGCGGCTCCATGTTCACCAGGGTGAGGACACTCTTGAACTCCGGGAGCGGATCATATTGCCATGACCATGACCGACGTCGCCGGCGCGGCGGTCTCCGGACCGGCGCGCGCCACCCCGCAAGCACCGTCCGCCGCCGGCTTTGTGCGCACCGATGAAGACGGCACGCGTCATCTGACTCTGCTTGTGGACGGCATTTCCTGCGCCAAATGCATTCGGGATATCGAGAAGGGTGTGACGACGCGCCTTGCGGTGCGCGACGCCCGGCTCAATTTCTCCACCCGCCGGCTGCATGTGACCTGGGATGGGCCCGCGGCAGTGGCCGACGACGTGATCGAGACGGTCGCGCGGCTGGGCTTCACCCCGAAGCCTCTGGACGGCCGGGATGCGGACCCGGCGGCCGATCCGGTGCGGCGCCGCCTGTTGGCATGCCTCGCGGTGGCCGGCTTCGCCAGTGCCAATGTGATGCTGCTGTCCGTGTCCGTCTGGGCGGGCGGCGAGATGACGCCCGAAACCCGGGATTTGATGCATGCTGTTTCGGGCCTGATCGCCCTGCCGGCGGTTGCCTTTGCGGGCCGGCCCTTTTTCTTCTCCGCCCTCGGCGCCTTGCGCGGCGGGCGGATCAACATGGATGTGCCCATTTCGCTGGCGGTGATCCTCGCCTCGGTGCTCAGTGTGGTGAAGACTCTTCAGAGCGGCGACCATGCCTATTTCGACGCCTGCGTCATGCTGCTTTTCTTTCTGCTGATCGGACGCTATCTGGACCACGCCATGCGCTCCAAGGCCCGCTCGGCCGCGGCCGATCTGCTGGCGCTCCAGGCGCGGGATGCGCTGGTGCTCGATGCGGCGGGGGCGCCGCACCGCCTGCCCGTGTCGGCGGTGCGGACCGGCGAGCGGATGCTCGTTCCGGCGGGGGACCGGGTGCCTGTGGACAGCGTGTTCGAACCGGCCTCCGGCGCCGCCGACACGTGTGCCTTCGATGTCAGTCTGCTGACGGGGGAAAGCGCGCCCCAGACCGTGGCCGCGGGCGAGACGGTCTATGCCGGCGCGGTCAATATGGGGGACCCGGTCCTTGTTCGGGCCACGCGCACCAGCGAGAACTCCCTCATTGCGGAAATCGTGGCGCTGATGGAGACGGCCGAGCAGGGGCGCTCGCGCTACCGCCGGCTGTCGGACCGGGCGGCGGGCGTCTATGCGCCCATGGTCCATGCGGTTGCCGCGCTGACATTCGCCGGCTGGTGGATCGCGACCGGCCACTGGGCTCCGGCCGCCGAGACGGCCATCGCGGTGCTGATCATTACCTGCCCTTGTGCGCTTGGTCTTGCCGTGCCCGTCGTCCAGGTTGTCGCGTCCGGCGCCCTCTTTCGCCGCGGTATTCTGGTGAAATCCGCCGACGGGCTGGAACGGCTCGCCGAGGTTGATGCGGTCGTGTTCGACAAAACCGGGACCTTGACCCTGGGCCGGCCCAGCCTCGCCAATGGGGATGAGGTGGATCCGGCCGATCTGGCGCTGGCGGCCCGTCTCGCCCGGGCAAGCCGCCACCCCCTGTCGCGGGCCCTCGCGGAGGCCGCGGGTCCCGGGCCGGTCTTCGATGGGGTTGAAGAAGTGGCCGGATGCGGCCTTGCGGCCCAGACGCCCGACGGGCCCGTGCGTCTTGGCAAGGCCGCCTGGTGCGGTGCGCCGGACACGGACGAAGCTTCCGGGGCGGGGCCGTGCCTGTGGTTGCGCCGGCCCGATGGTGGTCTTGCCGCGTTCCGGTTCGAGGATCCGCCGCGGGCCGATGCCGCCTTGACGGTCAAGGCGCTGAAGGGCGCAGGCCTGCATGCTGAACTCGTGTCCGGCGATGCACGGCCGGTCGCCGAAATGGTGGCGCGCGCCGTGGGGCTGGACACGTGGCAGGGCCGGGCCCTGCCCCAGGACAAGATCGCCCGCCTCGATGCGCTGGACCGGGACGGTCGCCGGGTGCTGATGGTCGGCGACGGGCTGAACGATGCCCCAGCGCTCGCCCATGCCCATGCGTCCATATCGCCGGCGAGCGCCGCCGATATTTCTCAGACTTCGGCGGATTTCGTGTTCCAGGGCGCGCTTTTGGCTCCGGTCATGACGGCCTGGCGAGTGTCCAAGGCTGCCAGGCGTCTCGTGCTGCAGAATTTCGGTCTCGCGGCGCTCTACAATCTCATCGCGGTGCCCGTTGCGGTGTCCGGACTGGTCACGCCCCTGATTGCGGCCATCGCCATGTCTGCCTCCTCGGTCATCGTGACCCTGAATGCTTTGCGCCTGACCGCCCTGGCCGGGAAGGCTCCGGTCGAGGGAGACGGCTGATGTCGGCCTTGCTGTTCCTCATTCCCATCGCGCTGGGTCTGGGCCTGTGCGGCCTGCTCGCATTTTTGTGGTCGCTCAAATCCGGTCAGTATGATGATCTTGAGGGGGCGGCCCACCGGATCCTCCTGGACGACGACCTGGAAGAACGCGGCGGCGTCCATGGCGAAGGGCCCCCTCGCTAGTGCACCGACTGATACGGATGGTTCAGGTCGTCATCGCGAGCGGCCAAAGGTCGCGCGGCGATCCAGGGCAGAATACTCAGCGTGTGCGGCTCTGGATTGCGTCGTCGCTGACGCTCCTCGCAAAGACAGTATAAGCTGAACCACCTGAATGCGTCAGTGCACTGGGCGGCTGGCGACCCTTCGACCGCCCGGCGGATTATGCCCAGGGCTCAAGATCGCTCATCGCCCGTGCCGAAAGGGCCCGCTTGCGCGCCGGGCCCTTTTCCTTGCCGCGCAACCGTTTGCCGTCCGGCCCCTTTGGCATGGCGATGTCCGGGAACAGACCGAAATTGACATTCATGGGCTGGAACGTCGTGGCATCGGCGCCGCCGGTGATATGGGCGATAAGGGCACCGAGCGCTGTGGTCGGCGGCGGTGGCGGACAGATCTGCCCCAGCCGCTCCGCGGCGGCGAACCGGCCCGCCAACAATCCGATGGCGGCGCTTTCCACATAACCTTCCACGCCGGTGATCTGGCCTGCAAAGCGCAGGCGCGGACAGGCCTTCAGCCGCAAGGACCGGTCGAGCAGTTTCGGACTGTTGAGGAACGTGTTCCGGTGAAGCCCGCCAAGCCGGGCGAACTGGGCGTCCTCCAGGCCCGGGATCATCCGAAACACGCGGGTCTGTTCGCCATATTTGAGTTTGGTTTGGAACCCGACCATATTGTAGAGCGTGCCCAGAGCATTGTCCTGGCGCAGTTGCACCACGGCATGGGCCTTGGTTGCCGGGTCATGGGCATTGGTCAGGCCCACGGGCTTCATGGGCCCATGGCGAAGGGTCTCGCGCCCGCGCTCGGCCATCACCTCGATGGGCAGGCAGCCTTCGAAATAGGGGGTGTTTTCCCACTCCTTGAAGCTGGTCTTCTCGCCGGCCAGCAGGGCATCAATGAAGGCGTTGTACTGATCTTCCGACAAGGGACAGTTGAGATAGGCCGCCTTGTCGCCGCCCGGCCCCTCCTTGTCGTAGCGGGACTGGAACCAGGCTTTGGTCAGATCGATGCTGTCCTTGTAGACGATGGGGGCGATGGCATCGAAAAAGGCCAGTTCCGCCTCGCCGGTCAGGGCCTGGATGGCCTCGGCGAGGGCCGGGGAGGTGAGGGGGCCCGTGGCCACGATCACGCTGTCCCAGGCTTCCGGCGGCAGACCCGCGACTTCGCCCCGCTCGATCGTGATCAGCGGATGGTCCGACAGGGCCTTCGTGACCGCAGCCGAGAAGCCCTCCCGGTCCACGGCGAGGGCGCCGCCGGCGGGCACCTGATGGGCGTCCCCGCAGGCCATGATCACGGAGCCGCACCGCCGCAGCTCGGCGTGCAGAAGGCCCACTGCGTTGGTTTGCGCATCGTCCGACCGGAAAGAGTTGGAGCACACGAGTTCCGCCAGCCCGTCTGTCTGGTGGGCTTCCGTGGCCCGCTCGGGCCGCATTTCGTGGAGCACGACGGGCACGCCGGCGCGCGCAATGGCCCAGGCCGCCTCGCTGCCCGCGAGCCCGCCCCCGACCACATGGATGGGTGAAAGTGTATTTGCCATGACCGTTATCTACGAGCCGGAGCGCGGCCCGGCAACCGCCGGCGCACCGCGGTGTCAAAGCCCAGCGCCCGCGTCGATCCCCGCCGCCGCGAAGGAGCGGGTGGACAGGGTTTGATTTTCCCCTGGAAACGCAACCGTGTTCTTCTGTTAAGATATGCGCAAGGCAAACAAAAATCACCGCAAATCCACCATGACGCCTGGACGCCTCCGACGGGCGTGCGGCGCTGCGCGTGCGGCGCACGGGCGTTTGGAGGCGGCGAAGACACCCGTGCACGCCATAAGGCGGCGGGTGATCGGCGGCGATATGCAAGGGACGACACCGCGCCCTTTGGGACACCGGGCGTCGGACTGGGGACTTTTGCTGAAGACCTTTGAAGGGGATATAGATGAAGAAGATGCGGCTTCTGGCCACAACCATGCTTTCGGCGTTCACGCTTCCCGTGGCGGTTCTGGCCCAAGAAACGCCAGCACCGCAGGTCGAGGCGGACGAGCCGGAGCGCATGGTGGTGACGGCTACGAAGCGGGAGCAGACCTTGCAGGAGGTTCCCGTCGCGGTGTCGGTCGTCGACTCGGAGGTGATTGAGCAGGCTCGCATCCTCGATCTGCTCGATCTCCAGACCGTGGTCCCGTCCTTGCGGGTGACACAGCTACAAAGCTCCGCCAACACCAATTTCGTCATTCGCGGCTTCGGCAACGGTGCCAATAATGATGGGATCGAACCCTCTGTGGGCGTGTTCATCGACGGTGTCTATCGCTCCCGCTCCGCCTCAGCCATCTCGGACCTGCCCAATCTGGAGCGCGTGGAAGTGCTCCGCGGTCCCCAAAGCACCCTGTTCGGCAAGAATGCCTCCGCCGGGGTGATCAGCATCGTGACGGCTGCACCGGATTTCGACTATGGTGCCTGGGGCGAGGTCTCGGTCGGCAATTTCGATTTTTTCCAGTTCCGGGGCAGTGTGACCGGACCGATCACCGACAAACTGGCCTTCAGCATCGACGGTAGCCTGAACCAGCGGGAGGGCTATTTCGAGAATCTCGACGATGGCGAGGATCATAACGACCGGAACCGCTGGGCGATCCGAGGCCAGCTTCTGTTCGAGCCGACCAGCGACCTGACCTTCCGCCTGATCGGGGATTTTGACCAGATCGACGAAATCTGCTGCGGCGTGTCCAACCTGGTGGACGGACCGACGGGCGACCTCATTCGCCTGCTCGGGGGCGATTTGGTTGGCAATGAGCCCTTTGCCCGCCGGTTCAACACGAATTTCGATTCCATCAACGAAATCGACAATGGTGGGGTCTCGCTCCAGGCGGACTGGGAACGCGATCGCTTCAGCGTCACATCCATCACGGCCTTTCGCTATCGGGACCTGTTCACCAACCAGGACAGCGACTTCACCAGTGCCGATCTGATCGGAACCAACACGCTGTCTTCGGACATTGAGACCTTTACCCAGGAAGTGCGGGTCGCTTCCGCCGGCGCCGACAATCGCGTCGACTGGCTGGTCGGCGGCTTTTACTTCAATGAGGAGATCCGCATCGACGAGAACGATGTGCTCTATGGGTCCGATTTGCGGGACTTCGCGGATCTTTCGACAGGGGGCGCCTATACGGGCCTGGAGCCGGTGTTGGGCTTCCCGCCGGGCACCTTCGGCGCCGAGGGCACGGGAAACTCCACCATCTCGGGCCAAGACAACACGGCCTGGTCCGTGTTCGGTCAGGTGGATTTCAACGTGACGGATCGCCTGACCCTGACAGCCGGCTTCAACTACACCGTCGACGAGAAAGATGTCTTCGGAGGAACCACGTCGACGGATGTTTTTTCACTGCTGGATTTCGAGACCATCGGCGCCGCACAGTTGTTCAGTGCTTTGACTGGCGGTCAGGCGCCGACGCCGGTCAATTTTGCGCAGTTCCCGGATCAGTTCCAACAGGCGCAGGCCCTCAGCACCGTGCCGTGCACCCCGGAAACCGAGCCCCTGTGCAATCAGCTGCTGGCCCTTCAGCCCCTGCAGTTCCTGCCTGCCGTGACCGGCTTTCCCAACGAAGTCGAGGACGGCCGGTCCGAAGACGACAAACTGACGTGGACGGCACGGGCCTCGTATGACGTGACGGATTCGATCAGCGTTTATTTCAGCGCGGCAACGGGCTTCAAGGCGACCTCCTGGAACCTGTCGACCAATTCCCGCCCGTTCCCGGAGGATTTCGACGCCATCGTCGCCGCCGGTCTCGCGACCCCCAATCTAAATTCCGGCACCCGCTTTGCCGGCCCGGAGGAGGCGACCGTATATGAACTCGGTCTGAAGGCGCAGTTCGACACTCTGGCCTTCAATGTCACCCTGTTCGACCAGACTCTCGAAGGCTTTCAATCGAATATCTTCTTCGGGACGGGCTTCGCGCTGGCCAATGCCGGCGAAACATCCGTCCAGGGTGTCGAGGTCGATGCAAGCTGGTCTCCCATCAATGAACTGTTGCTCACTGCGGCGCTGACTTATCTCGATCCGCTTTATGACAGCTTCGAGAATGCGCAAGGTCCGGACGGTATCGTGGACCTGTCCGGTGAGCGGCCGGCCGGCATCCATGAATGGAGCGTATCTTTCTCTGCGACCTACACGAAGGAATTTCTCGACCATGTCGGCTTCATCCGGGCCGACTATCTGCACGAAAGCGATGTGGCGGTCGTGGACAATATTCCGGCTGATGTGGCTTCCCGCGAAGTCAATCTCGTCAATATCTCGGCGGGCCTCCAGCCGGTGGACGGGTTCTGGCAGCTCCAGCTTTGGGCCCGGAACCTGTTCCAGGACGATTATCTCATTACGGCCTTTCCCTCGGTCGCCCAGCCGGGCAGCATTTCCGGCTATCCGAACCAGCCCCGTCTCTTCGGCGCGACCCTGCGCCTGACTTACTGACGCGGCGTCGGTCCTTCACGTTTTGAAAAAGGCGGCACCGGCCGGTGCCGCCTTTGTTGGCGCCCCATGGGCTTGGTCGCTTCTTTCCCGGAAAGCGGTCCAAACAGAGAGTCCAGGTCACTGTCCCGATCCGGATATTCTAAAAAATGCTCCATGGGGCGCCGCAGGGCCGGCTTTTAGCCGTCGGCAAGGACGCCCTGGCCCTCCAGGAATCCGGCAAAGGCGAACCAATAGGCCACATGGCCGGGCAGGCGGCTCAGGCGGCGACCGTCCTCGGCGACGAGGGCGGCCTCGCTCATGCGCCACCGGATCCCGTCTCCCGCCAGGGTCCCCGGCTCCGGCCCTTGTGCGAAGCGAATGCCGTCCGCGCGATAGGCCCGCACGGTGCGGCCCGCGGCATTGCCAACCAGCACCACATCGAACCGTCCGGCCCGATCGTTGATGACGGCACCGCCCTCGAACAGGGTCAGGGGCCAGGCCTTCTCCGCATCGCCCCGGAGCGCGAAAACAAAGGCCTTGGGTGGAAGCCGGCCGTCATCGGTCCGGTGGGGGAACATCAAATCGGGTGAGGCGAAATAGGTGCCGTAGGCCGCCCCGGGTTCATAACGGCGCCGGTGGCCCGTGTCCGGCGAGAGGACCCGGGTGTTCGGATGGGCGCTGCGCCAGTCCGCCCAGCGGGTCAGCACGACGGGGCGCACGGACAGTTTGAGGCCGGAATGCGCCAGCGGTCCCACAACCGGTGTGCCGGTGAACTGGTTCCACAGGCTTTGGGTTGCCTTGTCGTACATCAGCTTGTTGGAGCGATAGAGGAAGCCGGAGGTTCCGAAGGTGAGGGGCCGGTCCCGGCCCTGGACGCGCCCGTCATAGAGGATGCCCGAGCCGCACAGGGTGCAATAGGCGAGGGTGACGGGCACGCCGCCGATGACATCATTGAACAGTTCGTGCCAGTCAAGAATGCGCAAAGGATAGGCCCGCGCGTCCCCGTTAATTTCCACACCGAACACGAGTTCATCATCGGTCAGGTCCGGTTTCTTCCCCTGGGGCAGAAAGTCCGGATTGGTCAGATCAGGAATGCCGTCCTTGACCACGCCGCCCCACGCGATCTCCCCCAGATTGATCCGGTGGGCGACGCCTTCGGGAAAAAAGAGCCGAAAATCCGGGTCGATGCGTGCATGGATCTCCGCCAGCACCTGGGCATGTCCGGGGAAGGGTGGAAGATCGGTCTGGGCCTGGAGCCAGAGCATCCAGTCGAACCAGTTGTTGCGGGCCGGCGTCTTGCCGAGCATGGCAATGGTCTTGTCCAGCCGGTCCGTCCAGCGGGGGTCGACGGCGAAGCGCCGTGCCAGGATCAGAATGGGAATGGCCGCCAGCCCATGCCGTTTCGTGAGGTCTTCAAGGGCGGCGCGGCGGGCTCCCCGGTCCTGCCCGAACAGGATGCGCACTGTTACGACGGTCCGCTCCTCCGCTGCCGGAGCATCGAGAGGGGGAGCGGTTTGGGCCCCAGCCTGCACCGGCGCCACAAGGATGGCAGCCAACAGCGCCGCAACGGCCGATGTCCACATCGCCGAATGGTGTTTTGCCCAAAGGTGTTTTGCCCAGTCTCGTTTTGCCCAGTCTCGTTTTGCCATGGTGCCTCCGCTGCGCGGTCCGGGTGATCGGGACCAGGTAGGATCTGGTGTCTCGGCGCAGGCGAACCCAATCACAGGATGCGCACCCGGCAACACATCACGGTGAAGCGCCCCGCGATGCTCCGTGAACAGAGACCAGGGCCGTGCCGAGCCTTCGCCTTTTCGGCCCCGCCGGTTTTTGGCACGATGGCTTTACGGTCGCCGGCTGGCCATGTCTGCCGGCCGACAGCGCGGTCCCGCACAGCACGGAAAAGGGGATAATGATGGCGAAACAGGGAAATGGCCAAACGGGCTTTCAGGGGCGGCAAACCGTTGCCATTGCGGGCCTGGTCGTGCTGACGGCTTTTGCCGCGCCGCAGCTTCGCGCCCAGGAGGCCGAGCGTTTGTCGCCCGCGCAGATCATCGCGCAGGCACCCGAGGATCACTGGCGCATGCTCGATCCGGAGCACACGCTTTACATCGATATGGAAGCCGGCCGGGTCGTCGTGGAGCTGACTCAGGATCTCGCACCGGCCCATGTGGCCCAGGTGAAGGCCCTGACCCGCGCCGGATATTATGATGGCCTTGATTTCTATCGGGTGATCGACGGGTTCGTCGCCCAGGGCGGGGACATCAATGCCGCCGACCCGGACCAGGCCCGTCCCCTGCCGCCCACGGCCCAGCCGACAATGACGGCCGAGTTCGACGAGGCCCTGCAACCGGGGCTGAGCTACATGCCCATTCCGGGGCCGGATGGCTATGCCGATCGCACCGGCTTTCTCAATGGCTTTCCGGCCGGGATCGACCCTCGGGACGGGCGGATCTGGCTTGCGCATTGCTACGGGGCGTTTGCCTTCGGACGGGAGGAAGGCGCCGATACGGCGTCTACGGAATTCTATATCACATTGGGAGTCCAACGCTATCTGGACCGTAATCTGACCGTGTTCGGCAAGGTCCGCCAGGGTATGGAACTGCTCCAGGCCCTGCCCCGCGGCGACGAGGGCCCGGGCATGATCTCCGATCCTAAAAAGCGCGCGGCCTTCACATTCCGGGTCGCCGCGGATGTGCCTGTTGACCAGCGCACACCGCTGGAGGTCATGGATACCAATTCCCTGTCTTTCCGGGCTTTGATCCGGGCGCGGCGCAACCGGCCGGAACCCTTCTTCAAATACCGTCCGGACCACGCGGACGTCTGCGCCATCCCGATCCCGGTCCGTCCCGTTCCGGATCAATTCGACACCAGTGAGGACTGACCATGGGCGCCGGGTGATGGTGACGGACCCGGGCCGGGGCTTACGGCTCGGCGTTCAGTCCGCCGGTGACGTGATCCCGGAAGGCCTGGTCCGAGCCTGCGGGGCGGGTGCGCGTGCGGAGCCGGATCTGCCCTTTGTCCATCACCGCCACGTGGCGGACTTCAAAGTCGGCGCCGTCGCGCAATGCGATGCTTGATCGGACCAGGGTCCAATCTCGCGGGCTGACATAGGTGAGATGCTCAATCCGGCCGGTTCGCGTTTCGATCATCCGGCCATGTCTGCCCGTGACGGTCACCTCCACGGCGTCACCGCGATAGACTTCCGTCAGGACCCGCGTTTCGGCTCCGTCCGTTCGGATCGTGCAGATGAGGGATGTGGGGCTGGTGAGATCGCAGGTGTATGCAGCCCGCCAGGCCGACCAGGCGCCATCGGCGCTGCGGGTGCGTCCCGTCCCATGCCAGGTGCCCTCGCGGGATGCCAGGAGGGGCGTCACCACCCGGGCCCCGCCTGACCCTCTTGTGTCGGGCGGGGACCGAGGGGCCGCAAACGCCGGCGCGCAAAAGAGCAGGCTGGCCACAATAAGGGAGGGGATAGCAAGGGAGATGACAGGGACGGCGGCGCGCCCCCACGGGCGGCCCAAAAAAGGCGGGGGGGGGGGGGCCCCCGCCGGCAACAGGGGGATAAATATCACCCCAACAAATG
>JBHJGV010000055.1:0-60311 GCA_050331455.1 Alphaproteobacteria bacterium
CCCATGACCCTGTCCGTGGGCTACTAACTCGGCGAATGAGTCGTCGAATGAGCCGGGGGCGTGCCGGCCCTTAGGGCGCCGGCACGCCTTTGCGGGCGCGATAGCGCGCGATCCAGACCTCCAGATTACGACCCGGGCACAAGGTGGCAGGCCCCCGCGCCCGGTGCCCTGCGACCGCGCTCGCCGGGATCGCCCAGCGCACACGCACTTCGTCCACCAGCCGCTCCAGAGCCCAGAGCTGGGCCGCCGTCGGACGTTCCGTATCGAAACGGCCCTCGACGGCGATCTGAATGTGCCCCCGCAGATCATATTGCGTGTTGGAGTCGCCGGCATAGACCGGCGCTCGCCCCTCCGCGACGCCGCCATTCACTCCGATGACATAGTGATAGGGCACATCCCCCCAGGCCGGCTTTTCACCGCCCCCGGCAAGCGCGGACGGACGTTGGGAAAAGCTCTGCAGGCGCAGCATTTTTTCCGACAGGGACCGGTCCGGGTTCTGGGCCGCGGCCGTGTGGTGGATCGTGACGGCCACCGGGCTCTGGCGCGACAGAAGGGAGCCGATGGGCGGCAGGGCACCCCAGGCCTCCCGCGTCAGGGTTACCGCGGGCTCGCGCGGCGCGCCGGATCCGTCCCCGCAGGCGCCGAGCAGGGCGGACAGGGCGCCCAGGGCAGCGAGCGCAAGCAAGGCGCGACGTGGTGTGTTCATCTGTATCCCCTCAAACAGCCGGCGCCCCTACTGGCCGATGCGGATCTCCCGCTTGCCTTCGAAGGTCAACACGCGGCTGAATATCCGGCCTCCGGTGATCTCGCAGGTTTCGTCCCGCACAGGCTCCCGGCCTTCGAGGTTGATCTTGAGAAAGCCTTCGAACACCGGTCCGCCGGCGGCGAAGGCCACGGGCTGGCAGTTTTCCCGTCGGGACAGGATCGTCCCCTCATAGCGGTTGGGGTTGGTCCTGAACCGGCCGTCGAAAAACAGGGCGCCCCGGCGCGCACCGGCCCACCGCGCCCGGTCGTCGGTACGGAAATAATACAGGCTGCGCCGGGGCCCCTCGGTCATCAAGTAATAGACAGAGTCGCCATCCTTGAAGAGGCTCACCTCCTGGAGTGGTCCGGTGCCGCCGCCGCCGGGGCGATCATTGTCCTTTACACGGTCCGCGGTGACCAGGAACACGCCGGCGGCAATGGCAAAGGCCAGCAGGATCGCGACAAACCAGGGCCGCCAGGGCCCCGCGGCCCCCTGCGAACGGCGACTCGGCGGCGCGGGCGGGCGCGCTTCAAGCCCTGCCACAATCTCGTCGATGGTGTCTGGAACCCGGGTCAGGATAATGGTGTGAACGCTGCGAAAGCCGAGCGGCGGGATCGTGGCGCGGAGCGCGACGGGCACCAGCTTGCCAAGCTCAGCGCCCTGGGTTGCCTCGTCCCGGACGAATTTGGATTTCACCGAGAACGGGGTCCAGACCACGATCACGCGGCGTGCGATTTCGAGCTGTTCTTCGATGGCCTCCCGATAGTCCCGGCCGGCGATCAGGTTCCAGTCCCACCAAACGGTATAGCCGCGCGCTTCGAGCGCCGCCGCCAGTTCGGCGATGAGCGCGCGGTCCGGCCGCGCGTAGGAGATAAAGACATCCGTCACCGTGTTTTCCCCAATGTCGTCCCTCCCCCGGAAACAGTCGCTCCCGATGGGCCGCGCGCCCGAACCACGGCGATCCCCAGGCAGACCTACCGTAGACGGAGGGCCTCAATTCCCGAGGATCGGATCGGGCCTGGACGGGGGCAGACGGTCACGGGCCGAGTCGGCGCTGCTCAAATGGCCGATCTCCGGGGCCCCTTTGGGAAGCGCTTCCAGCCCCGGCGCATCGAAGAAAGCTTGCCCCGCAATGGCAGCATGGATGTCCGCCAGGCTCATGTCGAGATAGCGAGGGCCGAGCACCGCGCGCATCTGCGCCTCCGGGTCGATCAGTCCCGCCTCACCGGCTTCGCCGTTGCCCGCCTGGGAGAGCCCCGCTGCGGCGCGCCACCGGTCCGGATCCGGACAATAGAGCGTCTCACCGAACAGGGACGGATCAAGGCCCTGGCACACCACGGACCACAATCCGTCCTCCCCGGCCAGCAGCGACAGGTTCGAACGCGGCTGGACGGGACGCGGCGTCGCAGTGCCCGGACCTCGGGGAGCCGCTTTTGGCCCTTGGATGGGGTCGCGCTCCGCCTCGCGCAAAGGCGGGGCGGTGACGGCCTCCCGTTCGGCGCCTTCTGCGGGCTCGGCGACCGGATCGGGGGCCGGGTCCGCTGGATCGGGGGCTGTGATCGGGCGTTCGGGCATGACGCGCACGAAATCGACCGTGATCGCCGGTTCGGCTGCGGGCGCGCGCGGGGTCTCGCGCTTCGAAGCGGGCTCGGGCAAAAGGTGCGCCGCGCCCAGCACCAGTACATGCCCCACACCCGCCAGACCCAAGGCCCGCCACCCCGGCCGGGCCGAGGGCTTTTCGGCCGACGGGGTTATCCCGGATCTGAAGACGTGCCCTGCCATCGCGCATCCTATTGCACCGGATCGGATCAAGACTTGAGACAGCGAACGAGACTGGTTCTCAAAGAGAAAAAAGTCTCTCTGATTAGTCTATGGACGCCCCATGGCAGTGCAACTATTCTGCATGACCCGGCGCAGGCGCCCCAGCGTTCCCGCACCATAAAGCGTTCGGATTTCGGTCCGCAGGGAACGGAGCGCCCAAAGATGGCGACAGGTCCATGTACTCACCAGAGCTTTACGCCCAGGCAAGTCATCTTCTCGAAATGGCGGCCATCCGAGGCTTGATGGTCGCCACGGCGGAGTCCTGCACCGGTGGCCTGATCGGCGGTCTGCTGACGGAAGTGCCGGGATCGTCCATCGTGGTGGAACGGGGCTTCATCGTCTATTCGGACGACGCCAAGGTGGAACTGCTGGGCGTGCCGCGGGGCCTCATTACCGAACACGGCGCCGTCAGCCGCGAGGTTGCGTTGGCCATGGCCGGCGGTGCGGTGGAACGCTCCCGCGCCGATCTCGCCGTGGCCGTGACCGGCATTGCGGGGCCAACGGGCGGAACCGATACCAAACCCATCGGGCTGGTTCATATCGCCGTTCGGGGTCCTGGGAGCAGTTCCCTGCACAAGGAACGCCGCTACGGCAATTTGGGGCGCAAAATGGTCCGTCAGCGCACGGTCGAGGATGCCATGGAGATGGTCCGATCCGTCATCCGCACCCTGCCCGCCCGCGAACCGGCCGAGGCCTGAGCGTTACGGTCAAGCCTCGCCGGCCATATCGATCCATTCTTCTTCGCTGACCGTTTTAATGCCCAACTCCTTGGCTGTTTTCAGCTTGGATCCGGCCCCGGGTCCGGCCACCACCAGATCGGTCTTTTTCGACACCGAGCCGGAGACCTTGGCGCCCAGGGCCTCCGCCCGCGCTTTGGCTTCCGCCCGGCTCATACGCTCCAGCGTTCCGGTAAACACGATCGTGCGGCCGCTCAACGCACTGTCCGCCTGCGCCGCTTCAACGGGCTCGTCGGTGATCTCGCCCATCAATTCGGCGACGGCCTCGCGGTTGTGGTCCTCCCGGAAGAATTCGATCACCGCATCGGCCAGGGTCTTGCCGATCCCGTCAATGGCCAGCAGGTCCTCCCGGACGCCGTCATCGCCGCCGGCCTGAACCATGGCCTCCTGAAACTCCTGGAAGGTCGTATAACGCCGGGCCAGAAGCCGGGCATTGGTCTGGCCCACATGGCGGATGCCGAGACCGTAGATCAACCGGTCGAGCCCGATCCGCCGGCGCTCCTCAATCGCCTTGAACAGGTTCTCGGCCGATTTGGGCCCCCAGCCCTCCCGCTCCTCCAGTTTCGGTCGGCCCGCGCCGTCCGTGGCACGCAACCGGAATATGTCCGCCGGCTGCTGGATCCAGCCATCGGACCACAGGGCCTCCACCTGTTTGGCGCCGAGGCCTTCAATATCGAACGCATTGCGGGACACGAAGTGTTTCAGGCGTTCCACGGTCTGGGCGGCGCAGATCAACCCGCCTGTGCAGCGGCGCACCACATCGACCCGTCCGCCCTCGCCCACATCGCGCACCGCATGGCTGTCGCAAACGGGGCAGCGCTCCGGGAACACGAAGGGCTCAGCGCCCTTCGGCCGGCGTTCAGGAACCACACGGACGATCTGGGGAATGACGTCTCCGGCCCTTTGGACCACCACCGTGTCCCCGATACGCACGTCCTTGCGCGCGATCTCATCCTCATTGTGCAAGGTGGCATTGGAGACAACGACGCCGCCGACGGTCACGGGGCGGAGCTTTGCCACGGGCGTCAGGGACCCGGTGCGCCCGACCTGGATCTCGATGGCCTCGAGCACGGTCTCGGCCTGTTCGGCGGGGAATTTGTGGGCAATGGCCAGCGCGGGGCCTTCGAGACGAAACCGAGGCGCCGCCGCCAGTCCAGCCGATCCACATTGTAGACGACGCCGTCCAGGTCGTAATCGAGGTCGGGCCGCGCCTTCAGGATCCGGGCATGGGCCGACAGCATATCATCCAGAGTCTCGCACCGGGCCGTGAGCGGGTTCACAGGGAAACGCCAGCCTTTGAACAGCTCAAGGACGGCGGCATGGGTGTCCGGAAAATCGCCCGCGACCTCCCCCCACCCATAGGCGAAAAACCGCAAGGGCCGCTCCGCCGTGATGCGGGAATCGAGCTGGCGCAGGGATCCCGCGGCGGCATTGCGGGGATTCTTGAACACGGGCTTGCCAGCGGCCTCCTGGCGCGCGTTCAGCGCCCGAAAATCCGAATGCGCCATATAGACCTCGCCGCGCACCTCAACGACTTCCGGCGCATTGGCGACCAAGCGGTCGGGAATGTCCGTGATGGTCCGCAGATTGGCGGTGATCGCCTCGCCCTGCGTTCCATCGCCCCGCGTGGCGCCCATCACGAAGGTGCCGTTCTCATACCGCAGGGTCGCCCCCAGACCGTCGATCTTGGGTTCCGCGACCACGGCGATGACGTCGTCCTCGCCAAGGCTGAGAAAACGGGCGATCCGATCCCGGAAATCGGCCACGTCCGCCTTGGAAAAAGCATTGTCGAGGGAGAGCATGGGCTCGGCATGGCGGACCGTCTCGAAAGCCTCCTGCGGCGCGGCGCCGACCCGCAGGCTGGGGCTGTCGGTGCGCACCAGATCCGGAAATCGCGCCTCGATGGCCCGGCCGCGCGCCGTCACGGCGTCATAATCCGCATCCGGAACCTCCGGATCGTCTTTCTGGTGGTAGGCGATATCCCAGCGGGCGGCCCGCTCGGCAATGACCTTGAGATCCTCTGCGGCATCGTCCGCACTCAGATCATCGACCGGCGTCGACCAGAAGGGCGTCCAATCCTCTTGGGCCCCGGTCCGGCCCTTTCCGGCGGCTTTCTTCCCGGCCCCGGGCTTCTTCGACGCTGTCTTCTTTTCAGGCACAGCTTTGGGCGGCTCTTGCGTCATGGCCGTCGGGCCGTGCGGCGTGCTGGCGGCTCGGTGGCGCCGTCCGGCAGGGCCAGCAGACGGGCGGCAGCGGCGCGAGCTTCGGCGGTCACTTCCGAACCGGACAGCATGCGGGCGACTTCCTCCAGCCGGGCCTCCGGCGACAGGAGCGCCACGCGGGTGAGCATCTGATCACCGTCATGGCCCTTTTCGATGTGCCAGTGGTGGCGGGCCCGGGCCGCGACCTGGGGCGAATGGGTTACGGCGAGAACCTGGGCGTCCGGCCCTTGGGCGAGGCGCGCCAGGCGCTCCCCCACCGCGTCTGCCACGGCCCCGCCAACCCCCCGATCGATCTCATCGAAAATCAGGGTGCGGGGCGATCCCTGGGCAGCCAGTGCGACCTTCAGGGCCAGGATGAACCGCGAAAGCTCGCCACCCGAGGCAATGTCCGTCAGCGGACCGAAAGGGGCACCGGTATTGGTGGCGATCTCGAAGGACACCCGGTCGAGGCCTTCGGGGCCGGCCTGTTCCGGTGCAAGGCTCGTAACGCTCGTGCGGAACTTTGCCTTGTCGAGCTTCAGGGGCGACAGGTCCTCGGCCACGGCCGCGTCGAGGCGCTCGGCCGCCGCGCGGCGCCGTGCGCTTAAAGCCGTCGCGGCTTCCTGGAAGACGTCGCCAAGACGGCGGGTTTCCGCGTCGAGGGCTTTGAGGTCGGCCTCGCCGGTCTCAAGGGCGGCCCACTGGTCCCGGAAGGAGGCCATCAGGGCGGGGAGCTGATCGACCCGCACGCCGTGTTTGCGTGCCATGGCCCGGAGCGCGAAGAGCCGCTCCTCCGTCGCCGCAAGGCCCGCCGGATCATGGGCGCCGGCCCGAAGAGCCTCAGCCACGGCACTCCGGGCCTCGGCGATTTCCGTCAGGGCCCGGTCGATCGCCGCGACGGGCGCCTCGAGCAAATCGGTCGCCCCCGCCCCGCTTTTTTCCAGCCGGCGCAGCACCGCGTTGAGGCGCCCTTCGAGTCCGGTATCGCCGGCCAGGGCCTTCTCCGCATCCTTCAGATCGTCGGTGATCTTTTCCGCCGCCATGGCCCGCGCCCGGGCCTCCGACAGGCTGTCCTCCTCCCCCTCCTGGGGATCGAGGGCCTCCAGCTCCTGGAGCACATGGGCGATGTATTCCGCCTCCCGTGCCGCCTGGGCCAGAGCCTCGCGGCGGTCGTCGCGGCTGCGCATGGCCTCGCGCCAGGCCACATAGGCCCGGGTCACGGCGCCGACCTCCTCACCAAGGCCGCCGAACTGGTCGATGAGGGCCCGGTGGCCCGATGGATTGAGCAGGCCCCGTTCGTCATGCTGGCCGTGGATTTCGACCAGGGCGCTGCCGACGGCCTGCAACAGGGCGATGCTCACCGGTTGATCGTTGATGAAGGCGCGGCTCGGCCCTTCGGCGCCCACGATTCGGCGCAAGGTGATCTGGTCGTCCTGGTCCCGCGGCAGGCCCGCTTCGTCGAGGGCAGTCAGCGCCCCATGGCCCCGTTCGGGCCGAAACACTGCCGTGACGGTACCCTGGGGCCGCCCATGGCGCACCAGCCGCCGGTCGGCCCGGGCGCCGGTCGCCAGGCCGAGGCTGTCGAGCAGGATGGATTTTCCGGCACCCGTTTCGCCGGTCAAGGCATTCAGACCCGGCTCGAAGGCAAGGTCCGCCGCGTCGATGAGGACGATGTCGCGAATGCTGAGCAGCGTGAGCATGGCACCGTTTCGATAGCCGCCGCGCCCGATCCCAAGGCCGTCTCGGCTCAAGGCCTTCCCGGTCCCAAGGCCTTCCCGGTCCAGGGTGCGACGCGGCGTGGCGAATCACGTCAGCAACCCGATCAGCCTACGCCGTGACCGATCCCTTTTCGGTCTATTTTTTGACGACGGGCTTCAACTTACGGCGCACAAGCAGATCATAACTGTCCTCGTACCATTTGCTGCCGGGGAAATTGTGGCCCAGCACGGCCGCGGCGGCCTGGGCCTCCTCGACGACCCCGAGCGCCAGATAGGCCTCGGTGAGGCGATGCAGGGCCTCGGGCACGTGGGACGTGGTCTGGTAGTCGGCGACGACCCGTCGGAACCGGTTGATGGCAGCCACATGGTGCTCCTGGCGCAGGTACCAGCGGCCCACATCCATTTCCTTGCCGGCCAGGTGATCCTGGGTCAGGTCGATTTTCAGGCGGGCATCCCGGGCATATTCGCTGTTGGGAAAGCGGCGCACCACCTCCTCAAGGGCCTTGAGCGATTCGCGGGTCATTTTCTGATCCCGCCCCACATCCGAGATCTGCTCGTAATAAGAAACGGCAATGATGTAATAGGCATAAGCCACATCCCGGTTACCGGGATGCAAAGCAATGAAGCGGTTGGCGGCCAGGATGGCCTCATCGTAGCGGTTGCTCTCGTAATAGGAGTATGCCGCCATCAACATAGCCCGACGGGCCCAGATGGAATAGGGATGCTGGCGCTCGACCTCGTCAAAGCGGACGGCGGCCTGGAGGTAGCGCTTCTTGTTCATCTCATCGACGGCGGCGTTGTAGAGATCCTCGACGGGCGTCTCCACATATTTGATCTCTTCTTTTTTGCGTCCGCCGCACGCGGCAACCAGCCCAAGGATGAGCGCTACGACCACGGCTGTCTTCAGCCCCATCTGTCCTGTCACGTCCAATCCCCTTGTTCTGCGCCTGAATTCCGCACCGATCTGTCGTGCCTTGGTTCGCCAAACCCAGGTTCGCCGCATCCAGGTTTGCCGCATCCAGGTTTGCCGCACTGTGGGTTGATCCACTGAGCAACCACGGCTCCCAATGAAAGCCCACCTTGCACAACGGCCTGCAAACCGAAGGCCGCCACCCCCGTGATCGCGCTGCTTCAAGCGTCTGATCAAACGAGCAAACCGACCCCTCAACCCAATTCACTTTTCCAGGCAATAATAGGCCGGCGACCCGCTTACGGGCAACGGCACATCCTTGTCAGCCGCGACGGCATCGCCCCTGCGACAAAGAAGACCACTGCGCCATCGGCCTTTACGCCCAGAGGTCCCTTTAGACATCATGGTCAGGGTCAAGCGCTCGAGCCTTGTCCTTTCAAGGCGAAGGTCTTAAACCTATTATCTAGGATCATGAGTCATGGTTGGTGCGTTCAACCTCTGGCCGTATGCCGGTGATGAGACCTGCGTCACCAAGGATCCGTCCCGATCGATGCCGCGGAGGCAGACCGGTCAGGAACGACCCGATTGAGACAGGCGAGAATGGTGTTCGTTCGCTTCCTCTGAGGATCCTTCCGCGCAAATCGCGGGGTTGAAAAGGAAGAACGGCATCAAGGATGCGGAGGCACCTTTGGATCGACCTAATTTGCGACAGCCCCGTCTTGCAAAGCGTGTGGACGAGCATGTCGGAGAGCGTATCCGGCAACGCCGCACCCTTCTAGGCCTGACCCAGGAGCAACTCGCCTCCGCCCTGGAGATCTCGTATCAGCAGGTCCAGAAATATGAGACCGGCGCCAATCGGGTGAGCGCCGGTCGGCTCTACGAGATCGCCAAGCATCTCGATGTGGAGATCGGCTTCTTTTTTGAGGGGTTGGAGCCCACATCCAAGACCGTCCCGTTGCCCCATGGCGGGCGAAATCGGGCCACGATCGAACTCGTCCGAAATTTCGGCGAGATCGATGACCCGCTGGTGCGCAATGCCGTATCCAGCCTTGTCAAAAGCCTCTCGGACCGCACCAATCCGGGCCATGGCCTGTCGGCATCGCCGGAGATGGGCCCGCCGGAGCGGGCGGACAAAAGCGCGGCCGGCTGAACCGTCACTCGCAGAAAGACTGGCCGCTGTCGTTACGCGGGCACCGGATCGTTGAGGCTTTCCGCGGCAATGTCCTCGTCCGGGGTGCCATAATCCCAACGCCACGCGCTCCGCTTGGCAAAGACGGCATGCAACAAGGCGTTGTTGAGGGCATGGCCCGAACGGCTCGCGGAGAACCGCCCGCGAATCTGGGCGCCGCACAAGGACAAATCCCCGATCCCATCGAGCAGCTTGTGGCGGACGAATTCATCGGGATACCTCAGACCCGTCTCATTCAGCACTTGGCCGTCGTCGATCACAATGGCGTTTTCGAGCGATCCGCCCCGCGCGAGACCGAGAGCCCTGAGCTGGTCCACATCCTTCAGGAAGCCAAAGGTGCGGGCACGGCATAATTCGGTCTTAAAGCTCGCGCTGTTGAGGTCAAAGCCATAGCTTTGCCGTCCGATCGGCGCCGAGTCAAAATTGATGTCAAAGGACGCGCTGAACCCTTGTCCGGGCGCAAGTTCGGCCCGCTTGAGTCCGTCCTCGATCGCCACCGTCTCCAGAATGCGCAGATAGCGGCGCGGGCGCTCGCTGATCCGCAGCCCGGCACACTCGATCAGAAACACGAAGGGCCCGGCGCTGCCGTCCATGATCGGGACTTCCGGCCCATCGATTTCGATGAGCAGATTGTCGATGCCGCATCCGGCCAGAGCCGCCATCAGGTGCTCCACCGTCGCCACGCTGACACCAGCCCCATTGGCGATGGTGGTGCCCAGTGTGGTTTCGGTGACCCGATCATGGCTGGCCGGCACGCGGGTGTCTTGACCCTGAATATCGGTCCGCGAAAAGACGATCCCGGCATCCGGCGCCGCCGGAACGAGGCGCAGGCGCACAGGCGCCCCGGTATGCAGACCAATACCGCTGCATGTGATGGGGTGGTGGAGGGTCGTCTGGAAGGGCGTATTCAATCCGAACTGTGCAGACACGCTGCCTCCTGCCTCTTTCTCGATTGCTTCGACCTGCATGGCCGGCATGCGCCGATCCGGCCATGCCACGGCGCCCCCTTTCGCCCCTCAAACAGGCATCGGAATAAAGACCGCTTCATGGTGGGGCCGTCGTCGAAAGCCGACAGTGTCGCATGGCGGGCGGCCCCGGCAAAGGCCGCACAGCGCGCGCGTTCCGCCCGATGGATGCAGCTGGAGGTCAAAAAAAGAAAGCGGCGCTGGGCAGAGCGCCGCTTCCCTCCATCGAGCTCGTGTACCGGCCGACGAACGGCGCCGGACCGCGGCGCGATCAGTTGGCCTGCCGACGCAGGAATGCCGGGATCTCGAGCTGATCCTTGTCCTCGGCGCTCACGCCGCGGTCGCCGGGAGCCGGACGACCGGGCTTTTCGCTCCGGGGCGCCGGGACCGACTGGCGCGGCAGTTCGCGTCCCGCCGGCTTTTGCCGGGGCTCGACCTGCGTTCGGCCCAGGGAGACACCGGTCACGCGGTTGAGCAGGCCGCCGCCGCGCTTGCGTTCCGATCCGCCCCGAGGGTCGGCCGCCAGGGGTTCGGGCTCGCGAACCGGTTTGCGTGGCTCCGGCGCGCCCCGCAGGCCATTGGCGTTGAGAGCATAGCCCCCGATGGCCCCATCCGCATCATCGGGCAGAACGTCAAAATCCTCGTCCTCATCGACCGCCGCGGACAGAACCGAATAGCTCGATCCGCCCCGCCCCGCCGGTGCGGCCCGTTCGGGCGGCGCCTTGCGGCCCAGATCCGCCCCGGGAACCCCGTCCGGTGACACGACGGCCGATTTTGGCCGCCAGCCACCGCCGGACGTTTGGGGCGCCTCGGGAGCCGCTGCCGGAGCGGGCCGGCCCGTGGCCGCCGGAGGGGGCGGTGGTGCGGTGCCGGCCTGGGGCCGTTCAGCGCCGCGGCGCTGGGCGGCGGGAGCGACGGCATCGACCCGGCCGGTATCGGCGTCCTCAATACCCGTCGCGACGATGGAGACGCGCATCTTGCCTTCCATGCCGTCATTGAAGGTCGAGCCGACAATAATGTTCGCATCGGGATCGACTTCACTGCGGATGCGGTTCGCCGCTTCGTCCACCTCGAACAGGGTCATGTCCATGCCGCCAGTGATGTTGATCAGCACGCCGCGCGCGCCTTTCATGGGCACTTCGTCAAGCAGCGGATTGTTGATCGCAGCCTCGGCGCTCTCAATCGCCCGGCCGTCGCCTTCGGCCTCGCCCGTGCCCATCATGGCCTTGCCCATCTCGTTCATCACCGTACGCACATCGGCAAAATCGAGATTGATGAGACCGGGCATCACCATGAGATCCGTGATGCCGCGCACGCCCGAATGGAGCACTTCGTCGGCCATGCGGAACGCGTCGGCGAAGGTGGTCTTTTCATTGGCGATGCGGAACAGGTTCTGGTTCGGAATGACGATCAGCGTGTCCACATAACGCTGCAGTTCCTGAATGCCGGCCTCGGCCACCCGCATGCGCCGGGCGCCTTCGAAGTGGAACGGCTTCGTCACCACACCGACGGTCAAAATACCCTGATCCCGCGCCGCCCGGGCGATCACCGGCGCCGCACCGGTGCCCGTTCCCCCGCCCATGCCGGCGGTGATGAACACCATATGGGAGCCGGACAATTGCTCTATGATTTCCGGCAAGGATTCCTCGGCGGCCGCACAGCCCACTTCCGGCCGCGACCCCGCACCGAGCCCTTCCGTAATCGATGTGCCCATCTGGATCTTGCGCTCGACATGCGAGGTCTGCATGGCCTGGGAGTCGGTGTTCGCAATGACGAACTCCACCCCTTCCAGATTGCACCGGATCATATTGCCGACGGCATTCCCGCCGGCGCCGCCGACACCGAACACCGTGATCCGCGGTGTCAGTTCTTTCATGTCGGGGCCTGTGAGATTCACCGTCATGTTTGCCTCCGCTCGATACCTCTGCGCATCGCCCCGATCACCCGTTTCTGAGACCTTCTGGTCCATGACCCCCTCGCCTTCCTCTCGAGCTGTCGTTCGGTGTGCCGAGCCCTCATCCGGCAGGCGCCGATCGGGCCCGGCAATCGATGGTTGGGGCTCCCTGTCGGCCGGAGCACTTCGCACGGGCCCATCGGGAGCAGCAGCAACGCGGTTGGACGATCCGTTAATCGGTTAACCCCTTTTTCAGTTAAGGCTTTCTAAAAATGCGCCGTGAACCAGTTCTTCAACCGGGCGAAATGCCGGTTCGAAAGGCCTTTGCGGAGCACCGCCCGGGCGCTCGGGGCTTCCTGGGGGGCCCGGAGCGGATAGACGAGAAGGCCGGAACAGGTGGCGAAAGAGGGGCCGCCAACCGTGTCAGGAAATCCTGACACCCCTAGTGGACGCCCGATTCTCACAGGCTTGTCCAGCATCCGGGCCGCCGTCTCGCGCACACCGGTGAGCTGGGCGGCCCCGCCGGTCAGCACGATCCGCCGGCCGGCAACGCCTTCAAAGCCCGATTCGGCCAGCCGGTCGCGCACCAGTTCGATGGTTTCTTCGATCCGGGGCTGGATAATCCGCGTCAGAAACGACCGGGGCATGACCTGCACGCCGCCCTCGGCGTCACCGTCGATCTGGGGGACATCCACCGTTTCCTGATCGTCCGAGGGCGTCGGCAGCGCGCTGCCGTAAAGGGTCTTGATCCGTTCCGCCGAGGTCATCAGGGTGGACAGGCCCCGGGCGATATCGCTCGTAACATGCTGACCGCCGACCTCCAGCACATCCGTGAAAATCAGCCGGCTGTCGTAAAAAACCGCGATAGACGTGGTGCCGGCGCCCATTTCGACGAGCGTGACCCCAAGACCCATTTCGTCCGGTACAAGGCAGGCCAGTCCGCTGGCATAGGGCGAGGCCACAAGGCCCGCAACCTCCAGGTGACAGCGCCGGATACAAAGCATCAGATTGCGCACCGGGCCCTGGGCCGCGCTGACCAGATGCATACGCACGCCCAGCCGCTCGCCGACCATGCCCCGGGGATCGGAAATGCCGGCACTGCCATCCACCTGATAGCCGAGCGGCACGGCGTGGATCAGCACACGGTCGGTCAGATCGACGCTTGCCCGCGCGTGAGCGGCCACATCCCGCAGATTACCGGCGTCAATCTCCTGATCACCGAGCGGGATTTCCACATGGGCGTGATGACTGAACAAACTCGCCGTGGACAGATTGACCCAGACGCGCTGAACGATCACGTCCGCCATGCGTTCGGCAGCTTCGACGACAAGACGGATGGCCTCTTCGGCCGCCACCACATCCACCACGGCCCCCTTGCGGATGCCGGCGGCGGCGTGCTGACAAATTCCCAGAATGGTAATGTCAGGTCCGCTTTCGTCCGTCGGCGGTTCCACACGGGCGATGACGCACGCGATCTTGCTGGTCCCCACATCCAAGCCGGCGACGACCTCCGGCTTTCCGCCCCCCCGCATCTGCTCTCGCATGACCAATACTTTACTCCGGCCGCCGGTCAGCGCCCGCATGAGGATCCCAAAAGCTTTTGGACTATGGGTGATTCGCGGACCACATGCCCATGGCATTGTCCTTATGCGGATGCAGAAATGCTCGCAGAGGGTGTAGACCCTCCGGGTAGACCCTTGCATAACCCGCCCCGATTGCGTCCATATGGAGGGGTGGACCCGAGGGCCCATCAGGCACGGTTAAGGAGGTGGGACCGATGAGTGAGATCGATTGGCTGGCGCTGGGCATTTTTATTGTCGTGAACTTTGCCGCCGCGTCGAGCGGCGCGATTTTCAAGCCCGGCGCATGGTACGAAGCGTTGAAAAAGCCGTCCTGGACGCCCCCAAACTGGGCCTTCCCGGTGGTTTGGACCACCCTTTTCGCCGCCAATGCGTGGTCCGGCTATCTCGTGTGGCAGGCGGCCGGCCCCGACGCGGCCCTCGCGCTCACAGCCTATGGCATCAGCCTGGTGTTCAATGCGATCTGGTCCTTCCTGTTTTTCGGGTTGCGTCGGCTTGATCTTGGCATGGCGGAAGTTGTCGCCCTTTGGGCATCGATTGCGGTCGTGCTGGTGTTGTTCGTGCCCTACAGTCAGACGGCGGCGCTGCTTCAGGTGCCCTATCTCGCCTGGGTGACCCTCGCCGGTGTTTTGAACTTGCGTCTTTTGCAGCTCAACGGGCCGCGGGGCGAGCAGGCCTGACCGATATCGACAAGATCCCGGTCACCTCCATCATCGCGTCCTCCAGCGGCTGTCAGGCCATGGCGATGGCTTCGATCTCCAACAGCCAGGCCTCCTCGAAGATCTCGCAAATGATCACCGTGAGCGCCGGCGTGTGCGCCCCCAGCACCGCCTGGCGGATGGTCCGGTTCTGGATGCGGTGGTCCCGGTGAGCCAGGAATGTCGTGACCTTGACCAGATTTTCGAGCCCCATCTGCGCAGTAACGAGCTGGCGCTCCACATTCTTCCAGACGAGGCGCGCCTGCCCTTCGAAATCATGGGGGACCTGGCTCTCGCCGTCCATGGGGATCTGTCCACTGATGTAAAGGATACGGCTTGCCCCCTGGACTTCGAAGGCCTGGGCGTAACCGCCCTGGGCCGCCGGCCCGTCAGCGGCATTGATCGGTCTCGATTGCATGGCACTCCCCGGATTTTGCGGTTGGATCCCGGGATCATACCGCCAGGGCAACGCCCGCACAGCTCTTGATCGATCCCCCATGGGTTTTCTTCTTGACAGGGATCGCTTGGCGGCGTCACGCTGCGATCCTTTTTCTGTTGCGCCTCAAAGGAGAAGGGCCATGGCACAGGATCGGGCCGTCGGGTTGGACTTCGGGACCTCCAATTGTGTGCTGGGTCTGGCCGAAGACGGCGCCGCGCCCTCCGCCGTGCGCTTTCGTTCGGGCACGAATTTCCCATCCATCCTGTGCTTCTACCAGGACTGCGATGACAAGGGCCGCGACATCGTGGTGGGCACGGCCGGTCAAAAGGCCATCGAGACCTATCTCAAACTCGGCTCCGATTGCCGGCTCATCCAGTCCATCAAATCCTATGTCGCCAACCCGACCTTTTCGGAAACCAACATCCATGGCCGGCGCTATGCGATCGAGGATCTCGTCGCCACCATGCTGAACGACATCCGCGCGGAAGCCGAGGCAACGGAGGGGCCTCTGGGCGAGCGCGTGGTCAGCGGCCGCCCCGTGGCCTTCGCCGGAGAGCGCTCCGACGAGGCCCTAGGGCTCACCCGCCTGGAAAACGCCTATCGCCAGGCCGGCTTCAGGACCGTGGCCTTCGAGACCGAACCTCTGGCGGCTGCCTATTACCATGTCCGTGCGCTGGAGCATAACGAGGTCTGCCTCGTGGCTGATCTGGGCGGGGGCACCAGCGACTTCTCCCTCGTGCGCTTCCATCCCGACAGGGACAGACCGTGGACGGAGCACCTGGCCCATGCCGGCATTGGCATTGCCGGCAACCAACTCGATTTCCGCATCATTGAACACGTGGTGGCCCCGCGCCTGGGGCGTGAAACGACCTATCGCTCCGGCAGCAAGGATCTTCCGGTGCCGGCGCATATCTATACGAGTTTCCAGCGCTGGAACGAACTGTCCATGCTGAAGGCCGGCCGGACCTTGCGCGATCTGGAGGAGATCCGCCACACGGCTGCCGACCCGGCGGCCATCGACTGCCTGATCCATGTGATCGAACAGGAACGGGGCTATGACCTCTACCAGGCCGTCGGTCAGACCAAAGCCGCCCTTTCAAGCGCCGATGCCGCGCCGTTCCGATTCGATGCGGGGCCCTTGCATATCGACGAAACGGTCACGCGGGACGATTTCGAGGCCTGGATCGCCGAGGATGTGGCGCGGATTGTCGAGGTGATGAAGGACATGCTCAGCACATCGAATTTCCGTGCAGCCGATGTGGGCAAGGTCTTCATGACCGGCGGGACTTCCTTTGTGCCGCGGATCCGGCAGGCCTTCGCAGATGTTTTCGGGGAAGAGCGCCTGGGCACCGGCGACGAGTTCGTCTCGGTCGCCACAGGCCTCGCCCTCATCGCCCGGGAGCGCGGAGCGGGCGCCGGGCGCCCCGCCCCTATGCCGCCTCGGCCTGGCGGGACAGCTGGTCCACTTTGAGCAAAAGATAGTCGATATCGCCCGTGGCCATGTCCTGACAGTCGGTCAGCACACGCTCGATCATGCGGGCGCGGAAGATACGCCGGTCGAGTTCACCCCCATCCCGGGTCAGGTCACGGTGGGCGGCGAGGGCCACCGTCAGGATCGGCACCACGAGTTTGGGCAGGCCCGCCGCAGCGATCAGGCCTTCGACCCCTTCCTGTCCGCGCATATGGAGCGAGCGCCAAGCCTGGATCACGGACAGACCCGCGCGCTTGGCCAGGGCGGCTTCCAGAAAATCAATGTCGCCGATGCAGGCCGCCCGCAGGATCAGCGAGGCCGTGAGACGTTTGGAGCGGGAAAGCTGCTCGACCATGACCGCAATGTTGCGGCCCCGGCCATAATCGTCGAACAGGGAAATCGTGGCATGGCCCCGGCTGTGCTCAGCCAGAACATGGGCCAGGGACCGGGAGAAATCGGGCCGGGAGGCCAGATAGGTGCGCAGATTGTCCGAAACGATCGTAACCAACCGCTCGGCGATGGTCACCGGCAAATCCGTGCGCCGGGCCAGGGCTTCGGTCACCCGTTCGCTCGCGCCGAAGCGGTCGATGGCCTTGTCCATGGTGGCGCCGGCAAGTTCCGCACCCGGATTGGCCACAAGGGCGCTCACGGGAGCCTCGCCCGCCTCCTCCACAATGACCCGCGCCAGGGCATCCGGAACATGGTCCCGCTGGGCGATTGAGGTCTGCTTGCTCTCGCTCCCGGAGCGGACGAGTTCGATCAGTTCTTCTTCGGACAGGAGGGGCGAATGGCGCAGAATGGGCGCGGCCACCCGGTCGAAGTCCTCTGCAAGGCGCAGGACCACGTCCTTGGGGATGTCCGGCATGGAGCCGACGATTTCGGCAAGGCCTTCACGCACGCGGACCGCGGCGTCCCGGGTCATCAGCCTCAGGATTTCATTCGCGGACTCCCGGTCCTCGTCGGAGAGACCACCGCCCTTCACCGCTCCGATAATGTGCGTGGCGATGTCGAGCCGGCGTTCGGGGGTCGGCGAGGTCGACAGGTCGACGAGATCGCTTCTGGACAGGCGGGACATGACGGTCCTGGTCCCTTTAAGCATGTTGGGCCGGCGAGAACCGGATCCGGTCCGCACCGACGGGGGCGAAACACAGTCTCCGACGGACCGACTTAAAAAATCCGAAACGGACCCAACCGGTATTGCGTCAATGGCGTTTCATTCGCCGGTTTGACCGTTTTTTGTGCCGGCCCGCACGATCATCGGCCATCCTTTGATGTCTGCCCACGGCAAGCCATCCGGGCTCACCATCCGGCACCGGATCACCGGAGGGTCCGAGAAGGCTGATATGCGTATCGTCATAGGGCTCCCCGAGCGGCACGCCGGCCGCCGGAGATCCCGGCAGGAAATCGGGGACGAGCCGGGCCACGGGGCCAAAGCCCGGCACCGTGAGCATGACCTGCAGGCGCGCGTGCTCCGCGAAAAATCGCTTGAACCGCTCAAGATCCGTTTCCCTCGCCGGCCCGGCCATCTGGACCCAGCGCAGATCGGGCAACGCCACGCCGTCCCGGTGTCCGCCGGTCAACCCGAGAAAGTCCGCCGGCAGAAGCGTCACGATACTGACAGAGGCCTCCCGGAGCCAGGCCGACAGATCTGCCGGCGCAAGGGTGCCGCCCACTGAACAACACAGGCACCCACCCGCAGCCAGGGTCCCCAAAAGGACCGGCGCGCATGCCGGATGGTCCGCACCCACGGTTATTGCCACACGATCTTCGTTACGGGGCTTCAAATCCGCGCGTAAAGAGCGCGACGGACCGCTCCTGGCCGGACACGGTCATGTGCCGGACGTCCGGCCCCCGGGATCGGGATCGCGGGCACGCCGGACCGCTCAAGGATGTCCAAAGCCCCAGAAGAGACGCCGTGCACAAGGACCGCATCGGGCCGGGTGGCGGTGATCTGGGCCGAGACGGCCGCCTCCCCCGATGCCGGATCCAGGGGCATGACGGGGCGAGCATCCAGAAACACGGCAAGCAGCGCAGCGATCCGCTCCGCACCGGGTGCCGCGCAAACGGCGATGGGTCCGGGAACGCGGCCCGCAGCATCCGTCGGCGCTGGAAGAGCGGATCGGATGACCGCCGTCCACCGCGCCAGCGCGGCATAGGACACACTGTGTGAAGCGGATGACGCCGAAGTGCAAAACAGGGCCTCGGCGCGGGGTGTGCGGGCGACCCAACCGGCGAAGGCGGCGGCCGCATGCCCTGAACTGCCCGGCCGGTTGTTCGGTGCAGGTGTGTCGGCGGTCAGTCCGGACAATGAGGACATGATGAGGTCCCAGCGGCTGCACGGGCCCGGATCCCGGTGGCGGGACGCACCCCATGTCGTCCGCAAAGCTTAAGGCGCGGCTCGAGGCCTCACCAGAGCGCCGCCCGCGAAACGGCCGCTTCGCACGGGGACATATGGGGGATCTCCAACGCGCGCGCCCCCTGACCGGCCCGACCGGCCGGACCTCACTGGTCGCTGAACAGGGGGTCCATAACCTCCATGCGACGCTGTTCGGCCTTTTCGATCTCCACCAGCGTCCAAGACACGATCCGCTTCATGACGCCGCCCAAGGCATCGTCATAGCCGCCGATAATGTCCTCGAACCGCTCGCTGGAGACGGTCGTGCGCCGGCGGAAGGTTTCGGACGCTTCGATTTGGGCCCGCGGTTGGGAAATCAGTTTGGCGTTGACGACCACCACCACCTCGGGGGGACCGCTCTCTTTTTCCTGGGCCTCGAACTCTCGAAGCTCCGTCAGCAAGTCGTAATCGCCGGACAGGCCGATGGCCTTGCGGCCCACGGCCGTGATCCGTTCGCTGTTTTCGAAGCTCTCGATGAGCCGGGTCTGGAACATCAGGGTGGAACGGTCGCTCCAGCGGACGCCTTCAATGTAACTGACCTGGAATTGACCCACGCGGACCGCGATCCGGTTGGTGTCGATGCTGCTGGAGGCCGTCGGCTCCTCAATGACCAGCTGCGCCTCCACATTGGGCAGATCCCCGTCGAAAGTGCTCTTGGGGCTGAGGTCATAGATGGCTGCCTCCTCGGCGTCCAGGAGACTCAGCCCGCCGCACCCCACCAGCGCACACAACAGGAGGCCGGCAAGGGCGAAGTTGCGAAAGAAAGAAGGCGTGACCATGGTTTAGTCCTTGCGGGGAGTTTGCTGCGGTGTGGTTCCGCCGAACAGGAAGCCGGACGGGTTCGACTCAAGCCGCTTGGTGAAGCGTTCGAGCCGCACGGCCAGCCGACGCGCATCGGAAACGAAGAGCGCGAGTTGGGCGAGGCCCTGGCTGGCAAAAGTGCCGAAATCGTCCTCGTTCTCACGGATCACACGGGACAGATCGTTGGCGGCCCGGCTGAACTCGATCAAAGCCACGCGGGCTTCGCCTTTGACGAGGCCATCGGCATCGACAATGAGGGTGTCCAGATTGTCGAGAAAGCCGATGGAGCGCTTGACCAGGGCGCCCGCGTCATCGGTGATGTCGGCGGAATTGGCGATGATGCGTTGAATGTTGTCATCCTGGTCCGCGACGGCGCGGGTCAGGGTCTCCACATTCTTCAAGGTCTGTCCGATCACCTGCCGGTTTTCCTCGTTGATGAGATCGTTCAGATCCTTGAGGAACGCGTCAGCCGTCAGCAGAAACTTGTCGCCGTTGCGGAGCAGAGTCGGGAAATCGTCCGCAAAGATCGATTGAAGGGACGAGCGTTGATACTGGATCAGCGGATGGATACCCTTCAGCTCGTGATCCTGCGGCAACTGGTTTCCGTTTTCGGACGGATTGGCGATTTCGATAAAGGTCCCGCCGGTCAGGCCCTGGATGGCCTGGGATGCCGTGGTCGTCGAACGGATTTCGATGTCGTCTCGCTGTTCGATCCGCACGGTCACGCGGATTTTGTCCGTCTCGGACGGGTCCACCCGGATGCGGGCGATATCCCCGATCAGGATCCCCTGATAACGCACATCCGAGCCCACGCTCAGGCCGGACACGGACTCCGTGAAGACGATGTCGTAATAGGCGTATTGCCTGTCGAACTGGTATTTACCCAACCAGAGGGAGAAGCCGACGCCGATTGCGATGAAGCTGAGCACGAAAGCTCCGATCAGCGTATGATGTGCCCGCGTTTCCATGGTTCAGCCGTCCCTGCCTTTGCCCTGGTCTTTTCCTGAGAGCCACGGCGTCCTCGGTTCGTCGATCATCCTAACAGATCCGTTCACGCCGCAAGCCATCAGCCGTCCCGCGCCGTCTGTGCCGCCCGCGACCGGGGTCCGGTGAAATAGTCCTGGATCCACGGGTGGTCGGCATAGGGATGATCACCGTTTACGATGTAATCGATGGAGCCGGTCACGAGGACCCGTCGCTCCGCCAGGACTGCGATCCGGTCGCAGATGGTGTAAAGACTGTCGAGATCGTGGGTCACCATGAAAACGGTAAAGCCCAGCGTTTCCCGCAATTCGAGGATCAGGCTGTCGAAGGCGGCGGCGCCGATGGGATCGAGACCCGCGGTCGGCTCGTCCAGAAAGACGATTTCCGGGTCGAGGGCCAGCGCCCGGGCCAGTCCCGCCCGTTTGCGCATGCCCCCCGACAGTTCCGAGGGCAGTTTCGGGCCGGCACTCGCATCAAGGCCCACGAGACCGATTTTCAGGGCCGCGATCTCGTTCATCAAATCCTTGGGCAGACGCAAATGCTCGCGCATGGGCACCTGGATGTTCTGGGCCACGCTGAGGGAGGAAAACAGAGCGCCGTCCTGGAACAGAATACCCCAGCGGCGCTCGATGGTCCGGCGCTCGGCCTCCGGAAGCGACGACAGGTCCTGCCCGAACACCCGGATCGTTCCGGCCGCCGGGCGATTGAGGCCGACAATACTGCGCAGGAGCACGGATTTTCCCGTGCCGGACCCGCCCACGATGCCGATGATTTCGCCCTTGTAGATGTCGAGGTCCAGATTGTCGTGGACGATCTGATTGCCGAACTGGTTGCGCAGACTGCGGATCGACAGGATGGGGTCGTCCCCGGATCCCGGTCCCCGGATCGCGCCCGATGGTTCCTGCTCCATGGTCAGATACCCCACTGGATCTGGATCACGGAGAAGGCGGCATTGGCCATGATCACCGCAAAAATCGCCTGGACCACGGCCTTGGTCGTTCGCCGGCCCACGGATTCCGCACTTCCGTCGACCATCATGCCTTGGTAGCAGCCGATCATGGCGATCAGCATGCCGTAGACCGGCGCCTTGACCATGCCGACCAGAAAGTCGTTTAGCGTAATCACGCTATAAAGCCGCGCGATGAACGCCCCGGGCGTGATGCCAAGATTGGCCCAGGCCACGGCCCCGCCCCCGATTAGACCGAGAAAATCGGCCGCGATGGTCACCAGGGGCAACGCGAGAATGAGGGCCAAGACCCGGGGCAGGATGAGGATCTGGATCGGATCGAGGGCCAGCGTGCGCATGGCGTCGATCTCCTCATGCTGCTTCATCGAGCCGATTTCCGCCGTGAATGCACTGCCCGAGCGCCCGGCCACCATGATCGCCGTCAACAGAACCCCGAATTCCCGCAGAAAAGAGTACCCGACCAGTTGGACGATGAGATCCTGGGCACCGTAATCGCGCAGCAGGTCGGCGCCAAGAAAGGCCAGCACCGCACCCACAAGAAAGGACATCAACGAGATGATGGGAATGGCATTAAGGCCCGTTTTTTCGAGCTGAACCACGAAGGAGGTCAGCCGGAACTGGGTGGGCCGGATCAGGATGGCTCCGGTGGCGGAAATCAGACGGCCCATCAGGGCCAGGAGGGCCACAGCCTCATTGGCCGAATCGATCACCGCCTTGCCGGTCCGGTCGAGGGCCGCGAGATACGGATTTACCGCCGGTGGGGCGATATCGCATGCCGTGAAGCGGGCGTCGACGCGTTCCACGAGTTGCTGGTGCCCGGGCGACAGGCCGGCCAGCAGAACATTGCGCTCCCGTTCGAATTCGTCCCGGGTCCGATCGATGATCCACGCCCCGGCCGTATCGAGCAGGGTCACGCCGGAGCCGTCGATGATCAGGGGGCCAGCGCCATCGAGAGTCAGCTTTTTAATGGCTCCGTCGAGCGCGCCGATCTGGGAAACGGTCCATGCGCCCGACAGGGTCATCAGGGCGGCGCTTCCCCCTTGGGGCCACGCGCCGGTGCCCAATTGAATGGCGGCTGTCGAGGATTGAAATCCCCATCCCTCGTGCTGATTCCAGACCGGTGCGGTCTCCGCCACCATAATCCCCCGCCCTAAACCCGCGGCCTCGCTTTCTTGATCCGAGGCTCCATCACACATATCGCGGACCCGAGGACCGCCAGTGTGATCATGTCACTGGAGAAGATAAGGATGAAGAGGCATCTGCCTTATCGCCCGGGTGGCCTTTATAACAGGGGCAATAGTCCGGCGTGCAATGCCCCGTCAAGCGAGGCGGACGGCGTGGCCTCGGCGGTCTGCCCACTCTGGAAGCCGGGCGCGAGACTCTGTAGGGTCTGGAACCGGGATCGAGGGGATCGCCGTCCGCAAACCTGTTGATGGGGGCACCGCTTCATGAAGAAGCAATCGGCGTCAAGCCTGATCAAAAGCATGGCCGAAAACGATGGGACCGTAAAAAGAGGCGGCCAAAGCGACGACCGTGTGCTTCTTCTTGGCCCGGCCAGTGTTCTGCTTCTGTTGATCGCCATCGTCAGTCTCAACCCGCTGGAATTGGCCAGCCAGTGGCGCAATCTGGGCTTCGACTGGCTGCGTGCCATGGCTGGTTCCGAGGCGCCCATGGAGGGATCGCCGGTCACGCTCATTGAAATCGACGCATCGAGCCTAGAGCGGTTGGGGGACTGGCCCTGGCCGCGCACGCGGTATGCGGAACTGGTGGCCGAGGCTGAAGTCGCCGGCGCCCGCGCCATTCTGGTCGACGATCCCCTGAATCGCGCCGACCCCACGAGCCCTGCGGTCGTGACCCGGCACCTGGAGGCCTATGCCGCGCCGACGGTCGATCCCGCCGCCCTACCCGTGACCAGCGAACACGATGCGGCCCTGGCGGACACCCTCTCCTTTTCCCGCGCTGTCATTCCGGTCCTTGTGCGCCGCCCGGGCGATTATCCAGGGACGGCCACCGTGGATGCGACCCGGACCGACGGGCTCGAATGGGCCAGCAGCGGGGCCCTCAGCATTCCCGAGGACACCCGGTCCTTTTTCCTGCCGCTGACAGTGGCAGACACGCCCCTGGAGACCTACACGGCCATTGGCGTGACATTCGGCATTGACGGGGCCCTGCCCGACCCGGACGGCGTTCTGCGCAGCCTGCCCCTCGCCGCGCGCGTCGGATCCCTCGTGGTGGGCTCGGACGTGCTCGAAACCGTGCGCTTGAGCGACGGGCGCGATGCCTTCGCCGCCGACGCCACGGGCGCGCCCGACCGCTTCAGCCTGCTGGAGCGCAACGGCCTCCAGTCCCTGACCGTCAATGATCGCACCGTGCCGGTCACGGCGGACGGGCGCATGCTGTTCCATCCGCGAAAGCATGGGGATCTGGCCCGCCTTCCGGCCTGGCGCGTGCTCCAGGATCCCTCGATCCGCAGCATCCTGAGCGACCGTGTTGTGGTCATCGCGCCGACGGCCGAGGGCACCATGACGCCCATGGTGGCGGCCAGCGGCCTTGCCCTGAGCCCCGGCGAGGCGAAGGCCCTCGCCCTCGACCAGATCTTTTCCGGCCGCTCCCTCGCCCGGCCCGACTGGGCCTCGACGCTTGAGGACACGCTGTTGATCGTGCTCGGCCTCGGCCTTCTGGGTCTCGTGGTGGTCGGGCGCTCTGTTTACGCCGTGGCCGGATCCCTGCTTGCGATCCCCCTGGTCGGGCTCGGGTCGTGGTACGCCTTTACAGGCCACGGCATTCTATTTGATGCCGTGGTTCCCAGCATCGGCTTTGCGCTTCTTGCCGTGTCCATCGCCTGGGTCGCGCTGGCCCAGCGGGCGAGCCGGCGGCGGCGCCTGTTCATCGCGCTGGAAAGCAAGCTTCCCGCCTCGACGGCGCTGACCCTGTCCTCCCAGGAGGGCCAGCGTCACCTCGCCGGAGAAGTGCGCAAGATCACCGTTCTTTATTGCGACCTGCGCCATGCCGATGCCTTCACCGGCGTCCACCGGAACGATCCGGCCTGGATGACCCACCAGATCCAGCGCTTCCACAGTTTCATCAGCGAGCGGATTGCGGCCAATGGCGGTGTCGCCGATGTGCGCCACGGCACAGGGGTTATGGGATTCTGGAATGCACCGAAGGAAGATCCCCACCACGCCAAGGCGGCCTGCGATTGCGTCCTGAAAATCCTCGACGGGTTGGAGGCATTCAACATCGCCCTGGAGGCGGAGGGCGCCGGCCGGACCTTCGTGACCCTGAACATTTCGGCGGGCCTGACGACGGGCCACGCCCTTGTTGGCAATCTGGGAACCGACACGCAGATCGACTACACGGCCCATGGCGAGCCGGTCACCATGGCCCGTTTGCTCCAACGGTATGCGGAAATCTACGGAACGCCTGTGGTGCTGGGCGAGCCGACCTATCACGCCGTGCGGCACCGCTATGCGCTGCTGGAGGTCGACCGCCTGGGCCTCGACGGACGCGACGCCAGCATTCGGACCTATGCCCTGCTCGGCAACCCGGTGCTTCGGGCCAATCCCCACTTCAAGACGCTGCAACAGGTCCACTCGGAAATCTGGGACGCCTATTGCGCCCAAAACTGGCAAGCCGTCCGCACACTGATTGCCCGGGCCCGCGAGATGCGGGGATCCATTGCGCCGCTCTATGATTTTTACGAACAGCGTCTGCGGTTTCTTGAGGCCAATCCGCCCGAGGCGCCCTGGGACGGGAGCTTCCGCGCCCCTGTTCACTGAGCGATCAGCGCACCGTGTGATTGGGGCCACCGTTTGATTGGTCCTATCGGCTTTTCAGCGCGCCGGGTGCCCTGTCACGCCGTCCCATCCACCGGTCCCTTGTCTCCCGCAGTGACATCCTCCGGGCAAATGGGGTCGTCCGAAAGGTCGTGGACGCCTCCCCTGCTGCGCTTGTACTTTCCTAGGCGACGCGGCATGTATGACACGAAATCACGGCCAGTCTGACGCATAATGGCCTTATCTGGGAGCGACACCAGACAGGATCTTGGTCCGTGAGGGCGGCGTTTACGATCGGTGGTGAATGCTCGCGATCTGCCATGCCGCCGCCACGTGTCTGGCGGGGTTCCCTGCCGGCAGCCCATGCCTGGGCGCGGGCGCTCTTGCGATGGACATGACACCCTAGACATGACTCTCGGGGATACAGCAATGGTAAGTGGGACCACATAAGTGGGAACACGCAGGTGTGAGGCCTGGAAAAACAGCGACCATCGGTGATGGTCTTCCGGACAGCGTTGAATTGGAGGGGTTCAGGTGGTGATGAAGTCGGTACTCGGGTCAGAACAGCGACGTGGCTGGATCGTCCTTTTCGTTTCGGCCTGCCTGTTGGTGCCGGTCGTCGCCCTAACGGTTGCACCGGCCCCGGTGCGCGCACAGGACAATGACAACGCATCGAACACCGATGCCCGTCCCAACGAAACCGAGGCCCGGGCCTTCGTGAAGGATCTCGCGGATCGGGCCATCGGCATCCTGCGCAGGGACGGTGTGACAAAAGCTGAACAGTTGCGGGTTTTCGAAGACCTGCTTACGCAAGGCTTCGATCTCGATTTCCTGGCCCGCCTCGCCCTGGGCCGGTATCGCCGCCAGGCCACGCCGGTGCAACTCGAAGAATATGATCGCCTGTTCGGCAAGTTCATTCTCAACAAATACAGCTCAGTCCTTGGCGCCTATTCCGGTGAGCAACTCGTCGTTACGTCGACCCGCGCGGCCGGCCGCCGCGACATCTATGTTACCACGGAGATCGCCCGGGGGTCCGACGGGGCCCGGGTCGACTGGCGGGTGCGCCAATATGACGATGGGCTGCGGATCATCGATGTGGTGGTCGAGAACATCAGCATGGTCATTTCGCAACGGGAAGAATTTGCGTCCGTGATCAGCCGGGAAGGATTCGAAGGTCTTCTCCGGCGCCTGCGGCAACAGGAAATGCAGGTGGTCGAGGCCATGCGAGGCTGATCCTTCCCGTCACTCCCGGCCCAATGGCTCTTTGCCCTGAGATCCAGCCTTTCGGGGATGGATCTTTTCCGCGATACCCTTGGGCGGGGACGCGGTTTGCCTGAGAAACATTTTGTCCCACGTTCCGTCGTCACGGCGGGCTTAACGGTGGTCGTTCCATGGACATCACGCCGCCCTATCTTCTGTTCCTCGGTGATGCCCATGACGACCTCGCCGTGAAGACCGCCAGTGGCATTCTCGACTGGCGTCCCGAATGGGTGATGGGTCAGCTCCGGCTGCCCCGCTGTGCTGCTGATCTGAAGATTCCCGACCTGACCATTGAGGCCGCCGCCGCGGCCGGCGTCAAAACCCTGGTCATCGGCACCGTGAATCCGGGCGGAACCCTTCCCGAAAGCTGGTTGTCCGTGCTGGGAGAGGCCCTGCGGGCCGGCATGGACATCGCGAGCGGCCTGCACACCCGCCTCACCGCCTTTCCGGACCTCACGGCCCAGGCCGCCGAAACCGGGCGTCGCCTGCTTGAAGTGCGCCATACCACCGAGCGCTTCGCCACGGGGACCGGTCGCAGGCGCGCCGGGAAACGCCTTCTTACGGTGGGCACGGACTGTTCCGTCGGAAAAAAATACGCCGCCCTCGCCATCGAAAAGGAAATGCGCCGCCGGGGCCTTGATGCGGATTTCCGCGCGACGGGCCAGACGGGCATTTTCATCGCTGGACGGGGCGTTGCCATCGACGCGGTGGTGGCGGACTTCATATCGGGTGCGGTCGAATGGCTGAGCCCGGACAATGACGCAGCCCATTGGGACGTCATCGAAGGTCAGGGCTCCCTGTTCCACCCCTCTTTCGCAGGGGTCAGCCTGGGACTGCTGCATGGCGCCCAGCCGGACGCCTTTGTCGTGTGTCACGAACCCACGCGGCGCACCATGCGCAATGTGGAGACGCCGGTCGCCAGCATCAGCGCAGTCATCGAACAGACACAGATCCTGGGTGCCCTGACCAATCCGGCCATCCGCTGTGTCGGCCTGGCCATCAATACGGCCCGCCTGGACGACATGGCCGCCAGCACGTGCCTCGCCGCGGCGGAAGCCACCTACGGTCTGCCGGCTTGCGATCCCATCCGCACCGGCGCCGGGCCGATCGTTGACCACATCATCAGCCTGGGCTTTTGAACCATGCCGCGCTTGGACATTGCCATCGAAGCCTGGCCCATCGAAGGGCAATTCAAGATCTCGCGGGGTGCGAAAACCCAGGCCGATGTCATCGTCGCCCAGGTCACGGACGGGCTGACAAGCGGACGCGGGGAATGCGTGCCCTACGGACGGTATGGCGAGAGCATCGAAGGCGTTGCCGACTCCCTTGAGGACATGGCGGATGCCGTGTCCCAAGGTCTGACGCGCACGGAGCTTCAAACGGCCATGCCGCCGGGCGCGGCGCGCAACGCGCTCGACTGTGCCTTCTGGGATCTCGAGGCCAAAAAGGCCGGCAAGCCGGTCTGGACCCTGGCGGATCTTCCGGCACCGGGCCCGGTGGAAACAGCCTTCACCATCAGTCTGGATTCGCCGGAGGCCATGGCGACCAAGGCAAAGGCCGCAGCGGGACGCCAGCTCCTCAAGCTCAAGCTCGGCGACGCGGGCGACGAGGACCGGGTGGCGGCTGTGCGCGATGCGGCCCCGGACGCGACCCTCATCGTCGATGCCAACGAGGCCTGGACCCTCCAGACGCTCAAGGACTTGGGGCCCGCGATGGCCAGACTGGGCGTCAAGCTCATCGAGCAGCCCCTCCCCTCCGGCCACGACGCCGGCCTCGCCCAGATCGACTGCCCCGTGCCGATCTGTGCAGATGAATCCTTCCACGACCGGGAAAGTCTGAGTGCGTTGCGTGAGCGGTACCAGGCCGTCAATCTGAAACTCGACAAGACCGGCGGCCTGACCGAGGCCATTCTCGCCATGGAAGAAATCCGGCGCAGCGGGATGGCATTGTTCGTGGGCTGTATGGTAGGCACGTCTCTGGCCATGGCGCCGGCCTATCTGCTGGCCGGTGCGGCCGAATTCGTGGACCTCGATGGGCCCCTTCTGTTGGCCCGGGATCGCGAGCCCGGCCTCGCCTATGACGGCAGCATTCTCCGGCCCGGCCCCGCCGGCCTGTGGGGCGGCCTCTGACAAGACAGCCCAGTGGCGGGCAAGCGCATGGCGGATCGGAGATGACGGGGAGGCGGAACGTGACGGACACGGATCTGTTCTCACCCGATTACCGGACCGCCCGGGAGCGATTCGTCGAAGCTGCCGCCCGCTGCGGAGCAGACCGGGGTCGCCATGGCCATCCACGGGTGCGCGGTCCGGACGGCGAGACCCTGAGTATCGACTGGGCCGCCCTTGGACCCGCCGAGGCATCCCGCGTCATCCTCATCCAGTCGGGCACCCATGGTGTCGAGGGGTTTTGCGGCTCGGCCTGCCAGCTCAGTCTCATGCACTCGGCGCTGCATGCCGCCCTGCCGGCCGATACCAGGCTGGTGCTGATCCATGCCTTGAACCCCTACGGTTTTGCATGGCTCCGGCGGGTCACGGAAGACAATGTGGACCTGAATCGCAACTTCCTGGACCATACCGGTGCGTATCCAAACAATCCGGGCTATGAGCAACTCAAAAGGGCCATTTCTCCCGACCGGCTGGACGAAGAGACTGTCGCCGCGGCCAACCGGCTTCTGGTCGGCTATCTCAAGGGCCATGGAGCGTCCGCGCTCCAAGCCGCGATTAGCCAAGGCCAGTATACGGACCCGGACGGCCTCTACTTCGGCGGCCATGGGCCGGCCTGGTCCAACGCACTCTTTCACCGGATCGTGGCGGACCGCTGTGCCGGCGCCCGGCATGCTGTTTTGATCGACATTCACACAGGCCTCGGCCCCTTCGCCGCCGGCGAGTTGATCACCGAGTTTCCCACGGATGCCCCCGTGACGCGGCGCGCCCGGCGCTGGTGGGGCGAACAGGTGACCTCGACCGTCTCGGGCCGTTCGGTGTCCGTCCCCCTCGCGGGAACGATCGACCATGCATTCCTGGCCGCCCTGCCCGACGCCGAGGCCACCCCGGTCACGTTGGAGTTCGGGACCGCCGCCCCAGAGGACGTCTTCAAGGCAATGCGGGCGGACAACTGGCTCCACCGCCATGGCGATCCGGAGGGCCCCGAAGCGCCGCCTATCAAGGCGGATATGCGCCGCGTCTTCTTTCCGGACGTGCCGCCATGGCGCAACGGCGTGCTCGAAACATTCCACCGCATCGTGGATCAACTTTTCAGAGCCCTGTGACCGGCCGGTCAGGCCTTGCCCCCTGACCGTGGCCCCCCCTTGCGACCCCCTCGATCTTGCGGTCTACTGAAAAAGTGACGCGCGCGTCACCAATTCCCGAACCATAAGACCGGGCGGAGGACCCCATGGACCCGACCACCATCGACCACGGCATCGATCCCCATATCGACCCCTATTCCATCCCCCTTGAGCAGATGGATGTGAGCCATCCGGTTCTGTTCTGGGCGAACACCATGTGGGACTTTTTCAAACGGCTGCGCGAGGAAGATCCGGTCCACTACTGTCCCGATAGCCTTTACGGACCCTATTGGTCCGTCACCAAATATGCCGACATCGTCCATGTGGAGACGAACCCGCAGATTTTTTCCTCCGATCAGAAACTGGGCGGCATCGCCATTCAGGACGACGAGGAAGACTTCCCCCTGCCCATGTTCATCGCCATGGACCCGCCGAAACACGATGCCCAGCGCAAGGTGGTCCAGCCCATCGTGTCCGGCGCCAATCTCGCTCGTTTCGAGCCGATCATCCGGGAACGGGCCGGACAGATCCTCGACGCCCTGCCCACGGATAGGACCTTCGACTGGGTCGACCGGGTCTCCGTCGAATTGACCGGGCAGATGCTCGCCACCCTGTTCGATTTTCCTTGGGAAGACCGGCGCAAGCTGACCCGCTGGTCCGATGTGGCGACCGCGGACGAGCGCTCCGGCATTATCGAAAGCCCGGCCGCCCGGCACCTGGAACTTCTGGAATGCGGAACCTATTTCACGCGGCTCTGGAACGAGCGCGTCAATGCCGAGCCTGCGCCGGATCTCATTTCCATGCTGGCCCATGGGGAGGCGACACGGACCATGTCGCCTGAAGAATATCTCGGGAACGTCATTCTCCTGATTGTCGGCGGCAACGATACGACGCGCAATTCCATCACCGGCGGCGTCCTGGCGCTCAACGAGAACCCGGAAGAATACGACAAGCTGCGCACCCGGCCGGATCTCATTCCCAACATGGTGTCGGAAATCATTCGCTGGCAGACACCGCTGGCCCATATGCGGCGCACGGCCCTTCAGGATACGGAGCTGCGCGGCAAGACCATCCGCAAGGGCGACCGGGTGGTCATGTTGTATGTCTCCGGCAACCGGGACGAGGATGCCATCCCCCAGGCCAACCGTTTCCTGATCGACCGGGAGCGGGCACGCAACCACCTGTCCTTCGGGTTCGGGATCCACCGCTGCGTGGGCAATCGCCTTGCGGAACTCCAACTCCGCATCATCTGGGAGGAAATCATGGCCCGCTTCGCCTATGTCCAGGTCATGGAGCCGCCGAAACGGATCTACTCGAATTTCGTGAAGGGATATGCGAGCCTGCCCGTCCGGGTTCATCGGAAGTGAACCGGCGCCCAGGGTGACAGTCTCTGGCAGGATGGTTTTGGACATGTCGGTCCTGGGGGGCGGATCCGCAGCGATCTGCCCCCCAGGCCGTTTAAGGGTTCGTGTTCAGTCCGGAACCGTTCGATTGATCTTGGGAAGCATGATCGACAGCGGTGTCGTCGCCTCGTCGGGTCCCGGGTCATCGGCTTCGGCCGTATCGTCCTTTGACGCCGTTCGGTCGCTCTCCGCCTGATCGGCTTTCCCGTCGTGCCCGTCGGGGCCCGGACGATTCCGGGCGTCATGGTCCGCGGCTTTGTCCTCGGCTGCGTCCTCCTCCGCCGACCAGGCACCGCCGGCGACAGGCGGACTGCCAAAGGCGAGGTCGGATCGGACCGGCTGGTCATCGGCCCAGCCCGCAGCGGATTCCATCAAGGAACCCATGTCGCCCTTGCGCCGTCGGGCGGCCATGTGCGCAGGCGCCGAGGCGCCCGGCGCCACGCCGCGATCCCTCATATGGCGGAACTCGGCGATTTCCATCTTGATATCGTTGAGGATCTCAAGGGCGCTGGACAGCCGTTCCCGCTGGGAAGCAGTGAGATTGGGCCCGTCCGTGAACGGCTTTTCCGAACGGACCATGGCAAGCGGAAGATCGGCGATGGACATCTCGTCCTTGCCTTCCATCGACGCGGACGCATCGAGAGACAGGGGCGGCTCCTGCGGTTGGGACGGGGCCTGCCGCTCCGGTGCGGGCAGCGCCTCAGGGGGCTGGCGCTGCTCGTCGACCGGGGTTGGGCCTTTAACCTGGCCTGCTCCTTTGTCCTGGGCCGCCCCTTTGTCTGGGACCGCCATGTTATCGGGGGCCTTATCAGCCTCTGAACCGTCCGGCTGGCTCTGATCAACGGCACGGGCATCATCGGCGGCATTGCCCGCCGAAGCAGCGTGTGACGACGGATGCGCCCCGTCGACGGGCGCGGGCTGCGGATCTCTCGGAGCCGGCGGAGGCGCAGGCGTCGTGATCGTGGCATTCACCATGCCCGGCGGAATGCGATACGCCTCGACAACCCCGGAGAGGCGCCCGCTTTCAAAGGCGGCGACCACCGCGTCGACACCTTCATGGACGATCAGACGCTCCACAACCTCAAGGTCGAGACCGAGGTCATCGATCAGAAGGCGGATGGCTTTGAGAAGGGCCACATCCTCCGGCCGGTAAAGCCGTCGGCCGCCACCGCGTTTCAAGGGCTGAATGGCCGAAAACCGGCTTTCCCAGAACCGCACCACATGCTGGGGCACGCCCACCTCGCGAACCACGTCCGCGATACTCCGGAAGGCATGGGGCGCCTTGGGGGCCGCACCGTCCGGCGTGGCCGGGGCGCCGGATTCCGCCGGCGGATCCTGGGGGGGCGGGGCCGCCGGATCGGCGGGCGCCGTCTTCTGGCCGGGGGCAAAGCCTCCCCATTTGGCCCGGCGAAACAGCGGCGGCTGACCGGATCCGGCGGGGGAGCCAGGAAAGCCCCCCCCGCTGCTTCCCGGCGCGGGCTCGACGGGCTTCGGAATGGGCCGTTCAAAATCCTCGCCGCTCTCCGCGGCCATGGAAACGCCTTGAGCCGAGGGCCAGGCCTTGGGCTGCATTGCCGGCTCACGGTTCGGCGCCGGTCCATCGAAATCCACGTCGTCGGGCCCGTCCCACGTCGGTCCGGAGGCAGCCGAAGGCGCGCCGGCGGATGGCTGGACCGGTTGGGCGCCATGGTTGGGCGCGGGCGAAACCCCGCCGCTCGCCGGTTGGGAGGGCTCCGGATGGGGCTCGCCCAACGCACCCGGTGCGAAAGGGTTCGGATTGGGCGGTGCCGGTGTCCCAGGCCCGGCGGCTTCCTGGTCACTGAGGATCAGGATCGCATCGTCCGCGCCAGAGCGTTGGGGCCTTGGCTGATCTTGGAAACTGGGCTGATCTTGGAAACTGGGCTGACCTTGGAAACTGGGCTGATCTTGGAAACTGGGCTGATTGCGGCCGGGAACGGTGCCGGTCGGGCCGTTCGTGGGCCGCGGACCCGTATTGGCACCAGGCGAAGGCGACCACGCGCCCGGGCCGGCCTCGTCTTCGCGCGCGCCATGTCCCGGCGCCCGGTCTCCGGGGGTTGCGTTCCCTTGAGCCCCCTTCCTGGTCTTGTCGTTCCGGTCCCGCTCGGAAGCGGCGTCCTCCGGGTCGGATCCGAGAGTCACGATGTTCCCGGCGCCGAAGCGATCCTCACCCATCCGGTCTGGACCCCTGTGTCACGGCCCGGCTTGCGGGCCTTTGGTCCCGCGTCGACACCATGTGCCGACGCCCCCTCACCTCATATCCACAACGTTGGTCAAAGACCGCGCCCAGTGTGGGTCGGCCGGTCTCGGTCACTCGTCGCCGTCGCCCGCTCCGGTGTTCACACCGCCCCGCAGCACATGGGACGGGCGGAAATAGACGACGCGGCGGGGCTCGATGGTGACCTCCTCCCCCGTCTTGGGGTTCCGGCCCACCCGCGAATTCTTGTGCCGCACGCCAAACGTCCCGAAGGACGACAACTTGACCGTTTCTCCGTTGACGAGCGTTTCCGTGATTTCGCTAAGCACGGTTTCGACGATATTTGCCGCCTCGGCCCGGGAGAGTCCGATTTCGTCTTGAACCGCATCGAACAATTCAGCCCGGGTTACGGTTTTGTTCACCACGGCGCAGCACTCCCTCTAACGTCTTGTAAAAATACGGTGGCCCACAAACACGGTCAACGGCGCCGGCAGGCTGGCGACCGTCCCGTCGGGCTCCTGAGACTCCTGGCCCTCGACCTTTGGTCAAGGTGGTCCGGAGACATGGTTACACTGTGTCCGGGGTGAATTACCAGCGGATGAGGCAGGCGCCCCAGGTAAAACCGCCACCCATGGCTTCCAGCATGACGAGATGGCCGCGCTTGATGCGCCCGTCCTCGACGGCGCTGGCCAGCGCAAGGGGAATCGACGCGGCCGACGTGTTGCCGTGATCGGCGACGGTGGAAATCATCCGTTCTTCCGGGATCCCGAGCTTGCGCGCGGTGCTGGCAAGAATGCGCTGATTGGCCTGGTGGGGCACGAACCAATCGATATCGGCCACGCTGGTCCCGGCTTCGGCGGCCGCCGTCTCGATCGCTTCGGCGATGTTGGCCACGGCATGGCGAAAGACCTCACGCCCCTGCATGCGCAGATGGCCAACGGTTTGGGTCCGGGACGGCCCGCCATCCACATAGAGAAGCTCCGAATGCCGCCCGTCCGAGCGTAGAAAAGATGAGTGAATGCCCCGGTCATCGAGACTGCCCGTCCCGGTCCCGCGCTCCACGACCACCGCCCCAGCCCCGTCGCCGAACAACACGCAGGTGCCCCGGTCGGTCCAATCGAGAATACGCGAGAAGGTCTCCGCACCGATGACCAAGGCCCGGCTGAACTGACTTCCAGCCCGGAGCATCGTGTCGGCCACATGCATGGCGTAGACGAAGCCGGAACAGACGGCCGCCACGTCGAAGGCCGCCCCCTGGCCCATGCCCAGATCCGCCTGCACCTTGGTGGCCGTCGCGGGGAACGTCAGGTCCGGAGTCGCCGTGGCGAGAATGATGAGATCGACCGCCGAGGGCTCCAGGCCCGCATCGGCGAGGGCCCGGCGGGCCGCCTGGGTGGCCAGGTCACCGGTGGTCTCGCCGTCCGCTGCGATATGGCGCCGACGGATGCCGGTGCGCTCCACGATCCAGTCGTCACTGGTGTCGACCATGCGAGCGAGGTCGTCATTGGTCAGGACCCGTTCGGGCAGATAGGCCCCGCAGCCCACTATGATCGATCGCGTCACCGTCGAGCCCGCCCCGCTCACTGAGGCACCGCCGCCGGATCGCCACTGGCCTGCAAGCTCGCCACGTAACGGCCCAGGATTTCGCTTGCCGACGCAATTTCCGCGTCGAAGTCGCTGCGCCCCATATCAATGGCCAGATCCAAGGCGCTGGCAAAACCGATGGCGTCGGTGCCGCCGTGGCTCTTCACCACGATCCCGTTGAGACCCAAAAAGACCCCGCCATTGACGTTCCGTGGGTCCATTTTCGCGCGCAATACCCGGAAAGCGCCCGACGCGAACAGATAGCCGATCCGGCCGAACAACGATCGGCCGATGGCGCTGCGCAGATAAGCGGCGATCTGCCGCGCCGTTCCCTCGGCGGTTTTGAGCGCGATATTGCCGGTAAAGCCGTCCGTCACCACCACGTCGGTGGTCCCGATGCCGATATCGTTACCCTCGACAAAGCCATGATAGTCGATCGGCAGGCCGGCGGAGCGCAGGATCTGATCCGCCTGACGCACGGCCTCGGTCCCTTTCAGATCCTCGGACCCGACATTCAAGAGGCCGACCCGCGGGCGCGGCAGGCCGAGGGTCGCACGGGCGAAGGCTTCGCCCATCAGAGCAAAATCAACCAGTTCCCGCTCGGAGCAATCGAGATTGGCCCCCACGTCGAGCACGATGCACTCGCCGTCCGTGGTCGGCCAGATCGCAGCGATGGCGGGGCGATTGATCGACGGCAGGGTGCGGAGTTGACGCTTGGCGATGGCCATCAGCGCCCCCGTGTTCCCGGAGGACACGGCCACGCTGGCTTCGCCCGATTTCACCGCCTCGACGGCCAGCCACATGCTGGTCTGCTGCCCCCGGCGCACGACGGCGCTGGGCTTGGCGTCCATGGCAACCCGGTCGGGCGCATGGCGGACGTCCACAGCCTTTTTAAGGCGCGGTTTGTTGGCCAGAAGGCTTTCGATGCGGGCCTGATCCCCGAAAATGAGAAATCGGGTTTCGGGATGGCGAATCAAAGACCGGTCCAGCCCGTCGATTTCAACGCCCGGGGCGTGGTCACCCCCCATGGCATCGACGGACACCACAAGATCGCGAGACACACCGGTCTCCTTTCGTGATCGCCGACGTCAGATTTTTCGTGTTTTCCACTATGTACCAGATCGGCCAGCGGCGGCACCAGAGCCCCGCGCCCGCAAACGCTCCGTGCGCGAGGTCAGGACGCGCCCGCCGCTTCGACCACTTCGCGCCCGTCGTAATATCCGCAGGACGCGCACACATGGTGCGGACGCTTCAGTTCGCCACAATTGGGGCATTCACCATAGGCCGGACGGCTCAGGGCATCGTGGGCCCGGCGCATATTGCGCTTCGACGGCGTGACTTTTCTCTTGGGAACCGCCATGGGTCTCTCCTCATAGGCCGGCGGGATCCGGGACCGAAATGACCCGGGCGCGGCAACCTCTCTTCGCGGGCTTGATGTTCGGGGCGCCGTCCCGCATGGCCTCCCACCTCTGTGTGCGGGGGTCCCGGACGACAGGCGCGGTACCATAGCGATTTCCGGGCGCGCGGCAAGACAGTCGCGTCAGCTCCCGCCATTTTCCTTCAGCCGGGCCAGGACCGCGAAGGGATTGACCCGCTCCTCTTCCTCCGGCGGCTCCGACCCGCCCTCGGGCACCGCAGCGCCGGGTACGCGCGGATAATCGGGCAGGCGCAAGGAGAGGGTCTGGGTGAGAATCTCCCCCAGATCGACGCTGTGGCCGTCATGGCCGTCGATGTCCGGCCCATCCATGTCGAGGTCGGCCTCGGCGGGTCCCGGATCACCCGGCGGCAATACCAGAACGTCGATCGCCGTATCGATCTCGGTGGTGACCGGATCCAGGGTCACGATGCAGCTTTGAGTGACCGTCGCCTTAAGTGTTCCGGAAAGGACCACCCGCCCGTTGCGGCTCAGGACCACCGCGAGGTCCGCCATGGCGGCATCGACCGACAGAATACCAAGGCGGCGGGCCAGCGCCTGTTGAACCGTCGTGTCAGCCTCGATCCGGAAATGCGCCGTTTCGCCAGGTGCCAAGTCTGAAAGCCCTATGACGCTCGACCATTCCGGACGTGTCTGCGCAGCAGCGGTCATGGCTCTCAGCCCTCGGCCCGATCCGGCAGGTCAAGCGTCGCCTCCAGGAACGGCCAGTCGCCGCCGACCAAAGTGGCGTCATCGAGCCCGGCCAGGTGCCGGTCCTGCCGGCGCATATACTCGGCAAGGCCGAGGGCGCCCGGGCCCGGCACATCCGTCTCCTGCCGGAAGACATTGCGCGCCAGGGCAAGGGCCAGCACCTCAATGCCCGCTTCGTCCTCGAGCCCGATCTCATAGGCTTTGACGCGGCCGTAGAATGCCTCCGCCATGCTGCGGATGCGCTTCGGCACAGTGAGGTCGCCGACACCCATTTCACGCAATGAGCTGTCCATATTCTTGAAAAACGTATCAAACAGGGCCTGGGACAGAGCGGCATGGTCCTTCGCTTTCAACCGGCGCATGGCGAGGACCAGGTGGACGGTGATCATGTCGAAACGCCCGTCCAGGGTGTCCGGAACACCGGCCGTGGCGTAAAAAGCGGGCTGACGGGCTTGCGCCACGACCTTTCCATAAAGCCGGTCGGCGGCTTGCAGCACGGGGGATCGGCGAAAAAGGCGGTCGAGCAGCATGCGCACTTATCCTCCTGTTGGATCGCTGAGTACCATGTGCAGCCCAGGGAACGGATGGCAATGTGGCACGCGCGTTTTCTTGCGCGGGCCCGGCACTTCCACCCCTCCCGGGGCTTTGTTCCGGGCGGCGCGTTCCGTGGTATAGACTGACGACAGGGTTTGAATATCCTCGTGCCTGGATGTGTGGGTCACAGGCGAGACGGCTATTGGCGGGATGGTAAGCATGATGCGAGCGCAGGCCTCAGCGGCCCCTATGGATGCCAAGGATCAGGCTCGAATGTCGAAGAGTCCGGAAGGCTGCCCCCGCACACGGGTCGGCGCCGCCCTCGGCCTCGTCCTCATCGCGCTCGGGCCGCTCGGTCTGGGGGCATGCGCCTCGCCGGTGATGCGCGCGGTGGTGACCAAGCACGGCTATATCGCGGACCAGGAAAAGATCGACAGTCTTGAGCTCGGGATCACATCCAAGGCCGTCGTGCGCGAGAGCCTGGGAACGCCGTCCAGCGTCGCCACATTCGATCCAGACACATGGTATTATATCTCCTCCAAGCAGGAAAGGTTCGCCTTCCTCAACAAATCCGTCACGGACCGGAACATCCTGGCCCTGAAATTCGACGACACGGGCATGTTGGCCCAGGTCGCGACCTACGGCCTGGAAGACGGCAAGGTCGTGAACTACTCCAGCCGGGAAACGCCGACCCGGGGCAAGGAGCTAACCTTCCTGGAGCAGATGTTCGGCAATGTGGGCCGCGGTCTGCCCGGCGCCGGGGGACTTGGCGGCGATCCCAATCAACAGGGGCCCGGACGCCAGCCCTGATCGTCCGGGAGGGACGCAATGGCAGACCGGTCTTGGGGCGCAGAAAGTTTCGAGACCGGATCGGCTGATTATGCCCGCTTCCGCCCCACCTACCCCGCCGCCCTGGCCGAGCATCTTGCCGCCGCTGCGCCAACCCGCGCCCATGTCCTTGACGTGGGTTGCGGCACCGGCCAGCTCACGACCCTGCTGGCCACCGTTTTCGACGAGGTCACCGGGATCGATCCCAGCGCCGGCCAGATCCGGCGGGGCGCTCCGCCGGCGAGTCCAGACCCGCCCTACAGGACGGGGTCTTGGTGCGCCATTGATCCGGCCACGACGTTTCACGGCTGGGGATGGGGGTGTGCTGATCCGGCCGTAGGGCGGGTTGAAACCCGCCGCTCAAGCCCTCAACCCCGTTCCGTGCCGGCGGGGCGCTCCGCCGGCAGGTCCAGACCCGCCCGACAAGCGGGGTCAAATGCGGCGGCTTTTCTGGGAGCCGAAAACGCCCTTGGTGACAAAGGTCTGGTGACCTTTTTTACGGCCGAGCCGCCGGCCCTCCCCGCCCTTGGTGCCGGTGCCGGCGGGCTGGTGCCGGGGGACAAGATGGTGTTTGCCCGGACCGATCAGATCCGCGCGCCCCATGCCGGTCAGGGCTTCTCGGATGACGGGCCAATTCTCCGGATCGTGATAGCGCAGGAGCGCCTTGTGCAGACGGCGCTGGCGCAGGTTCCGTACCGTGTCCACCTGCTCGGAGCCGCCATGGCGCACGCCGCGCAGCGGATTGACCCCGGAGTGATACATGGCCGTCGCGAGCGCCATGGGGCTCGGGAGGAAGGTCTGCACCTGATCGGCGCGGAAACGATTGCGCTTCAGCCACAGGGCCAGGTTCACCATGTCCATATCGGACGTGCCCGGATGGGCAGCGATGAAATAGGGAATGAGATAGTATTTCTTGCCGGCTTCTTTCACCGCATCGTCGAACATCTTCTTGAAGCGGTCATAGGTACCGATACCCGGCTTCATCATCTTGCCGAGGGGGCCTTCCTCCGTATGCTCCGGAGCGATCTTCAGCAGGCCGCCCACATGGTGATTGACCAGTTCCTTCACGTAGTCCGGGCTTTCCACCGCAAGGTCATACCGCACACCCGAGGCCACCATGGCCTTCTTGACCCCCGGCACGTCCCGCACTTTGCGATAAAGATCGATGAGGGATTCATGACTGGTGTTGAGATTGGGGCAAATGCCCGGATGGACGCAGGAGAGGCGCCGGCAGGCGGCCTCGGTCGCCTTGTCCTTGCAGGCCATGCGATACATGTTCGCCGTGGGTCCGCCAATATCTGAAATGATTCCGGTAAAGCCCTTGGTCTTGTCACGGATCAGTTCGATCTCGCGCAGCACGCTGTCATGGGAGCGGTTCTGGATGATGCGACCTTCATGCTCCGTGATGGAACAAAAGGTACACCCCCCGAAACAGCCGCGCATGATGGTGACGGAAAAGCGGATCATCTCCCAGGCCGGGATCTTCGCGCCGTCATAGGAGGGGTGCGGCGCGCGGGCATAGGGAAGCTCATAGACCTTGTCCATTTCCTCCGTTTCGAGAGGAATGGGCGGCGGCGTGATCCACAGTTCCTTGTCGCCATGGCGCTGCACGAGGCCCCGGGCATTGCCGGGATTGCTTTCCCGGTGCAGCACGCGGGAGGCCCGGGCATAGGCTTCCCGGTCCTCGCAGACCTGCTCATAGGATGGCAGGCGGATCACCGTGTCGCCCGCCTGGCGCCGGGCGCCCTCATCGGCCGTGTCGAGATCATCCGCCTGCGCCACCGAGAAGCCATCGGGTACGGCATTCTTGATCAGGGCGACGCCGCGCAGGTCGTCGAAGGTCTGGATGTCCTGGCCCTTGGCAATCCGGTGGGTGATCTCCACCAGGGCCCGCTCGGCATTGCCGTAAAGGAGAATGTCGCCCCGGGCATCGAACAGGATCGAGCGGCGCACCTTGTCCGACCAGTAGTCGTAATGGGCGATCCGGCGCAGGGAAGCCTCGATGCCGCCGAGCACGAGGGGAACATGGGGAAAGGCCTCGCGAGCCCTCTGGGCATAGACGATCACGGCCCGGTCGGGGCGCTTGTCGGGCTTGCCACCGGGCGTATAGGCATCGTCGCTGCGCTTGCGCCGGTCTGACGTGTAGCGGTTGACCATAGAGTCCATATTGCCGCCGGTGACGCCAAAATAGAGGTTCGGCTCGCCCAGGGCCTTGAAGGGCTCGGCGCTGCGCCAGTCGGGCTGGGAGAGAATGCCGACGCGAAACCCCTGGGACTCCAGAAGACGGCCGACAATGGCCATGCCGAAGCTGGGGTGGTCCACATAGGCGTCCCCCGTCACCAGGATGATGTCGCAGGAATCCCAGCCGAGTTCGTCCATCTCGGCCCGCGACATGGGCAGAAACGGCGCCGTCCCGAACCGGTGCGCCCAATAGGGGCGGTAGGAGAACAGCGGCTTTGGAGTGTGCGTGGCAGGGGCGGCGGACATGGGCGGATCCGGGTGCTTCGGGTGTTTTGAAACGAGGGAGGCTATTGAAGGCGCCGTCCAATAGCCTACCCCAAGCGTTGCGTGTGTAGCGCAATGCCAAAGTCAGGGCCAGGGCTATGCGGTGAGGTCAGCCCCGGGGGCCGTGGAGCGAGCCATGGGCCCTGAGGAGCACCGGGGCGTGTTTTGAAAGGTGCGGCGCTTTGACATGGCCGGACCGCAGGAGGACCCGGGCCATGGGCCCTGCCGAGGCCAATCGGGCCTCTTTCAACTGCGCCTGCCCCCGTAAGAATAGCGGGGCCTTGCGCGCCCTGCCGGGCCCCGACCCGCCGGGTCGGCCGGCCCCCTGTCGCCAGGTCAAGGGGCCGGCATCGAACTTACTCCGCGGCGACCTTGCCTTGTGCCCGGTCGACGGACTGCATGATGACCTCGCGGGCCTTTTCCAGGTCTTCGATGCCCTGGATCTTCACCCATTTGTTGGGCTCCAGATCCTTGTAGTGCTCGAAGAAATGGATGATCCGCTCCACGAGAATATCGGGAAGGTCCTTATAGCAGTGGACCTTGTCGTAATAGCGGGTCAGCTTGTTGTGGGGGACCGCAAGCACCTTTTCATCCGTCCCCTTCTCGTCTTCCATCATCAGCACACCGACGGGGCGCACGCGCACGACCGCTCCTGGCACCAAAGCCCGGGAGCCCACCACCATCACGTCCATGGGATCGCCGTCCTCGGACAGGGTGTGCGGAATGAAGCCGTAATTGCAGGGATAGCGCATGGACGTGTAGAGGAAGCGATCAACAAACATCGCGCCGGACGGCTTGTCGATTTCGTATTTGATCGGCTCGCCGCCCAGGGGCACTTCGATCACCACATTGCAGTCATCGGGCGGATTCATGCCCGTCGGGATTTTGTCCAGATCCACTTCAACCCTCCATCGCCAAAGTCTGTCCCGGCTCGTCCCACACAACGGGCCCCGCGCCTGTGCGCCGCCGGAATATTGCATTGCAGCATCACGGGGCCGCAACACCTCATTTTTGGGTGTGCATCGACCCCATCGTCCCCGTTCCGCTGGTGCGCGGGACCCTGTCTGCCGGCGCGCCATAAAGCAAGGGGCTCCGACGGAATTCCCGGCGAAGCCCCCGATATACCGTGAAAGACATTGCCGGCCCGTCAAGACGCGCGTGTCAAGACGGACCGGACCGTCCGGTCTTGGCCTCAGCCCAGATGGGCAAAGGCCGCGATGAGCAGCAGAGCCACGATATTGGTGATCTTGATCATCGGATTCACCGCCGGGCCCGCCGTATCCTTGTAGGGATCACCCACGGTGTCGCCCGTCACGGCCGCCTTATGGGCCTCCGAGCCCTTGCCACCGTGATTGCCGTCCTCGATGTATTTCTTGGCGTTGTCCCAGGCGCCGCCGCCCGCCGTCATGGAGATGGCGAGGAACAGACCCGTGAGGATCACCCCGAACAGCATGGCCCCGACGGCCGACAGGGCCGCGCCCTTGTCGCCCGTGATGGCGCCGACCACGAAATAGAGCACGATGGGCGAGAGCACCGGCAGAAGCGAGGGCACGATCATTTCGCGGATCGCGGCCTTGGTCAGGATGTCCACGGCCCTGGAGTAGTCCGGCTTGTTCTTACCCTCCATGATGCCCGGGATTTCCTTGAACTGGCGGCGCACCTCTTCGACCACGGCCTGGGCGGAGCGGCCCACGGCCATCATGCTCATGGAGCCGAACAGGAACGGCAGCAGCCCGCCGACGAACAGGCCCACAACCACCCAGGGATTGGCCAGGGAGAAGTCCGGCGCCACACCTTCGAAGAAGGGATATTTGTCCGGATTGGCCGAGAAGAACTTCAGATCTTCCGAATAGGCCGCGAACAGCACCAGGGCACCCAGACCGGCCGAGCCGATGGCATAGCCCTTCGTGACCGCCTTGGTGGTGTTGCCGACGGCGTCCAGCGTATCCGTCGTTTCGCGCACGGAGGCATCGAGATCGGCCATTTCCGCAATGCCGCCCGCATTGTCCGTCACCGGACCGAAGGCGTCGAGGGCAACGACCATGCCGGCCAGGGCCAGCATCGTGGTGACCGCGATGGCGATGCCGTAAAGGCCGGCAATCATGAAGGTGGACACGATGCCCGCCACGATCACCAGGGCCGGAAGGGCCGTGGCTTCCATGGACACGGCGAGACCCTGGATCACATTGGTGCCGTGGCCGCTTTCGGAGGCCTTGGCCACCGAGCGCACGGGGCGGAAATCCGTGCCCGTGTAGTATTCGGTCATCCACACGATCAGGCCCGTGACGATCAGGCCGATCATGCCGCAATACCACAGGTCGATCCCGACGATCTCCTGCTGGGTCGTGCCGCCGGCGAAGTCCCGGATGGTGACCAGGAAGGTCGTGCCCATGCCGATCATGTAATAGGTCACGAAGAAAATGGCGACGGCGGACAGCACCGCCGTGGCGATGAAGCCCTTGTAGAGGGCGCCCATCACGCTTTTGCTGGAGCCCAGGCGCACGAAAAACGTGCCCAGGATCGAGGTCACGATGCACGCGCCGCAAATGGCCAGCGGATAGAGCATCATGGTTTGGATCGTCTCGATGCCGCCGGTGCCGCCGGCAAAGAAGATCGAGCCCAGCACCATGGTGGCCACGATGGTCACGGCATAGGTCTCGAACAAATCGGCCGCCATGCCGGCGCAATCCCCGACATTGTCGCCCACATTATCGGCGATGGTGGCGGCGTTGCGCGGGTCATCCTCTGGAATGCCGGCTTCGACCTTGCCCACCATGTCGCCGCCCACATCGGCACCCTTGGTGAAGATGCCGCCGCCGAGCCGGGCAAAGATGGAGATGAGCGACGCGCCGAGGCCCAGGGCCACCAGGGCATCGATCAGGGTGCGGTTGACCGACAGGCCGTCTTCGCTGGTGAAGCCGATCGTGCTCATCAGCACGGCGTAATAGCCGGCAACGCCCAGAAGGCCGAGGCCCACGACCAGCAGACCCGTGACGGCGCCGGCGCGGAACGCGACGGACAGGCCCTTGTCCAGCCCCTGGCGGGAGGCTTCCGTGGTGCGCACATTGGCGCGCACGGACACGATCATGCCCACATAACCCGCAAGACCGGACAGGGCGGCGCCGACCAGAAAGCCGATGGCGACCCAGACCCCGAACAGGAACCAGATCAGGGCAAAGATCACCACACCGATGATGGCGATGGTGGTGTATTGCCGGCTCAGATAGGCGGCGGCCCCTTCCTGAATGGCGGCGGCGATTTCCTGCATGCGCTCCGTGCCCGGGCTTTCCGCCAGGACCGAGCGCACCATGAAAAGCCCATAGCCCACCGCGAGCAGACCAGAGCCGATGATGAGAGGTAGACTGTCCATCATCCCTTTCCTTTTTTCCTATCCCTTTGGATACTATCCCTATGGATAGATTTGCCGTGGGCTTTACCAGCCTGGGTGGCCGGGTTCCTCCCCATGCCCAAATTCCGTGTGAAGGCAGCGAACGGTGCCAAAACAGGCGGCTCAAGGCAACGGGAAGTCGGCACTTTCATGCAAAAGGCGGAAAAAGGAGACGAGGGACCACCGCGGGCTGTGCCGCAAAGGCACAGCGATACCCTCAAAGCGGGCGCAGGAACACCTTTGGGACAAGGACGCGGTCGATCAGCTTCCGGCCCAGGGTCAAATTCATGGATTGGATGAGGGTCGGAAACAGCGGCTCCACCGCTTCGAGCGCCGCATCGCCGACCCGGGGCGGATCGCCGGACATGTCCAGGGGGTGGGCGTGGACCGTGCGCACCAGCGTGTCCTGCAGATCGTGGACCTTGGACCGGACCGTCCAGATTTCCTCCGGCGCCACCAGTTCAAGCGCGACATAGGCCTGGCCCCAGAGGCGTCCGTTGCGCGTAACCGGGACGACCAGCATGGGCATCGCGACGGTTTCTTCCAGAAAGCCGGGCTTTTCATCGGTTGCCTTGCCGGTCTTCCCGCCGCTGCCGCCTGCGAGCGCTTGCGACGGCAGGAACGGTCCTGCTGCCGCTGCGAAGGTCAGGGCCAGGGCGAGCACGGGGAGCGGCGCAAACCGGCGGCCCCTCCCTTCGCCGCTGCCGTCGCCGCCGCCTACCGCGCGTTTCATCCTGCCCATGACGATCACCCCCGATCCATGCCGTGCCTGCAAAGCCTTTGGCAAAGGATAGCCGCGCACCGTTAAGGGGGGGTTTTCAGAAATGCCGATAGCCGCCGTCCTGGAGGGGCACCAGACGGCCCTCGTCGTCCCGGACCCTCACGGGTGGCAGGCCGGGGTCCGCCTCGACCACATGGCCGATGCGGGTGACCGGGGTTGCGGCCCGGGCGGATGCGAGGGCGAGACAGGCCCGGGCCGTGTCGGGCAGGGTGAAGGCGAGTTCGTAATCGTCCCCGCCGGTCACCGCAGCGGCGCGGTCCGCAAATCCGGCATCGATCACGGCGCGGGCGGCCTCCGACAGCGGCACGGCGGCAAGGCTGATGTCCAACGCGACACCCGAGGCAGCGGCGATATGGCCGAGATCCTGGACCAGACCGTCGGAGACATCGAGGCCGGCCGTGGCGAGGCCCTTGAGCGCGGCGCCCAGGGCCAGACGCGGGCGCGGCAGGCGGTAGCGCTCGGCCAGCGCCGCGACGGTCCGGGGATCGGCGGCGGCAAGATCGCCCCGGGCGGCGAGAAGGCCGAAGGCCCCGTCCCCGATCGTGCCGGACACCCACACACCGTCGCCGGCCCGGGCGCCGAAGCGGCGCAGGGCCGTTCGGGGATCGACCCGCCCGAGGGCCGTGAGCGTCGCCGTGAACGGTCCATCGGTGGACACCGTATCGCCGCCGGCGAGGGCAAGGCCGAAGGCTTTCAGATCCTCGCCCAGCCCGCGCGCGAAGGCCGCCACATCCTCGTCCCGCGTGCCGGTGGGCCAGGCCGTGGTGAGAAAGGCGAAGGCCGGCTCGGCCCCCATGGCCGCCAAATCCGACAGAGTCACCCGAATGAGCTTGCGCGCGACAAGGCCGAGCGGATCATCGGGCAGAACATGCTTGCCGGCCACGATGGCATCCACCGTGACCGCCCAGCCCTCGCCCGGCGCGGTCTGGATCAGCGCCGCGTCGTCGGCCAGGCCCAACGCCTCGCTCACCCCATCCGTCAGTGGCCTGAAATACTGCGCAATCCAGTCGAACTCACCCATCGAACTCACCCATTGAATTCATCCGGGGGCCCGGCATGCGGTTGCCCGGCATTCGGTTGAAGGCGGAAAGGGGAACGGCTCGCCCGGCTTTCGCGCGCGGGCCGGCGCAGGATGTCATTCATCCTCCGCCGGCGGATCGTCGTATAGGGCGGCGAGACGGGCCAGCAGAGGGCCGGGGTCCTGGCTCAAGGGCGGGCCGCCGGGGGCGCCCCCCTCGCTCAGCAGCCCCTCGACAGAATTTCCAAGGCCTTTGGCCAGATCGTGGAAGGCGTCGGGCAGGGCCTCCGCATGGGGCAGGATCAGGCCCAGCCCCTCCACCGCCCTGGCCAGGGCCTCGCCGGTCCGGCCCAGGGGCGCAAGGCAGAGATCCGCCAGCCCCCGCAGGCTCCTGGCCAGGTCCGGTTCGAACGCGGCGGGGGTGTCCGCGGCGAGGCGGCGGTAGAGCGCCACGGCCTCTTGCGTGGCCGTCAGGGCCGCCTCCCGGCGCCCGAGTTCGGACAGCCGGACCCCCAGATTGGACAGGCTCCCGGCCAGGTTCGGTTCGAACGCGGCGGGGTTGGCCGCGGCCAGGCGGCGGCGGATGGCCACGGCCTCTTGCGTGGCCGTCAGGGCCGCCTCCCGGCGCCCGAGCGCGGACAAATAGATCCCCAGATTGGACAGGCTCCTGGCCAGGTCCGGTTCGAAGGCGGCGGGGGTGTCCGCGGCGAGGCGGCGGTAGAGCGCCACGGCCTCTTCCTCGGCCGTCAGGGCCGCCTCCCGGCGCCCGAGATGTGACAGCCGGACCCCCAGATTTGATAGGCTTGCGGCCAAATCGCCGCGTGCTGACTCCCCGCGCGCGAGATGTGACAGCCAGCCCCCCAGACGGGACAGGCTCCTGGCCAAATTGCCGCGTGCTGACTCGCTGTCATCGCTGCCCTGCACACGCATGCGTGCAGCGATGACACATCGCGATGTTACCGCTGCGGCAAAATGGACAAGGCCGGTGTGAAATCGCGGCAAGGCATCCATCATGCGCAGCGCCACATCAGCCTCAAGCGTGTCCGCCCTGTCCGTCAGGACGGCCGCGAGGCGGCCTTCCGTGCCTGCCAGAACGGTCATGGTCTCCTCGATCATCTCGCCGAGGCGCGGCACCAGGCTGGTCCCCATTACGGTCTCGACGGCGCGGACACAGGCCGAACCATGGGGATCGGCCTGGGACGCCCGCTGGAGCACGGTGATCACCCGCTCGCGGATCTGGGCAGCCTGCGGCCCCGGATGATCAAGGCAGGCCGCCACGGCGTGATGGGCATCCGCGAGACCGGCCACCAGATGCTCGCCCAGAATGTCCGGCTCCAGGGGCGCGAGGCCTTGCGCGCCGGCGCCATAGAGCCGGCGCAGATCCTCGAACACGGCCTTGTTGGCCCGCGGCGCCTTCAGGGCATCGCCATGGAAGGCATCGGCGGCGAGCAGAGCGCGCGCATGGTCTTCCGTGTCCACACCACCGACCAGGGTGACCTGGGCAAGGCCCCGCTCCACCGCATCCAGACGGTCTTTGCCAGCGTCATCAAGAGCACGCGCCCAATAGGCCTTTTCCAGGCTCAGCACCTGCTTGAGCAGTTTGGCCGTGTCCTCCCCCGGCGCCATGGCGGACGCACCGGGGACGGAGGACTCCGGGGGCCGGGCGGCGAGGTGCAGAAGGGCGGCGAGCTGGACGGCCAGGGGGCGGGCGAATTGGGGTTGGGTCGCGATGCGCGCGCGAAAGGCCGCATCGGGATCGTCCGCGGGGGGATACCCCATGGCCTCGACCCGTTGGCGGAAGGCCTGCCACGAGGCGTCGAACAGGGCCAGCCGCCGCTCCGGATCGGCCGCCTCTGCGCCCCCGTCTTGTTCTTGTGCCCCCCCGTCTTGGCCTGCCAGACCCGCGCCCGTGAGGACGCGCATGGGCTGGATCGCCGGGGCACCCCCGGCCTCGCGGAACAGGATATCCGTGGGGCCATGGTCCAAGCGCTCGAACCATTCGGCGTCCCGGGCAAGGAGCACGAGGCGCAGGGGGCGGGCACGGCCGTCGCCGGTTTCGGCCCGGGCGGCGGCGAGGTCGCGCAAGCGCTGCGACAGGTCCTTCACCCTCTCGGCCCGGCCTTCGGCATAGTCCATGACCAGCAGGAGGCCGCGATCGGTGTGCCCATGCCAGGGGCGGCCGGCCAGCAGTTCGGCGAGGGCCGCGCCATGGAGGTCCCGGCAGGCATCCGTGTCCCGCACCGGCGCCTCGAGGAAGCCGGCGCTCCAGCCCTCGCCGCGCAGCTCCCGGGCGAGATCGATCATCATCCGGGTCTTGCCGGCGCCGCCGGGACCGAACACCAGCCGCGCGGCCACATTGCCGTTGGGGTGGGCGGTGCGGCACCAGTCGGCCATGTCCGCCTTCATGCCCGCACCGTCGATATAGGGCACGACCCGGTTGCGCGCCTGGCGCAGTTCCGACGGCGCGGTGAAACGGGCCGCCTTCGGCAGCGCCTGGATCTTGTGCCCGAGAAACGGGGTGTGGAACTGGGCCGCATAACGGGCTGTCGCCGGCGTCGCGGCATCGCGCGGCACATGGGGCTTGAGGCCGCTGATATCCGCCAGGATGCGCGGCAGATCGCCCAGCGGCCGGCAGTGCAGCCGGTTGAACGGCAGGGGAATCTCTTCGGGCGGAAAATCGTCGAGGCGCACGCCCAGGACCTTGCCGGCGGCATCCGCCTTCGCCGCCTCGGGCCAGACCCATTTGGAGCGCACGGCATCCCCGCTCCAGACCACGATGACCACATGGGCATCCATGATGGCGGCTTCGATCTGGCCGGCATACCCCTCGGGGCCCGTCTCGGGGCGGGTTTCCAGGGCCTCGTCCCACCATACGCTGTGGCCGGCTTGCGTCAGGGCGCTGACGAGGCCCTGCACGGTCTCCCGGTCTTGTGAGGAAAAGCTGACGAAAATCCGCCGCCCCGTGTCCACCGCTTCCGCCATACGCCGCGCCCGTGTCCGTTCACGCTGATTTACCAGTCCTTAACACGGACACACGGCGCGCGGGAAGACGCAGCGGTCGAGCCGGCGGTCAAGCCATACCTTATCCGTGAGCCCCTACCCGTGGTCTGCCGGGTCCAGGCCGAAGGCCGCGAGGACGTCGTCGCCGACGCGGCGGGGGCGGCCGGTGGCGCGGGTGATCATGACCCAGGTGGTCAGGGCCTTGACGGAGCCCTTCACGGAGCCGGGCTTGCGGATGTCCGTGTAGCGATCAAAACGCGGGCCGGTGCGCCGGCCGAGCCAGGTGCGCATCTCCACCCGATCGCCCGGCAGGATGGGCTCGCGGTAGTCGATCTCATGGCGCAGACAGACCCAAACATGATCGTCCCGCATGGGCCCCGGCGCCACCGAGAACCAGTGGGCGGTGGCGATATCCTGGATCCACTGGACATAGACGGCATTGTTCACATGGCCGAGTTCGTCGCAATCCTCGGGGCGAGCCGTCCGGGTCAGGAAGAACGCCGTCTCAAAGGACGATGCGCCAAGGCCGGTCTGGGTCATGGGTCCCACCGATCAGCGAAGCCGTCACGAATGCCAGCGCAGGTCCAGAGTGTACCGATTGTCGGGACCGATATGGGGCTCGCGGATCGGCATCGGGCCCGGCGTGTGGCCGTAGGGGGAGAACCGGGCGAGCATGCGGCCCTCCGCCTCCAGCGCATTGATGGGCCTCGTGTCCGGGTTCAGGCCGCCGGGGTGCTCGGCATGATAGGTGCACCCGCCGATGGAGCGGCCGTTCCAGGTGTCCACCACATCGAACACCAGGGGTCCGTGGGGCGGGATGGTCGGATGGAGGCAGGAGGACGGCAACCAGGTGCGGAAGCGCACGCCGGCAATGGCCGTATCCGGATGGTCCGTGGGCGTAAGGGGCAGGCCGATCCCGTTACAGGTCACCCGGTAGCGCCCGCCGGCATCGCCCTTGAGGTTCACCTGGAGACGCTCCAGTGAGGAGTCAACGAAGCGCACCGTGCCGCCGACGCCCCCCTCCTCGCCCAGCACCGGCCAGGGTTCAAGCGCGGCCCGCAAAGACACTTCGACCCCGCCATGGGTCACCGACCCGTAATGGGGAAAGCGCCATTCATAGTGGACATTGAACCAGGCTGGATCCAGCGCCACGCCCAGGGCTGCGCCGGTGTCGCTCAACACCTCAACGAGGTCCTTCCACAGGAAATAGGGCAGCATGTACTTGTCCTGCAGCATGGTGCCGAAGCGGATCAGGGGCGCTGTGTAGGGCTGGCGCCAGAAACGGGCGATCAGGGCACGGAGCAGAAGCTGCTGGGTCAGGCTCATGCGGGCATGGGGCGGCATCTCGAAGGCGCGGAATTCCACGAGGCCGAGCCGCCCGGTCGGTCCGTCCGGAGAGTAAAGCTTGTCGATGCAGATTTCCGAGCGGTGGGTGTTGCCCGAAACATCGACAAGCAGGTGACGGAACAACCGGTCCACCAGCCAGGGTGGGCATTCCCCGCCGGTGGCCGAGGCCGGATCGGGGATCTGCCGGAACGCCAGTTCGAGTTCGGAAAGGGTCTCGTGGCGGGCCTCGTCGATGCGCGGCGCCTGGCTCGTGGCGCCGATGAACTGGCCGGAGAAAAAGTAACTCAAGGACGGGTGGTTCTGCCAGTAGCGGATCAGGGACGCGAGCAGATCCGGACGGCGCAGGAAGGGGCTGTCCACGGGCGTTGCCCCGCCCATGACAATGTGGTTGCCGCCGCCCGAGCCCGAGGGCCGTCCGTTCACTTCGAATTTGGACGTGTCGAGGCCGCATTGGCGGGCTTCCTCATACAGAATATCCGTGATGGCCACCTGTTCCTCCCAGGACCGGGAGGGATGGATGTTCACCTCGACCACGCCCGGATCCGGCGTCACCTTGATGACCTCGAGCCGCTCGTCGGAGGGCGGGGTGTAGCCCTCGACATGAACGGGCATGTCAAGCCGGATCGCCGTTTCCTCGATGGCCTGGATCAGATCGACATATTCTTCCGCAGACGGAACCGGCGGCATGAACACGCAGATCCGCCCGCCCCGCGGCTCCACGGCCAGGGCCGTGCGCACGGTCGGTGCACCGGGGCCCCAGGCGGGACTGGCGCCGAGAGTCTGGCCCCCATAGGCGGGCGGCTGCGGGCGGCCCCGCGCCCGGCCTTTGACCTGGTCCTGGAGCCGCGGGGCACGGGTCGGCAAGGCACCGCGCGCCGCGAAGGGATCCAGGGGATGGACCGCGGAGACATCTTCCGGCGGCAGAACGGTCAGGGACTGGAGCGGCAGGCGCAGGCCCGCCGGGCTGTCACCGGGGATCAGGAACAGGGCCTCGCGCCGGGTGCGCCAGCGCTCCGACTGCCAGGCAAAACGCCGGCGCCGGGGCCCCTCGCGCCGCTTGTCCCGGGGGGCACGGGCCTGGGCCGGCTGGATCGGCAAGACGAAACTCGCCGGCTCGCCGAGCCCCGTGTCGAACACCCGGGCAAGGCGGGCTCGCTCCTGGGGATCGTCCAGGCGGTTGTCGTCCGTCGTGACATTGAGGGGGAGCTGATGTTCCTTGAGCAGAAAAGCGCCCGTATCCTCATAGGCCGGCTGGGCATGGGACGGGTCGACTTCGAGGGCCTCGCATAGGGTGACCATGAAGGCCTCGGCATCCGCGGCTGTCGCCGTGCCCTGCACATCTTCCCGGGCGATCAGGCTGTCGTCCTCCCACAGGGACTCGCCATCCCGCCGCCAGTAGAGCGCAAAGGCCCAGCGGGGGAGTTGTTCGCCCGGATACCATTTGCCCTGGCCGTAATGGAGCAGGCCTTTGGGCGCAAAGCGGTCCCGCAAGCGGCGGATCAGGCGGTCGGCGAAGGCCCGCTTGGTGGGACCGACGGCCTCGATGTTCCATTCCGCCCCGTCCCGGTCCGAGGCCGACACGAAGGTAGGCTCGCCGCCCACCGTCAGGCGGACATCATCTTTTTTCAGCATACGGTCGATCACATACCCGGTATCGCTGATGCGGTCCCACTGATCATCCGTATAAGGCAGTGTGATGCGCGGGGTCTCGTGGACCCGGCGCACTTCCATGGCAAAGTCGAAGGACACTTCGGCCTTGTCATGGGCACCGCTGATGGGCGCGGCTCCTTGGGGAAAGGGCGTGGCGGCAAGGGGAATATGGCCCTCGCCAGCAAACAGGCCCGATGTGGCGTCGAGCCCGATCCACCCGGCGCCGGGCGCATAGACTTCGGCCCAGGCATGCAGGTCGGTGAAATCGGCGGAGGGTCCGGCGGGGCCGTCGACCGGCTTTACGTCCGGGGCAAGCTGGATGAGATAGCCGGAGACGAAACGTGCGGCATAGCCGAGACGCCGGAGCACCTGCACCAGCAGCCAGGCGCTGTCCCGGCACGAGCCCTTGGCCTTTTCAAGGGTCTCTTCCGGGGTCTGGATACCCGGCTCCATGCGGATCACATAGCCGACGGCCTGCTGGACACGCTGGTTCAGCGCCACCAGGAAATCCACGGTCCGTTTGGGCGTCAGATCCGTCGCGCGGACAAAGGCGTCAAAACACGGGCCGCCTTCGGTGCATTCCAGATAGGGGGCAAGGTCCCGCGCGAGGCCGGCGGAGTAGGAAAACGGCACCGTCTCGGCGTGATCCTCGAGAAAAAAATCGAACGGATTGATCGCGTCCATCCGCGCCACGAGGTCGATCGTGACGGAAAAATGCTCGACCCGGTCGGGGAAGATGATCCGCGCCAGCCAGTTGCCGAAGGGGTCCTGCTGCCAGTTCAGAAAATGGTCCGCAGGCGAAATGGTTTGGGAGTAGCTGAGGATCCGCGTACGGCAGTGGGGCGCGGGGCGCAGGCGCACGATCTGGGGCGCCATCGCCACCGGACGATCATAGTGGTAGGTGGTCAGATGGGTGATTGCCGCGTCGATCGTCATGATAGGCCCCCTTCGAAATTGCCGTAAAGACACAATCCGTTGCCGTCCGGCCCGGCCGGACCGGTCCCGGCACACCATGCATTATGGGACCGCATCCTTTGCAATTGCAAAAGCAGGGGCTGGACGCAGCATCCCTCCCATGCTGATTTTAAACCAAGCGTAAAATGTTTCCGGCAGGGGTGGTGTCACACGTCATAATTGCGTAGTTAGGTGTGGGGAGGCGGGTGTTGTGACGGCAGAGATTTTCAACGAGATGTATCACGGCGACCACGTCCGTGATTTATACACCCTTGTGCAACGTTGGATCGACGAAACGGGCTTCGAAACGCTCTATACGCGTCGGGCGGAAGCCGAAACCCTGTTTCGCAAAATCGGCATCACCTTTGCCGTCTACGGAGAGGATGGCGATCCGGAACGGCTGATCCCGTTCGATCTCATTCCCCGGGTCTTTGGCGCGGCCGAGTGGTCCCATATCGAAGCGGGCGTCATCCAGCGGTCCCGCGCCCTCAATGCCTTTTTGAGCGATATCTACTCCGAAGCCGAAATCGTGAAGGCGGGCGTCATTCCGCAGGATATTGCCTTCGGCAACGCGGCCTTTGAACCGGTCATGCGGGACATTCGCCCGCCGCGGGGCGTGTTCAGCCATGTTATCGGCGTGGATGTGGTTCGGGTGGGTCCGGACGACTATTACATCCTGGAGGATAACTGCCGGACGCCGTCGGGCATCTCCTACGTTCTCGAGAACCGGGAAATCATGTCACGGATGTTCCCGGCCCTGATCAGCGAGGCCGGCGTGCGGCCCGTGGACGATTATCCCTTCCTTTTGCGCCGCGTGTTGAGCGACATGGCGCCGAGGACCTGTAAGGGCGAGCCGCGGTCCGTCGTGCTGACCCCCGGCTATATGAACAGCGCCTATTACGAGCACTCCTTCCTGGCCGACGAGATGGGTGTGGAGCTGGTGGAGGGCCCGGACCTCTTCGTCCAGGACGACGTGGTCTACATGCGCACCACCATGGGCGCCCAACGGGTCGACGTGATCTACCGGCGCATCGATGACGACTATCTCGATCCCGGCCATTTCCGGCCCGATTCCGTGCTCGGCGTCTACGGCCTGATCGATGCGTACCGCGCCGGCAATGTCACCCTGGTCAATGCGCCGGGCACCGGCGTGGCCGACGACAAGGCGATGTACACCTATGTGCCCGATATGATCCGGTTCTATCTCGGCGAAGAGCCCATCTTGAACAATGTGCCCACCTGGCGCTGCCGCCAGGAGGACGACCTCGCCTATGTGCTGGAAAACCTGCCCGATCTCGTGGTGAAGGAAGTGCACGGATCGGGCGGCTATGGCATGCTCATCGGCCCGAAATCGACGCGGGCCGAGCAGGAAGAGTTCCGCAAGCGGATCAAGGCGAAACCGTCCAACTATATTGCCCAGCCGACCCTGTCCCTGTCCGCCTGTCCCTGCCTCGTGGAGGAAGGCGTGGCGCCGCGCCATGTGGATTTCAGGCCCTTCGTGCTGACGGGCGCGCGCACCGAAGTGATCCCCGGGGGCCTCACCCGTGTCGCCCTGAGGGCCGGCTCCCTCGTCGTCAATTCGAGCCAGGGCGGCGGCGTGAAGGATACGTGGGTTCTCCACGGGGAGGTCTGACACCGCTGATGACCGACCGGGTCGAGAAGCGATCCGGCCCCTGAAGCCCTGATCAAACGGGCCCCGTTGCACCCGATGCGACAGCGGGCCGAAAGCGTCAAGAACGGGAACGCCATGCTCAGCCGGACCGCCGAAAGCCTTTTCTGGCTCGCCCGCTATCTGGAGCGCGCCGAGAACAACGCCCGCCTCGTGGATATGGGCAACCGCATGGCGGCCCTGCCCGCCTCCGCCGAGGTCAGGGCCCATGAATGGGCCTCCGTGGTCATCAGTGCCGGTGTCGGCGCGCTTTATCCCCATCTGTTCGAGAAGGCCACCCAGACCACCGTGGCCCGCTACCTGCTGCTTGATCCGGAAAACCCCTCCAGCGTCTATTCCTGCTTCGCCCAGGCCCGTCGCAACGCCCGCGCGGTCCGAACGGCGCTGACCTCGGACATGTGGGAAGCCATCAATGACAGTTGGATCCATGTTCAGCAGCAGGACATGGCCTTTCTCCAGGGCGGTGCCCTGGCCGATTTCATCGACTGGGTCCGGGCCCGCGGAGCGCTGTTCCGGGGCTTCGTGGACAGTGCCATGCAGCGCGACGAGGGCTACGACTTCCTGCGCCTTGGAACCTGTGTCGAGCGGGCCGACAGCACGACCCGCCTTCTGGACGTGAAATATCACGTGCTCCAGCCAGAGTGGTCCGGGGTTGGCGGCATCGTCGACAAATATCAGTGGATCTCGATCCTCCGGGCCGCGAGTTCCCTGCGCGGCTATCACCGGACCTATGACGGCTCGGTCACCGCCTGGGGCGTTGTGGAATTCCTGACCCTCAACCCCACCAGCCCCCGGTCGCTCGCCTTCAGCTACGAGTGCATCCACCACCACCTGGAGCGCCTCAAAAAGACTTACGGCGCCGAACACGCCTGCAACCGGGACGTCGAGGCCATACTGGACAGCCTGAGCAAGGAAACCATCGACACGATTTTTGCTCACGGCCTTCATGAATTCCTGGCATCCTTCATGGCCAAGAACAACAGCCTGTCCGCACGCATCGGCGAGGCCTATGGTTTTGGCTCAAGTGCCATGGTGAGCCAGGCCGGCACGGAAGCCTGACGGACCGCCCCCGCCGGACCGCCCCCGCCGGACCGCCCATGTCCGGCCCGTGCCGTTTCCTTTCATCTGGTTCGAGAGATCTGAACTGTGACCTATTGCGTGGCCCTCAATCTCGACAGCGGACTGGTCCTGCTCGCCGACACGCGCACCAATGCGGGCATCGACAACATTTCCACCTTCCGCAAGATGTTCACCTGGGCGGTTCCGGGGGAGCGGGCCATTGCCCTGCTGACAAGCGGCAATCTCGCCATCACCCAGGCTGTGGTGAGCCAGCTCCAGGAGCGCATCGACCACCCCCTCGACGGGGTGCCGACCCTGCTGTCCGCCGCCACCATGTTCGAGGCCGTCCAGATCGTGGCCAACACCATGCGGGACATCCAGACCCGCTACGGCCCGGGACTGGCGGCCATGAACGAAAGCGCCCTCGCCTCCATCGTCGTGGCCGGGCAGCGCCAGGGCGGCGTGCCGCGCCTGTTCCTCGTCTATTCGGCCGGCAATTTCATCGAGGCCACGGAGGACACGCCCTTTTTCCAGATTGGAGAGACCAAATACGGCAAGCCCATCATCGATCAGGTGCTTTCCACGGACTTGTCTCTGGAGGCCGGGGTCACCTTGTGCCTCTTGTCCATGGCCTCGACCATGCGCTCGAACCTGTCCGTCGGCATGCCCCTCGATGTGGCCGTGATCCCGAAGGACAGCTTCAGCTTCGAACAGCTCCGGCGTATCGAGCCGGACAATGCGGCGTTCTGGGCCCTGGCCGAAGCCTGGAGCAGCAAGCTGCGCGCCTCCTTTGAGGCGATGCGCTCCCACAAAGTGTGATCCTGAACCCGCCCAGGGGTCATTTGGTCCCGGGGGAAGCGCTTGAAGTTTCATGAGGGGTTTTGGAGGGCTGCTTCGAGGTCGGTGTCGTCCCAGCCGAGGGTTTTGCGCCGGACCTTGAGGCTGGCCCTGGCGGGGATCGCTTCGGTGATGTTGCGGGCGGCGTGCCTGATCTTGGCCATGTTGGCGGGACCATGCCCGGTCCTAACGCAGCACCGATCCCCGCCCCTGAAAATGGAACGCGGCAGGCGCGGCCATCCTCGAAAAAATCTAAGGGGGTTAGCCCCAAAATAAACGGCTTTTCGACGTTGGCACTACGAATTCCGGGCAGGCTCGAAGCCGACGCGGAGCGAATAGCCCAGCACGCGGGCATAGTTCTCGATGGTGGCAAAAGAGGGCGAGCTGGTCGCGTTCAGGCTTTCGAGCCGCGAGATATTGCTGCGCTTGGTGCCGAGTCTCTCGGCCATCTCCGCCTGGCTCAGCCCGGCGGCTTTACGCAGCGCAATCATCTGCTGCTTCATCTCGAACGCACAAGACAGGGCATCGTATTCGGCCTTTACATCTGCCCGGCTCAGCGCCTTGTCGCGCATCTCTTTCAGAGTGGGTCTGTCAGTCATTTTCCTGTATCTCCTTCAATCGTTTCAGCGCCGTTTCCATTTGTCGTTTCGGCAGGGTGTTGTCCTTCTTGATGGCAGTCAGAAGGATCACGATCTCTTTCCCTTTCAGTGTGCAGAATAACGAGCGGGCGATGCCTTCACGTCCCTTGGCACGGATTTCAAAGAGGCCTTTGCCCAGCGGCGCGGTATGCGGACGCCCCAGATCAGGCCCGAATTCCTCGATCAGCTCGGCGATCCGCAGGAAGCTTGCGAGGATGCCTGCCGGAAGCGCCAGCGTCTCTTCCTCGACCTTCCCGTTGTAGAACGTGATGCTCCACTCCATGTGTGGTATTATCAAATATGATACGTCCCTGTCAACATCAATAGGTGCGCCCATCAACAAGCGACCGCCGAAGAGCCTCCCCGGAACGGGTTTTTCCCGGTGCAGGCAAAGAGCCGGAGCGCCGCGCCCGCATCCGGGTCGATGGCCGGGAAATACATGATCGTGGCCATGTTGGCGGGACCTGCCTTGCGCAGGGTCTCCACCCACGCGGTGAAGCCATCGGCGAAAAGCGCGCCAGGCAGGGCGTTCAAGACGTCATTGAGGGTGTCGTGGCTCGGCACGCCACGGGCGATGGGCTTGAAGCGCCTCAGAAAATCGATCTTGCGCTGACCCCAGCGGGAGATCTCGGCGAAGTCCTCGGCGCCCGCCAGGAGCCCGCACTGAACGACCGGCAGCACCTCGTCCAGCGGATAGACGACCTTCCACGACTGGCGCGGGATCCTCCCGCGCCGAGAAGGGATCGAGAAGACAGCGTGACGACATGGGAAACCTTCTGAATGAGGTCACCCCTGATTCACGTCACGCCCTCGTAGGGAAGCCACCTTGCGCCGCTCAAGCGATTGCCGTGATGTGGAGGCCCCTTTCCCCGCCTGGACAGCCATCGATATCGACCGTCTTTACCCGGATGGTGGCCTTGTGGAAATCAAGGTCGTCGCCCACGTGCCCCACCCCTGATGCAAGCCCCGTCCATCCCCTTTCCCGGGCCCTGCCCCAGGCCCCGGTCGCGGGGCCGCCGATTGCCGGGCCGGTCATTTGACCCGAGCTTCGTCCTCCCTCTACCGTGATCGTCCAAGAACAACGGGTAACGGGAGGACGGATCCATGACGGACAAACGCGTGGTCATCATCGGTGCGGGTCTCGGCGGTTTGTGCGCTGCCATAAAGCTGCGCGAGGCTGGAGTCCAGCACGTGCTCGTGCTGGACCGCAATCCGCGTGTGGGCGGCGTCTGGCACGAAAACACTTATCCCGGTTGCGCCTGTGACGTGCCGGTCATCCTCTACCAGTTCTCTTTCGCGCCCTCCATGTCCTGGAGCCGTCAGTTCCCGAGTTCCGCGGAGGTTCAGCACTATGCGGAGGAACTCGTAGACACCTTCCAGTTGGGGCCCCATCTGCGCCTCGGTCTCGCTGCCACGCGGGCCGAATGGCTGGAGGACCGCGGCGTCTGGCATATCACCCTGGATGACGGGACGATCATCGAGGCGGATGCGGTGGTGGGCGCCTTGGGGCAGCTCAACCGGCCATCCTGGCCCGATATTCAGGGACGGGACGATTTTGCCGGCGCGTCCATGCATTCGGCCCGCTGGGACCATTCGGTCTGCCTCAAAGGCAAAAAGGTCGGCGTGATCGGTTCCGCGGCGAGCGCGGTGCAGCTCATCCCCGAAGTGGCGAAGGAGGCCGGGCATCTCAGCGTCTACCAGCGCACGCCTAACTGGGTCATTCCGCGCAATGACGAACTGATTACCCAGGAACAGCTCGCCCTTGCGCTAACGGTGCCGGAAAAGGCCCTGGAACTGAACGAGATGAACCGGCGTATCGTTTATGAAAATGCCGATTACTTCTTCTGGCAGGCCTTTTCCTGGACGCCCGAGGGCCGGGCCGCCTATACCCGCATCGCCATGGACCATCTGGAGGCCCAGGTGCCGGACGCGGCCTTGCGGAAAAAGCTGACGCCGGACTATCCCATCGGCTGCAAACGCATCCTGATCTGCGACGATTTCTACCCCACCCTGATGATGGATCATGTGGACCTGGTGACGGACGGGATCGCCCGCATCCGGGAAAACGGGGTCGAGACCCGGGACGGCCGGCTCCATGACCATGACGTCCTGGTCTATGCCACCGGTTTCGAGACCACGGGCTGGCACTGGTCCGTGGACGTGATCGGGCGGTTCGGGCAGAGCCTGATCCAACGCTGGGCTGAGGCGCCGGAGGCCTATATGGGCATCACGGTGACGGATTATCCGAACCTGTTTGTGCTCTACGGGCCAAACACCAATTTGGGGCACAACTCCATCACCTTCATGCTGGAGCGCCAGGTCGATTATGTGGTGAAGGCCCTCCAGGCCCTGGAGCGGACGGGCGCCAAGGCCATGGCCCCCTCGGCCGCCGCCCAGACCCGGTTCAACACCCAGCTCCAGAAGGACCTCGCCAAGACGGTCTGGGCCGATCCGCATTGCGCCTCCTGGTACAAGGACTCAAAAGGACGGATCACGCAGAACTGGTCGAGCCACACACGGGCCTATGCCGACGCCACTGCCGAGGTGAAGCTGGAGGATTACGAAATCATCCGTTGACGGTGCCGCATGGGAGTGATCGTGACACAGATCACCCCTCAACAGCCGTAGGGCGGGTTGAAACCCGCCGCTCAAGCCCTCAACCCCGTTCCGTGCCGGCGGTGCGCTCCGCCGGCGGGTCGAGACCCGCCCCACAGGACGTGGCCTTGGTGCGCCACTGATCCGGCCACGACGTTTCGCGGCTGGGGATGGGGGCGTGCCGATCTGGCCGTAGGGCGGGTTGATACCCGCCGCTCAAGCCCTCAACCCCGTTCCGTGCCGGCGGCGGGTCCAGCCGTAGGGCGGGTTGAAACCCGCCGCTCAAAGCCCTCAACCCCGTTCCGTGCCGGCGGCGGGCTCCGCCGGCGGGTTTCAACCCGCCC
>JBHJGV010000056.1:0-53215 GCA_050331455.1 Alphaproteobacteria bacterium
CCGACCGCCAATCACAAGTTAAACAAACCAACCGCGCATTTCAACGGCGTTTCCCCTCCAATAACAACCCTTTTGCCGGCGCCCGCCGGGAGGGACGCCAGCCGGGCCCGCGCGGGGCCCGGCCGGCGTCCGCACACGCCCGAAACCGGCGGCCCACCCCTGGCACGGGGGGCAAATTCGGTTAGGGTATGGAGAGAGAAAAGCCGCAGACTCCCGAGAGTTAGATCTTTGGAATGGGATCCGGAGACGATCCTTCGCGCTACTGGTTACGCTTGAACCAGCGGTTACGCTTGAAAGGGAAACGCCGCGATGAGCACCATGGGATCCCATGGCACCCCGCCGGGAGGACAAGACCTCCAGGCCTGGGTCGGCCGCACCGAAACCCTGACCGACATCGTCACGGCGGCCCCGGTCATGGGCCTCTCCGCGACCCTCGGGGACCGTGCCGATGTGCCGGCCAATCCGGGTGATCCACTGCCCCCGCTTTGGGTCTGGATCTATTTTCTGCCCATCGTGTCCATGGCCCAGGTGGGTCCGGACGGCCACCCCAAACGAGGCGGGTTCCTGCCACCCATCGCGTTGGAGCGGCGCATGTGGGCCGGCGGACGGCTCACCTTCCACGCGCCCATCCGAGTCGGAGACCGGCTCGAAAAGACCTCCACCATTCTCAAAGTATCGGAGAAGAGCGGTCGCTCGGGCACCATGGTGTTTCTAACCGTGCGCCACGAAATCCGGGTGGGCGGCGCTCTTGCCGTCGACGAGGAACAAGACATCGTCTATCTGGCGATCCCGGAAACCTTCTCCCCGCCGCCGGCCACGCCGGTGCCCGATGGGGCGTGGCGTGAGCCCGTGACGATGGACCCGGTGAAGCTGTTCCGCTTTTCCGCCCTCACCTTTAATGGCCACCGCATCCACTATGACCGGCCCTATGCCATGGATGTGGAGAAATATCCGGGGCTCGTCGTACACGGACCGCTCCAGGCACTCATGCTGTTCGAGGCGGGCCGACGGCGCCATCCCGGCCGCACGCCCGCCGGCTTCACCTTTCGCGGCATGCGCCCCCTGTTCGATTTCGACGCCATCACCCTGACCGGTGCGGCGCGCGAAGACGGCGGGCTCGATCTGTACACGGCCAATGGCGACGGTGCCGTGGGCATGCAGGCTGCCCTCTCCTTCACATCCTAAGTCTCCTTCAGATCCCCAATCCCTGGCAGGGCCCGCAAGCCCGCCCCGAAAACCAAAAGTGCTCCAGGAGGAACCACACCCATGGCCCAGATTCTCAAAGGTCTTCGCATCGTGGAAGGATCGGCCTTCGTCGCGGCCCCTCTGTGCGGCATGACCTTGGCCCAGATGGGTGCGGACGTGATCCGGTTCGACCGCATTCGCGGCGGCCTCGACTATCACCGCTGGCCGGTCACCAAGGACAACGCCAGCCTGTTCTGGGCGGGACTCAACAAGGGAAAACGCTCCATCGCCGTGGACATGTCCACGCCGCGGGGCCAGGAAATCGTCACCCGGCTGATCTGTGCCCCGGGCGAAGAGGCCGGGATCTATGTCACCAATCTGCGGGTGCGCGGATGGATGAGCTTCGACAGCCTGCGCAAGCACCGCGAGGATCTGATCATGGTGTCCGTCATGGGTGACCGCCATGGCGGCCCCGCGGTCGACTACACGGTCAATCCCTCGGTCGGATTTCCCGATGCCACGGGTCATGAGGGGACCGACGAACCGGTCGGCCATGTGCTGCCCGCCTGGGACGTGGCGACGGGCCATATGGCGGCCCTGAGCATTCTCGCCGCGGAGCGCCATCGCCGGCGCACGGGCGAGGGCCAGCTTGTCGAAGTGCCGTTAAAGGATGTGGCCCTCGCGGCGCTCGGCTATCTGGGCATACTTGGCGAAGTCATGATCAACGGCTACGACCGGCCCAAGGTGGGCAACGCCCTTTACGGCGCCTATGCCCAGGATTTCGAGACTGCATGCGGCCGTCGCGTAATGATCGTGGGGCTGACCAACCGGCAATGGACGGGCATTTCAGCGGCCACCCATCTGCAGGAGGAGTTGGAAGCCTTGGGCCCGCGGCTCGGCGTCAATCTCGCCCTCGAAGGCGACCGGTGGAAAGCGCGGCACGAGATCACGGAAATCCTGCGCCCCTGGTTCAAGGCCCGCCGGATCGAGGATTTCGCCCAGGCGCTGGACGAGCACGGCGTGACCTGGAGCATCTATCGCACCTTCCGCCAGGTCATTGAGGAAGATCCGGACTGCTCGGAAGACAACCCCCTCTTCCGTATGCTGGACCATCCGGGTATCGGCGAATATCTCGTGCCCGGATCGCCGATCCGGTTCAGCGCCGACGAACGGGATGCGCCCAACCGTGCGCCCCAACTGGGGGAGCATACGGACGAAATTCTCCACGAGATCGGCTATGTGGACGCGGAAGTCGCCCGCCTCCATGACGACAAGATCATCGCGGGCCCCCGGATCGGCGGGGGCCGCCAGCCGGGGTGACCCGGTCAGGGCGCGGTCCAGGTGCCGCTCCAGTCCTCATCGGAGCGGGTGAACCGGGCGCGCTCATGGCCGTCCCGGTCGAGGGACAGACAGTCCAATCGATCAATCTCGATCGCGATGATTTGGAAATGGCGTTCCGGCCCGGCATCCGCGGCGGGCTTGGCCGCCGACTTGGAGGCTTGCTTCGAGGCCATGGGCGCTCCCGGGGTAAAGGGCAGACGATAGGCCGACCGCTGAACATCCGACAGCCCTTCCCACACGGCATCAATGGCCAGCGGATCCGTCACGAAGGCCGCGTGCCCCCCGGCCCGAACCTGGAACTGGTGGCGGGCATCCCAGAACAGCAGGGCGGCCCTCGGGTCCTTTTCCAGATCCGCAACCTTGCCGGCCCGGTCGTCCGTGTGGATTTCCAGGCGGTGACGGGGCCGGTCGACCCGGCGCAGCACCACCATGCGGGCATCGGGGGCGCCGTCCCCGGCTGCTGACACGGTCGAGAGCACGGGGGTGCGAAAGGCCGCGTTGCGCTGGTCCGGTGCGGCCGTCATCCGGCCCCAGGCGAGGCCGAACAGGGCGGCAAGGTCGGGGTCATCGAAGCTCATGCCGGCATGCCATCCACCGGGTCTTTGGTCTCAGCCGCCACGGGCGCCGCGCCGCGGGGGCCAAATTCCTTCAGTCCCAGGAGGAGCGAGGCCGCCGTCATCAGGAAGGGCGCCTTGGGCAGAGCAAGGACCACCGAGGCGGCGTCGACCAGGGTGCCCGTGTCCGCCAGGAACCGAATTGCCCGGGGCGTCGACGCCTTCTCGAAGATCAGTGCCGAGAGCAAAGGCCCCATATCCGGATGGTGACGCAACACCCGCAGCCAGACCCGATCCATCGCGCTCAGCCAGGCCGGCCGGGTCGACACCACGGCACGGAGAGCCTCAGTTTGCAGCCCGTGCCGGCCCACGGCGTCCGCCAGCGCCTCCACCTGGCGCTGAATGGCCAGAAAGCCGTAGCCGGTGGACGGTCGTAACGCGCCGCTGGCGCCGCCGATCTTGACGATCCGACTGCCCCGCGCCGCCGGCTCCATCCCAACATCCGAGACCATGGGCAGGCAGGCTGCCTCCTGGTAGTGGATCGTGAAGGGAGCGCCCACATAGCGCGCGACCGCTTCTTCGAGGCCCTCCAAGGGCGGCGGCGCATCGGCCAGCGGCGTAAAGCGCGTGTCCTCGACGAGGGCCCGGGTCGGCGAATAGGGCAGCACATAGAAAAAGCGCATCTCGCCCAGATGGGTCGGGTCCAGAAAATCCATCAGGATCACTTCGTCCGGGTCGAAACAGGGGCGGTCCGTCTCGATCTCGATGCCGGCAAAGGCCTGATTAAGCCCTTGAACCAGGGCCGGGCCCTTGGTGTTCCTGTTCCAGGCGGGAGGACGGGTATCGATGCACATCCGGGCCCGCACCGATCCGGCCGGGGTTTCCACCGTGACCCCGTCGGAGCCGTCCTGAACAGAATTGACCGGCGTGCCGAGGGACAGGGATATGCGCGGATGATCCTTCAGGCGGGCCAGAACATCGTTGTAGACGTCATGGGCGTCGATCGTCTCATAGGGCGTATCGCCGGCATCGAAATGCACGGCCCGACCGCCGCCGCGCACCAGACACCGGGACCACCGGGTGCGCGCCACCGAATCGAAGGCATGGCCATGGAGCCGCCAATAGGACCATGTCCGATCACGGATATAATCGGGCCGCGCCTCCACGATATGGGTGCGCGGGCACGCCTCTCCCAGACCGGCCAGGGCCACGGCGAGGCTGAGACCCGACAGGCCGCCCCCCGTTATGACCAGATCCACCTCCCCAGGTCTTTTTTCCGTTATCATTGGGTCTCTCCCTCAAGGGCGGTTCACCGGGGGCCGGAAAACACGATGCCATCGGCCTGCGGATCAAAACCGTAAGCCCGCAAGGTTGGCGCAATGTCGCCATGGAGCCGCGGGTCATGGACCGCCCCGCCGCGGCCCGGCAAAAAGCCGAGCCCGCCGAGGGCGCCGGCGGTCAGCATCACCTTGCGCGCCGAGGAGGTATAGGCTCGGCCGAGCCAATAGCGCTCCGGCCCGCCGGCCAGCACCACCGTGCCGATACCCCGATAGACCCGCGAAGCCACATGGATCGCCGCCCGCGCCTGAAAGGGAAGGAAACACAGGCCGGCCCTGGCGCTGGCATAATGGGCGTCAGCCATCTGGAGCAAACGCACAACGCCGCCCCAGGCGCGCGCCCGCGCATCCCCCTTGTCCCGGACAAGGTCATCCGGATCAAGCGGACCGCCGGTCCAGTCCGGGGGCAGATAAATGCGGCTCTTGCCGGCATCCTCAAGCACATCGCGGGCAATATTGGTCATCTGCATGGCGATGCCGAGATCGATGGCGAAGGGCATGGCCCGCTCGGGCTCGGCCACGTCGAGCACCGGGCACATCATGATCCCGACACAGCCGGCAACGCCCAGGGAGTAGACCTGCAGCGCGCGGACGGAATCGATCCGCATCGGCGTCAGATCACCGATCAGCGTGTCGGCCAGCAGGATGGCGCCGGCGATCGCCGACGGTGCGCCATCGCACAGATCGAAAAAATCCGCGACATCGGGCCGGGTGCTGCGCCCCCGGGCCAGATCCTCGCGCACAGCCCGCAGGTTCCGTTCAGCCTGGGCCACATCGTCATGCTCATCCGCAAGATCGTCGAGATAGCGGCAGAAGGCGTAGAGGCGCGCGGCCCGGTCCAACGCGCCGCGGGACAGGAAACGGCCCGCCCAATTGAAGCTTTTTCCGTGATGGGCCAGGACGGCGCGGCTGCCAGCGGCGGGATCGTCGGCACGGGGGGCGGGCGGGCCTTGCGCATCGTGCGCGACCGGGTCCGGACGATTCGCTAATGTCATGGCCAGGGCGCCGCCCTGTCTCTCGCCTTCAAACCCCTCGTCGCCTGCCTGTCGGGTCATTCCGTCCCCCGTTTCCGTGCCGGACAGCCCACCTTACGGCGCGGACGGCCTTGGGGACCACTGATCGGATGGCCAGATTAACGATCTCTCAAGTCGGGTGAAGCCCCGACGACACCGAACCGCAGGCGGGATCCGCCCCGCCCGGGGGCTGCATCCGCCGCCGCTCATGCGTGATTGGCCCATCGGGCGTACCACGTTTTGAGGGCACTGTGGGCGACGGTTTCGGGACTGTCTTGGCCGGGGGCGTCATCGCCCATGATGAGACCGGGCATGAGGGTCGCGTGCTCGATCATGCCCATGAGTTGCCCCGCGACCCGGTTCGCGGGTTCATCGCCCGCCAGGGCGCCCATATCGAAGGCCCTCTGCACCGTGCCCACAAAATGGTGAGCAAGACGCATCTTCACGGCGGCATGGAAGCGGGCCGACAGCTCGCCCCCCGCTCCGGTTTCCGCAATCAACATGCGCACCGCGCCCCGGGTTTCCGGATCATTCAACAGACCGGCATAGGACACGGCGAGCACCTCGAGATGCTCAAGGGGCGGACCGCCCGACGGTGGCAGACCGGCCTCCAGGGTTTCCACGCTCTGGGCGCAGACGGCCTCGAACAGGGCGGCCTTCGACGCAAAATGCCGATAGAGCGTGGCGGTCGAAACCTGGGCATCGCGCGCGACATCCTCCATGGCCGCCCGCGTAAAACCCTCCCGCCGGAACCGCGCCATGGCCGCCGCGAGGATCGCCGCGCGCTTGGCGGCGGAGCGATTCTGTCGTGCCTCTCCCGTGCCCATCCCGACGCTTGTTCCTCCTGCCCTGCTTTTGGCTCTTGTAAACGAAAATCTTTATTTTAGTTTTATAGGGCGACCCATGGGGACAGCGGTTCAAGGGAGCATGGGCCGCGGTGTTATGGCAAATGCCAGATCGGTGTTCAGGCTCGGTAAGAGGAGGCGGCCATGGCGGACGGGGCGGATTACAAGGGCCGGCTGGCCCTGGTGACCGGGGCGGGCGACGGAATCGGCGCCATGCTGGCCCATGGATTTGCCGGCCTCGGCATGCGGGTCTGCGTGCAGGACATTCGCGTTGAAGCCGCCGAGCAGGTGGCCGAGGCCATTGAGCGGGCCGGTGGTCGCGCCTTTCCCTTGATTTTCGATGTCAGCGATCGCGACGGCGCCGCGGAGGCGGCCGAGGCACTCCAAGACCGGGGAGAGCGGCTCTCGGTGCTCTGGCTCAATGCCGGCGTCGGGGTCGGCTCTCCGGTCATTGCAGGAAAGGCCCGCGCGGTCGAATGGGCCTATGCGGTGAACGCGCTTGGCGTGATCTGGACCGCCCAGACCTTCCGCCCCCTGATGGACACAAAGACCCCTGCGTGCCATGTGGGCATCACCGCGTCCACGGCGGCCCTGCGTCCGCCCGAGGGCCCCTTCCCGCTCTATGCCGCCACGAAACACGCGACCTTCGCCATCGCGGAAAGCCTGCGCAGCGAATTGGCGGAGGACGGCATCGGCGTGACAATCCTGTGCCCCGGTCTCTTGAACACGGATATCTGGGACGGTGCCCGCGCCCGTCCCGAGCGCTTCGGCGGCCCGGTGCGCATGGACCCCGCCATTGCCGGCCGCTGGCGCGACGCGAAGCGGCCGGAGGTCATGTGGCCCTATATTGAGCGGACGGTCCTCAACGGCGGCGGCTATCTCGTCTGCGCCACCGATAGCGGCGAGACCCGGGCGGTTTTCGACGCCCGGGCCGAGGCCATCCGCAACGCGATTGTGGAGGTGTAGGGCATAGGCCAGCCGCCCGTGCCCCAGCCGCCCGTGCCCCAATCGCCCGTGCCCCAATCGCCCGTGCCCCAGGCGCCCGTGCCCCAGGCGCCCAGCATGCGAGACCATATCTGCTGTGTTTCCGGTGGTTTGGAGCTGGCTGATGTCCGGGGATCCCATCGCATCGGACCAGAGTCGGTCCATCAAACTTGGGGCCGGCACCAGTTTGGCGCGCGACTTCCGTCAGCAGGGCACGATGGACTTCACGTTTCGGGAGGTGCCCCACGACCTTTGGGTTTCAGAGGACGGGGATACCGTCACCGGTCTGCTTAAAGGCGAAGAGGCAAGGCGAAGGTGCAAGCCGAAGCGCGGCCACAAACGGACCCTGCTTGGTCCGGGACTTTATACGCTGTGCACGGATTGTTCGTGGATCACCTTTTTCGACAATCATCTTTGGTGGGCATTCGCCGAACACCCTATCCGTTGGCTTGGGGGCGATGGACGGGAGCGCGGTGTCAGAGCCCGCCTCCCGTCAAGCCCCTGGTGTAAAGAAGACAGCGCCGGATAGCGGCTGCTTGGGCGTTGAACCCTCACAGCCGGTATCCTGCTCGTTCAAGCCTCTTCGATTTCCTGGGACGAGAGCGTGCCGTCCTTGTCCTTGTCGGCCCGATCGAAGGCGCGCGGCGGGAGGGCGTTCCATTCCTCCAGGACCACATTGCCGTCATCGTCCGTATCCGCGATCCCGAAGGCCCGGCGGGCGATGAATTTGCTGCGGCCCGAGGCGGTCAGGGCGGCGATGAATTCATCCTTGGACAAACCGCCGCTCTCATCCGTATCCAACCCGGGAAACATCCTGGCACGGGCGTTCACGAATTCCTCCCGGGAAATGACGCCGTCGCCATCTTCGTCGGCCTGAGCCAGCATGGCCCGGAGAGCACTCCCGGTGGATTGGGTCTGCTCCTGCGCGGCGACGGCGCCGGCCGACACCATCAAACCTGTGAGCGCATACAGAATGGATTTCATCATTGTCGGATCCCTGTCTGTGGTTTTCCCGTCGGCGCCAGAACGCCCCATAATCTGGACGTAACGACCGATTGTGTCGACAGCACGAAATCCGAAGGGAAAGGATTGATGGAAGAACGGCACCATGAGTCCAGGCAAGGGTTGTCCGTCCCGCGTCGCGGTCCCGACCCGGTCACCAGAGCCCGCGGGGCCCAGGACCGGCAAAGCCTGCGCCCCCGCTTGGGATCCATTACGACGTCGCACGGATGAAATCGGTGATAATACGGGCGACCTCTCCGGGCTTGTTTTCCTGCACGAAATGGCCGCCGCCGTTCACGGTCGTGTGGGGCTGTCCCTTCGCGCCGGGGACCCGCTCCTGAAAGAGTTGGTCACTGCCGCGGGTGACGGGATCGTCATCGGCGAAGCAGCACAGGAACGGCTTTTCAAAGCCGGCGAAGAACGCCCAAGCCTGGCGCTGGGCCTCCAGGGACGGGTCCGTGGGCAGGGTCGGAACCTGGCTCGGCATGGCACGCGGGCCCATTTTGAAACTCGGATCCGGGAACGGCGCCTCATAGGCTTTGGCGAGGGGCGAGGCCACAAGCCCGCCAAGACCGATGCGGTGTGCAAGGAAGGTGGCAAGCTGGGCAAAACGACTGCGCCGCTCAAGGGACATGGACATCATGAAGCCGACGGGAAGGTCCTCCGTCTCCCAACAGAATTTCTGCCAATAGGCAAATTTCTTGGCTGCTGAAATACCGTCCATGGAGCCGAGCGCGCGCGCCATATCCGGCAGGCTGGGCGTTTTGGCCGTGGCGCGGAAATCCTCGACGTCCCGCACCACGTCCGCGGGCATATCCGGATTGTAGGGCAGCCCTGTATTGGAGATCACCACCCGGTCGAAGCGTTCCGGCTGGGCCGCCACCATACGCAAGCCGATCAGGCCGCCCCAATCCTGACCGAAAAAGGTCAGCCCCCGGAAATCATTGGACCGGAGCCAGGCCCCCATCCAGTCCACCTGCCTCTGATAGGAATAATCCTCGCGCGCCGCCGGCTTGTCGGACTTTCCGTAACCGGGAAGATCCGGCGCGATGAAGCGCACCCCCTCGGCGGTCATCAAGGGGATCATCTTGCGGTACAGATAGCTCCACACGGGCTGGCCGTGCATGCACAGCACCACCGGCCCGTCCCGGGGCCCTTCGTCCAGATGGTGAATGCGCAAATCGCTGCCATCCGCGGTCTGGATGGTCGTGTAATGCGGTGCGAACGGGTAGTCCTGAAGGCCCACGAACCGGTCATCCGGGGTGCGCAGAATTTTCATGGCGTTCCTCCTCCATGGGCCGGACCGGGGCGGGCCGAGACTGTGTGCAGAGGTCTCGCCAAACCCCGGTTTCTTCTGCTCTTTACCCTCAAGACCACCGGGAAAACAAGGCGCCACAACCGGATCGGGATTGAGGCAGCCCTCTTGCAGCACTCCCTGTGAAAGGAGATCAGGGCGAGATCTGGCGGCCACGGGACTCGCTGAGCCGGCGCAGATTGTCCTCATGACCGGCCCGGTCCAGGCGGTACTGGGTGATACAAACCATCATCAGCATCCAAATGGTCACCACGGCCGGAGCATAGGTCGCGCCGAGCCGCCAGAGCGCCTCGCCCGACACCTCTCCCGGCGCCGCGCCCGTGGGGAAAGCCGCAATCCACAACACGAAGGCGGCCGCCGTCACACCGAGACCCTGGACCGACTTGCGCACGAACGTGATGGCCGCGAAAAAAATGCCCTCGGAACGCCGCGTGGTGCGCAACTCGCTCTGTTCGACGAGATCCGCAATCATGGAGGCGGCCAGAATCTGAAAACAGATGATCAGCCCCACATCGACCGTGGTTGTCACGAAAACGATCCAGAACAGCAAAGCCGTGCCGTTGTCGGGCATCAGGTCGAACAGGCGCAGCACGATGGGCAGGGGTGAACCCAGAAAGGCAATCAGCCCGATGATGATTGCCCCGCGCTTCTTGCCCATACCGCGGGTAACCCGGGGCGCGAGGATGAGGCCGATCAGGGCCGATAGGAACACACTCAAAGTGATCGCGCCCACCTGCAGGGAGTCAAAGCCCCAAAAATAGGTCACGATGTAAAATGCAAGGCCGCCGGACAGACCCGTGGCGATGGCCCCAAACAGGGAGGCGCCGAACAGGGCGGCGAAGGACCGGTCCGAAAGGGTCTCGAAAATCTCCTGGAAGGCGACACGCACGCCCATGGGCCGTTTGGGCGGTGCCGGCTTTAGGTGGCGGATGCGGTTATGGGTGCCCACGGACGCTATCATGATGGACACGAAAATCATCACCCCCGCAACGAGCCCATAGAACACATAGCTGTCCATGTTGAACCGGCCGTCGGGAACGGCCACGGTGGCAAAGGCGGGGAAGACGAAAAAGAACATCATGACGGTCATGGTGTTGCCGCCGATCCAGCCGAAGAAATACCGATAGCCGATCAGCCTGCTGCGCTCGTCGTAATCATCGGTCAGCTCCGGAGCGAGGGCGAAACTGGGAGTCTCGAACAGGGTCATGAACGTCCGGATCAGGACGGCCAAGGTGAGCAGATACCAGAACTGGCCCGCCTGGGACCAGTCGGCCGGCGGGGTCCACAGCAGGAAATATGTCACGGACACGGGCAGCGCCGCCACATACATGAAGGGATGGCGCCGGCCGAGCCGCGAGTGCAGATTGTCAGACCAGTAACCGACCAGGGGATCGGTGATGGCGTCGAAGACCAGGGCAATCGTCAGGGCAAGGCCCACAAGTCGGGGATCGAGCCCGACCACCTGGGCGTAGAAAATGAGCAGGAAATAATCGAAGCCGCCGCTCTTGACGCCGCTGGAGATCGAGCCGAGCCCATAGGCCAGCTTCGTGCCTGTCGACGGGATCGTCGGATCGACGGGGCCGCGCCCGCCTCCCGTTTTCGCGTCCCCCGTTTCCTCACCCTGTGCCTGATCCATGGTTCGCGTCCCTTCCCTGCTGGCGCTTTTCGCCGTTTTTCTCGTTTGGGTCGGGGGCCGTCCCGACCCGCCCGGGCGCAGGGCACGTCTTGCGTGCGCACCAGAGCCGACGGGGCCTTAAAGCATGGCAAAGGGAACGCGTGAGGAAAAGGGCCGCGCCCCCCGGCGTCGCGGCACCCCCCTTGCCCTCCCCGGCGGCACCGGGCTAATTCACGGCCCATGGCAGCACCCCTTCTCAGTCTCCAGGATATCGCCTTGACCTTCGGGGGCACGCCCCTGTTCGAAGGGGCGGAGATGTTCGTGTTCGAACGCGATCGCCTTTGCCTTGTGGGGCGCAACGGGTCCGGCAAATCCACCTTCCTGAAAATCGCCGCCGGCCTGATCGAACCCGATGACGGCACCCGTTTCGTCAAACCCGGCATCACCGTGCGTTACCTGGAGCAGGAGCCGGATTTTTCCGGCTTCGCCAGCGTGCTTGATTATGTGGAAGCCGGCCTCGCGCCGGGCGACGATCCCTACCGGGCCCGCCTGCTGCTGGAAGGCTTCGGCCTTCAGGGGACGGAGACCCCGGCCACCTTGTCCGGCGGCGAGGGCCGCCGGACCGCGATCGCCCGCGCCCTGGCGCCCGACCCCGATGTCCTTTTGCTGGACGAGCCGACCAACCACCTCGACATGCCCACGATCCAATGGCTGGAAAGCACCCTTGGCCAGACCCGCTCGGCCCTTGTGCTGATCAGCCACGACCGGCGCTTTCTGCAGACCCTGACCCGCCGCACCGTATGGATCGACCGGGGCCGGGCGCGCAGCCTCGACCAGGGCTTTGCCCATTTCGAAGCCTGGCGCGACGGCGTCTTCGAGCAGGAAGAGCAGGAGCGGCACAAGCTCGACCGCAAGATCGCCGCCGAAGAGGACTGGGTGCGTTATGGCGTGACCGCCCGGCGCAAACGCAATGTGCGCCGTATGGGCGAACTCCATGCCATGCGTCAGCAACGCCGGGAGGCCCGGCGCGCACCCGGCACCGTGAAAATGACGGCCTCGGAAGGTCAGACCTCCGGCAAGCTGGTCATCGACGCCAAGAAGATCTCCAAGACCTATGGCGAGCGATCCATCGTGAGGGACCTGACCCTCGCCGTGCAGCGGGGGGACCGCATCGGAATTGCCGGCCCCAACGGGGCGGGGAAAACCACACTCATCAATATGCTGACGGGACAGCTCGAACCCGATTCCGGTACGATCCGGCTCGGGACCAATCTCCAGATGATCTCCCTCGACCAGCGCCGGGCCAGCCTGAAGCCCGATATGACCCTCCAAGAGGCGCTCACCGAAGGGCGCGGTGACATGGTCTCCGTGGGCGGCGAGCAGCGCCACGTGATGAGTTACATGAAGGATTTCCTGTTCACCGGGGAACAGGTGCGCTCGCCCGTCAGCGCCCTGTCCGGGGGCGAACGGGGCCGTCTTGCCCTCGCCATCGCCCTCGCCCGCCCGTCGAACCTTCTGGTCCTCGACGAACCGACCAACGATCTCGATCTTGAAACGCTCGACCTGCTCGAGGAGATGCTCAGCGCCTATGAGGGGACAGTGCTCCTGGTCAGCCACGACCGGGACTTTCTGGATCGGATCGTGACCTCCGTCCTGAGCACGACGCCGGAGACCGACAAAGGCGTGTGGACGGAATATGCAGGCGGTTACACGGATATGCTGGCCCAGCGTGGCGCGGGTCCGAAATCGGCCGAGCGGAGCGCCGACAAACCCGCCCGCAAGGAGACGAAAGCCGCGTCGTCCGGCACGGGGATAGCGAAACCCGCCGCCGACAAGTTGAGCTACAAGGAACAGTTTGCGCTCGATACCCTGCCGGACCGCATGGCAGAGATGGAGGAGACCATCGGCAAGCTGAAAAAACGCCTGGAGGATGCCGATCTCTTCACGCGCGATCCCGATACGTTCAACAAGACCGTGCGTGCCCTCGAGAAGGTGGAGGGGGACCTGGCCAAGGCCGAGGAAGACTGGCTGGCCCTCGAAATGCGCCGTGAGGCAATCGATAACCGCTGATGATCCGGCGCCGCGCCCTGTCCCAAGGGTGCCTCGACCGGCCGCTTTGGAGGACACCATGACGATGCCCGTGCCTGCTCCCGCCGCCCTGGGTCCCGCGACGGACGGCGCTCCGCGCCTTGAAGATTGGAATGGACGCCTGCCGGAGGATGTCGAGTATCTGGCCGACATGCATGGCTGGGCCCGTCTTCTGGGCACGCGCATGCCGATGTTCGAACGGCCCATGGTGTCCTGGGTCTTCCGCTACGCCCTGGTCGAACGCCTGATGAACCATCCCAAGATGCGCCCGGTCGGCATGGATATCATGGCCCTGAGGGGCATCACGGAAGGGCCCCTGTTCGAATGGTGGGACCGGATCGTCCTGATGGCCCATGGCGAGCGGCACACGCGCCTTCGCGCCCCGCTCCAGCGCACCTTCGCCTTTCCGGTGATCGCACAACGGCGCGAGCGGGTGCGCGGGCTGATCGACCAGCGCCTGGACGAATTGACCGGCGCCGGCGAGATCGATTTCATCGAGGAAATCGCGGCTCAGATCCCCACGCGGGCCATCTGCGACCTGCTCGGCGTTCCCCAGGCGGATATTCCGGTGTTCAAGGCCTGGGCCGACACACTTGGCCAGGCCTTCGGCATGCTGACGGCGGAGGATGTGGGCCCGGTCGATGATGCGGTGACCAATCTCACCGCCTATGTGCAGGGCTTGGTGGCGGACCGGCGGGCAAATCCAAGGGAAGATTTTCTCACGGCCTTCATTCAATCGGTGGGTGAAAGCGGGGCCTATTCCGAAGACGAACTGCTGGCCCAGATCCTGGGCCTGATCTTTGCCGGAAGCGACACCACGCGAACGGCCCTCACAGTGGCCATGACCCTTCTTCTTCAGCACCAGGACCAATGGACCCGGCTCATTGCCGAGCGCGGCCTCATGCGCCAGGCCGTGGACGAGACCCTGCGCTTCGAGCCCACCGTGGGCAGCCTGCCGCGCTTTGCCACGGAGGACATCGAGATCGACGGCATCACACTGCCGGGCGATCAGGTGATCGTGCTCGCCATTTCCGCGGCCCAGCGCGATCCGGAACGCTATGACGCGCCCAACCGGTTCGACATCACCCGGGCCGACCTGCCCCGCATGGCCATCGGCTTCGGCGGCGGACCGCACCGGTGCCTGGGCGAAATGCTCGCGCGCATCGAGATCGAGGAAACTCTGGACGCCATTGCGACCCGTTTCCCCCAGGTGGATTTCGCAGGCCCCCTGCCCCATTTCGTGGCCCTGGCCACCGGCATCCGCAAACTCGAAGGCCTCCGTGTCCGGATCTAACCGTCCGACAGACGCCGTTCGAAGGTCAGGAGTGTGCCATCCGGATTCGACGGATCCGTTTGGCGAAACCCGAGGCGCGCGCAGAGCCGCTGCGAAATGACATGGCCCGGCCGGACATGGGCCAGGATCAGATCGAACGCAACGTGGGATGACGATAGAAGGGCCTGAACCGCGCGGGTCGCGATCCTGCGGCCTCGCAAATCCGGATGGACCGCGACAGTGACGCTGTGGCAGGGCTCATGGGTGCCATGCTCCGGCTCCGGCTCGGCCGGCCAGTCGTGGCATTCGAGATAGGCCACCATGACGCCCTCTTCGAAATAGGCGAGGAGCTGGGTTTCGGCGCTGCTGCGGGAAAACGCGACTGCCGCCGCGGTCCATGGCTCCAGCTCCCGGTCGAGCATGGGATCGCGATCATACCACCGGCGCACCTCGTCCCATTCCACATCCCCCGCGGGTTTCAAAATGCCCGTCACGTCGCAGCGTTCATATTTTCCTTACGCTGTACACCATCGCTCCGGTCCGGCGGGGTTCAACCCACCGGACACGGAATGACACGGATTGCTCGGGGAGGCGGGCCGGCAAGTCTTCCCGCCCCACAGCCGACCCTCCGGCCGGCCATCAGATCCTCAAGATCTCATAGATCGGTTCGGATCAATAGAGGCGTGGTCACTCACCGCCGCTCTGTTCGCGCCCGCGTTCCTGGACCGCTCGGCGGCGCGCCTCGATATCGGCCCCGCTGACGGCCGCATTGGCCTCGCGGGACGCTTCCTGCTCCAGCGTCATGCCCCTTTCGAAGGTGGTGGCATAGCCCTCGTCGATCAGCCGGCGATAGCGTTTCAGGAAGGTGGGGTCGATCGTGGCCATATCGGCGGCCAGGGCGCGGGCGAGGGGCATCAGATCCTCCGGCGCGACAACCCGGTTGACGAGACCCCAGTCATAGGCGCCCTCGGCGGACAGGAAATTGCCTGTGAAGGACAGTTCCTTTGCCCGGGAAATACCGATGAGGCGGGACAGCTTTTGGCTCAGCCCCCAGCCGGGCATGATGCCGACTCGGGCATGGGTGTCCGCGAAGCGGGCATTGGTCGACGCGATCAGCACGTCGCAGGCGATGGCGAGTTCAAAGCCTCCGGTGATCGCCACGCCATTGATAGCACCGATCACGGGCCCGGTGAATTTGGCGAGGGCGCGGACCGGATCCGTGCGGTCCGGAGCATCCACATCGGCGAGCGCACTGTCTTCGCTTTCACCCAGTTCCTTGAGATCCAGACCGGCCGTGAAGGCCTTTTCGCCGGCCCCGGTGAGGATCAGAATGCTGACCTCCGGATCGTTTTCCAGGCGGAGCACCGCGTCGGCCAGCTCCGCGCGCAATTCGCGCGACAGGGCATTCATCCGCTGGGGCCGGTTGAGCGTCAGGATCGCAACCGGGCCATCGCGTTCGACGAGAAGGACGGGTTCGGACATGGTTTCCTCGCGTTGAAGGTTTCGGTAACGGTGAGGCCGGTTTCAATCCTGGGGACCGAAGGCGTAAGGGCCCCCTTTCTCGAGGCCGCGGCGATAGGCCGGCCGGGCCTGGAGGCCCGACAGATAGGCCCGCAGACGCGGATAGTCTTCGAGGGATCCGCCGGCCTGGGCCGCCTCCAGAACGAAGCTGACCTGACAGTCTGCACAGGTCAGATCATCACCCACCAGGAAGGGCCGATCCCCCACTTCACCTTCGAGATAGTCGAGATGATTCTTGATCTCGGAGGTAATCCGGGGCCAGAGCGGCTCACCGGCCGCGCCGAGCCGCCCCACATAAAGGCGCAGCAGGAGCGGCGTCATGGCCGAGCCTTCGGCAAAATGCATGAAATGGGTGTGGCGCAGGGCATCCGCGGTGCCGGGCGCGGGATGGAACCGGCCGCCGCCATAGCGCTCGGCCAGATAGTCGAGGATCGCCCCGCTTTCGGCAACAACGTTGGCACCGTCCGTCACCACCGGCGATTTGCCGAGGGGATGGACGCCCTTCAGCTCGGGCGGCGCCAGATTGGTCGTCGCATCCCGCTCGTAGAAGGTAATCGTGTAGGGGATATCGAGTTCTTCCAGGAACCAGAGCACCCGCTGGGACCGGGAATTGTTCAGATGGTGAACGGTGATCATACGCTTCGCTTCCCTCTTACGCCGTTTTGGACCCACCCCATCCAAGCACGGACCGGGGGCCCGCGAACAGGTCAGCGGGAGAAGATCGCCTCGAGACTGGTCTGGTTCATGCCGTGCTTGACATAGTTGTAGGGCGTGAGATTGACGGCCTTGATGATCCGCCGGGTGATGGCCGGAGGGTCACCGTCCACCGGGACCGCCACATCTACATCGATGACATTGAGACAGCCCGTGTCCTGCTCGAAGGGACCGACGGCGGCAAGACCCGCCCCCGTGGCCCAGCCCAAAAGCAGACGGTTCACCCCCTCATGGGCCACCACGAGGGCCGTCGCCCAGTCCGGCTCGATGAGGAAATGCTCCGCCCAGTCACAAACCCGGGCATAGGCGTCCACGAAGGGCTCGCCGCCCTCGCCCATGGCCGCCCCCGGACGATCCGCTTCGGCAAAGGCCTGATAGATCTGGCGCGACAGCTCGGCAAGGTTGAAGATCTGGGCGCGCAGCCGGGCCCCGCCGCCCCGGAGCTCCCGGATCCGCTCGTCGTTCAAAAGATCCGGCACGGGCCCGGCCTGCTGGGACAGGACGATTTCCGCCGTTTCGCGCGCGCGCGGCAGGCCCGAGCAGACCGCCCGGTCGAAGGGGACGTGCGAAAGGGCCAGGCCGGCGGCGGTCGCCTCCTCCCGGCCCCGATGGGTCAGGGGCACCACATCGGCCCCGCCAATCCGTCTGGGGGCGGAGAAATAATCCACATGACCATGGCGCATCAGGTAGAGGCGGCGACGCCCTTTCGTGCCGGGCAGGCCTGAAACCGTCATGACTCAGATCACGCCGTCGCTGCGCAGCGCGGCCACATCCGCGGCGCTGAACCCCCAATCGATCAGGGCGCTTTCGCTGTGCTCCCCGATGGTCGGCGCCGGTCCCTGAACGGCTTCCTTGGTCCGGCTGAACCGGGGTGCAGCATTGGGCTGAACCACGCCGTCCACTTCGATGAAGGTTTGACGGGCGGCGTTGTGGGGATGGGCGGGCGCCTCTTCCAGGGACAGGACCGGCGCAAAGCAGATATCCGTGCCTTCCATCAGGGCGCACCATTCGTCTCGGGTCTTGGAGCGGAACAAGGTGGCCAATTTCTGGCTCAGATCCGACCACTGCATCCGGTCCATCTGGTGCTGGAATGCCGGATCGTTGATGCCGGCCTTTTCCAGAAGCAGGGCATAAAATTGCGGCTCAATGGATCCGACGGCCACGAATTTTCCGCAGCCGCATTCATAGGTGTCATAGAAATGGGCGCCGCCGTCGAGCAGATTGGCATCCCGCTTGTCCTGCCACAGCCCGCCGGCCTTCATGCCGTAGAACATGGCCATCAGGGAAGCGGCACCGTCGGTCATGGCCGCATCGATCACCTGACCCTGGCCGGAGCGCTGGGCCTCGAACAGTCCGGCGACGAGCCCAAAGGCGAGATAGAGCGCCCCGCCCCCGAAATCGCCGACCAGATTGAGCGGCGGCGGCGGCGGCGTATCCGTCCGGCCCATGGCATGGAGGGCGCCGGTCAGCGCGATGTAGTTGATGTCGTGGCCGGCGGCATGGGCGAGCGGGCCATGCTGGCCCCAGCCGGTCATGCGGCCATAGACAAGGCGGGGATTGCGCTCCAGACAGACCTCCGGCCCCAGGCCGAGCCGTTCCATGACGCCCGGGCGGAACCCTTCCAGGATGGCGTCGGCCTGGGCCACCAGGGCCAGGACCGTCTCGACGCCCTTGGGATTTTTCAGATCAATGGCGATCGACCGGCGGCCCCGCGACGTGACGTCGAATTTGGAGCCGCCCTTGGCCCCCTTGCGGTCGATCCGCACGATTTCCGCGCCGAGATCCGACAACAGCATGGCGCAAAAGGGCCCCGGACCGATGCCCGCGAATTCCAGAATTTTGACACCCGTTAAAGGACCGGCCATGGCGTTCTCCCGTGTCGTGGCTCCACCGCGCAGATGCACGGATGGCCTGTTTCTCTCCCGTCGGACCCTAAGATCGTCTTGGCGCGGCGCGGTTTGTCAACCGCCGTGGCAGGCGCGTGATCCATTCGCGCTCCAAGACGAGCCTGAGCCCAAGACCGGCAAACACCGCCCCGGTCATCCGGTCGATCCCGGCCTTGGCCCGAGCATAGCGGGCGGCCAGCAGCCGGGTCGTGATGGCGTCGGCGACGACCTGGTACCAGAGCGTCCCGTTGAAAAAGACCAGGGAGATCATCGCCAGGCCCCAGGACGCATCGTCCAGGCACCGGCCGCCCGCGAGTCCGCCGGCGCGGTGCGCGCCACGACCGCAAGACCGGGCCCGGTCAGAAGGGCGATGGTGTCCATCCTCGCGGATCCCTTTTTGCGCTGCCCTTGCCAGATTAAAGGAAATCCCACACCGTCAAGGACTTGACCAACCATTCCCGCAACAGACGAGCGAGCGAGACAACGCCATGGCCAGCGACCGCCCTTCCACGGCAGGTGAGTTCATTCCGGCACCGGGCGACCGCGCCTTTATCGGCCATCCCCGCGGTCTCGTGGTGCTGTTCTTCGCCGAGATGTGGGAGCGGTTTTCCTATTATGGCATGCGCGCGCTCCTCGTCACCTATCTGGTCTGGCACTTCCTCCAGAACGAAAAGGCCGCCTACGGAATTTATGCGGCCTATGCGGGGATGATCTATCTGGCGCCGCTTCTCGGCGGATATCTCGCGGACCGTTATCTGGGCGCACGCAAGGCAGTCCTATTCGGCGGGATCCTGATCACCTTCGGCCATTTCGCCATGGCGTTCGAGGGCCAGCCGGCCGTGGAGACCTTGACCGTGGGCGAGCAGGTCTTCGATCTCACGGTCATCCGCAACACGGCGGATACGGGCGGCCAGTTCGCCCGCACCATCGCCGTTGACGGGGCGGACCGGCCCGTGACGGACATCGCCCTGGCGGACGGCCAGGACGATCCGCGCCGCACGGTGACCTTCGAGGCTGCGGACGGCCAGAGCCAAACCCTCACGGGACTGATCACCCGGACCCCCGATGCCTTCGGCCAGAACATGATGTTCCTGGCGCTCTCCCTCATCATCATCGGCACGGGGTTCTTGAAGGCCAATATCGCCGCAATCGTCGGTGCGCTTTATCCGACGGGGGACAAACGGCGGGATTCCGGCTTCACGCTGTTCTATTTCGGCATCAATGTGGGCGCGCTTCTGGGCCAGCTTGCGGTTGCCTATCTGGGGATCGTTTATGGCTGGGCTTACGGCTTCGGGCTGGCAGGCATCGGCATGGCGCTCGGCCTCGTGATTTTCCTGATCGGTCAGTCCTGGTTCGAAGGGCGGGTCGAGGCCCCGGATGCTGTCCGGCTGCGCCAGCCGGTGTTCGGCCCGGTGCCCCTGGAATGGGCGATCTACCTTGGTGGTTTTGCCAGTGTCGGCATGACCTATCTGATCGTGAAATATCTCAGCCTCTACGGGCCGGCGGATCTTCTGGCCCTGATCGGGATCACGGATGCCGGCATGCTCGGCGAGTTCACCCTGTTCGAGGTGATCATCAGCCTCGTTTTCGTCGGGGCCTTGGGCGCGATTGTGGCCTTTTCCATCCGCTCCCTCAGCGCCGAGGAACGCGACCCCATGATCGTGGTCACGATCCTGACCCTGTCCTCGGTGGTGTTCTGGACCCTGTTCGACCAGGCGCCCACCTCACTCATCCTGTTCAACAGCAAATTCGTCGATACAGGGCCCTTCGAGGCGCAACAGATCGCCTCCTTCAATCCCTTTTTCATCCTGTTGTTCGCGCCGGTCTTTGCCGGCCTCTGGCACAGCATGGGGCGTCACAATCCCTCCAGCCCCATCAAATTCGCCTTGGGCCTCGCGCAGATCGGCCTGGGCTATCTGATCCTCAATCTGGGCATCTGGCTCGACGGCGGTGACCTTGTGATCTCCCTGTTCTGGATCGTGATCCTGTTCCTGCTCCACTCCACCGGGGAACTCTGCCTCTCGCCGGTCGGGCTGTCCGCCGTGACCAAATTGTCCGTCCCCCGCCTGATCGGCTTCATGATGGGTGTGTTCTACATGGCCATTGCCATTTCCCAGGTGGCGACGGCCCTCGTCTCCAAGGCCACCGTCGTGGCGGAAGGGACGGACCGGGCCCTGGAACTGGCACAGTTCAACACCGTTTACTTCTGGCTTGGCGTTTCGGCCATGGCTTCGGCTGCGGCGATGGCGCTCGCCTCACCCATCCTTTACCGCATGATGCACGGGCGGGAGTGAGACCGGACGGCATACCGGGCCTGGCATCGAGCAGCCTTCAGGGCTCGCGCTTGCCGGTTGCATCCCTCGCCTCGAACCGGTCTCTTGGGCCGGGCACCGTTTGAGCCGTCCTCAGCCGGACAGGTCTGGGGTGCCGCGAGCAGGGAGTGACCATGACCGAGGCATTCGGCGCGCATCCGCCCCGGCCGGGCCTTGCCCTACGGGTCGGGGTCACCGGCCATCGGCCGAACCGTGAGACGTTCGCCGCGGCGCGCCTGTTCGACGTGCTCAAGACCTGTCTTGCCCAAATCAAGACCGCGCTCGAAGAGGTTTTGACCGAAGACGATGCGCGCGGGGACGGCCGGGTGTTCCGGCAGCGGCCGGCCCACCTCAAACTCATTTCGCCTCTGGCGCAAGGCACGGACACCATCGCCGCCCGGGCCGCCCTCGACCTCGACTATGACCTCCAGGTCCCGCTGCCCTTCTCCCGCAGCGAAACGGCCGGGGACTACACGGACGAGGCGCTGGCAGCCTTCCAGGACTTGCTGGCCCGGGCGAGCGCCGTCTTCGAACTCCATGGCACCCGGGACCGCGAGGCCGCGTCCTATGAGGCTGTCGGCCTGATGACGGCACGCCAGAGCGATCTGATGATCGTGGTGTGGGACACGGAGGACAGCCAGGGACGGGGCGGCACATTCGATATCCTCAACCGGGCGCTCAATGCGGGCATACCGGCCCTCTGGTTCCTGCCCCATGGCGAGGGGCCCTTCCTGCTGTTTGCCGACCCGGCGGCGAGCGTCGATCCCCGCGATCTGATGATCCGGGCCCAGAGCGAGGGTGCGCTTCCGGCCGAGGCGGTCAAGGCGCTGGTGACGGCCCTCGTGGCGCCGCCCGGCGGCACCCTGCACAATCTGGCCCGCCACCGGCTCAATGATTTCTTTCAGGAGACGGAGCGGTGTTTTCCGGATCGGGTCTATGCATGGCTGCTGCGGGCCCTCGGCTTGGCCGCGCCCTGGCGCCCTGGTCCTTTGCCATCCTATACTGCTCTGGGCGAAGAAAGCTGGGCCCCCTTCGACGCCGCTCTCAAGGCGCAAGCAATCCATCTGCCGCCGGGCCATGAGCGGATCCTGAAGCCCCGCTTTGCGTGGGCGGAGGGTCTTGCGACCTATTACGGAGCCCAGGCCCGGGCCGCGCCGCTGCGCCGTTACGGCCTGACGGCCCTCGCGGTCGCCCTTGCGCTCGGTCCGGTCCTGTTCCCCCAAGGATGGGGCGGCAAGGGATCGATGCAGCCGGTCCTGATGACCGGTGTGCTGACGGTCGTGGCAGGGATCATTCTGTCCCGGGTGCGCGAGCGCCGCGAGCGCTGGAAGGACCGGTGGATCGACTATCGTCTTCTGGCGGAGGAGTTGCGGCAATTGCACTTCCTGTCCTTGTCCGGATCCCGATCCCTCGAAGCCCAGGTGCCGCCCGCCGCCATCGACCGCCAGCCGGGGCCCCGCTGGGTCAACTGGTATTACCGAGCCACGGTCCGGGAACTCCCCCTGCCCCATGTGTCCCTGGATCAGGACTATCTGGACAGCGTGGCCATCGTGGTACGGGACGGGGAAATCCGCGCCCAGGCGGATCGCTTCCGCGCCCGCGCCGGCCAGCTTGAGCGGCTGGGCCGGCGGCTCGACCGGCTGGGCCATGGCGCACTCGTCAGCACACTGATCCTCGGCCTTGTCTATCTGCTCCTCGTTGCGGGCCAGGAACGGCTCTTCGCCGATGCGTCCTGGGCGGATCTTGCCCGAAACCTGATCATCCTGCCGGCGGCTCTTCTGCCCATTCTGGGGGCCGGTCTGACTGCGCTCGCCCGCCACGAGGCCATCGAAACGGCGCGGGACCGGGCCCGAGCCACGGCAGACCGGCTGGAACACCTCTGGCACAGCAACGGCACCCGCATGACCCTGCCCCGGGTCTCCCACCTGACCGAGGACGCCGCCCGCATCCTGATGACCGATATTGCCGATTGGCGCTTTCTCAACCGCACCAAGCCCCTGTCCCTGCCCACCCCCGACGGCGGGGACACGTTCCGCACCCCCCTACGATGACCCATGCCAGCGGCAAACTGCGCCGCACCCTGACTTTGCCCGGTGCCGTGCTGCTGGGGCTCGGCTCCATTCTGGGCACGGGAGCCTTCGTGGCGCTTGGAACCGCGGCGGGGATTGCGGGACCGCTGGCCGCGCCGGCCCTCGTCATCGCCGCGATGGCCGCCGCGCTGAACGGGCTGTCCAGCGCGCAACTCGCGGCGGCGCATCCGGTCAGCGGCGGTGCCTACGCCTATGGCACCCGGTTCCTGTCGCCCCAGGCCGGATTCCTGGCCGGCGTCATGTTCCTGTGCGCAAAGACAGCGAGCGCGGCCGCGGCTGCCCTTGGGCTTGCGGGCTATCTGGCGCCGCTCCTGCCCGGCGTGCCCCAGGCCCTGGTGGCCTTTGGCCTTGTGGCAGCGGTGACCGGCCTCGTCATGGTCGGGCTGCGCTCGGCGAGCGGCGTCAATGCCGGTCTGGTCGCCGTCACGGTGACGGCGCTCCTTGTCCTGCCGGCCTCCGCGCTGGTTCATCCGCCGGCGGCGTTTGCACCGCCTGCCCCGACCGAGGGATCGCAGAGCATCACAGACATGCTGCGGGCAGCCGCGCTGCTGTTCGTGGCCTTTGCCGGCTACGGACGGATCGCCACCCTGGGCGAGGATGTGCGGGACCCTGGGCGCACGATCCCCCGTGCCATTGTCGCGACCCTCATTCTGTCCGTGCTGCTCTACGCCCTCGTTCTGTGGACCGGTCTCCATGTGCTTGGCGCCGACGCCTTCGCAAGGTCGACGGCCGAGACAGCCGCGCCCCTGTCGGCCCTGGCCTCCCGGCTCGGGGGCGAGGCCCTTGCGGTTCTGGTCGGCATCGGGGCCATGACCGCCATGGCCAGTGTTCTGCTCAATCTGATCCTCGGCCTGTCCCGGGTGGTTCTTGCCATGGGGCGGAACGGCGACATGCCGAACCCCCTGGCCGGCCTCGACGCCAAGGGTCAGCCCACAGCGGCGAGCCTCGCCGTGGGGGCCGGGACCGGTTTTCTGGCCCTGGCCGGCGGCTTCGAGGCGGTTTGGAGCGTCAGCGCCGTCACGGTGCTGATCTATTACGCCATCATGAACGCGGCGGCCCTGCGGCTCGACGAGCCCCGGCGGCTCTATCCCCGGGCTGTTCCCGTGGCCGGTCTGGGGCTCTGCATGGGGCTTGCCGTCTGGATCGACCTGACGGCCTGGCTCTGGGCGCTCGCCCTTGGCCTGTGCGCGTTTGGCGGGCGGGCTATCCTGCGGGCGGCCACGGGCGAGCGGCCCGGACACTGAGACCACCGCGCTTTGAGCCGCCCTTGCCAATCGGGGGGGCGCCCCCGCACAATGCCTGGCGATGACCCATGTTCGACAAGGGGGATTGAGATGCAGACATTGACACGGAGCATGATCCGCACGGCCGGGATCCTGGGTGCGGCCGCCCTGTTCGCCGTGATGTTGACCCATGGCGAAGGGGCGGCGGCGAAGCCGATCCCGACGGACCCGCCGGCCTTTGCCGATGTGATCGGCACCGGCCTCGACTATGACGCGGCAATTCCGAAGCCGGCCGATGTCATCGGCCATGCCGTGGGCGCCCGGATGGCCCGCTTCGACCGCATCGTCGCCTATATCCGGGCCGTCGACGCAGCCTCGGACCGCGTCACGGTCAAGCAACTGACCACGACGCCGGAAGGCCGGCCCATCCTGCTTGTCACCTCCACGAGCCCGGCCAACCATGCCCGCCTCGACGAGATCCGCACGGCCCATCTCGCTGCCGTCGATCCGGAAACGGACGGAGCGGGCAATGCGGAGCTGCCGGCGATCCTGCAATTCGTGCACGGTGTGCATGGCGATGAGATCAGCGGCACCGAGTCCGCCATGCTGCTGGCCTATCATTTCGCCGCCGCAAAGGACGCAAAGACCACGACGCTGCTCGACAACGCCATCATCCACCAGGTTGTTACGCTGAATCCGGACGGTTTTGACCGCTATGGAGCCTGGGTCAATCTGCATCTCGCGGAGCGGCCCAATCCGGACCGGGCCCACAGGGAACACCGCAATCCCTGGCCGGCCGGGCGGGTCAACCATTACTGGTTCGACCTGAACCGCCAGTGGCTGCCCGCGACCCAGGTGGAAAGCAAAGCCGTGGTCGCCCAGACCCATCGCTGGCTGCCGCAAGTGGTCACGGACCTGCACGAAATGGGCTCCAACAGCACGTATTTCTACAGCCCGGGCCCGCCGGACAATCTGCATCCGCTGCTCGACGCGGAGGGCGTGAGCCTCACCCGCCTGTTGAACACGGATCTGGCGCGCCAGCTCGACAGCGAAAAGGCCCTGTCCGTATCCGAAGAGGTCTTCGACGATTTCTATCTGGGCTACGGGTCGAGCTATCCTGCTCTGCTCGGCGGTATCGGCATTCTGTTCGAGCAAAGCAGTTCGGACGGCATCCAGATCGATACGGTCAATGGCCTCAAGCAATATGCGGAGAAAATCGGTCAGCATTTCCGCGTGGCGCTCGCCCTGTCCCATGCCTCCGCCCGGGAGCGCACGAAACTTCGGGGCTATCAGCGCCGCTACCTTGCCGAAGAACGCAAGCGCGGCGCCACCGGTGAGACCAAGGCCTATGTCTTCCAGTCCACGGACCGCGCCCGCATGGCCGCCTTTCTGGACCTGATGGCGCTGCACAATATTCGGGTCAACCGCCTCGCGGACCCGCTGACGATTGGCAACCAGACCTTCCTGCCGGAAAGCGCTTTTGTCGTGGCCCTGGAAGGACAGCGCTATACCAGCCTGATCCACGGCCTGTTCGAAGTGCGTCCCATCACGGAGAAAGTCGAATTCTACGATGTGTCGGGGTGGACCTTGCCGCTGGCCTATGGGCTGAGCCTTTCAGCCGTGGACAACGCCGCCGTGTCAGGACTCAAACTGGGCGATCCCATCAAGTCCCTGCCTCGAACCGGGGCAATGCCGGACCGGGCGCCCCTGGCCTATCTGTTCGAATGGCGTGAGTTTACGGCTCCCCGGGCGCTCTACCGCCTGCTCGAGCAGGACCTGCGGGCCAAGGTCGTACCCGACCCCATTACAGCCCAGACCACGAAGGGGAAAAAGGCACTCGATCGCGGCGCGATCATCGTGCCCGTTGCCCAGGACGCTCTCGGTGAGGACGATCTGCATGCGTTGATGGTCCAGATCGCCAAGGAAGACGGCATTACCGTCCATGCGGCGACGACATCGGTGACGCCCAAGGGCTCGGATCTCGGCGGCTTTGAGGTCGCAGCCCTCACCATGCCGAAGGTTTTGCTGGTCACGGGCCGAGGCACCAGCCAGTACGACGTGGGCGAATTGTGGTTCCTGCTCGACCAGCACATCAACATGCCCGTGACCATGGTCGACATCGCCGATCTTGGGCGCACCGATCTCGACGACTACACCCATATCGTCATGGCCGGCGGCCGCTACGGCGCCGTGCGTGCCGACGCGATCGCAGCCTGGGTGCGCCGGGGCGGCACGCTGGTCGCGACCCAAAGTGCGGCCGAATGGGCGGTGGCACAGGGCGTGATGGACGTCTCCATGCTCGGCGTCGAAAGCAGCGAAGAGGGAGAGGACAAGGGCGCGGCAGTGGATGACGCCTCCGAGGACACGGGTGACAGCGAGGACGACAAGCCCAAGCGCCTGCCCTATGCCCAGAAACGCTCCTACGAGGCCAGCCGGCTCGTGTCCGGAGCGATCTTCAAGGGTGACCTCGACATCACCCATCCCGTGGGTTGGGGCTATGAGTCCCGGGTGCTGCCGCTCCACCGCGAAGGGGCCAAGGCCTTCAAGCACACGGACAATCCCTTCGCCATGGTGGTTCAGTACGGCGAAGGCGAGCCGCGCATTGCCGGCTATGCCAGCGAGGAGAACCGCGAACGCGTCGCCGGGCTCGGCGCGGTCATGGCGGACCGCGTCGGCCGGGGATCCGTCATTCTGTTCGCGGACAACCCATTCTTCCGGGCCTACTGGTACGGGACGGCCAAGATGTTCATGAATGCCCTGTTCTTCTCCAAGGCGTTCAGCGGTCACAGTCCCGATCCGTACCGGGAGCACTAATCTTGCGCGCCCGATCGGCAATACCCGGACCCGTCGGCCCTGGCCGGCGGGTTTTTCTTGCTCTTTGGTTGATCATCCTGGCCCTGCTTTCACCCGGAGCGGCAGCACTGGCCCAGGATCCGGTGGAAGTGCCGCTGACCCGGGTCCAGGGGCGGTGGTTGTCCGTGCCGGTCCTGGTGAACGGCCAGGGACCCTTTCCCTTCGTCATCGACACCGCAGCCAGCAACACGATCCTGTTCTCGAGCAGCCAGGAGATCCTGGCACTTCCCCAGCAGGGCGAGGTCGAGGCCACGGTGATCTTCAGTCTCGAAGAACGTACTCTGAAGGTTCATCGCCTCGAGTCCCTTTCGCTTGCCGGGCTTGAGCGTCGGGATCTGCGCACGGTGATCGTGCCGGATTTTTTCGTCGTCGCCAGCAGCCGGCCGGCGGGCCTTCTGGGCATGGACTTCCTGAGCCGGTATTTCGTGACCTTCGATCTGGAGGCGATGGTCCTGTCGGTCGGCACGCGCCGGGCCCGGCGTTTCGACGGGGTCTGGACTTCGGCCCGGCTCAACCGGGTCAATATCGACCATCTGGAGGCAGAGCTTTTCGCCGTCGATTTCATCATCAACGGTCGGCCCTTTCGCGGCCTTGTGGATACGGGCGCCAATAGCAGTTTTCTGAATCAGTCGGCTGCGCGCTCCCTGGGAGCCGTGCCCCCGCCCTTCATGCGCAAGCAAGGCGACCTGACGGATGTGATCGGCAAGCGCCGGACGGTTTACCGGGTGATCTTGGAAAGCATGAAGCTGGGGCGCAAACGCTGGGCCAGTCCCAAATTCACGGTCCAGGATTTGAAAATCTTCACGTATCTGAACCAAGATTTCCGCCGCGCGGCGATTTTGGGGATGGATCTCCTCGGCACGCAAAGCTTTGCCGCCGATTTCCCAGGCCGCCGCCTCTGGATCAAGCGCCGCTGACGGACGGCGTGGCCTTCCGGCCGGCCGGCAGCGGCACCTTGGCCCGAAAAAGGCGCACCGCGAAGCGTTCGTCGGCCTCCACCAGGTCGGGCTCCGTTCCATTGTGTTCCATCATGCCACGGATGATCTTCCTCGGGACACCGAGGCCGATATGGTCCACATAGCCGTAATCACGCATGATATCTTAAGAAGCGGATAACGTAGGGTTTCTTTCGCAAAAAGCAACGGGCTGTGGTCCCGGCCTCACCCGACGCGGCGGGTGGCGGACCAGAAGCACAGGCCTCCGCCGGTCATCAACAGCCAGATCATCAGCGCATCGTGGGTTCCGTTGGGCGCGAAGGGAACAAGGACCGCTCCCCGATGCTCGGCCCCTAGAATGGTGCAATAGATGCCCCGGCAGGCCTTGCGGTTATAGCGCACCTGCACCGGTGCGCCCTGTTCGACCAGAACGCTGAGGCTCTGGGGTCCGCGGGCCCCGAAAAACTCCGTATGGGAAAAGACGCGCCGCGCGATCTTGAGCTGGAAGTGCGTCGTGCAAACAAGCCCGAGGCTGCGGCTCAAACACCAGGACTGACCATTGAGGGGCACACCGCCGGCAACCGTCGCCTCGTTGCGCTCCAGCGCGCCGAACAGGCCCATGGCCGGTGCCGCGAACACGTAAACGAACCCCAGCAGAACGAGAAAGATCCGCGTGCGAATGTGATTGGTCACCCGCCCGCGATTGGCCTGACCTCGACGGCCTGCCTGCCCGGTGCGCTGTCCTGAACCGCCCTGTTGTCTCACCGTCATTCCTCCACAGCGCCAGTGTTGGATGGGTCCAGCTGGCGGGGGCACCACTGCTCCAGGCGCCGGATGGCTTCATCCGCCTGGGCCGCACCGCCGGCGAAGGAAAACCGGACCGTGCCGGCGCCGCGGACATCGTCGAAATCGAGGCCCGGCGTGATCGCAAGGCCCGTATCTTGGAGCAGGCGGCTGCAAAAGGTCGTGGACTCCATGCCGAAACGCCCGATGCCCCCATAGACGTAAAACGCGCCATCGGCCCGGGAAAGATCCGTAAAGCCAAGACGCGGCAGCGCATCCACAAGCCGGTCGCGGGCCCGGGTGTAATCGCGCACGACGGCATCATAGGCCGCAATGGACTCTGGTTCAAAGGCGGCCAGGGCCGCATGCTGCCCCAGTGTCGGTGGAGCCACCATGAGGTTCTGGGCCAGGCATTCGATGGTGCGGGTCAGGCCCGGCGGCACGACCGTCCATCCGATCCGCCAGCCGGCCATGCAGTAATATTTCGAAAAGCTGTTGACGACGATCGCATCCGTCCCGGTGGCCAGGGCGCAAGGGGTCCGGCGGCCGGTCTGGGACCGGTCATGTTCCAGACCGTGATAGATCTCGTCCACGATAAACGGAATGCCCGCGTCCCGCGCGAGATCGGCGCAGCGTGCCAGGTCCTCCGCAGGCAGAACGGTACCCGTCGGATTGGCAGGGCTGGCCAGAAGCACGCCGTCAAGGCCCCCGGCGATAGCCCGTTCGAGCATGGCCGGATCAAGGGCATGGCCGCGCGCCGGATCCGTCTCGATAAACACCGGCCTCAGGCCAAGCGCCTTCATGATGTTCGGATAAGCCGGATAAGAGGGGCGCGTCAGGCCCACCCGCGCCCCCGGCTCGAAGAGCGCAAGGAACAGGAATTGGAAAGCACTCGAAGACCCCGCCGTGACGGCCACCCGGTCCGGATCGACCTCGATGCCATACTGCTCGCCATAGGCCCGGGCGATGCGTGCCCGAAGCGCGGGGATGCCCAGCGCCTCCGTGTAGGCCACCCGTCCGGTTTCCAACACGCGGGCCGCCGCCCGGCGCACGGGTTCGGGCGCCGGCGCGGCCGGTTGGCCGATTTCCAGGTGGAGAACATCCCGGCCCTGAGCGTCCAGGCGATTGGCCTCGCTCATCACGTCCATGGCCAGGAAAGGCGCAACCTGGGCCCGCGTCGCCGGACCGGCGGGCGTGGACGAAGGGCGATCGTAACGAGCGGTCTCGGTCATGGCGCGGTCTCCTGTTTCGCGAGGGCGGAGCGTCTAGAACCGTGATCTGTCTATCATCCGCCCACAAACCACGCCGCGGCCCATACGGGACGACAGTCTCACCTGGATTCGGTCTATAGCGATCTGAGCCCATGCCCGGATGGAGGACAGATCCAAGGAAAACAGACCCGAAAAAAGCCCATGGGGCTTTCGGGCCCCAAAATTTCCGCAATGATGACTCGGGCCGGTCCCCATGACCCGCCACGGTCGTCCCTGAAGGGGCCGCAGAACTGTTTCCGCACGTTGTGCGAACCGAGAAAAACCGGGGCAAATGAGTAAAGCCGGTTTCGTCTTCACGGCTTCGCCGGATGACAGACCGGCCACGGAAAGGCACACTCCCGCCTATTATGGGGTTCACCATGTTTGTCGGGCACGGCGCTGATATGCGGCGCTGGGCTGGCCCCGCATTTTGATGACCAGGACAGATCGGCACCCAACCATGATGGCACAATCGGATCACCGGGAGCACGTCTCTCACCCTGGCTTTGGCCCCTCCGCCTCGAGCGCAAAGGGAAAAGATCTGCCGGTGCGACGGCTGCGCCCCATGCTGCGCGCGGCGTTAGGCTGCCTCCTGATCCTGGCCATAATGGCCCTGCCATCCGGCGCCCGCGCCCAGAGCATCAGCCTGATCCGGGACGCGGAGACCGAGCGCATGATCCGCGCCTATTCGAACCCAATCCTGGCGGCGGCCGGTCTCCAGCCCAGTTCCGTGCGCATTTATCTCATCAACGACCCGGCCATCAACGCGTTCGTCACTGTAGGCCGGCGCATGTTCATCCATACGGGGCTGATCCTGGCCGCCGACACGCCGAACCAGATCGTCGGCGTGATCGCCCACGAAACCGGCCATATCGCCGGCGCCCATGTGGCACGCTTCGACGATGCTGCAGCGGCCGCCACGACGCCGGCCCTGGTCACCATGGCGCTCGGCATTCTGGCGGTCGCCGCCGGTGCACCCGATGCCGGACTGGCCCTGCTCCTGGGCGGCCAGCATGTGGCCCAACGCCGCTTCTTGTCCTTCAGCCGGATCCAGGAGGCTTCCGCCGACCAGGCGGCCGTCACCTATCTCGACTCCCTGGGGATTTCGTCCCAGGGCCTCATCGAGTTTTTCGGCAAGTTCCGGGATCAGGAACTGCTCGTGCCCGGCCGGCGCGATCCCTTCGTGCGCACCCACCCCCTGTCCAGCGACCGGATCGGCGCCCTGCGCAGCCGCGTCGCCGAATCGCCCCACACGCAAAAATCCGATACGCCCGAGGACATCCGCCAACTCAATCTGGTCAAGGCCAAGATCCGGGGCTTCCTGGACCGACCGGAAGTGACCTTCCGGCGCTACCCGGACAGCGATACGTCCCAGGAGGCCCGCTATGCCCGCACGGTCGCCCATTTCCAGCGCGGTTCGGTCGACTTGGCCCTTGCGGAGGTCGATCCGCTGATCGCGACTGACCCGCAAAACCCCTATTTCCGGGAACTGAAGGGCCAAGCCCTGTTCGAAAGCGGCCGTCCCGCCGATGCCGTGGTCTCCTACCGCGAGGCCGTACAGCTTCTGCCGACTGAGGGTCTCTTCAAGCTCCTCCTTGGCCAGGCCCTTCTCGCCACCGATGAGGTTGGGACGGATAAGGCCGTCGCCGAACAGGCGCTCGTGCACCTGAAGGCGGCGGCGCGCCAGGACGGGGAAAACTCCTTCGTGTGGCACCAGCTCGCCATCGCCTATTCCCGGCTGGAAAACGAGACCATGGCCAATCTGGCGACGGCGGAGCGCTTCTACATCGCCGGCAATGCGGGCCGCGCCGCCCGGTTTGCCGCACGGGCGCGCAGCCGCCTGCCGCCCGGCTCGCCGGAGTGGAACCGCGCCAATGACATCCTCCAGGCGAGTCAGGAAGCCGCCCGCCGGCGGCGCTGACGCGCCTACACGCCCCCCGTCCACACTCAAGAACGCGGCGAACCGCCCGCGCCACCCAACCGCACCATGACATCCGAGGAGATGACCATGACCCGCCGCCTCACGACCCTGACCGCCTGTGCCGCCACGGCGGTCGCCGCCGCGGGACTCACCGCCCTGGCCCTGTCCGCCTCGGCCCGGGCCGACAAGGTGGCCGTGCCCGACGCACTCCGCGAGCAGGTGCGCCAAGTCATCATGGACAATCCGGAAATCATCATCGAAGCCCTCGATGCCTTCGAACAGCGCCGGGAACGGGAAGCCGAGGGCGCCCAAAAAGAAGCCATCGGCGCCAATATGGATGCGCTCTGGTCGCTGCCGGGCCTCCATGTGGCCGGCAATCCCACGGGCAAGATCAAGATGGTCGAGTTCTTCGACTATCGGTGCGGCTTCTGCAAACAGGCGATGCCATCAGTCATCGAGATGATCGAGGAAAACAAGGACCTGGCGGTCGCTTTTGTGGAGTTTCCCATCCTCAGCCCGGAATCGGTGACCGCGTCCAAGGCCGCCATCGCTGCGGGCTTCCAGGACCGCTATTTCGACATGCACCGGGCCCTGATGAAGGCCAGCGGATCGCTGAACGAGGCGCGGATCATGGCAATCGCCTCAAATCTCGGCCTCGATACCAAGCGTCTGAAAAAAGACATGGCCAGCGAGAAAACCGACACGATCGTACAGGCCCATCGGGACATGGCGACCACGTTGCGCGTCAACGGGACGCCGAGCTTCATCATCGGGTCGGAGCCGGTCACCGGCTGGCGCGAGGACATGGTGCGCCACCTGCTCGCCGAAGCGAAGCCCTGACGTCCCCACCCCGACCGTGACCCGCCCGGCGGGCTGTCCGGCCCGCGGGCCATCCGGGGGTCAATCTCAACGAAAGGCCAATCTCAACGAAAGGCCAACCTCAACAAAAGGTCGGCTTCACTGAGCCGTGGGGCCGACTTAACCGAGGGGGATCGGACGGCCGCGAACGGGCGCGGGACGGTCCTGTTGCTGGATCGGCTTTGGATCGGGGCGCTTCCTGCGGTCATCCACATCGATCATCCAGGCGCCCGCTCCCAGCAGCAACATGACCTGCGGCAGGGCAGTGCCGAAAAAATGCACAGTGCCGCCGGCGATGATGATCGCGAGCATGCAGAACACCCATCCCCTGCGATACATGCTCAGGTCCCTTTGGACAAAGCTGCGCCGGACGACCATGACCGTGAGCCCGACAAAACAGGCTGCGATCAAAAGAAAGCCGGGCAGGCCGTACCGCATGGCGATATAGAGCCAGAAGTTATCGACCGAAGCCACCATCCACTCCGGACGTTGCCAGTCATTGAGACCGATCCCGAAAATGGGATGCCGATACACCTCCGCGGTTCCGTATTGCCAAATCCGGATACGGTTGTAGGCGCTCGACGTGTTGAAGGATGCATAGCTGACGAGAAGGCCGAATGGGCCCCGATTGCTGAGAAAGGTGAGAGCAACATACATCGTCGCGAAGATCGATGTGATCAGCATCCACCGCTTCTTGAACGTGCGCGTCACGATGTCAAAGCCCGACAGAAACAATTGGATGACGAGGATCAAGACCGTGGCCGACGACAGGGAGGTGAACCCGGCAAGGACGACGAAGGTCCCGGTGACGGCGGTTTTTAAGAAACCGCTTCGCGCGTTGACAACATAGATGGCCAGGCTCAGCAGGCTCGCACAGAAAACGCCGAGCAAAATCGAGTGGTTGAACACCCCCCAGGCCCGCACGAGACCCGCCCGCACGTCATAGGTCGCACTCGGAACATTTCCGAACATGCTGAAAAATTCTCGGAGGGGTCGCTGACCTGTCAGCGATTCCATTAAGAAAAACGGGCTCAGCAGGACCACGATCACGACCACGAAGGTCACGAAAAGACGGAATTGTTTGGCGCTGCGGATGAATACGCGTCCGACCAGATAGGCACCGAAACACTCCAGGATATAGATGGCAGAGCCTTCATAGGTGGACGAGAAGCCGTGATTGACCGCCAGGGCCAGCATCACCCAGAGCACATGGCCCAGGAGCGCCAGATCCAGAATCCGCCCGCGGTTCAGATCCTTCGAGACCAAACCGTAGACCGTCAGTGGAAAGACGAGCAGAAGGAAAAGCCGGCTCATGGATAAGTTCAGCGACCCGATGAGCACATAGACCGGTATCAGCAGGGAAACAACGAACGCCATGGGAATGAGAGGCCAGCCGGTCGCCTCCGTGGTGGCGGCGCGCACGGGCCGGGCCGCTGGGTTCATGGGCGCCGCCTGGTCGATCGACGCGGTCATGCCAATTGTCACGTCTGCACTTCCCACAGTTATCGGCCGGTCCTTCGGCCCGTTTCCCCTTCGGCCGCCCCCGCGGCGGGGGGCTGGACGGGATGGTCCCAACCGGATGAGACTGGCGTTCACGACCTGAAAGCAACCCGCGCCCGCTCCCGAAGAGCGGGGCCCATGGACCGGCCAGAGAACGCGCTGCGAAAAATCGCCAATCTGAGCCAGCACTCAAGGATCATCTCATGCGTCAGTTTTTGGCGACCGTCCTTTTCGCTTCGTTATGCCTGGCCACGCCGAGCCGGGCCCAAACCCAGGACCCCAGCGAAATGCTGCCGGGCTTCGACATTCCCAGTCTGCAGCGGATCCTCACGGATTTCGGGTATCGCTCGGCGGTGCGTGGTTTCGCCGACGGCAGCCAGGCCCTCAATGTCCTCAGCCCCAACAATCTCCGATTCATCATGCTTCCCTCGGCCTGCGGTGAGGGCCGCTGCGCCGCGGTGCGCATCATCGCCCTGTTCGCCGCCGGGGAAGAGCCCTACCGGCTCGACCGCCTCAACGCCTTCAATAACACCTACGCCTTCATCAAGGCCTTCAAGATCGGCGAGGATGCCGCGGTCTCCCGATATCTCACCGCCGATTACGGCCTTCCCAAGGGCAATGTCGTGGTGAATGTCGCCGCATTTGAAACCATCGCGCGCCGCCTCCTGCCCTTTATTGCACCACTCGACGCTCCCGAAGAGGGTGCCGAGAAAGGTCCGCGGGTGGATGCGTCCCTCAACGCGACCGATGTCGCTTATGAGGATGACCAGATGTCCGGTCACGCGGCGCAGATCCTGTCCCTGTTTCCCGACGGTCAGATCGATCCGACCCTCCTCAACGGATCGCCATAGGCCGATCTCGATCCGGGGGGCTCGATTCGGGGGGCGCCCAAGGGCGCCCCTTAGATCAGCCCGGCCAGAGGCGAGGACGGATCGGCATAGCGCCGGCGCGGCATGCGGCCGGCGAGATAGGCGAACCGTCCCGCCTCCACGGCATGGCGCATGGCATAGGCCATCTTGATGGGATCGCGGGCCTCTGCGATGGCCGAGTTCATCAAGACCGCATCGCAACCCAGTTCCATGGCCACGGATGCGTCGGACGCCGTTCCCACCCCCGCATCGACGAGCACCGGCACCCGCGCTTCTTCCACGATGAGGCGGATATTCACCTTGTTCTGGATGCCGAGACCCGAGCCGATCGGCGCGCCCAAGGGCATGATCGCGCAGCAGCCCATGCGCTCCAGTTCCTTGGCGGCAATGGGATCATCGCTGCAATAGACCATCACTTCGAAGCCATCCTGCAGCAGCAGTTCGGCCGCCCTGACCGTTTCGCGCATGTTTGGGTAAAGCGTCTTGGGATCGCCCAACACTTCGAGTTTCACGAGGGACCAGCCCCCGGCTTCCCGGGCGAGCCGCAGGGTGCGCACCGCATCCTCGCCGGTGAAACAGCCCGCCGTGTTGGGAAGGAACGTGTATTTCTGCGGGCTGATATGATCGACCAACATCGGCTTGGAGCGGTCCGTCAGATTCACCCGGCGCACAGCCACCGTGATGATTTCCGCGCCCGATGCCTCCAGGGCCCGGGCGTTTTGGGCATAGGAGGCATATTTGCCGGTGCCGATAATGAGCCGGGACGCAAAGCGCCGGCCCGCGATGATCATGGGGTCGTCGATCACGCCCTCATCCTCCTCCGATGAAATGCACGATTTCCAGGCGGTCGCCGTCTGCCAAGTCGGTTTCGGCGAACAGGGACCGGGGCACGATCTCCAGATTGCGCTCAACGGCGATCTTGGCCACTGGCAGATCCAGATGGTCCAGCAATCCGTGCACGGTCATGGGGCCGTCCACGGTTCTGGTTTCGCCATTGATGGTCAATTTCACGGCAGTGTAGCCCCTGTGATGGTCCCAACGCGCAGTGTTCAAGCCACTGCCCGGGATGTATGCGTTTGCGCGGATCGGCACAAGCGCGCAAGGAAAGGACCGCCCCGATGACCCAAGGCCCTTTAAGCCCTGATGGTCCCCAGAGCAGCGACGGCACCCGTCGGCGCATCGCCGTGCTGAACGGTCCGAATCTGAACCTGCTGGGGACCCGGGAACCGGAGATCTATGGCTCGACGACCCTTGCGGATATTGAGGCGATGATGCGCGAGCGCGCAAAGGCGCTGGGTTTCGATCTCGACTTTCGCCAGAGCAATGCCGAAGGAACGATGATCGACTGGATCCACGAGGCACGGGGCACGGCGCACGGGATCATCATCAATGCCGGCGCCTACAGCCACACATCCATCGCCCTCTATGACGCTCTCCTGAGTTACGAGGGGGTGGTGATCGAGGTCCACTTGTCCAATCTGTTTAAACGTGAGACGTTCCGCCACCACTCCATGGTCACGCCCGCAGCCCTGGGGCTGATTTGCGGTTTCGGTGCAACGGGTTATCTCCTCGCCTTGGACGCTCTCGCAGCCCAATGGGGATGACCGGCCGGACGACCCGGCTCCGGCCTTTTCGGCCTCGGACCGTCCAGCCCTGGACACTCCAAGCCCAATTTGGCGAACGCGACAGTCCGGGGTCGGAAAGGGCCTGGGGTCGCAAAAGGGCCTGGGGTCGCAAAAGGGCCCGGGGTCGCAAAAGGGCAGTGGCGGGGAATGCGATGCAGGTCTCGCGGCGCACAACACTCCGCCGGCGGATTCGAGGATAACCAGATCTTGGCTTTATGGCGCGCATGGCCGTGCGACTCCCGTCATCTTTTGGTCGTCCGGACCCGCTCCCGGACTCAATCCGGGCATGCGTCCCATCGCGCCCGAGGCGATACAGGACGGTCCGGGATCCGCGTGATCCCGCGTCATGGCGTAATCGAAAGGCCGATATCGTGACTGAAAAAGCCAGTGATGCCTCGGGTCCGGCCCGCAGCAGCATCGACCAGGACCTGATCCGGGAGCTTGCCGGTCTCCTGACCGAGACCGATCTGACGGAGATCGAGGTCGAGCAACATGGTCTGCGCCTGCGAGTGGCCCGGCAGGTGCCCGCCGTCCAGGGCGCGGTATTCCCCCTCACGGCCGCCCAGCCCGCGCCGGCTCAGGCCGTGGCCGCACCCAGCACGGCGCCGGCGCCCGCCGAGGGCAACGACGATCTCGCCTCCCATCCCGGCGTCGTGAAATCACCCATGGTCGGCACGGCCTATCTGGCGTCCGAACCGGATGCACCGGCTTTCGTGAAAGAAGGCAGCACGGTCAAGGAAGGTCAGACCCTGCTGATCGTCGAGGCCATGAAAACCATGAACCACATCCCGGCGCCGCGCAGCGGCACGGTGCGCAAGGTGCTCGTGGCAAACGAACAGCCCGTCGAATTCGGCGAACCGTTGCTCATCATCGAGTGATCTGTCCGGCATCGTGCCGGCCTCGAGGAAAATCCATGTTCGACAAGATCCTGATCGCCAATCGCGGCGAAATCGCCTTACGGGTCCACCGGGCCTGTCAGGATCTCGGCATCAAGACCGTGGCGGTCCATTCCACGGCCGATGCCGACGCCATGCATGTCCGGCTCGCCGACGAAAGTGTGTGTATCGGTCCGCCCCAGGCCATCGACAGCTATCTCAACATCCCGGCCATTATCGCCGCGTGCGAAATCACCGGCGCCCAGGCCATCCATCCAGGGTACGGCTTTTTGTCCGAGAATGCCCGCTTCGCCGAAATCGTGACCGCGCACGATATCGCCTTTATCGGTCCGAAGGCGGAGCATATTCGCCTCATGGGGGACAAGATCGCCGCCAAGCGGGCGGTGGCCGAGGTGGGCATCCCCGTGGTCCCCGGCTCCGAAGGCGCCATCTGCGACGATGACACGGCCGATGAGGTCGCCCGGCGCATCGGCTATCCGGTGCTTGTGAAGGCCGCCGGCGGCGGCGGCGGACGGGGCATGAAGGTGGCGCGCGATCCGTCGGATCTGCGGATCGCTCTCTCAACCGCCCGAACGGAGGCCCAGCGGGCCTTCGGGGACGGGTCGGTCTATCTGGAAAAATTCCTGGAGCGGCCACGCCATATCGAGATCCAGATCGTAGCGGACACTCAAGGTAATGTGGTTCATCTGGGGGAGCGGGACTGCTCGCTCCAGCGCCGGCACCAGAAAATCCTGGAAGAAGCGCCCTCGCCGGCCCTTGATCCCACCACCCGCGCGCATATTGGCGATGTGGTGGCCCAGGCGGTCTCGCGCCTGGGGTATTTGGGGGTCGGAACGATCGAATTTCTGTGGGAAGACGGTGCCTTCTACTTTATCGAGATGAACACACGGATCCAGGTCGAACATCCGATTACGGAGATGATCACCGGCGTCGACCTCGTACGCGAGCAGATCCTGGTGGCCGCGGGCGAGCCTTTGAGCCTGCGCCAACAGGATGTGCGTTTCGACGGCCACGCCATCGAATGCCGGATCAATGCGGAGAACCCAAGGACCTTCGCCCCCTCGCCGGGCCGCATCCGGGAATATCACGCTCCGGGGGGGATCGGCGTGCGCGTGGACTCGGCCGTCTATTCCGGCTATCTAATCCCGCCCTATTACGACAGCTTGATCGGTAAGCTGATCGTCCATGGCCGGGATCGGGCGGAATGCCTCATGCGGCTGCGTCGGGCCCTGCAGGAATTCGTCATCGACGGCGTGGAAACGACCATCCCCCTGTTCGGCGACCTGTTGCAGAATGCCGAATTCCGTGAAGGCGCCTACACCATTCACTGGCTGGAAAACCATCTTGACGCACGCCGCGCAGAGCCCGGGCGCCTGTGACCCAAAGGACCCGGGGCGACGGTCGGTCGATTTGATCCCGGGATCGCCATTGAATGCCCTAGGTCTAAAGCCTACCCTTCCCCGGTCATCCCCGATGGAAGCGTTGAGAGCCACCGGCACCGACGTTTTCCGATAGCCACGGCACACCATGGACGAGATCACCCCAGAGCTTCTGCTGCGGGCCTATGCCATCGGCGTGTTCCCCATGGCGGAGGGTCGAGACGATCCCGAGCTGTTCTGGGTGGATCCCAAGCATCGAGGCATCCTGCCTCTGGATGGCTTCCATGTGCCCAAACGCCTGCGTCGAACTGTGCGCGCGGACCGTTTCGAGATCCGCACGGACACCGCGTTCCGTGCCGTGATGGAAGGCTGCGCCGAGGAGGCGCCCAACCGCCAGGATACCTGGATCAACGACCGTATTCTGTCGCTTTACGGCAGTCTGTTCGCCATGGGCCATGCCCACAGCGTGGAAACCTGGCGCGATGGCGTCCTGGTCGGCGGGCTCTATGGCGTGCGGCTGGGCGCGGCCTTTTTCGGTGAAAGCATGTTCAGCCGGGAGACGGATGCGAGCAAGGTTGCGCTTGTCCATCTCGTGGCGCGGCTGGTCTGCGGTGGCTTCAGTCTGCTCGACACCCAGTTCGTCACCAGCCACCTGGAGCGCTTCGGCGCGGTTCGCATTCCCCGTATCAGCTACCATCAGCAATTGCAGGCGGCGATGGATGGGGAGGCAGATTTCTATCGGCTCGAGTCGCCCTGCTCCGGGGACAGGGCCCTGCAGGTCATCAGCCAAACGTCATAGACGGGATGTTCGAGGGGATTGAGTGCGGGGGATGAGGCGAACATCCACCCGGAGAAGACTCTCTCCTGCGTGTTTCCCGCTCGGTTTTCGTCGATCTCCAGGAAGGCCGTCGATTCCGGCGGCTCCTCGGGCGGGCGGGTATGGCAGGCCCGGACGGTGATGCTGAGACCGCCCATCCGCATGGTCTGGCCCACCGGCAATTCATATTCGCGGACCCGGGCCGTGACCTTGTCGAGGCCCCGGAGCACGGCCACCATGGGAACCGCCGCGTCGTCTTCGGCGGCGGGTGCCGTCTCGGGCGCAGCCTGAGCCGCTTCCTGGCTCTGGGCGGCCTGGCTCTGGGCGGCAAACGGTGCGACGATCACGAAGAGCCCAACCGCCAGGGCCGAAACCAGTAAGACAGGGCGCATGATCAGCGCGCGGTTTGTACCCAACCCCTCAAGAAAGCCCGCCATGCCGTCCTCTCCCACGCCTTGAGGCTCACTCTCATTGAACCTCGGATGATGCCGTTTTGTCTTCGTCGTCGGACACCTCAGGCTCCTCGGACAGCTCGGGCGCCTCGGACGGCTCAGGCTCGGCGTCGAAACCGTCCAAGTCGTCCGTGCCCGCGTCCTCGGCGCCCGCGCTCGCGCTCGATCCCCCCGTCCCGAACAGGGCCTGTTGAATGAGTTTCAGGATATCCACGGTCCCGGTGGCGAATTCGATCTGATCGCCGTCGCGCAGCAGCCCGCCGAAGCCTTCCGGGTCGCCGGGCTGGAGCGCGATGAAACTGCCGCCAAGGAGGCTTTCCGACGCGACACTCAAGCTCGTGTCGCCGGACAGCTCATACTGATTGTCGATGGTCAACGTCACGGTGGCCAGGAAGTCCTCGTCAAGCTGGAGACCCGTGACCGAGCCGACCTTGATGCCGGAGATCCGCACATCCGTGCCAATGCCGACACCGGTGATGTTGTCCACCTTGGCCGTCAAGCGATAGCCGCCGGAAAAGCCGGTCGATTCCGCCGATTGATAGGCCAGAAAGAAAAAGGCCGTGGCCACCGCGACCACGGCGGCGCCGATGAGGGTTTCGACAAGATTATGGCGCATCGGACCTCACAAGGGTTGCGGCGTTCCCACCGAACTTTACAGGCGTAAAATCTGCTTCGCTTACGCGCCCCCGGCGCTGTTGCCGGATCCCCCATCCCGGGGCGGTTTACCCGGCTTGGTATCCCCCGGGCGCCAGGGCTCATAGTCGCCGGTCGCAGGCTGCCGATCGCCGGAGCCAGCCACCGTGCCTTTGGGCCGATAAGCCTGCGGCGTGCCCGTCAGATTCGGCTGGTGGTCCTTTTCCCAGACATGGCGTTTGGGCGGCGCGACGGTCGGCGGCTCGTCCACGGTATGATGCAGCCAGGCATTCCACTCCGGCGGCACGGCCGACGCTTCCGCATAATCCTTATAAATCACCCAACGCCGCAGCGTCTTACGCCCCTTCTGCAGCTTTTTCTGCTCGTAATACCGGTTTCCGAATGCGTCGTCGCCGACATATCGACCATTCATCCAACTGTTGAGCAACGTTCCGAATGTGGCGCCATTCCACCACGTAAAAATCGACCGCAGCAGGGAAGCCATAACCGTTCCAATGTTTGAAGAGGGCCCGTCCATTGCCTAACACGGCCGACGACAGAGCCGGATCGATGGGTGTGCGCGGACTATTGCACCGCACTCTGGCCACGTCCAGCCCCCTCCCTGACACTATCTGTCGTAGGCACGCCCATTTTGGGACACAATACCTTGTGGCCCATCCCATCCGACTCGTTTATCCGGTCGTGTCATGCAGGGTTCGCACCCGCGCCCCAGGCCCGATCTTGTGCGGCTTCGGCGATGGCGAATCGAGTCAGGTTAGGCATCCACACCACGTCTAGAAGGGATAACGGTTCGCATGCGTATCGACCGCCGTTTCACGCGCGAAGACCAAGGGCCCTATCACGGGATCGAATTCCGCACGACCACCAGCGAGATCCGGGATCCGGACGGCACGGTGGTGTTCCGCCAGGACGGTGTGGATGTGCCGGCCGCCTGGAGCCAGGTGGCCACAGATATTCTGGCCCAGAAATATATGCGGAAGGCCGGCGTGCCCGCCGCAGTGAGCGCCGTCGAGGAAGACGCGGTGCCAGAATGGCTGCGCCGGAGCGTTCCGGCCACGCCGGCGGAGGATGCGAGCGAACCCGAACCCCCTGTCTTCGGCGGCGAAAAGACGGCCACCCAGGTGTTCGACCGCATGGCCGGCGCCTGGACCTATTGGGGCTGGAAGGGCGGTTATTTCGACGGCGAGGCCGACGCGAAAGCCTATTACGACGAGATGCGCCACATGCTCGTCACCCAGAAGGCGGCACCCAACAGCCCGCAATGGTTCAACACCGGTCTGCACTGGGCCTATGGCATCGATGGACCGAGCCAGGGCCATTACTATGTGGATCCCCAGTCGGGCACCCTCACCCGGTCCTCCAGCGCCTATGAGCACCCCCAGCCCCATGCCTGCTTCATCCAGAGCGTGGAGGACGATCTCGTCAATGAAGGTGGGATCATGGATCTGTGGGTGCGCGAAGGGCGCCTGTTCAAATACGGCTCCGGGACGGGCACGAATTTCTCCCGAATCCGGGCCGAGAATGAGCCCCTGTCCGGGGGCGGAAAATCCTCCGGTCTGATGAGCTTCCTGAAGATCGGTGACCGGGCGGCCGGGGCCATCAAGTCCGGCGGCACGACGCGCCGGGCCGCCAAGATGGTGGTCGTGGATATCGACCATCCGGATATCGAGGCCTTCATCGACTGGAAGATCACGGAGGAACAGAAGGTCGCCGCCCTGGTCACGGGCTCAAAGCTTCACCGCAAGCATCTAAGCGCCATCATGCGCGCCTGCGTGAATTGCGAGGGCGAAGGTGAGGCTTGTTTCGACCCGGCCAAGAATCCGGCCCTCAAGCGCGAACTGAAAGCGGCCAAGGCCGCATTGATCCCCGAGGCCATGGCCCAAAAGGTGATCCAGCTCGCGCGCCAGGGCGTGACCTCGATCGAGTTCCCGACCTATGACACGGATTGGGACTCGGACGCCTACCTGACCGTGTCCGGACAGAACTCCAACAATTCCGTGCGCGTGACGGATGCCTTTCTCGGGGCCGTGGAGGCGGGCGGGACTTGGGACCTGACCTTCCGCACCACGGGCGAGGTGGCCCGCACGGTCGAAGCCCGGGCCCTGTGGGACCGGGTCGCCGAGGCCGCGTGGTCCTGCGCCGACCCGGGCATCCAGTTCCACACCACCATCAATGACTGGCACACCTGCCCCGCGGGCGGCGAGATCCGCGCCTCCAATCCGTGCTCGGAATATATGTTCCTGGACAACACGGCCTGCAATCTGGCGTCCCTGAACCTGATGAATTTCCGGGACGGCTCGGGCAGCTTCGATGTCGAGGCCTTTGCCCATGCGGTGCGTCTGTGGACTCTGACGCTCGAAATCTCCGTGATGATGGCCCAGTTTCCGTCCAAGGAAATTGCCCAACTCTCCCACGACTACCGCACCCTGGGCCTTGGTTTCGCCAATCTCGGCGGTCTTTTGATGGCCATGGGGCACGGCTATGACAGCCGGGAAGGCCGCGCCATTGCCGGTGCCGTCAGCGCCCTGATGACCGGCGCGTCCTATGCCACTTCGGCGGAGATGGCCCGCAAGCTCGGCGCTTTCTCCCAGTTCTGGCTCAATGACGACGACATGCTGCGGGTGATCCGCAACCATCGGCGGGCCGCCTATGGCGAAACGGCCGGCTACGAGGACCTGCACACCTTGCCCGTGCCCCTCGATGCCGAGGGCTGTCCCCTGTCGGATCTTGTGGATGCGGCCCGGGCCGCCTGGGACGAGGCGCTCAAGCTCGGCAGCGAGCACGGGTTCCGCAATGCCCAGTCGACCGTGATCGCCCCCACCGGGACCATCGGCCTCGTGATGGATTGCGACACCACGGGCATCGAGCCGGACTTCGCCCTGGTCAAATTCAAAAAGCTCGCCGGCGGCGGCTATTTCAAGATCATCAACCGCACGGTTCCGGAGGCCCTGAGGGCCCTCGGCTATGGCCCCGAAACGGTCGAGGCCATCGTGCGCTATGCGGTGGGGCACGGATCGTTGAAGGATGCGCCGGGCGTGAACCATGCCGCCCTGCGCCGGGAAGGCTTCACGGACCAGGCCATCGAAGCCCTTGAGGGAGCCCTCGAGACCGCCTTCGACATCCGCTTTGCGTTCAACAAATTCACCCTGGGCGAGGACTTCTGCACCCAGACCCTGAAGCTCGATCCGGTGGCCCTCGACGATCTGGGCTTCGACATGCTCAGCGCGCTGGGCTTTTCCAAGGCGGAAGTCGACGCGGCCAATCTTCATGTCTGCGGTGCCATGACGCTGGAGGGTGCCCCGGGCCTGAAACCGGAACACCTGCCTGTCTTCGATTGCGCCACACCCTGCGGTCGCATCGGCAAGCGCTATTTGTCCGTGGAAAGCCATATCCGCATGATGGCTTCGGCCCAGCCTTTCATCTCCGGGGCCATCTCGAAGACGATCAACATGCCGGCTTCGGCCACCATGGAGGATTGTGCGCAGGCCTATATGCTGTCCTGGAAGCTGGGTGTGAAGGCCAATGCGCTGTACCGGGACGGATCCAAGCTGAGCCAGCCCCTTTCGAGCGCGCTGCTGGACGAAGAGGGCGCCGATGACGAGGTGGTCGATGCGGTCACGGCGGAGGCGCCGGCCGTGGCCCGGGCCCAGGTGGTGGCTGAGCGGGTCGTGGAAAAGATCGTCGAGCGGCGGGTGACCGAGCGGCGCCGCCTGCCGGACCGGCGCAAGGGCTATATCCAGAAAGCCGTCGTGGGCGGACACAAGGTCTATTTGCACACGGGCGAATATGACGACGGCTCGCTCGGCGAGATCTTTGTGGACATGCATAAGGAGGGCGCAGCCTTCCGGTCCTTGATGAATAATTTCGCGATCGCCGTCTCTATCGGCCTGCAATATGGGGTGCCGCTGGAAGAATATGTGGATGCTTTCATCTTCACGCGGTTCGAACCCAACGGGTTCGTGCAGGGCAATGACCGCATCCGCAGTGCCACGTCCCTGGTCGACTACATCTTCCGGGAACTGGCGGTCTCTTATCTCGGACGCCACGACCTCGCCCATATTGCAGAGAGCGACAGCCTGCCCCTCGGCGCCGGCGACGCGGCGGATGCCTTCAAGGACACGCTGCCCACGGACGAGGCCATGGAAGACCTCAACGGCATGATCCAGCAGATTGCCTCAACGGGCTTCACCCGCGGCCTGCCGCCCGTGCAGCACCTGAAGGTGATCGCTGGCGGCGCCATGGGGGACGGCGAACCGGCCATGGGTTTCGGGGCACTCGGCACGGACGGACTCGGCTCCGCCGAGGGCGATGTCCATGTGATGCAGAGCCAGATCGCGGTGTCCCTGGGCGGCGATGCGGCAGACAGTTTCGCGGCCGAAGCCGTCCGCACAGAAACGGTGGTCGCCACGTCCTCTGCGCCCCGCGCGCGCCAGGTCGCCGAAGCACGGCTGCTGGGTTACGAGGGCGACCCCTGCCCCTGTTGCGGCCATATGACTCTCATCCGCAATGGAACGTGCATGAAATGCGACACCTGCGGCAGTACGACCGGATGTAGTTGAGGCTTCGACCCATCCTGTCGGATGGGCCTGGGCCCATCCGACGGCGTCGGTCCGTTCTCCGCCTGACCCATTCTTGTCAGTCCGCGTCGTCTGTTCGGCAAAAGGACCCAACGGCAAAAGCCAATACGCCCTTTTTTTCCGCAGCACGCGTTGAAACGCGCCAGGAAAACATCCACGCGCTCCGTATTCGGTTGATAGGGAATATGGCGGGTTTCAACCCGCCCGACGGGCTCGACACGGGTCGCCCATCAAAGGCCGGACGGGGCTTCGGCGATCCATTCGCCGTCGCCGAGATCGGCGAAATAGCCGGACACCATGTCCGCGGTGACGGCTTCGAGGCGGTCCGGCTGCCATTTGGGCGCGTTGTCTTTCTCGATGATCACGGCACGGACGCCCTCGAAAAAATCATGACCCTTCATGATATGGGCGACGAGGCGGTACTCCATGGCCAGGCATTGGACCATGGTCAGGTTTGCCCCTTCCTTGACCGCGCGGAAGCTGAGCTTCATGGACGTGGGGGACTTCACGGCAAGCCCATCGTGTTGGGCGCGAGCCCAGTCGCTGCCGTCGGCAGCCAAAGCGGCCATGATGGCCTCGACGCTTTCTCCGCCGAACAGGCGATCCATGCCATCGCGCCACTCCGCCAGCGGCGCGGGGCCCGGATCCCGTGAAAAGGACGTCAGAATGTCCCCCACGGCCCCTTTGGCATTGGAGGCCAGATTGGCGTCCTCGAGGGCCGCCATCAGGGCTGGAATGCTCTGCCCGGGAACGAAATGGGTGCCGACCCCGGCATAGAGACAGTCGGCGGCTTTCAACCGCGCGCCCGTGAGGGCCATATACATGCCGATCCGCCCCGGTAGACGGGGCAGGAAGTAGCTGCCGCCCACATCGGGAATGAGGCCGATGCCGGTTTCGGGCATGGCAAACACCGTCCGCTCCGTCACCACGCGGAAGGATCCGTGCACGGAAAGCCCCACACCGCCACCCATGGTGATGCCGTCCATAATGGCGACATAGGGCTTGGGGAAGTCGTGAACGGCCAGATTGCACCGATACTCCTGACCGAAAAAATCGAGGGCATAGGGCGTGCCCGCCTTGCCTGAGTCATGCAGGGCCCGGATGTCCCCCCCGGCGCAAAACCCCTTTTCCCCCTCGCCCAGGATCACGACGGCGTGCACGGAGCGATCGGCAGCCCAGGCCCGCAACCGGGGCTCCAACCGCTCGACCATGCCGAGATTGAGCGCGTTGAGCGCCTTTGGCCGGTTCAGCCGGATGACGCCGAGACCGCCCCGGGTCTCGAACAGGATATCGTCATTGTACCCATCGGTATTGTGCGCATCGCTCATGGCCGCCTCCCGTGCCTTACTGGCGGAACATGTCCCGGGCGATGATCACCCGCATGATCTCGTTGGTCCCTTCCAGGATCTGGTGGACCCGCAGATCCCGGACCCAGCGCTCGAAGGGATAATCCTCCGTATAGCCATAACCGCCATGGATCTGCAGGGCATCGTTCACGACACGGAAGCCGACATCGGTGGCAAAACGCTTGGCCATGGCGCATTTCATGGTCGTGTTAGGCAGGCGCGCATCGAGGGACTGGGCCGCGCGATAGATCAAGAGCTGGGCCGCCTCGAATTCAGTGGCCATATCGGCGACCTTGAACTGCAGGCCCTGGAAGGCGGCCAGCGGCTTACCGAAGGCCTGGCGCTCCTTCATATAGTCCTGGGAGAGTTTCAGCGCCGCTCCGGCCGGCCCCAGGGAACAGGCGCCGATATTGATCCGCCCGCCATCGAGGCCCTGCATGGCGATCTTGAAGCCGTCGCCTTCCGCCCCCAGACGGTTCGCGACGGGCACGCGGCAGTTCTCGAAAATCACCTGGCCCGTGGGCTGGGAGCGCCAGCCCATTTTCTGCTCCAGCTTGCCGAAACTGATCCCGGGACTGTCTTTCGGGATGACCAGGCAGGAAATGCCGCCCGGTCCGTCCTCGCCGGTGCGCACCATGGTGACGTAAAGGTCGGAGGTGCCGGCGCCGGAAATGAACTGCTTGGCACCGTTCAGGACATAATGGTCGCCGTCCCGGCTTGCCCGGGTGCGCAGGGCTGCCGCGTCCGATCCGGAGGCCGGCTCGGTCAGGCAGTAGCTGGCGATCCAGTCCATGCCCATGAGGGGCGGCAGGAAGGTCTTGCGCTGCTCGGCATTGCCGAACCGGTCGATCATCCAGGCGGCCATATTGTGGATGGACAAAAAGGACGCCGTCGAGACACAGCCGGCGGACAGCGCCTCGAAAATGATCGCCGCGTCGAGCCGGCCGAGCCCGGTGCCGCCCATCTCCTCGCTGACATAAATGCCGGCGAAGCCCAGTTTCGCCGCCTCCCGCATGGCGTCGACGGCGAAAATCTCTTCTTTGTCCCAGCGCGCGGCATGGGGCGCAAGCTGGTCCGCAGCGAAGTCCGCCGCCGTTTTCTGGAATGCGAGCTGGTCTTCGCTGAGTTCGAAATCCATGGCCGTCCTCGCTTTGTCTCGTTGGGATTTTTTGCCTTTGGGCGTTGGATCGGGTTATCGGAACTTTACGCTGCGGAAGCAATGGCACTACCCTGCGACAACCCTGGCGTGGCCGCCTCGCACGCGCGCCCCAAAGACACTGATAACCGAAGCCGGAACCCATGCTCGCCGCCCGAGGCCTTCCCCAGTCGCTCAGCTTGGCTCCGCACCATGACGTGCGCAAGGCAAAGGCGGAGGATTGCCCCCTGCTTCCCGTTGTCGAACGGGCCGCGGCCGAACTGTTTCGCGGCACGGGGCTCATCGATGTGGACACGGCCGGGGTCCAATCGCTCAAGGCGTTGAACGCCGGCGTGGCCGAGGGCCTGTTATGGGTGGCAACGGCCCATGGCGCGCCGGTGGGCTTTGCCCTCGGCGAGGGCCGCCAGGACCAGCTTTACCTCGCCGAAGTGTCCGTTCATCCCGAGCATGGGCGCAAAGGTCTGGGACGGTCCCTTGTGAGCGCGGTCTGCCGGGAGGCTGTGGAGCGACGCCTGCTGCCCGTTGTCCTGTCCACCTTCCGCGCCCTCCCTTGGAACGCGCCCTTTTATGCCCGGCTCGGCTTCACCGATCTGGCCGAGGCGGACCGGCGCCCCTGGCACCGGGCGCTGCGGGCCAAGGAAGCCCGGTCCATGGATATCCGCCATCGCTGCCTCATGGCGTGGACGGGCTGACGACCCGGCCCCCACGCCCTTTTGCCTGGAGACACACCAATGACTGCGCCTTCGACCCCCGCACCCTTTCCCACCATGCGCCAGCGCCGCGTCCGGGCCCATCCCTGGTCCCGGGACCTGGTGCGCGAGGCGCGGCTGGGGGTCGAGGACCTGATCTGGCCCCTGTTCCTGGTGGAGGGGACGGATGTGGTGGAGCCCGTGCCCTCGATGCCGGGAGTGGACCGGTTATCCGTGGACCGGGCCGCCCTCGCCGCCCGGGAAGCCGCCGATCTCGGCATTCCCGTCGTCGCCCTGTTTCCCTATACGGATAAAGCCAAGCGCACCGAGCAGGGGGAAGAGGCGATCAACGCCCAGAACCTCGTGTGCCGCGCCACCTCGGCAATCCGCTCGGCGGTGCCCGATATCGGCGTGCTGTGCGATGTGGCCCTTGATCCTTACACGTCCCATGGCCATGACGGGCTCCTGGATGAGTCGGGCCGCATCATGAATGACGAGACGGTTGAGACACTTGTGCGTCAGGCCCTCGTGCAGGTCGATGCGGGCTGCACGATTTTGGCGCCCTCCGACATGATGGACGGGCGCGTCGGAGCCATGCGACAGGCCCTCGAAAGCAAGGGGCACCAGGATGTTCTGATCCTGTCCTATGCCGCCAAATATGCCTCGGCCTTTTATGGACCGTTCCGGGATGCCATCGGCTCCTCGGGCGTGCTGCGCGGTGACAAGAAGACCTACCAGATGGACCCGGCCAACAGCGCCGAAGCCCTGCGCGAAGTCGCCCAGGATCTCGCCGAAGGGGCGGACATGGTGATGGTCAAGCCGGGCATGCCCTATCTCGATATTGTCCGCATCGTGAAAGATGCTTTCCAGGTCCCGACCTTCGCCTATCAGGTCTCCGGGGAATACGCGATGCTGGAGGCGGCCGCCGCCAATGGCTGGCTCGACCGGGACAAGGTGATGATGGAAAGCCTCCTCGCCTTCAAGCGGGCCGGCGCCGACGGCATCCTCACCTATTTCGCCCGCGACGCCGCCCGCGCCCTGGCGTAAACGGACGGTCCGCCGACGCCCCGCCCCACCCCTCGCACCATTGCATGTCCGCATTGTCATCCGCGGGCCTGCGGTCTAGGGTTGTAGACACGATTTGACGGTGCGCGTGGAGGGGGATCGGCCATGGCGCGGCTTTTCATCAGCCATTGGAGCGGCAACAACGCGGAAGCGGCGGCCCTTGAGGCTTGGCTGCGCGCCAATGGCTGGGACGACCTGTTCCTGGATTTCACCGCTGACGCCGGCATTGCCCCGGGCGAGCGTTGGCGGGACGCCCTGCGCCAGGCGGCGGACCGGTGTGAGGGTGTCATCTGCCTCATCTCGCAAGGCTGGATCGACAGCGACTGGTGCCAGTGGGAGGCGCAGCTCGCCGCGAGTCTCAACAAGCCCCTGTTCCCCGTCATCATCGAGCGGGACGTGACCTCGCCGCCCTGGCTCGCCAAGGACTGGCAGCATCTGGACCTCGCAGCCCTCGGCCCCACCACGCCCTTCGAGGTCACCGTTCCGCCGGGCCGGGAGCAGAAGACCGTCCATTTTCACACGGACAATCTGGAGCGCCTGCGCCGGGGCCTCCTGAAGGCCGGCATCGATGCCGTCAGCTTTCCCTGGCCGCCGGAGCATGAGCCCAAACGCGCGCCCTATCGCGGTCTTGAGCCCCTGGAGGCCCAGGACGCCGGCATCTTTTTCGGCCGGGACGGGGACATCGCCGGCGGCCTGGATCTGCTGCGCCGCCTGCGCACCAGGGGCGGCGGCCATCTGGTGGTGGTGCTCGGCGCTTCGGGGGCGGGCAAATCGTCCTTTCTGCGCGCGGGCCTTCTGCCGCGGCTCGGGCGGGATGACCGCAATTTCCTCCCCCTGCCCATCATCCGGCCCCGGACGGCCGTGCTGACCAGTCCCGAGACGGGCCTCCTCCACGCCCTGGAAACGGCCCTGGAGGACGCGGGCATTCCGCAGGCCCGGGCCACGCTGCGCCAGCATATCGCCGGGGGCGCCGGCCCGATCCTCGCCCATCTTGAGGCCCTCCAGGCGCGGCGCGATGCCCTCGACCCCACCGATGACGGACCACCGCCCACCCTCGTCCTGCCCGTGGACCAGGCGGAGGAACTCTTCTCCAGCGAGGGAGACGCGCGGGCCGAGGCCCAGACCTTTCTGGCCCTTCTGCGGGATCTCCTCGCCGCCGACACCTCGCTTCTCGCCCTCCTCACCATCCGGTCGGACAGCTACCGCCTGCTCCAGAACGCGCCGGAGCTGACGCAGGCGAGCAAGGAGCCGCTGGACCTGTCGCCTGTGCCCCAGGGCGCCTATGAACGGATCATCAAAGGCCCGGCGGAGCGGCTCGACGGCCCCCGAGCGCTCGTGATCAATCCGGTGCTGAGCGATCTTCTGCTGCGGGATCTGGCGGCCGTCGGCGGCGCTGATCCCCTGCCGCTGCTCGCCTTCACCCTGGAACAGCTCTACACGGAGCAGGGCCGCGCCACGGGACGCATGGAGGCCCGGGACTATCTCGCCATGGGCGGCCTTGAGGGGGCCCTGACCCGCGCCGTGGAGACGGCCGTCCAGGCGGCCCAGCATGCGGGCGAAATCCCGAAGGACCGGGCGCAGGCCGAGGCCCTGCTGCGCGCCACATTCATCCCCTGGCTGGCCAAGCTCGACCCCACCACGCGGGCGCCCCTGCGCCGCCTCGCGCGCCTGTCGGATCTGCCCGAAGGCGCCCGGCCCCTGGTGAACCGCCTGGTGGAGGCGCGGCTTCTGGTTCTGGGCGTTGAGGACGATCAGCCCACGGTGGACATCGCCCATGAAAGCCTGTTGCGCCAGTGGCCCCTGCTCGCCGGCTGGCTGGAGGCGGAAAGCGAAGCCCTGATCATGCTGGACGGCGTGCGTCAGGCGGCGCAGGATTGGGACAGGGCTCGGACCGAACAGGCCCTCCTCGTGCACCGGGGCTCGCGGCTGGAGACGGCGCAGCATGTGTTGGCGCGGGAGGACTTGCAGGCCGCCCTGGGCGGGACGGGTCGGGACTATCTGACCGCCTGCGCGGCCCGGGACCGGGCTGAACGCCGGGCCGCGCGGGGGCGCCGCCGGCTCGCGTTCGGGGCCCTTACCGTCTTTACCCTGACCGTGGCCCTGGCCGGCTTCCTGGTCTCGATCCAGGCCCGCGCCGTGTCCCTCAACACCTCGCGCCTGTTCGCCCAATTGGCAGAACTGGCCAATGAACAGTCGGATTTCGGGAAAGGCATGCTGTGGGCCTTGAGTGGACTGCCCCAAACCAGCGAACTCAACCCACCATCGAGCCCCGCCGCCAGCGCACAATTACAGCGTGCCTCTCATGACTGGCGATTGACGTCCAATTTGTCGCAGCACACACGCGATGTCACGAGCGCGGTGTTCAGCCCGGACGGCGGGACCGTGCTCACCGGGTCCCGTGACCACACCGCGCGGCTGTGGGACTCGGCCAGCGGCCAGACCCTCCAGGTGCTCGAAGGGCACGACGGCGCCGTCTACAGCGCGGTGTTCAGCCCGGACGGCCGGACCGTGCTCACGGGGTCCGAGGACGGCACCGCGCGGCTGTGGGACGCGGCCAGCGGCAAGACCCTCCAGGTGCTCCAAGGAGATATGGTCAACGTCAACAGCGCGGTGTTCAGCCCGGACGGCGGGACCGTGCTCACGGCGTCCGAGGACGGCACCGCGCGGCTGTGGGACGCGGCCAGCGGCAAGACCCTCCAGGTGCTCGAAGGGCACGACGGCGCCGTCGTGAGAGCGGTGTTCAGCCCGGACGGCCGGACCGTGCTCACGGGGTCCTGGGACAACACCGCGCGGCTGTGGGACGCGGCCAGCGGCCAGACCCTCCAGGTGCTCGAAGGGCACACGGCCAATGTCGTGAGTGCGGTGTTCAGCCCGGACGGCTGGACCGTGCTCACCGCGTCCGGTGATCTATTCGGTTCGGACAAAACCGCGCGGCTGTGGGACGCGGCCAGCGGCAAGACCCTCCAGGTGCTCGAAGGGCACGACGGAGATGTCATGAGCGCGGTGTTCAGCCCGGACGGCAGCAACGTGCTCACCTGGTTTTTTGTCGAAACCGCGCGGCTGTGGGACACGGCCAGCGGCATGACCCTCCAGGTGCTCGAAGGGCACGACGACGACGTCTGGAGCGCGGTGTTCAGCCCGGTCGGCGGGACCGTGCTCACCGGGTCCCGTGACCACACCGCGCGGCTGTGGCACTCGGCCAGCGGCAAGACCCTCCAGTTGCTCGAAGGGCACGACGACTACGTAACTCGCGAGAAGAACAGCAGGAACTCCAAGACCCACCTCTCCCCCT
>JBHJGV010000057.1:0-26226 GCA_050331455.1 Alphaproteobacteria bacterium
CATCGTGCAAGGCTCCTTTGGTTGCTGTGTCGCAACCGCAACCTCGCAGGATTCGCGTGCGATGACCGCCCGCTGTGGATAACCGGCCCGCCTCCACCAGACTCGTGGCGGTCGCTCCGGCGGGCCGGTTACCCACAGCTCTTACACCACGCCCAGGGACGCTACCTGTGTGAGTGCCTTGTCGAACAACCCACGTAGGTAGTCATGTGGCACAGGGGTTTCATCCGGGAGCATGAATACCCGACTGTCTGGCGATGGCTCTGGCGTGGGCCATCCCTTTCCTGGCTGTATTGCGTCGAACCGCTGACGGATCTCCCTAATAGCCTGGCCGGCCTCTGGGACACCGATCACTTCCCGGCTTCCTGTCTTCCCGTTGACGATGATGATTTGCCGAAAGCGGCCCTCTGGCGTTCTCATATTTGTGATATGTCGCCAACAAAGATTGTCTGTCTCTGTGCCAGGACGGATGCCGGTGTGCACGAGAAAGCGAATGTAATCGCGCAAGAGCAATCTGCGTTCCGTGTTTGAACCTTGCTGGACCCATTCCTCCATGAAGCTCATCAGCTTGCGGTATTCTTGAACCGTAAAGTGAGGTCTGCGATCCGTCCGTCGGCCGCTCCTACCACCCGGATTGATGGATGGGACTTGGAATGGCTTGAGAATGTCGTGGCGCACAGCGACGTCAAAGACGCGACGGAGCACAACGTCTTCTTGGTTCAATGTGGTTTGCGAGGGCGGTCTCGGTTTGGGAGCCGGGCGGCGGATCTTTTTCCCGGCGCGCTCATACTCGATGTATTCCAGCTTGCGGCCTGGACCAGTCTGCCAGTAATTCAAGCGCCAACGGCGATAATCGCCAATGTGGCTTGATTTGATTTCATCGATCTGTCGTTCGCCAAAATAGGGGCGCAAGTAGCGCTCTACAACGGGGATATAGTCTCTGAGATGCCGTTCGCTCCGAGAACCAGCTGCAACCTCGTCTCTCAGCTCACGGATATAAAGATCACAGACAGCTGAAAAGGTCTTTGGATTGAGCGCAAGGCCATATCTCTCTTTGAAGCGCAGATCATCATGCCATTCTTCTGCGCGTTCGATCGCCACTTCGAGGCATTTCGTCTTGGTGCTGCGCTGAACCCATCCACCAACCTTGGGTTTGCGGAGGCGGCAATGGATATTCGGGCTGTCTCCTCGATAAAACAGCACCACATCGCCGCCTCGGATGGATTTGAGGATGGTCATGGTCGGAGAAATCGATCAGAGATAAGGAGTGATTTTTTTCTGGAACGCCGTAATTTGATCCAGATCCATCATAGTTTCAAAGCCGCACAATTCTTCACGGTAAGAACTATATACGCGAAACACCTCAAAGCCATCGACTTCGTCGAGGATAATGTATTCAGAGTAATCCCCAAGCTGCAGAGTTTCAAATTCCTTTGCCAGAACCTGGCTCGTGTAGCTTCCGAGACTCAACTCATATCGATCCAAACCATTAGAATAATCGCATTCTTGTTCCCGAGCTTTTTCGATCAAACGCCATGCGAACTGCTCCAATTCTGACTGATCGCTCATTTCAATCTCCTATTCGCCTCTACACCAAGCGAATGAGAATGTAGGCCCTTATTGTTAAAAATCACCATACAGACAAAAGTATGTGTTTCCATACTTTCGTCTGTATAGCTTTTAGATTTTAAAAGCAGGCCCCTATTTTGAGGGCTTTTTCACACCGCGAGCAGAGAACCGAGCAGCACGTTCATCACGGATTTCCATGAGCGGCTTGTCGAGTTCGCCGGACGAAACTGCTTCCCGCAGAAGCTCCAGTGCCGGAACGAGATTGTCCGCACTGCCCACTTCTATGGCAGTCTTGCCCTGACGGATGGGAACCCGCTTATTGCCGTAGCGCACTTCCAAGAACAGCTGACCGTTCTCATCGCGGAACCACCACCGGCGCAAGCGCACGGGCACTTCACGCTTGACCCGCTCGCCGGTCTCGGGATCTTGGACAAAGCGCATGCCACGCTTGATGAACTGTTCTCCGCGTTGGTCTGCCTCGGCAACAGCGATCTGATCCAGGATTGCGTCCAAGAGCTTTTGGCGCACACGCGCTTCTGGGCTCGTGAGAGATTGCGGGCGGGTCTTCGTGGAAAGTTTCAGTTTGGCGAGAGCACTCATCGTCGATTACCTCCGTCTACGCACTTTCCGAGACGGTAGCATCGGCGATCAAGAAGTCGACAGTGAAAGAGGGAAGAGTTTTGTCAATTCAAGTTCGTTACATAACCCGACATACAACCCATCGGGAAATGGATCTGTACCAACAATAACCATTACGAAGCTATGTAGCCTATGGCGCGATTGACGAAACAGATCTTGAAAATTGATAATATCCGTATGCGATGGTATCGGGTAGGACTCTGCGTGCGTACGCCAGTCGCCAATGAAATGCAGGCCGTCCTGGAAAAGCCTCGTTATCTCCTGACGTTCCGCTTGTCTGTCCGGCAAAAATACCTTTGGTGTACGGCGGTCCGAGGGGCGCGGTCCGGTGGCTCGATCAATTTGAATCGTGGTGCCGTCGTATCGCGCGAATAGCTGACCGCCCGCTTCCCGGCTCAGGAGCCCCCGTTGGCGATGGCAATCAAAGTGGTCGAGAACGGACCCGGTCAGGACAAGAGTTTGACCCGACGTCCCAATGGCGTATCTGATCACGCGGCCCGCGCTTGGCAAGCACACACCGGGCATGACGCCAGTGCTGGCCAAGGCCGCTCCACCACCATGCCGCCACTGCCCGGGTCGCCCATCTCTGCGATCCATTTCGCTGCCCATACGCCGCCTGCCGTTTCAACACGGTCACGGAGACCGATCCAGATGCGATGATAGGCAGCTTCGCGCAGCTCGCCGATAAGTATCTTGATTGCGGTTTCCGAGAGCAGGGCATGGGCCCAGCAAAGCTCCGCCGGGCCGTAAGGCGTAAATACCGCTCCGCAGGCCGGCGCTTGGAACTCGTCACCGCCTTTCGGCCAATCTGTCGCCCGCAAATGCGGGTGCCCCTTGTCGTTCGTGCCGCACCGCAGGCAGGCCCCACCCCGCGGCACGAATACGGCATGGGCCGCCGCCGCATGGGGCTCCACCCAGCCGTAGAGGATCGGCGGAAAATCGTCCGTCTGCTGCTGGATTTCGTTCAGGAAATTCTCGGCGGCCCAGTCGCCCATGGTGCAGATAATCAGGTCATAGGAAGCCAGCTCATCCATCAGGCTCTTTGCAGCGTGCCCAACAAGCTCTCGCTTCGAGACCACATCGCCCAGATGCGGAAAAGCCTCTTCAATCTCCCTGGCCAGTTCGGAGGCCTTGCTGCATCCCACTGACTGGGCCCCGAGTTCGTGCCGGCCCACATTGGGCCACTCCAGGATCTCCCGGTCGACCAGCAACCGGTGGCCGACGCCAGCCTGAGCCAGAAGCTGGGCAAGTGGTCCGCCCACGGAGCCACAGCCCAGGTGCGCCACACGCATACACCGGAGGCGCTCCTGCCTTGGGTCCTGGTCCCGGCCATGAATCCAATGATGATCGGCGCGTTCGACGGTTGCCCTGGTCACTTTCGTACCTCCAGACAAATAGCGGCCAACCAACAAATCCCGGGGCACATGTCCGGGCCGAAATCCCGCCACCAAGGGATTACCCATCCTTCTGGGCCCGCCGGACTGATGTGGGGGGTGCAAAATGGCCGCCGCGAAGCAGGTACCATTCGATGTATTGGCACCCAGGAGAACATCTATTTCGTCGGCCCCCGACGCCACCAGCTCTTCCAGGACGTCCGCGGCCTCCGGGGAATGATGCCACGCCAATCCTCGTACATCGGCCGCGGTACGCGGATATTCGGCAGGCATGAGGGGTTCCGGCAACCAGATCAGCACTCCGTCATGGAGTTTGTAGTCCTGCCCTTTGCAGGCTCCGGCGCTCCATCGTGACAGCCACCGCCTGAGACTCTCTTCGTCTTCACCGACGAATCGCGCCCGCTTGCCATGCCACGCCGTGAAGCGGCGCCCCGGTCCACGGGGCTCAAGCAAGCTCGTATAGGCGCTGGCGCCTTCGTTCACCGCCATCACCCAGTAGCTGAGAAACTCCTCACGGAAATCGTCCGCATTGGTGCCGCCGATGCATTCCTCGATCAGCCGGCAAGCCTCACCGAGGACATACTCGACAACCCGCACCGGGTCTTCGCTTGATACGGCGGCGCAGGTCGGCAGGATGCAGAGGAGACCGTCCCTTTCAAGGTGCGGCCAAGCAAGAACACCAGGCCCCTTGGCAACGGCGATACGAGGCGCGGTATAGGGGAAACCGCCGTCGGCAAGGATATGGATCTGACGGAGTTTGCCGTCCGAGAACTTGACCGGTACACGCCAGCCCAGTTCGTAGTCTTTCTTGTGATACTGCTCCAAATGGCGGGCAGACATACGGCCGCCACCGGGGATGGTGGCGACGAAGACCTCCACGCCAGCAATTGCGGCCGCTCGCCGCTCGCCTGCCCTGCCGGGAGGCCTGTCAGGCATACCGTCCGCCACCTCTCTTATCCACGGGCTCCTCAGCAGCGGCCTTTTCGGCTCCCTTGATTAGAAGCGCGGCTGCCATTCCGGCGCCGACCGCCGCCGCGGTGCCCCAGCCGCCTTCGGTCTTCTGGGACTTCGCCTCTTCTTCCCCGATCCGGTCACTGAAGAAATTTGTGTTGAATACCTTGTCCCAGGCCTTGAGAGCCTTCGCCTGGGTGCAGTCCCGCTCGAACAGCACCTGCAGCACCTCAATGGCCCAGTCCAGCTTCTCCTTCAGAAGGCGCACGCGGGCGTCATCCGGTCCCGTGGTGAGCTTTTCACCCGCCACCGTCGGGTGGTCGATCTCCAGATTCCATTTGAGGCGGTCCCGCATGGACACCATGGTCTCATAGAGCGACCGGTCTTCGCGGGTGGAGTTGGCCCGATAGCACTCGTTCACAATCAGTGTCGTGATCATGAAGCCCGTCGCGACCCGCGGGCGCCAGCTTTCCCGACTGCGGGCGAACGCCTTGCTCATGCGCGTCTGCCGACGCAGCTGACGGCCGTTCACGGTATCCGGGCTCTGGTGTTCGTTCTCACTGTTGAACCAGCGGGTGACCTCGACGGGGTCGGCCTTTTTCCAGTCCGAGCTGGCGATCTCGTAGTGGACCGCCTCCTCGCCCCAGATGTTCTTTGTCCTGACATTGCGGTAGACGGGCACGTCCACATGGTACCCGGCGTCGTAATAGATCCGCACACAATTTGTGCGGACCTCGGGTGGCTTTTTGAACCGCTTATCATGAAGCGCCTTGCGCACCATCTCCTTGGCGTCACGCGCGGACATATCACCGCCGTTCGGACCCTTGAGATCCTCCTTCCAGAAATAGACCCCATCGTCGATGTCGTAGTCTTTCTCCGGGTGCTGAACCATCGTGCGATGAGCATAGGACCCCTGCGACTGGAAGCCACTCGGCGCGGGCTTTTCGTCACGCTTCAGGCCGTCCTTGAGGCGCTGCCGGTTGGTGTCCCGGCGGGCCCGCATCTCATCCTGCTCAGCCTTGGGAAGCGTCACGTCTTCATCGTGATACGCCAGAATGTCGTCGTGGCAATTGAACATTTTTTCCATCCTTATGTTTCGCCAGGTATCGAGCGCAATCTTGCCAACAGCTGCGGCAGTCAGCAGCTTCAACAGAATCTGGGCCATCCGCCTGCCCCGGATTTAGTGATCGGAGGCAGATCATTGAGCAGCGCTGCCATCAACTTCCCGTCGATGTCGGCAGCACGGTCACATGCGCTTAACGTAAGAGACACGTCTTCATGGGCCTGCTCGACGAGGACCTGCATCCCCTTCTCACTGGTCTCGTCCAGGTCCAGATAAGGCATCGCCTTCGCGGGCAGGTCGCCGCGCGGAAAGCGCACCACCCGGCAGTCGCGATCCACATGCTTGGCCAGCATCCCGGCCATGTTGTCGTAGGCGAATTCCTGGGCATCGAGAGATACGGCCGCGGCCTCGCCGCCGAACTTCCATTGGCCCAGACCGCGGTGCATGTCCTCCGGGCCGAAGATGTCACCGGCCGGACGCGGGCATGTCCCGAGCGAGAAAATTTCGATCCGATCCCCCGGCCCCGTCATTTGCAGAGCGTCGATCATGCCCACCAGGACGGGGTTGTTCGCCCACAGACCGCCATCAACAAACACATGATGATGTCCGGGCGTGGCCGGGTTCTCCACGCGCGCCATGGAGCGATAAAGGGGCGCGGCGCTGGTCGCGAGGCATACATCAACAAGTCGAAAGCCGTCGTCGCGGTGGCCGCCCAGATGCGGCGTCTTGAAGACCCAACTGCGGTGTCGGGACATTTCGACTGTGGGGATGGCCAGGGCGATCCCTCGACGGTCATAGACCTGACGCACCGTCAGATCACCGAGCTTCTCCTCCAGGACATGCTTGAGTGCCGCCGTGCCCCGGGCCAAGTGCTTGGGGCGGCTGAAAAGCTGGTGGCACAAATCCAGGTTGAGACCACGGGGCATCTTGACCGGGAATATCTTCTTCCCGTTCCGGCGATAGAGGTCGGCCACTTCACCGAGGGGAACACCCGCCGCAAGGGCGCAGGCGATGATGCCGCCGGTGCTGGTCCCGACGATCAGCTGGAAGGCCTTGCCGACATCGAGTTCCTCCACATTCCGGCGCGCGGCAGCCTGTTTAGCCAGGGCCGACAGATAGGCGCTGGTGTACACGCCGCGCATGCCGCCGCCGTCAATGCTCAAAACCCGCAGCCTGCGGGGTCCGTCAGTCATGGCTGCCCCTCAGCATCTTGTGTATCTGACTCAGATAAGTCCCACATCTTGTATTGCAACCACTTCCTCTGGCTGGCGAAAACTGAAGGGGGCCGCCTAGCGGCCCCTCTCTTCAGCCTTCAGGCGGAAAGGGATCCCTGCCGTGGCTGTCCCGCTCGCGGATGCGCCCATCGCGCCCGTGAATAAGCAGTTCCGTCCCCTGGTTCCGGGCGACTTCCCGCCCGCGGTCAATCGCCTGCCGCTGGGTGTCATGGACCGAGGACGGCCGGTTGCCTCCTTCCGGTTTCACCGCCCATCCGTCCGGATGGGGCACCACGTGCTGGTTACGCTTGGTCATGTCGTCGTTCCTTCCTGTATCGCTCCGCCGTAAGTCACGGGCGGCCCATTCCGTAAGGATAAATCGAACGTTGCCGGGCGGTCAACTGCTGTGATACGATTTTGTTCGATCGATCTTACAGTGCCGAGGCGCCGCCCTGGAGGGGAAACCAGAACGGAGGTGATCAGCGTGGCCTTCAGCGGAGCCCGGCTGAAACAGCTACGGATTCGGAAAAGAGAGTCCCTGCAGCAGGTCGCCAACGCGGTGGACGCGTCCAAGGCACATATCTGGGAGCTTGAGAAAGGCGACAGCCGCAATCCGTCCATAGACCTGCTGCGGCGCATGGCTCAGCATTTCGACGTGAGCATCGCCTATCTGGTGGAAGAAGATCCGGATGCCCCCGAAGAAGAGGAGCAACTTGTCGCAATGTTCCGTGAGCTGAAGGACTTGGATCCGGACGATCGCGAGATGCTCAACACAATCATGCGGCAGATGCGTGAGCGTAAGAAGGAGGCGGAGCCCGATAGCGATGCAGATTAGCCGTATGGATCTCGCCGACCTGGGTTCGCCGGACGCACTTGTCCAGGGCATCCTGAAGCAGGTGCCCGACATGCCGGTGCCCGTTCCCATTGAGGATATCGCACACGCGGTGGACATCTCGGACGTTGCCCCGATTGGCGCGAGCGGCTTCGAAGGCGGACTCGTCACCGACCGTGACAAGTCGCAGGGCGTCATACTGGTGAACCGGTCGAGCGACCGTCGACGTCAGAGGTTTACCGTCGGCCACGAACTGGGCCATTTCCTGATGCCCCTTCATCTGCCTGACGAAGGCACGCAGTTCATGTGTACCGCGGCGGATATGCGCAAGTCGGAAACCTCAAAGACGATGGATCGTGCCACGCGCATGGAGGCCGAGGCGAACCGCTTTTCCGCCTGCATGCTCATGCCGGCGAATCTCTTCCGTCGCGACCTTGCCCGATCAGCCGCGCCCGATCTGGAACTCCTGTTGCGCATGGCAAGGAAGTACGACACCAGCAAGGAAGCCACGGCCCGCCGCTTCTGTGAATTGATTGACACGCCCAGCGCTGCTGTGTTCTCGAAGGACGGAAAGTTCCTGTACGCCGTTTGGGACCGGGATTTTCCTTTTATCCCGATCCGCCGCGGGGATCCAGTGCCGTCAGGATCTCTGACATCCCGTTTCAGCGGCTCCGAGGGCGACGTTTCCGATATGGAAGCCGTTGGCGGGCATTGGTGGGTGGACGCGGAGCCATACTGTAATCGCCAGCTTCTGGAGCAGACTCTGGTGCAGATCAACGGCTTCCGGCTATCCTTATTACAAATCGATGAAGATGACGTTGAGCAAAAGCATGAAGAAGAAGAGGTTGAAGAATCATATAAACCAAGTTTTCATCGGCACTAATTGGAAGAGATGCCGCTATAGTTTTCCTCTGGACTACCTTTTGCCTTTGATGACTTTCGGTTATCAACGCAAGCGATGAGAATACTTTCTGTTGCCTTTTTGTATGACGGCCCAAGGCGGGCACCCATGCATTAACGTTAACGAAACCCTACTCAACGCCTGCGTATATGGCTGTAGATGCCCCAGCGATCTTGCGGCGCACTCATAACTCTTTCATTTTATTGTGACAATTGGTTGCGGAGGAGGGACTTGAACCCCCGACACGCGGATTAAGATTCCGCTGCTCTAACCACCTGAGCTACTCCGCCGGACCGGGTGGGGTGCTGCGCCATGGGGGCGGGCACGAGTCGGTCTTTGGCCTTGGAACGCCAAAGCCGTTCTATAGGGGCGGTGGGCGGCAGGTGCAAGGGAAATTCGCCCGCCCGGCCGAGCCCGGCTGGGCCCCAGTCGGGCCTCCCGGGGCGGGCCTCCCGGGGCGGGGCCGCGCTCCGGTCCATGCCGGGCGTTGCGGCGTGCGGGGGCCGCGGCGTTCCGTCTTGCCGTTTCCCACATTGCGCCCCGCGTTCAAGAGAGTACAACGGGAGGGTGACCGCATTGAGCGCCAGGGCATGCATATCCGAGGGTATGCTGATCCGATCAATGATCCGACCGCTGGCCCGATCGCTGGCCCAACCGCCGGTGCCGCCGCATCTGCGGAGGGCCAACCGGACGGGCCGGATCCGCCGGAGCGAATCGCGGACGGTGCAAGAGCAGACAGAAGGGGCCGGGCATGACAGGGTTCGCATTCAAGACGGGTGATTTGCGCCGCGCAATTGCGCGCGCCGGACTGTGCCCAGGGGCCAAACGCTCCAAAGGGGGGGCCAAATTCCCCAAAGGGCATGGGCAGGGCACCCGGTCCGCGCCGGCGCTCAAGGCCGCGGCCCTTGCCCTTGCCGCCGGCACGGCGTCCTTTCCGGCGGCGGCCCAGGGCCCCGTCACCGTGTTCGGCAGTTCCGATGCCCGGATCTGCTACCAGGAGGCGCGGTTCGGCCTGGCCGTCTTCACGGGCCTCGAAGCCTGCGACACGGCCCTCAACGACACCACCCTGTCCCGGCCGGACCGGATCGCCACGCTCGTCAATCGCGGCATTCTGTACAATCGCGCCAAGCGCTATGACCAGGCCATCGCGAGCTTCGACGCCGCCCTGGCCCTTGATGAGGCTTCCGGCGAAGCCTTCCTGAACCGGGGCAACAGCTATTTCTTCCAGCGCAAATTCCCCGCCGCCCTGGCCGACTACGACCAGGCCATCGCCCTCGACACCCGCGATCTGCACGCGGCCCATTTCAACCGCGGCCTGGTGCTGGAGGCCACGGAGCGCTTCGAAGAGGCCCTGGCGGCTTATCGCAAGAGCATCGAGCTGCGCCCGGATTTCCTGCCCGCCGTGGCCCGGGTCAACGCCCTGACCCAGCGCCTCGCCGGCGCGCCGGCTGAATAGACCCATCGCCGATCCGCGTCAGGACATCCGTGGAATGATGATCGGGGAAAGGAGGGGCCATGATCCGGGCCGAGGGGCTACGGACCGTCACCATACCGGCCCGCTTCAACGGCCCGCCGGACAGTGGCAATGGCGGTTATGTCAGCGGACGGATCGCGGCCTTTCTGCCGGCGGCCGATGATGTCCACTGGCCCGAGATCACCTTGCGAGCTCCCACGCCCCTCGACACTGCGCTCACCGTGGGCATGCACGAAGATGGCACGGTGCCGGTCACCCATGGCGATACGCTGGTCTGCCTGGGCCGTATGGCGACGGCAAATCTTCACACGCCCGCGGCGCCGCGGCTGGAGCAGGCCCTGTCCGGCCGGCGTCATTTCCGCTGCTGGGACGCGCATCCCCTGCCCACCTGTTTCGTCTGCGGCACCGCGCGGGCGGAGGGCGACGGGCTGCGGGTCTTCACCGGCCCGTTCGAGGGGCACACGGACTTCATGGTCGCCGCCCCCTGGACACCCCATGCCAGCATGGCGGGCCCGGATGGTCTTATCACGGACGACATTCTCTGGGGCGCCCTCGACTGCCCCGGTGCCTTCGCCGTTGACGAGGCGACGGCCTCCGGCCTGAAGCTTCTGGGGCGCCTTTCCGCCCGCATCCACCGTCGCCCGGAACCCGGCACGCCTCTCATCGTCGCCGGCTGGTATCTGGGCTCGGAGGGGCGCAAGCACGGCGCCGGCACGGCCGTGTTCGACACCGACGGCGCCCTTCTGGCCGAGGCCAAAGCCCTGTGGATCGAATTGCGTGCCGGTTAAAGCGCGCAAGTCGATCCAGGGACGCAAACGGGCCGTTAAGCGGAATGTGAAATTATGGTGTCAGGGCCGATAAGGGGGTTACAAAAGAACGCCCCCGCTGGTAACGTTCTTTCGTGTTGACCAACGAGTTTGATGTTTCGGTGTTGATTCCTTCGATGTTGAGCCCCATGAACACGCAACGGATGCATACGGCCTCGGGCACCCTTCCCAATGGCTCCGCGCTTGCGCGCGCCGTGCCTGCCGACCTGTTCGACCGCGTGCGCTGGGGATCCACCGGACTGCTCATTATCGCGCTTCTTGGCCTTGTACTCCTTCTTAGGACCGGGGTTGGCATGGCGTAAGTGATCATCATCACGAAAGCTGAACCAACCCCGCTCCGAGAGACACGGAGACGGGGTTTTTTGTTGTCCGAACCAAACGCTGCAAAAACGCTCTTCAAGGAAACCATGACCCATCGAGCCACCAGTGACGCCATCAAACAGGGCCCGGCCCGTGCCCCGGCCCGCGCCATGCTGCGGGCCACCGGCCTCGACGATGACTCGCTCGCCAAACCCATCATCGGTGTCGTGAACACCTGGACCACGGTCACGCCGTGCAACATGCACCTGGACGCCCTGGCCGCGCCGGTGCGCCAAGGCATCCGGGAGGCCGGCGGCACACCGGTCGATTTCAACACCATCGTGGTGAGCGACGGGATCTCCATGGGCACGGAGGGCATGCGCGCCTCCCTCATGTCCCGCGAAGCGATCGTCGACTCCATCGAACTCGTCACCCGGGGGCACAGCCTGGACGGCATTGTCGTCCTGGTCGGCTGCGACAAGACTATCCCGGCGGCGGCCATGGCGCTGGCCCGGCTCGATTGTCCGGGTCTGGTGCTTTACGGCGGGTCCATCATGCCGGGCCACCACAATGACAAGGACATCACCATCCAGGATGTCTTCGAGGCGGTGGGCGCCTGCGCCGCGGGCCTGATCACGGTGGACGAGTTGGGCGAGGTGGAACGGCGGGCCTGCCCCGGAGCCGGTGCCTGTGGCGGCCAATTCACGGCCAACACCATGGCGCTCGCCATGACCTTTCTGGGCCTGTCGCCCATGGGCGCCAATGACGTGCCGGCCGTCCACAGCGCCAAACCGGACGAGGCGCGCCGCTGCGGACGGATCGTCATGGACCTCGTCGCGTCGGGCACGCGCCCGCGCTCCTTGATCACGGAAACCTCTCTGCGCAATGCCGCCCGCGGCGTTTCCGCCACGGCGGGCTCCACCAATGCGGTCCTGCATCTGATGGCCATTGCAAAGGAAGCCGGTGTCGATTTTGCCCTGGACGAGTTCGACGCGGCCTCCCGAGCGACTCCCGTCATTGCCGACCTGAAGCCCGGGGGCCGTTTCATGGCCCCCGATCTGTATAAGGCCGGCGGCACGGCGCTGGTCGGCCGGCGCCTGATCGAGGCGGGCCTGATCGAGGACGTGCCCACCGTCACCGGGCGGAGCTTTTTCGCCGAATGTGAGGCGGGCGAGGACATGGCCGGCCAGCAGGTCGTCAAATCCGTCGCCGAGCCGCTGAAGGCCCGCGGCGGCTTCGGGATCCTGCGCGGGTCCCTGGCGCCCGAGGGCTGCGTCGTCAAGCTGGCCGGGCACGGACGGATGACCTTCGAAGGTCCGGCACGGGTCTTCGACAGCGAAGACGCCGCCTTCGAGGCCGTGGAGAAGCGCGAGATCAAGGCCGGTGATGCGGTGGTCATCCGCTATGAAGGCCCCGCCGGTGGCCCCGGCATGCGGGAAATGCTGGCCGTGACGGCCGCGCTGGTCGGCCAGGGCCTGTCGGACTCCGTGGCCCTGATCACCGACGGCCGGTTTTCCGGGGCAACGCACGGTTTCATGATCGGCCATGTGGCCCCGGAAGCCGTACACGGCGGACCCATCGCCTTCATCCGTGACGGCGACCGCATCCGTGTGGATGTCGAAGCCCAGACCATTTCCGTCGACGCGGACATCACGGCCCGCGCCGAAGGCTGGACGCCGCCGGCCCCCCGCTACACCACCGGCGCCTTCGCCAAATATGCCCGTCTCGTCTCCTCCGCGTCGGACGGCGCCGTGACGGGCTTTCCTGAACCCCGCCCCCAATCCCCCGCCGAGACTGCCGCTCCGGCCGAAAAAGGATCTTCCGCCCATGTCCCGTCAGCCCACGCCTGAACGCCCCCAATTGAGCCAGGCCGCCCCCGATATGGCGACCTTCCGCAACCAGCCCGTCGCGATCCTGGGCTATGGCAGCCAGGGCCGCGCCCATGCCCTCAATCTCCATGACAGCGGCTGCCAGGTCACCGTCGGCGTGCGCGAAGGCGGGCGCGGATGGGACCGGGCCCAGCAGGACGGCCTGCGCGTCGCCTCCCCCGCCGAGGCCGCCGCGAATGCCAGGCTGATCGCCATGCTGGTGCCAGACATGGCCCAGGAAAGCGTCTTCGAGGACGCGGTGCGCCCGGGTCTTTACGAAGGCGACACCATCCTGTTCGCCCACGGATTTACGGTGCATTACGGTCGCATCCAGGCGCCCCAGAATGTGGATGTCATCATGATCGCGCCCAAGGGCCCGGGCGATCTGGTGCGCCGGGAATATCAGCTGGGCCGCGGGGTGCCCTGCCTGCGCGCCGTGCACCAGGATGCCAGCGGCCGGGCCGCCGACACGGCCATGGCCTATGCGGACGGGATCGGGGGCACCCGCGCGGCCGTGCTGGACACGACCTTCCGGGAGGAGACGGAAACGGACCTGTTCGGCGAACAGGCCGTGCTGTGCGGCGGCGCCACCAAACTGGTGCAGCAAGGATTCGAGACCCTGGTGGAGGCCGGCTACCAGCCCGAGATCGCCTATTTCGAATGCCTGCACGAGTTGAAGCTGATCGTCGACCTGCTCTACGAGGGCGGCATTTCCAAGATGCACGACTTCATCAGCGAGACGGCGAAATATGGCGATCTCGTCAGCGGGCCGAAGGTCATCAATGACGAAACCAAGGCGCGCATGCGCGAGGTGCTGACGGCCATCCAGGACGGCAGCTTCGCCCGGGACTGGATCTTAGAAAACCAGGCCGGCCTGCCGCGCTACCAGCGCCTGCTCGACCAGGACAAGGCCCACGAAATCGAAGACGTGGGCGAGCGGATGCGCGAGCGCATGTCCTGGCTGAACGCCCCCAAGAATATTGGTTGATCCGATGACGGCGCATTCCCGACACATGGTCCCCCAACAGATGGTTCAGGACATGTCTTCCGGTTCGATTTCGGCCCATCGCACCCCAGGGGCCCAGCAGGAGCCCGAGGCGCCCGTGGCCGCACCGGCACCGGGCCCCTCCGCCGCCCCGTCCAACCGGATCAGCGGCGCGCGCCTGCTGATCCAGGCCCTGGAGGACCAGGGGGTCGACGTGATCTTCGGCTATCCGGGCGGCGCCATCATGCCCGTCTATGATGCGCTGGTGGGGTCGAACCTGCGCCACATCCTCTCGCGCCACGAACAGGGCTCGGCCCTCGCGGCCGACGGCTATGCCCGGGTGTCGGGCCGGCCCGGCGTGTGCCTGGCCACCTCAGGGCCCGGCGCCACCAACCTCGTCACGGGCATCGCCAACGCTTTCTTGGACTCTGTCCCCCTGATCGCGATCACCGGGCAGGTCGCCACGCCCCTCATGGGCACGGACGCGTTCCAGGAAGTCGATATCTTCGGCATCACTCTGCCGATCGTGAAGCACAGCTTCATCGTGCGCGAAGCCGAAGACATTCCCCGCGTCGTGGCGGACGCCTTCGCGATTGCCACCTCCGGCCGGCCGGGGCCTGTGCTGATCGATCTGCCCAAGGATATTGCCAACACCCTGGTGGCGACCCCCAACGCGGCCGGGCCCCAGGACGCCCAGGCGCCCGCCATCGACGAGGCGGAAATCACCGCGGCGAACACCCTGATCGCGTCCGCCGAACGGCCCATTCTCTATGTGGGCGGCGGCATCGGCATTGCCCGCGCGGAAGCGCAATTGCGCGCCCTGACCGAGCGCAGCGGCATCCCCGTCGTGGCCACCCTGAAGGGTCTAGGCGCTGTGCCGACGGATCATGCCAATTTCCTGGGCATGCTCGGCATGCACGGCCTGAAGGGTGCCAATCTCGCCGTCCAGGATTGCGACCTGCTGATCTGCTGCGGCGCCCGTTTCGACGACCGGGCCACGGGCAAACTCGACACCTTCGCGCCCCTCGCCCGGGTCATCCATATCGATGCGGACCGGGCCGAGATCAGCAAGCTGCGCGACGCGGATGTGGGCATTACGGGGCGCCTCGGGGACGTTCTGGACCGGCTGGCCCCCGAGGCGCCGAGCATCACCCCCTGGCAGATGCGGACAAGCAAGGACCGGGACGACCATGCCTGGCGCTATGACGCTCCGGGCACGGGCATTTATGCCCCGGCCCTTCTGAAGGCCATGTCCGAAAAGGCCGGAGATGCCTTCGTGGCGACCTGCGATGTGGGTCAGCATCAGATGTGGGTTGCCCAGCACTGCCGTTTCTCCCGTCCCCAGGCCCATCTGACCTCCGGCGGCCTTGGCACCATGGGTTACGGCGTTCCGGCCGGAATCGGCGCCAAGCTCGCGGAACCGGAGGCCTGTGTGGTCACGGTCACGGGCGACGGCTCCATCATGATGAATATTCAGGAACTGGCGACCCTGAAGCGTTACGGCATCGCCCTGAAGATCTGCCTTCTCGACAACGCCGCCCTCGGCATGGTCCGTCAGTGGCAGGAGCTGTTCTTCGAGGGCAACTATTCCGAAGTGGACCTGTCGGACAATCCGGACTTCGTCCAAGTCGCCAATGCCTTCGGCATCGAAGCCTTCGCGATCAGCGAACGCGAGGAGGTGGAGGGCGGTATCGAACGCCTGCTGAACACGGACGGTCCCGTGCTGATGCATGTGAAAATCGACCCCAAGGAAAATGTCTGGCCGCTGGTGCCGCCGGGCCAGTCCAACGCAAGCATGATGGAAGGCTGATCCCATGACCCACACCCTGAGCATTCACCTGACCCCGACCGAAGGCTTCCTTCAGCGAATTATCGGGCTCATCGAGCGGCGCGGCTTCTCCGTCGGCGCCATCAACATGCCCATGGTGGCCGCCGACCGGGCCGAAATGACCATCTCCGTCATCGCCCGCGACGGCACCCGCTCCACCGATATCCTCAGCCGGCAGATCATGCGGCTGATCGACGTGAAACAGGTAACGCCAATCCAAGAAAATGGAGGACCACGATGAATGACGATCATGTAGAGGATCAGCACACACCGGCATCCGAAGGCACGGCGGCACCGGACCGGGTCTTCGTCTTCGACACCACCTTGAGAGACGGCGAACAGTCCCCCGGCTACAGCATGAACGGCGCCCAGAAGCTGCGCATGGCCCGGGACCTCGCCGCGCTCAAAGTCGACATCATCGAGGCGGGTTTCGCCGCCGCATCACCGGGCGATTTCGAGGCCGTTGAGACCATTGCCAAATCGGTCACCGGCCCGACGATCTGTTCCCTCGCGCGCGCCAGCCAGTCGGACATCACTGCCGCCGGCCGGGCCCTCCAGGCCGCACCGAAGCGCCGCATTCACGTGTTTCTCGCCACCAGCCCGATCCACCGGGAACACAAGCTTCAAATGAGCCGTGCCCAGGTCCTTGAGGCCGCCGTGGCCGCCATTCGCGAAGCCCGCCAGTGGACGGACGATGTGGAATTCTCGCCCGAGGACGGCATTCGGACGGAACGGGACTTTCTTGCGGACGTCATCGAAGCCGTGATCGAAGCCGGTGCCACGACCGTGAACGTGCCCGACACCGTCGGTTACACGACACCGGGCGAAATCTATGACCTATTCCGCTTCTTCAAGGAAGAAATCCCCAATATCGACCGCACGATCCTCAGCACCCATTGCCACGACGACCTCGGCATGGCCGTGGCCAACAGCCTGGCCGCCCTGCGGGCCGGGGCTCGGCAGATCGAATGCACCATCAACGGCATCGGCGAACGGGCGGGCAACTGCTCCCTCGAAGAAGCCGTCATGGCCCTGAAGGTCCGGAGCAGCTTCTTCAATTTGGACACGGGTATCGAGACCCGCCAACTCCATGCCGTCAGCAGCCTGCTGGCCGACATGACCGGCAATCCAGTCGCCCGGAACAAGGCCGTCGTGGGCCGGAACGCCTTCGCCCATGAGGCGGGCATCCACCAGCACGGCATGCTGGCCAATCGCGAGACCTACGAGATCATGAAGCCCGAGGATATCGGTCTCAGCGAATCCTCCCTCGTGCTGGGCAAGCATTCGGGTAAACATGCCCTGCAGGCCCGCTGCCAACAGCTTGGCTTTGCCCTGTCCGACAACGAACTGAAATCCGTGTTCGTTGCGTTCAAGGCCATGGCCGACACCCGCCGCGAAGTTCTGGATACGGATCTGGAGCAACTCGTGCTCAGCATGGACGGCGCCAGCACCCGGGCGAACCGCACCCAGTGGCGCCTGATGGGGCTGGACTGCGCGGCCGGCACCGTCCATGTACCCCAGGCCGTGGTCGATCTCGAGGACCCCTTCGGCATCCGCCACCGGGACAGCGCCAAGGGCCAGAGCAGCCTTGACGCCGCCGTCCAGGCCATTGCGCGCATCACCGACTATGATCTGCATGTGGAACAGGTCACCTCCCGCCTGGAGCGGGACGCCGAGGAGCCCCGGCGCATGACCAACCACGCGGAGGTGCGCGTGCGCTATGGCGAGGAAATCCTTGCGGGCGCCGCAAGCCATGCGGACTCGGTCACCGCCGCGGTCCTCGCCGTGATGGCGGTCATCAATCAGATCGACCGGCGCGAGCGGATGGACACCGACGCCGCGGCGCCGGCCCCGACGGGCACTGGTACGAGCAAGGTGAGCGCCCGCGAGGCGGTGCCGGCGTGAACCGGCGTCCTTGACCATTCCGACGGCGGAAGGCCCTGATCCCACAGGCGCCTTTCGCCGGCCGGCGGACGGCGTCGCCTCCTGGCCACGCCGCCGCCCACCGTCCACCCTCTCTCCCTTGTCAGGAATCCCATCCATGTCAGCATCAGCGCATGGCGCAGGGGGTCGCTCCCTCTATGACAAAGTTTGGGACGACCATCTGGTCGTTCCCGAAGCGAGCGACCATCCCGGCGTCCTTTACATCGATCTCCATCTGATCCACGAGGTGACCTCGCCCCAGGCGTTCGAGGAACTGCGGCGCCGGGGGCTGGCCGTGCGCCGTCCCGACCGGACCGTGGCCACCATGGACCACTCGACCCCGACCCTTCCTCCGGCAGCAGACGGCTCGCGGGCCTATGCCACCCCGGCGGCGAAGGCCCAGGTCGAGACCCTGGAGCGCAACTGCACCGAAACGGGCATCGAACTCCATGGCTTCAACAGCCGGACCCAGGGCATCGTCCATGTGATCGGCCCGGAACTGGGCCTGACCCGGCCGGGCATGACTGTGGTGTGCGGCGACAGTCATACAAGCACCCATGGCGCCTTCGGGGCGCTGGCCTTCGGCATCGGCACAACCGAGGTGGGCCATGTGCTGGCGACCCAATGCCTGCTGCAGCGCAAGGCCAAATCCATGGCCATCCGGGTCGACGGCACCCTGAAGCCCGGCGTCACGGCCAAGGACATGGTGCTCGCCATCATCCGGCAGATCGGCGTCGGCGGCGGCACGGGCCATGTGGTCGAGTATCGGGGATCCGCCGTCACGGCCCTGACCATGGAGGGCCGCATGACCCTCTGTAACATGACCATTGAGGGGGGCGCCCGGGCCGGCATGGTGGCCCCGGACGAAGAGACCTTCCGCTGGCTAAAGGGGCGCGAACGTGTGCCCCACGGGGCGGACTGGGATGCGGCCGTCGCCCGCTGGGCGAGCCTCACCTCGGACGCGGATGCCCGTTTCGATACGGAAGTGAGTCTGACAGCCGAAGACATCGCGCCCATGGTGACCTACGGCACCAATCCGGCCCAGGGCGTCGCCATCGATGAGCCGGTGCCCGCGCCGCGCAGTGCCGAAGAGCGCAAGGCGCTTGATTATATGCAGGTTGAGCCGGGCAAGCCGCTCATGGGCGCGCCCGTCGATGTGGTTTTCATCGGAAGTTGCACCAATTCGCGGCTGTCGGATCTGCGAGAAGCCGCCAATATGATGCGTGGACGGACCATCGATCCGCGGGTGCGCATGCTGGTCGTGCCGGGCTCGAAGGCCGTCAAGGCGGAGGCCGAAGCCGAGGGCCTCGACGATGTCTTCAAGACCGCCGGTGCCGAATGGCGCGAGCCGGGCTGTTCCATGTGCATCGCCATGAATGGAGATATGGTGGCACCCGGACAGCTCGCCGTTTCCACCTCGAACCGCAATTTCGCGGGCCGCCAGGGCAAGGGCGCACGCACGGTGCTCGCCAGCCCCGCAACGGCCGCCGCGGCGGCACTCGCCGGTGCGGTTGCGGATCCGCGCCGGACCACGGAGGACTCCCATGTCGCATGATGCCGAAACCCGGGGCTTCACGGCCATCACCTCCAAGCCGTTCATTCTCGAGGCGGAGAATATCGATACGGACCAGATCATCCCGGCCCGCTTCCTCACCACCACCAGCCGGGAGGGCCTCGGCGCCCATGCCTTCCATGACTGGCGCTTTGAGGAGGACGGGTCGGAAAAGCCGGGCGCGGTCCTGAATGAGGCCTGGGTGCGCGAGCGCAAGGTCCTCGTGGCCGGGCACAATTTCGGCTGCGGCTCCTCCCGCGAACACGCGCCCTGGGCCCTTCTCGATTACGGCTTCCAGGTCGTCATCAGCACGGAAATCGCGGACATCTTCCGCAACAACGCGTTGAAGAACGGGCTCCTCACCATCGTGGTCGATGGGGAGGCGCATGGACGGCTCATGGCCGCCCCGGATGCGGAGACGACGGTGGATCTGGAGACCCAGACCATCACTCTGGCGGACGGCGCCAGAATCCCCTTCACCGTGGATCCTTTCGCGCGCTATTGCCTGTTACAAGGGACGGACCAATTGGGTTTCCTCCTCGCCCAGGAAGGCGCCATCGACCAGTTTGAGGCTCGCTCGTCATGAAACTTCCCATCGTTTATCTGCCCGGTGACGGCATCGGACCGGAAGTGGCGTCGGCCGGACTTGCCGTTCTGGAGGCGGTCGCCGGCCGGTTCGGCCACGGTATCGAGGCCCGCGAGCACCTGATCGGCGGGGCCGCGATCGACGCGGGATGCCATCCCCTGCCCGACGAGACAGCCTCGGCCGTGAAGGACTGCGGCGCGGTGTTGCTGGGCGCCGTGGGCGGGCCCAAATGGGACAAGGCCGATCCGCGTCCGGAAAAAGGCCTTCTGGCCCTGCGCAAGGCACTCGGCCTTTTCGCCAATGTGCGGCCCGTGCGGCCGCATCCCGACCTTCTGGACCACTCCCCGATCAAGGCCGACCGCCTCAAGGGGGTCGACCTCGTGGTCGTCCGAGAGCTGACGGGCGGTCTGTACTTTGGCGACAAGGCGCGGGACGCGGACACGGCCCATGACACGTGCGTCTATACAAGGGGCGAGGTCGACCGGGTGGTCCGCTTCGCCGCCGATCTGGCCAGGCGCCGGCGCGGCCGCCTGACCAGTGTGGACAAGGCCAATGTGCTTGAGACCAGCCGGCTGTGGCGGGCCGTGACGGACGAGATCGTGGCTGCCGACTATGGCGACGTGACGCTGGAGACCCTGCTCGTGGATGCAGCAGCCATGCATCTCATCAACCGGCCGGCGGATTTCGATGTGATGGTCACGGAGAATATGTTCGGCGACATCCTGACGGACGAAGCCAGCATGCTCGCGGGCAGCATGGGCCTTCTGCCTTCCGCATCCCTGGGCGCACCGGGATCGCCGGGCCTTTATGAGCCCATCCATGGCTCGGCCCCCGACATCGCCGGCAGGGGCATCGCCAATCCCATCGGCACGATCCTCAGCGTCGCAATGATGCTGCGCCACAGTTTCGACCTGGAAGACGAGGCTGCCGCGGTGGAGAGTGCCGTCGATGCGGTCATCACGGCGGGCATCCGGACCGGTGATCTGGGCGGCACCGCGACCACGCAGGCGGTCACCGCCGCCGTGATCGCCCAGGTGAAGGCCCCCCAAGCCGCCGTGGCATAAATCCTGTCGCCCTCTCATGAACAAAGGGGGAGAGATGCCGGTCTCTCCCCCCCTTTTTTTGTGCGGCACGCATGGGCGGCACCGAGACTTTTTGCTCCTGTGTACGGATGAACCGTGAAGCAGGCCCCGACCCATCTTGTGGGAGGTGATGAGATCTGGGGGCCGGCTCACACCGGGCTGGGGAAGATCATCAGATGGATGATCACCGTAAAGATGATAAAAGTGAGCTGCAGATAGGAGAGGTCGCCCAGGGCCTTGGTCTCGTAGAGGCGCCGGGTCCCGCCAAACACAGTGTGATAGAGAAGGGAGAGAACCCGGCCTAGCGCGCCCGCCAGAAGATAAAACCACAGCCAGATCGACGTGAAATAGGATGTGAGCAGGAAGGACACCAGGACGATCACGGCACTGATATCCTCAATCTTGCCCTCCCCCAGAAACTGCCAGGCGAACACGAAGGGCAAGGTCAGGGAAATCTGCATCGCCGCCCAGAGATTGGGCCACAGGCCCATGGACGGTTCGAGAAAAGTATAGCCGAAATCGATGGTCTGGGCCGAGGGGGGATTGAACATCGCGATGGCGAAAACGACCACGCCGATGATCATCCCGGACAGGATGAAGTCCGCAAAAATGAGCAGGGCCTGGACGAGCACATTGGGCACGCGCTGGGACAGGAAAATCATGCTGCGCGTCTCATAGAGGGAGACGTAATCGCCGAGCAAATTGCCGAGGAACCCGACACCGACAATATACAAGGCGGCATCGAATTCCCGATCCTCGAAAAACTCCGCCAGGGTCAAGGCCGGCGACTGGCCGGCACCGAAAGACAGGATGGTGAAGATCGAGAACAGGAAGATGGTCGTCGCCAGAATGGACTGCTGGGGACGGATCAACGATGTCCAACGTCGATGCATGAAAAAGGCGTCGAAGAGTTTCAGGAAGGTCCTGGGCCAGGTGGTCTCGGCCTGGAACCGGCTGCCCTGGAGCGCCCAATCCCGGACAGACTCCCGGTCCTCCTCCGACAGGGCCTTGTTGGAGCGCTTGAACAGCTCCCACCAAGCAGCGCTCATGCCCACCAGCGAGGCCAGCCAATACACGAATTCCGGCGCGATCACCTGGGTCAAAACCATGTCATGCCCCCTTCTTCCCACGGTCAAAGACCAGTTTATTTGAAGGGAATTTAGCGCACCGACTCATACGGATGGTGCAGGTCGTCATCGCGAGCGGCCAAAGGTCGCGCGGCGATCCAGGGCAGAATACTCAGCGTGTGCCGCTCTGGATTGCGTCGTCGCTAACGCTCCTCGCAAAGACAGTATAAGCTGACTCACTTGAATGCGTCAGTGCATTAGCGCGTCGATGGCGATCAATCGATGGGATGCCATCCTTGCGCGATGTCCCGCGCGAAGCGCACCGCGGTCTTGTGCCCAAAGGACTGTCCGGCCCATTCCCATGTCGTTACCGTCATGGATGAGCCCCGCCATTCCGTCACGGTAAAGCCGTTGCCGTGGCCGCGCAGGCGCGAAGAGGTGCTGGTGGCCGTCTGGACTACGGGGAAGTTGCGGTCCACATCGTGACGCACGCTCACCATCTGGACTTGCGTTGTGTGCAGATGGCCCGTGAGCACGAGATCGGCGCCAAGACCGCTGGCCTTGCGGGCCACCCGGGACGCGTTGGACACAAGCTTCTGGCCCGGCCGCCCCGGCGGCGGCACCAACGGGTGATGCAAGGTCAGGACCCGAAGACCGTCTTCCGGAATATCGGTCCACTGCTCTTCGAGAAAATCCAGCTGACGCCGGGACACGGCACCGTTGGACCAGTCCCAGTGGTTCACGAAGCGGCGCGAGGTGTTGAGCCCGACGAAACCCGCCTCGCCGATCCGCCGGCCCACATCGAGATCGGCGTCGATATAGGTGCGGTAGCGCTTGTAACCGCGGAGGAACCGGTTCCAGAAGGCCCAGCCCGGCAGGTCGTGATTGCCGGGCACAACGAGCGTCGCCGGTGTCAAGGCGTCCAGGAAATCGCGGGCTTCGGCAAATTCCCGGTGCCGGGCCCCCTGGGTGAGGTCGCCGCCGACCACCACAATATCGAGGCGCTGGCTGTTCAGCTGATCGACCAGGGCGTCCACCACCGCGGGCACGGTCCGGCCGAAATGAAGATCGGAGATATGGGCAAGGCGCAAGGTCATGGTGCCGGCACCCAGACTTTCAGGGCCCGGCGCTCGATATTAAAATCAAGCGGCGACGTGAACGCTCGAACCTCTCCGTCCACGGAGGCAAGGATTTCGGGCTGCTCCGCACCGATGCGCGCGCGCTTGGTCTTGATCCGGCGCAGTCTCGGATTGCCGTTCCAGAGCCCGGTGAGAAAGCGGGCCAGCGTGCCGGCAGTCTCCAGCGGCGTTTCATCCCGAGGCAGATACACATAAAGCCGGCCGCGGTCGAGCCGGGCCCGGGAGAGCCCGAATTTCGGCGCGTCCACGATCTTGTTGTTGCAGATCATCAAGGACCGCGTCGGCACGGTGAGGCCCTTCTTTCGCGTCTCAACCCGGTATTCCACTGTCTCGCCGGCCAGAAGCTCCCGCGTCACCGCCTGAAGGAAGGTGGGCCAGCGCCAGGGCGTGGTGGCGTCCCGCAATTCCTCCCGCGTCTGGGACAGTTGGGGGAATGTTCCGAGCACGACGGAATGAAGAAAGACCTCGCCATTGACACTGGCCACATCGATCTCCCGGACGTGCCCGCGCACCAGCTTGGGGACGATATCCTCGGTCCAGGGCGGCAGGTTCAGGTCACGCGCCACGAGATTCATTGTGCCAAAGGGCAGGATGCCCAGACAATGGCCGGTGCCGCACAGCCCGGCCGCGGCAGCCGCAATGCTCCCGTCGCCGCCACCGACCAGGATTGGGTCCCGGTGCTGCATCATGGATTGGATGGTGGGGAGGAGATTCGGACCGTCCGTGTGGGCGACGGGGAGTTCGACACCCTGCCGTTCGAATGCATCGGTCATGGACCGGGTCAGGGTGTCCAGATCGCTGTGGCGCAGCGTTCCGGATCCCACATTGAGTACGGCGCCGGGCTTCAAAGCTTCCCTCCCTGGGCGGATGATCCTCCGATCAACGCAGCCGGGGCGACGTTCACGCCGCCTCGAAAGCGCTGACCGTATCGGCAATCCAGCCGCCGCCCAGGACCCGGGTCTGGTCGGTGCCGCCGTAAAAGACGGCCGCCTGTCCGGGCGCGACGCCCTCCTCGGGATCTTCGAACAGGACACGGACGGTGCCGTCCCGCTCGCTGAGACGCGCCGGCAGGGGTGGCCTCGTGGATCGCACCTTTACCGAACACGATGTGCCGTCGATCGATCCCTCGCCCAGCCAATTCACATCGCGCAGGGCAATTTCGCGGGTCAGGAGGGCCTCTCGAGGCCCCACAAAAACTTGGCGGGTGACTGCGTCGACGCCGACCACGAAAACCGGATCGCCGAGGGCGATACCAAGGCCGCGCCGCTGCCCCACCGTGAAATGGATGATACCGTCATGCCGACCGAGGACGCGGCCATCCACATGCACGATCTCGCCCGCTTCGGCCGCCCCGGGGCGCAGGCGCTCGATCACGGAGGTGTATTTGCCCGTCGGTACGAAGCAGATGTCCTGGCTATCGGGTTTTGTCGCCACCTCAAGGCCCAAACGTGCGGCCAAGGCCCGGGTTTCGGATTTGGGCAGCCCGCCCAGGGGGAATCGGAGGAAATCGAGCTGGTCCCGCGTAGTGGCGAACAGGAAATAGCTCTGGTCCCGCTCCGGATCGACGGCCCGATGCAGTTCAGGGCCCGCTGGCCCCTCCATACGCCGCACATAGTGTCCCGTGGCCAGGGCCTCCGCACCCAGATCCCGCGCCGTGTCCAGCAGATCGCGGAATTTCACGCGCTCATTGCAGCGGACGCAAGGGATGGGTGTTTCGCCGGCCAGATAGCTGTCGGCGAAATCGGCCATCACCGCATCGCGGAACCGCTGCTCGTAATCGAGGACGTAATGGGGCATGTCGAGCCGCTCGGCCACGCGCCGGGCGTCATGGATGTCCTGCCCTGCGCAACAGGCGCCCTTTTTGCGCACCGCTTCGCCGTGATCGTAGAGTTGGAGGGTAATGCCGACGACGTCGTAACCGGCCTGCTTCAGGACCGCCGCGGTCACAGAAGAGTCCACACCGCCGGACATAGCGACGACCACGCGGGTTTGGGCCGGGGGCTTTGCCAACCCCAGGCTGTTCACGCCGATTTTGCCCCCGAGATCGCCCGAGGGCCTGTCCAACACATCCGTTTCCATCATGCCGTTGGATATAGTCGGGCGGCGCGGTTCCAGCAAGCAGGCCGGCCAGGTTCCGGTCAGTTCATGCTGTAGAGGGGATCGTTCTGGACGTCTTTGGACGACGAAAAGTTCTGGCTGATCCCCTGCACCAGGGACCGCCCGGCCACGCCGGCAATGCCGCACAGGCCGATCAGCAGCAGCCAATCGGTTGCCGTGTCCTGGGCCGCGTTGAAAATGTCGTGCATGATGCCCGTGTTGCGGCTGGCGAAGACCGCCTCCCACAGGGTCAGGACAACCGGCACCAGCAGCGCGGCCATGGCGCCGGAGGTCATGAATTGCTGGCGCCGCCAGGCCAGGGCTTCCGGTGCCAGGGTGTGGCCGTCGACCGTGTCATGCAGAAAGCGGATATAGCCGCCCGCCGCGCCGGCCGCCCAGACAATCCCCAGAACGGTGATGAAGAACAGGAGGGACAGGATGTTGTCCGCCCGGGCATCGGGCGCCGGGACGAGGATCGAGGGGGCGTCGCTCGCTGCGGCGGCATCCGTGGCCGCAGTGGCGCTCTCCTGGGCGAGGGCCGGGTCGACACCGGCGACCAGCGCGAGAAGACCGGCGAGCGAAACGAATGCGATCCAGAATTTTGTTGTCATCGACCTGTGCTCCTTGCGCCGGCCCCGAGCCTGTCATGCATGATCGGGGCGGCGAGAATGAATCTGTCCGGCGGCGCTCCGCGCTTCTGCGCCATGCTGCACCGATCTACAGGGGTGCGGATGTAGCCGACAACACCCGAAAAGACAATCAGGACTCTGGTGAGCCCTCTTCTCCCAACAGCCATTCTTATACCAATCGCATTTGATCAGAACCTATGGGCCCATTTTCGCAGGCCGATGGACATGATCCTCCAGGGCTGATCAATGAGCTTGTTCCAGGCGTCGCAGCTGAGGGCGATGATGTCTTCGGTTGAGGTGAAGACGCGG